>CAZHQK010000189.1:0-30587 GCA_964534795.1 uncultured Acidobacteriota bacterium
GAGAAGGGCACCCGGTGTGGTCGCTGACCTATATGGCCGGCGGCCGCAAGTACGTTCAGCATATTCCCAAGCGTTTGGTCGACGAGGTGCGCAAGCGCGTGGAGCAGGGACGGGAGTATGAGGCTGCGGTGCGCGAGGTCAGTTGTGTTTGCCGCGCCGCGTCTGATGCACCGAGAGAGACCCCTGAAGAATATCCTCGGGTATTTGGTACCGGCGAATGAGTTGGTATTTTCGTTGGCGGATTTGCGCCGCCTCCGGGCCTTTGGGTGCAATTTTCATCTTGCTGCTATCATACAGCAAGAGATCTGCTCAAGTCAAGCTCTTTTTCGAATGCGAAAATAGAAAAGGTCTTACCCCGAGGGTTAACCAGCCGCGGATTCAAGGCCTATCAAGGGTCCTGCGCGGCGCCCGCTGCCCGATTTCCGAGATAGCTGTTTCGGCGCCGCCGCAGAGCGCCGTCCGATGATCTCTCCCGGGCGGCGGTTCCCCCGCGTTCGTTTGCTCTCCTACTTCCAGTTCCGGCTCTTTCCCTGCGCCAGCCACTCGACGGTCCTCGCCAGGCGCTTTACCCTCGCCTCCGGCTTCTTGGCCTCGGTGATCCATTCGACGTATTCCCGCCTGCGTCGCCGGCGGTTCATGCAGAGAGCTTCGTGGCGATCCTGGCGACGTGACTACCCTGGAAGCGCGCGATGGCGAGCTCGTTCTCCGACGGCCGGCGGCTGCCGTCGCCGCCTGCCAGGGTCCCCGCGCCGTAGGGCGACCCGCCCGTGATCTCGCTCATGTTCATGAGTTCGGGGCAGGAATAGGGCACGCCGACGACGATCATGCCGTGATGCAGCAGCGTCGTATGGAAGGACGTGATGGTGGTTTCGTGCCCGCCGTGCTGCGTCGCGGTGGAGGTGAAAACGCTGCCGACCTTGCCGATCAGCTTGCCGTTGAACCACAACGCGCCGGTCTGGTCGAGGAAGTTGCGCATCTGGGCGGCCATGTTGCCGAATCGTGTCGGCGTGCCGAAAATGATCGCGTCGTAGTCGGCCAGTTCGTCCACCGCGGCGATAGGCGCATCCTGGTCGAGCTTGGCGCCGGCCTTGCGTGCCACTTCCTCCGGCACGAGTTCGGGCACGCGCTTGATGACGACCTCGGTGCCCGCGACGCTGCGCGCGCCCTCCGCCACGGCCTTCGCCAAGGCTTCCGTGTGTCCGTACATGCTGTAGTAAAGTACGAGAATCCTGGCCATCGCGATGCTCCTCAGATTCCTGGGTCTTGATGTCGATGGGATCGTTGCCGGAGCCCATTTTACCTGTTCAGCGTTCCATTATCTTGCAGGACTTTCGGCCTTGGATCCGGCTCAGCCGGCAAACTCGTATTCGATCGCAGCGATGCGGCCGCGCCAGTAAGGCTTCGGGCCCTCGGGCGGCAGCCAGGCGACCTCCCCTTCGAGCGGAACAAGCATACCGCCCCTGCGCTCATAATTCCAGAAACGTCCCTGCCAGGGCGTGGGCACGACCCGGCCGCCCAAGGTGCGGCCGCGGGCCGCGGCGCGCACCGTCTCGATCAAGCCGTCCGGGCCGAAGCTGAAGAGCAGCGTGACCGAGGTCGGACCGTCGGCCAGGGTCGCGCGCGCCGAGCGCGCATCGACCTCCTGCCAGCGCACGCCCATGCCGGGAAGCAGAGCCGTCGGATACCATGCGGCCTCGGCCAGGAAGCGCATGAGCTCGCCCTCGGCGACTTCCGGCGTGCCGCGCAGGTCGGCAACAGGAAACAGGCCGAGCAGGGCCGCGCACAGGATTCCCTCGCCGGCGACGTAGGCGTCGTGCACCCGCACCGCCATGCCGGGCACGAACGTGATCCGGGCGTCCCAGTCGAAGCCCGGTGCCCGGATCACCACCAGCTGATCCGAGGTGAACGGTTTCCACCGGTCCGAGCTTTCGCCCATGTTGAAGCTGCCGTTGTGGCGCACGCGCGCGGCGGCGACGACGGGCTGGCCATCCTCGAGAACAGTGCGGAAATAGCGCTGCACCACGGCCGGAAGCCCGTCGAGCTCGCGGAAGTCGACGACCTCCGGCCCTGTCCGCATGCGGCCCGCTTCGATGCGCGCCCGCAACTCGCGCCTGCCGGCCCGCCAGCGCAGGGAGCCGAATGCCAGCAGGACCGCCAGCACCGCGACCGTTGCCGGCACGCCGACGGCGACGATCTTGAGGATGGTCATTTGAGACATGACGATGGCTATCGGGCGTCCTTCTGCCCCGCATTCTTGACGTAGGTGTCGAACCACTCGATCCAGCGCGCCCAGATGTCGAGGTAGGTTTCCCTGCACCGCGGGCTGTGCGCCTCGAAGGGATAGATATAGAGCACGGCCTTCTTGCCCAGCCCGGTGAGCGCCTGCATCATGCGCTGGGACTGGATGACGAAAGTCCCCGAATTGTCGTCCTCGGCGCCGTGATAGAGCAGCAGGGGCGCGTTGATCTGGTCGGCGTAAAAGAAGGGCGACATGCGCGTGTACGTGGTCTGCGCCTCCCAGAAAAAGCGCCGCTCCGACTGGAAGGTCATGGGCGTCAGCGTGCGGTTGTAAGCGCCGTCGCCCGCTATGCCCGCCTTGAAGAAGGGCGAGTGGGCCAGCAGGTTGGCGGTGGTGAACGCCCCGTAGCTGTGCCCTCCATGACCCAGCCGATCCACATCGATCAGGCCCATCTGATCGAGCTTGCGGATCGCGCCGTAGACGGAATCCAGAAGATGGGTGACGTAGAAGTCGTTGAACTGGTTCCCCCTTCCGAGAATGGGGATATCCGTGTATACGAGCGCGTATCCCTGCGTGATCCAGAGGTCCGACCAGCGCAGGAAGCTCAGGGGCGTATGGGCGTTCCGGTTGCGCGCCCGGATGGCTTCGCGCGTGTATTCCTCGGCGCCTGCGTACTCGCGCGGGTAGTCCCAGAAGACCGCGGACACGCGGGTTCCATCCTTGTAATCGAGGGGCAGCGTGATGCGCGCATAGACCGTGACGCCGTCGCTGCGCTTGAAATCGAAATCGATGCGCCGGGCGGCGGTGATATCCGGGTACGGATCCCTGTTGTGCGTCAGGTTTTCCCATTGTCCCCCGCGGGTCCACAGGAAGCTGTCGGGGAAAATGTTCTTCCCCTCGCGCGTGACGATCAGGCGGCCGAGATCATTGTCCAGGGCCACGCGCGGGCGCTCGTACAGTTCGGCGGAGCCCTCGAAAAGCCGCTGCTTTTCCCCGGTCTCGATGGTGACCGCGTCGATGAAGGGCCGGGGCTTGAAATCCGGCTTGTACCCCGCTCCTTCCAGGTATGCGCGCCGGCCGTCGCTGGAAATGACGGCCGAGACGATCCCGTTTCCGTCCGCGCGTGTCATGACGGATCCGGGCAGACGGACGATGTCGTCCGGGTCGTAGCTTCCGGTGAGCGCGAGCGCCCGCGGCTGGGCCTGCGAGAGATCGTAGGCGACGATTTCCTGCCGCCTCCTTGCCCCCGCTGTTCTCGGCCTTTCCGTCAGGGTGGCAAAGGCGTACTTGCCGTCCGGCGCGTAGGAAACGGCGCTGATGCGCGCGGCCGAAGCCACCAGCGTGCGCGCGGCCGACATGTCGAAGGGCGGCGGAAGGAACATGATCCGGTCTCTGGGCTCGGCCGCTTCCGCTTCTTCTTTTTTCTGCGGTTCGAGCCAGAGAAAGCTCAGCCCCTTGCCGTCGGGCCGCCACTGAATGTCCCGGGGGAGATCGGCCCCGAAGCCGTCGCCGCCGGCACCGTCGCGCGCGAGGCCCTCGTTCAGCGGGATCTTGCATACGGTCGCCAGGACCCTGCCGTCGAGGTCCATGATCTCCTGGTCGTGGGCGAACTGATTGTAGGCGACCAGGTACGAAAGCGGCTCGACGATCTTGTCGGCGAACACGTACTTGCCGTCCGGGCTCAGCGAAATGCCCTGGTACATGGCCGGCCGTCCCACCTTGCGCGGCGGCTGCCCCGGCGTGAGCAGGGCGAGCTGGGCGGTCGTGTAATAGCGGAAGAGCGCCCTGTCGTGTTCCGTGCGCAGCAGGAAGGGCTGCGTCACCGTGGGGGCGGGTTTCGGAAGAGTGCGCCGGATGATCGGGCTCGACGGGACCGGATTGTCCTGCGGTTCGGGGCCGCGGTCGGAGGGCACGAGCAGCGTCAGGATCGATCCGTCGGGCGTCCACTGTATGAGGCGCAAAGGGTTGGTGCCGCCCCTGCCCGGCTCCGGGCGCCTGGCGAGCGTGGCCATGACGAAGGCTTCGCTCACGGGTTTCGCCGCTCCGCTCGCGGCGTCGGCGACCCAGACCTGGCTGCCTTTCGGCAGGTTGGCCAGAAACGCGAGCCTGCGCCCGTCGGGGGACCAGGTCATGTCGCTGAAGATCGTTCCCGCGGGCATCGAGACCGTCCGGCTCGTCCTGTCCCTGAGCGAGTAGATCCTGAGGCCGAAGACCCCGTAGGTGGAGTAGTCGTGTTCGCGATTGGTCTCGGGAGTGATCTTCAGCTGGGCGAGCCGCAGGATCCGCTGGGACATCAGCTCGAGGCTCGACAGCTCCGTGGTCGAGGCGATGTAGAAATGATCGCCGTCGGGACTCATCTGGTCCAGGGTAGTGAAGTTTTTGTCCCGGTTGATATAGTCTGCGATCGGCGCGGGCGGAAGCAGATACCCGTCCTTCGCCTCCTGAGCCGCGGCCGGCAGACAGGGAAGAAGCGACAGCAGGATGATGGCGCCGGCCGCCTTCCATGACGTGCCGCCCGGCAATGGAAGGGGCAGAAAATGTCTTTTCGATCGACGAGTGTCAGTCATGCGACCTCCGTTACGGCATGCCGGAGCGCTCGGCGCCCGGCCGGCTCGAGTTCGTGGTTGCCTGATCCAGCTGCATTTCGTACAGCCTGGCGTACTTGAAATATACGGAGACGGATCCCATGAGCGCCGCCATCAGCCCGGGGACGCCGTCGAGGAATCCACGCTTGAGGAAATAGGCGCGGATGAAGGTCATGAAGGGATTGGCCACGAGATTCCAGGGTGTCGCCCTGCGGCCGCGGTCGCGGTAGTCGCGCGCGGCGAGCGCGGAATAAAGGTCCAGGCGCTGGAGGTACTCGGACAGGCTGCGGTAGGTGTAGTGGTGAATCTCCCCCTGCAGGCGGCCGACGCTGCCGTCGACTTTCACCGACTCGTGGACGCGCCCTCCCTGCCAGCGTCCGCGCCTGCGATCGAAGAGCCGGAGCTGGGGATCCGGGTACCAGTCTCCGTGGCGGATCCAGCGGTTCATGAAGCGGGCGACGCGCGGGATGCGGTAGCCCGCATGGGAAAAGCCTGAGATGCGCAGCCGCCCGATCTCGTCGGCGAGTTCCGGGCCGACCCTTTCGTCGGCATCCAGGGAGAATATCCAGTCGTGGCGCGCGCATTCGAGGGCGTGGTTCTTCTGATCCACATACCCCGTCCAATCGCGATGAAAGACGCGGTCCGTGTGCCTGCGGCAGATTTCCAGCGTGGCGTCCGTGCTGCCGCAGTCCACGACCACGATTTCGTCGGCCCATTTCAAGGACAGGAGGGCCTCCTCGATATCGGCCTCCTCGTTGCGGGTGATCACCGTCGCCGAAATCGCTTCCATGGGCTCTTCCGTGCCGGGCGGCGGCCCGGCTATGCCCTGCGCAGGGCGATGGGGGCGCTGCGATAGAAACGCTCCAGCAGTTCGAGCAGCTCCCGGTCCGATCGTGCCATCGTGCGGCGCGTTTCCCGGCGCTTGCGGGAGATCGCGCCCAGGTGGGCCAGTCCCGTTCCGACGGCCCAGTAGAAACGCCAGTCCAGGACCAGCCAGCTGGTCAAGGTGCGCGCCGCCAGCACCAGCAGGTGGCGCAGGAACATGCCGCGGTCGTGCAGGAGCATCCAGTGCATCAGGATGCGGCTGCGGCGCGAGATCCGGTCCAGCGTCCGGCGGCGGTAGCGCCGGTCCATGGTGCGGCTGGCGTCGTGATAGGCGTTGCTGCGCGGCTCGTACCTCACCGTCCAGCCTCGTTTCCACGCGCGGTAGGACAGCTCGACGTCCTCCACCATGGCCGCCAGCGGATCGAAGCCGCCCAGTTCGAGGAACTTGTCCCGGTCGTACATCGAAAAGGCGCCGATGGCCGTGAAGGAGAGCAGCGACAGATCCGGCCGGACGCCCGGGATCAGGTCGTAGTTCTCGTAGGTGCTCCACATCCCCCTGCGGAAGCGGGCCACCTTGCCGCCGTTGCAGAAGACATCGCCTTTCTGGTTGAAGAGCCTTCCCGTGACCGCGAATACCTTCGGGTCGCGGAAATGCTCCGTCATGGGCGCCACGCAATCGTTCCCGAGGCGCACGTCGTTGTTGAGCAGCAGCACCAGCGGGTACCGCGCCGCGAGGAAGCCGGTCCGGCAGGCGGCGGCAAATCCCTGGTTGCGTTCATGGGCGAGCGCGCGCACATCCGAGGGGTAGCGCTCGGCGAGCCACCGGAGAGTGTCGTCCGAGCCGCCGTCGTCGACGACGACGATTTCGGTGCCTGCCGGGCAGCTCCGCCGGTACTGCGCGCAGGCCTCGACCACCGACGGGAGGTAGGCTTCAAGCAACTGCCGCCCGTTCCACGTGGGTATCACCACCGACACGTCCATCGGGGGGGATGGTACTATGGAACGGCCGCCGCGGCAGCCGTTTTTGCGTGAGCCGGCTCAGCCGACCACTTTGAAGGGCGCGCTGACGAGCAGCGTCTTGTCCGCAATCTTGTCGTGCACCCGGATCTCGAGCTGGTATTCGCCCGGCTGCACCGACTGGAGCGGTATGCGGCTGACCACCACCAGGCGCTGCCCGGAGAAGAACTGCACGGTGCTGCCGGCCGCATCCTTGATTTCCTCGATCACCCTGTCGCCCGACTTCACGTCGTATGTGATCTCGACCGAAGGCTCCAGCGTGGTCTGGTCGATGGTGGCGTTGTAAACCTGGAAGTACGGGATCAGGTTCTGTCCGGGCTTGTACTCGGCGGTCACGTTCGGCTGCACCTTCATGTCGCCGATGACGAACTGCTGCAACTGGTCGACATTGGTGGGCACGGCGCTCACGGAGTTGGCGAGGATGACGCTGCTGGACTGCAGCGCCTCGGAATCGTACTTGGGAACGTTGATGCCCCGGCTGACGGCGCCGATCTGCCCGCTGTTGACGTCCTTGACCACCAGGTCGAGCTTGAAACGCTGCCCGGGAGGCAGAGCCACGATCTTCTGGTAGATCGACCGTATCTCTTTGCCCCGTTCGAAGTTGTCCTCCGTGAACTCGGAGAAGATGGTGTCTTCGAATTCCGCCATGATGCGCCCGGTCAGGCCGGTTACGATGCCGTAGACGTTGACCGTGGCGCGATTGATGCCGTATTCCTTCTTGTATTGCAGGGTGCGGTTCTGCAGTTCGACGGTGATCGGCACCAGCACTTTGTCGGACGACAGGCGGATGAAGTCGGTGCGCAGCTGGTAGGGCAGCTGGTTGTAAGTCACATTGGTGGTGACGACGCTCTTGAGGTCCTCGAACTTGATCTGGGGCGGGCGCTGCAGGTTGAAGTACTGGGCCATGCGCTCGAACGGCTGGTCCTTGGCGCGCAGGAACATCATCGCGGAGTCGCTGTGAGTGCTCCCGCTGAAGTACGGGCGGTCTTTCTTTTCCGAGAGCCCCAATTCCTCGGCCCAGGTCAGGCCGGCGCCGGGCACGTGCAGCAAGGCGTCCTTTTCCTCGGGGCTGAGGGCGATGCGGTACTCGCCGCTCATGGATCGGTCGACGAATTCAATTTCGACGTCGTCGCCGATGCCGTCGATATGGCGGTAGCGCCAGCGCTCGAACGGGTAGACCGAGGTAAAGCCGCCTCCTTCCCACGGCTGCCGGTCGTAGCTGCCGCCCGAGGGATGCGACTCGATTTCGTCCGGCTTGCCGAAGACTATGTATATGCGCCCACGGTCGGTTTTCCAGCCGGGCACGCCGGAGGCGAAATGCTCGTTGGCATAGGCGATGCGCCGGTAATGCTCTTCCTTGAATGAATTTCCGGGATCGCGCGGGTTGGGGTTGCGGCGCATCCAGAATTGCTCGATGAAGTTCTCCCTTTCCTCGTCGGTGGTCAGGTCCTTGAAGACCTTTTTCTCTTCCTCCGTGATAATGTAAACGACGTCCTCCTGGAGCCACTTCTTGTAGTAGTCCGACATCTCCTCGCTTTTTTTCTGTGCTTTCTTCTGGGAGAAGCCGGATGGAGCGACGGCGACCGTGGCCGCCAGTATCAGCGGAAGATAAATACGGAAACTTCTGCGCATGGGGATCCCCCGTCGGATCGCATGCCTGTCCGACCGACTGATTCTATTATAGATTTCAGCCCCTGCGCTGTCAAATCCGCCGCATGGGATTCAGCCCGAGTTCCTGCTGGAAGTGGCCCGCTTGCGGGTGGTATAAGAGAGCCGTTTTCCGGGATGGTCGGGCATACGGCCGGCGCTCCCGGCAGCGGGAGGTCGGCGTGCCGGCAGGAGCGGGGTCCGGCATGAATGGCCGGTATTCCCGGATTATCCCAAAGCTACGAGGAAACTCGATGAATCCAGAAGATTTCGCTGAAGGCCGCGGTCACCTTCCGCTGACGGCCCTTTCGGAAGAAGAGCAGATGTTTCAGGATAGCGTGCGCCAGTTTGCCGAGGAGCAGATCCGGCCCCTGGTGCGCCGCATGGACAGCGAAGGCGTCATGGATCCAGGCTTGCTGCGCCGGTTTTTCGAACTGGGACTCATGGGCATCGCGGTTCCGGAGGCCTACGGCGGTTCCGGGGGCAGCTTTTTCATGGCGGTTCAGGCGGTGGAGGAGCTCTCCCGCATCGACGCCTCGGCAGGGATCGTCGTCGATGTGCAGAACACCCTGGTCAACAACGCCATCGTTCGCTGGGGCACGGAGGAGCAGAAGCGCACGCTGCTGCCGCGCCTGTGCGCCGACACGGTCGGCGCCTATGCCCTTTCCGAAGCGGGTTCGGGCAGCGATGCCTTTGCGCTGACCACGCGCGCGCAGGCGAAAGACGGCGGTTATGTCCTCAACGGGCGCAAGCTCTGGATCACCAACGCCGGCGAAGCCGGGCTTTTCATCGTATTCGCCAATGCCAATCCCGAGCAGGGCTACCGCGGCATCACGGCTTTCCTCATAGACCGCGACACCCCGGGGTTCACCGTCGGCAAAAAGGAGGACAAGCTCGGCATCCGTGCCAGCTCTACCTGCGAGCTGGTGCTTGAGGACTGCTATCTGCCGGCCGGAAGAGTCCTGGGCGAGGTCGGCAAAGGGTACAAGGTGGCGATCGAAACCCTCAACGAGGGACGCATCGGAATCGGCGCCCAGATGATCGGGATCGCGCGGGGCGCGCTCGAGCAGGCCCTCCGCTATTCCCAGGAGCGCCAGCAGTTCGGCAAGACCATCGCCAGCTTCCAGGGCGTGCAGTTCCAGCTGGCGGAAATGGCCGTCGAACTCGAGGCCGCCCGGCTGATGGTATACAACGCGGCGCGCTTGAAGGAAGCCGGCCGGCCTTTCGTCAAGGAAGCCGCCATGGCCAAGTATTTCTCCTCGCAGGTTGCCGAAAGGGTCTCCGGACAGGCGGTCGAGATTTTCGGCGGCTACGGGTACACCAAAGAATACCCGGTCGAGAAATACTACCGCGATTCCAAGATCGGGAAGATCTACGAAGGCACCTCCAACATGCAGCTGCAGACGATCGCCAAGCTGATCCTGGGCGGATGAGGCGGTCGCGCCTGCCGGTGTCGCTATCCGAGGAGCGATTCGGATGCCTGCAGATTCCCGAGGAGGCCGGTTTTTCCCGGCGGCCGCCGTCGCGCACGGCGGCTCCCGGAAGGCTCGCCGGCCTCCGCATCCCCTCAATAAATGGCGGCTTCCTTGTAGATCTCCCCTGGATTGACGTGCGGCTGGAACCCGCAGGACGCCGGCGAGCACAGGGTAGCCCGGCGCCCGGTTGTGTGCTACCATGCACGGTTTCGCGGTCCGCCTGCGGGCGCAGGCGGTATGCAACGGCAGCGGCATGAAGTTCAAGATTTACTTCCACGGCAACTGTTTCGACGGACTTGCGTCCGCGGTGGTATTCACCGACTTTTGCCGCCGCTACTATCCCGGCGACACGGAGTTCCTGTACGAAGGGCTGGCGCACCGTGCAGGGGAGCTTTTCCTGGACGTGCAGTTCGACGGCGACAGGAATGCCATCGTCGACTTCAAGTATTCCAGCGACGAGCGCCTGACCTGGTGGTTCGATCATCACCAGAGCGCCTTTCTAAGCTCCGCCGATGAGCGGCATTTCAGGGCCGACACGAGCGGCAGGAAATTCCACGACCCGACCTACAAGAGCTGCACCAAGCTGATCGCCGACAAGGTGCGCGAGCGCTTCGGCTTCGATTCGAGCCGCCTTTCCGAGCTGATACGCTGGGCCGACGTGATCGACGGGGCCCAGTTCCCCGATGCCCAGACCGCCGTCGAGCTCGAGGAACCGGCGATGAAGCTGATGGTCGTGATCGAGGGAACGCGCGATCCCGAGATGAACCGCAGGCTCATCGGCGAGTTGCAGGAGAGATCGCTCCGGGAGGTCGTGGCCCTGCCGTGGGTGCAAGACGCTTTCCAGCCGCTCCATGAGCGGTATCTCCGCTCCATCGAGCTCATCCGCAGCCGGGCCGAGTGCTCCGACGGCACCATCTTCTTCGATGTCAGCGGCCACGACGTGGAGGGCTACAACAAGTTCATCCCGTATTACCTGTTTCCCCAGGCGACCTATTGCGTCGGCGTCAGCCTTTCACCTTACCGGGCCAAGGTTTCCGTGGGGTCCAATCCGTGGGCCCCGCGACCGCGCAGGCACAACCTGGCGCAACTGTGCGAGCGCCACGGCGGCGGAGGGCATCCGGTCGTGGGGGCGATTTCCTTCGCCCCGGATGAATTGCCCAAGGCCAGGCGGGTGGCGGAGGAGATCGTGCGGGAGTTGCGCAGCGGATACTGAAGGGGACCGTCCGGCCCGATGAATCACCCTCGTTTGCGTCCCGTGGAGGTTTTCCCCGTGCAGGAAGGCGGCCGGGAGTGGATCTGCCTGCGCGACCCTTCGGGCATGGCGGCCCAGCCCCTCTTCCTCGACCGGCATCAGTTCTTTTTCGTCTCGCGCATGGACGGTTCCAATTCCCTGCGCGACCTCCAGGCCGACTATTGCCGCGCGACGGGGGATATCGTGCCGATGGAGCAGATCGAGGCGCTGGCGCGCCAGCTGGACGAGCTGCACTATCTGGACAGCCCGGACTTCCGGACCTACGCGGCCCGGCTGGCGGAGGAGTTTCGCGCCCGGACGGTCCGCCTCGCGCGTCACGCCGGCGCCGCCTATCCGGATGCCCCCGAGGAGCTGCGCCGGCAGCTCGACGGCTATTTCACGCCCCCCGACGGCCCGGGGCCCGCATGCGGGCAGGGCCCGCCGCGGTTGCGCGGCATTATTGCCCCGCACATAGACTTTCAGCGGGGCGGGCCCACCTATGCGCACGCCTACAAGAGCGTGGCGGAGCATGCCGACGCGGACGTGTTCATTGTATTCGGCACATGCCACAACCCCATGCGGCGCAGATTCGCGCTGACGGCGAAGGATTTCGCGACGCCGCTGGGCACCGTGCCGGCCGATCGCGGGCTTGTCGAGCGGCTGGCCCGGGATTTGCAGGCCGATGTTTTCGAAGACGAGTTCGCCCACCGCGACGAGCACTCCATCGAGTTTCAGGCGGTCTTTCTCCGGTATGTCTTCGGCGATCGGAAACCCGTTAGAATGGTCCCGATACTGGTGGGTTCCTTTCAAGGCACCCACGGCCGCGGCGGCACGCCGCTCCAAAATCCGGAGGTGCGTGAAATGGTCGAGGCGTTGAGGCGCACGATCGGCGAGGCGGGGGAATCGTGCTGCCTGGTTGCCGGCGCCGACCTTGCCCACGTCGGCAGGCGCTTCGGCGACGCGGTGGGCCCGACCGAGTCCATGCTGCAGGAGGTCGAGCGCCGGGACCGCGAATTCCTCGAGCTGGTGGCGTCGGGCGATGCCGAGGGTGCCGCGCGCGCGATCGCCGCGGACGATGACCGCAGGCGCGTCTGCGGCTATCCCCCGATCTACATGCTCCTGCATTGCCTGGAGCAGCCCAGGGGAAAGCTTCTCCAGTACCGCCAGTGGGCGGACTTCCGTGCCGGTGCCGCGGTAACCTTCGCGGCGCTCGCCGTTTTCTGAGATGCCCGGACAGAAGATCCTCGTCGTCGACGACGAACCCGCCAATCTGCAGAAGCTGCGCCGCACCTTCGTCCACCGCTACGAAGTTCTGGCGGCGGCCAGCGGCGAAGAGGCGCTCGAGCTTGCGCGCCGGCATGACGATATCGCCGTCATCGTGGCCGACCAGAGGATGCCGGGCATCAGCGGGGTGGAGTTCCTGCGCCGGACCCTGGAGCTGCTTCCGCATGCCGTGCGCATCATCCTCACCGGATACACGGATGTCGATGCCCTGATGGAAGCCATCAACACCTGCAAGGTCTACCGCTACATCGTCAAGCCCTGGGATCCTCCCGACCTGCTCATGACGGTCGAGCGCGGACTGGAAGCGCACCGACTTGCCGTGGAGAACGAGCGTTTCCGCAAGGAGCTCGTCCGTCGCGAGCGGCTCGCGCGCGAGCTGGAAATCGCCCGGGAGATCCAGCGCTCCATCCTGCCGCCGGCGTGCCCGCAAGTGGAAGGCTATGCCGTGGCTGTGGAGTATCAGCCGGCGCGCGAGGTGGGCGGCGACCTGTACGACTTCCACTGGGATCCCGCGAGCGGAAAGCTGCAGATCGTCATCGGCGACGCTTCGGGCAAGTCCGTTCCCGCTGCTCTCTACGCCGCCGTCTTCAGCGGGCAGATACGTTCGCTTCTGGCACAGTCGATACCCCCGGCGGAAGTTCTCGGCTTCCTGAACCGGAGCCTGCTCGCGCGGCGCCAGGGAGGAAATTACATCGCCGCAGCGTGCCTCTGCGTGGATGTGCCCCAGGGCAGGATGCTGGTGGCGAACGGCGGGATGCCTTTTCCCTATCTGGCGCGCGGCGGAGCGCTGGCCCGCATTCCCGTGGCCGGCGTTCCGCTCGGGCTCATGGAGGAAGCGACCTACCAGGAGGCGGAAGAGCGGCTGGAAAAGGGCGACACTTTGCTGCTGGTCAGCGACGGCGTGCTCGACGCCGTGAATCCCGACGGGGAAGCCTACGACCCCGGCCGCGTCGAGCGCGCGATCCTGGAACATGTGGCGGGGGAACTTCCCTCGTGCGTGCAGCGGATTCGTCATGCGGTGCTCGAATTCGTGGGCGACGCCGAGGTGCTGGACGACATGACCATCATCGGCCTGCGCAGGCTCGCGTGAGCGCCTGCGCCGGCAGGGAGGCGGCCATAGCATGCTGCTGGTGAAGAATATCGGTCAGGTGCTGACCTTGCGCGGCGGTTCCGCACCACGCCGCGGAAGTGAAATGCGCGAGCTGGGCATCATCGAGAACGGCGCCATCCTCATCCGCGCCGAACGTATCGAGTGGGTGGGACCGACGAAGGATCTCCCGGTGCGCATGCCGGATGAGCGCGACGAGGTGATCGACGGCGTCGGGCTGGAGCTGACCGCCTTTCCGGGATTCGTCGACAGTCACACCCATCCGATCTTTGCGGGCACGCGCGCCGACGAGTTCGACCTGCGCTGCCAGGGGAAGTCCTACCAGGAAATCGCGGCGGCCGGGGGAGGCATCCGCGCCAGCGTGCGCCAGCTGCGGGCCGCGACCCCGGAACAGCTGGTGAGCCGCGCGGAGAAGAATTTCTATCGCTTCCTCCGTCACGGCACCACCACCATCGAGGCCAAGAGCGGCTACGGACTGAGCATGGAGGACGAACTGAAGATCCTGCGGGCCATCGCGGCACTGAAGACCCGCAGCCGCCTCGAGATCTTCCCGACCTTCCTGGGAGCCCATGACATACCCGACGAGTTCCGCGGCGCCAGGGGCGAATACATCCGCAAGCTCGTCGAGGAGATGATCCCCGCCGTGGCGCGCGAGGGCCTGGCGCACTTCTGCGACGTCTTTTGCGACACCGGCTATTTCACGGTCGAAGAGGCGCGCGCTGTTTTGCAGGCGGCCAGGGAAGCCGGGCTCGGCCTGCGCGTGCACGCCGACCAGCTGAGCCACAGCGGCGGAACCAGGCTGGCGGCGGAACTGAAGGCGCTGAGCGCCGACCACCTCGAAAAGATCGACGCGGAGGACATCCGCGCGCTGCAGAGTGCCGGGACGGTCGCCACGTTGCTCCCGGGTTCCGTGTTCCAGCTGGGCCTGCCCGAGTACCCGCCGGCGCGCGCCCTGATCGACGCCGGCGTGCCCGTGGCGCTGGCCACGGATTTCAATCCGGGATCCTCCTACACCCTGAACATGCAGATCATCCTGTCGATCGCGTGCAGCCGCATGAAAATGACGCCGGCCGAGGCGATCACGGCGGCCACCATCAACGGCGCCTGCGCGCTCGGAGCCGCCGACAGGCTGGGGAGCATCGAGGAGGGGAAGCAGGCGGATATCGTGCTGATGGATGTCGGCGACTACCGGGAGGTGCCGTACTTTTTCGGCGTGAATCACTGCGTGGTCACGATCAAGAAAGGGAACATCGTCATCAACCGACTGGAGGCGGCATGAAAAGGATCCTCGAATGCGTTCCGAACTTCAGCGAGGGCCGGCGCAAGGAGGTCGTGGATGCGCTCGCCGCGGCCCTGACCGAACCGGCGGGGGTCGCCCTGCTCGACAGCGAGATGGACGCGGCGCACAACCGCTGCGTCATTACGGTCGCCGGCGATCCTCAGGCCGTGGCGCGCGGTGTCCTGTCGGCCGTAGGGCGCGCTGCGGAGCTGATCGACCTGCGGCAGCATCGGGGAGAGCATCCGCGCATGGGCGCCACCGACGTGATACCCTTCATTCCCATAGCGGGCATCACGACCGAGGAAGCCATCGAACTTTCCGTGCGCGTGGCCGAGGAGATCGCGCGGCGCTACGGCATCCCCACCTACCTCTATGAACTGTCGGCCCGGGTGCCGGCGCGCCAGGACCTGGCCTACATCCGCAAGGGGGAATTCGAGGGCATCCGCGAGGAGATCCGCACCAACCCGGAGCGCAAGCCCGATTTCGGCCCCGCGGAAGTGCATCCCTCGGCAGGCGTCACCGCCGTCGGCGTCCGCCCGCCCCTGATCGCCTACAACTGCTACCTGAATACACCGGATCTGAAGATCGCGCAGGCGATCGCGCGCGCCGTGCGCTTTTCCACGGGCGGCCTGCGCTACGTCAAGGCGCTGGGCTTCGAGATCAAGCAACGCAACCAGGTCCAGGTTTCGATGAATCTTACGAATTTCGAGGGAACTCCCATCTTCCGCGCCTTCGAAATGGTCAAGCGGGAAGCCGAGCGTTTCGGGGTGTCGGTGGCCTCGAGCGAGATCGTCGGCCTGGTGCCCCAGAAAGCGCTGGATGCATGCAGCGACTATTACCTGCGCCTGGAGGGCTTCAGTCCCGGTCAGGTATTGGAGAACCGCCTGGCGGAAGCGCTGCCCCATGAAACCACGCTCGAGGAATTCGTCGACAGCGTCGCCTCGCCGGAGCCCGTTCCCGGCGGCGGCAGCGTCGCCGCCTTCACCGGCTCCCTGGCTGCGGCGCTCGGAGAGATGGTGGCGGGCCTGACCGAGGGCAAGAAGAAATTCGAAGCCGTGGACGCCAGGGTCCGCGAGCTGCACGCCCGGCTCGGCGAAGCGCGCCTCGAGCTGCGCCGCCTGGTTCAGGAAGATTCGGCGGCCTTCGAGGAAGTGATGCGCGCCATCAGGATGCCGAAGGCCACCGAGGAGGAAAAAGCCGCGCGCCGGCAGGCGATGGAGGCCGCGACGCGCCGTGCCACCGAGGTGCCGCTGCGCACGGCGCGCGCAGCCGCCCGCGTGCTGGAGCTGCTCGGGGAGATGGCCGCCATAGGGAATCCCAATGCGCGCAGCGATGCGGCCACGGGCGCGCAACTGGCGGGCGCCGCATTGAAAGGCGCCCAGTACAACGTGCTGATCAACCTGCCTGGGTTGAAGGACACGGCATTCGCCGAAGCCTGCCGCCGCGAAGTGGGCGAGCTGGCGGCCGGGGCGCGCGAGTCGCTCGAACGCATCGACGGAATGATGACCGCCTGAAACAGGGCGTGCGCGTCCTCGGAAGACCAGGATGTGCGAAGGCCGCGCGCGGTGAATCCATGTCGTGACCCGCTTCGGCCTTTGCGCCTGTGCCGCCCTTTCAGGGCTCGCACCGTCGCTGTGCCCGTCACCGGAGCTGGTGCCCTGAGCGGGTAGCCGGGGGTGAACCGCAGGCGAAGGAACTACGTCTCACGCGCCGCGCGGGACCGATGCCGATTCGGCCCCGGCAGGGGCCCTGAGCGGGTAGCCGGGGGTGAGCCGCAGGCGAACCCCCGGAAAGGGGCGTATCGATCGGTCGAGCCCCGGAGGGCCGGCAGACGTGAAACGCGTCATCCTGCCCCGCGCCTATCCGGCAGAACGCCGCACGGGAAGGCACGGCGCGCCGTCCGTACCGGCGGGCGCCGCAAGTGGCGGCACAGGATTGCAGATCGCGAGACGATCTCGGCGGCGGGAGGTAAACGCATCCACGCGGCCGTCACCCTGCCGGCGATGCGACCAGGCGGCCCACCGATTGCACATTATTCCGAGGCGTGCCCGGTCAGACGAACATGCCGTCGTCGTGGCGGTACCTGTCGACGGGGCGCCTGGATCGCCCGCCCAGCACGTTGAGCGCCGTCTTGACGCCCGCAATGATTGCACCGATCTCCCTTATGGGCGTCAGAATGCCCTGCTGGACGGCATCGAAGGTCTCGTCGAGGCGGCGCCTTGTGGTGTCCAGGAAATCCTCGAGGGCCGCCATCTGGAGCTGGGCGCTCTTGGTGGCGTCGGCGAGGAAAGCGTCGATCGCCGCCACCCGGTTGCGTACCAGCGCCGTGGACTGCACGAGATTGTCGCGGATGGCCTCCGTGCCTGCAGCCGCCGCCTTGACCGCGGCAAAGGCGTCGTTGGCTTGCTGCGAGATCGAGTCCACGCGCCCGAGCAAGTCCTTGCTCACGCCGTCGATCCGGGACCCCAGCCGCTTCAGGCCGGAGCCGATCACGATCAGCGCAACGCTGTGGGCCAGAACCGCGAGAGCGATTATCCCGACGAATACCGTGAGTAGGTCCATCTAGATCTTCGCCTTCTCCTCCTTGTAGGCTTGCTTGCCGGCCTCCAAGGCGGCGGACAGCTGATCGCGCTGCTGTTGGATCGCCTCCTTCCCGCGCTCGACGAATCCGGAGGCTTTCTCGACGACTTCCTTGCTGCGGCTCGCGAGATAGTCCTTGCCCTCGCGCGCCTTTTCGGCGATCAGACGCCGGGTCTCCTCTCCGCTGCGAGGTGCCAGCAGCAGTGCGGTGACGGCACCCACGAAAGCGCCGAGCATGAAGAACATGATCTTTTCGGCTGCGCCCGATTCTTCGGCCATGGCTTCTCCCTATTCCATAAGTGTCTGTGAATGCGTTGTTTATCAAATGACGGCGCAAAAGTCAAATTCCATTTGCGCCGCGAGTGCGGTGGCGGCCGCTCGCGCGCATCCCGATTGTTGCGCGCGCAGGATATAATGCAGCCGCATTTCTTTTCGGGGGCGGAACATGGCTACCGAGGGCAAACGGCGCATTTCGCAGATCCTGCGCGCCCTGGCGCGCGCCTATCCGGACGCCCGTTGCGAGCTCGAGCACCGCAACGCCCTGGAATTACTCGTGGCGACGATTCTCTCCGCCCAGTGCACCGACGAGCGCGTGAACGCCGTGACGCGCAGCCTGTTCCGCAAGTATCGGAGTGCCGCGGATTATGCGCGCGCTCCGGAGGGGGAGCTCGAAAAAGACATCCGGCCGACGGGATTCTACCGGGCCAAGGCGCGCAGCATTCGGGCGGCCTGCCGCATGATCGTCGAGGAATTCGGCGGCGAGGTGCCGCAGACGATGGAGGAGCTGATCCGGCTTCCCGGGGTGGCGCGCAAGACGGCCAACGTCGTTCTGGGCACGGCCTTCGGCGATGCGGCCGGGATCGTCGTCGACACCCATGTGCTGCGCGTGGCGCGCCGGCTCGGCCTCTCCCGTGCCGAGACTCCGGAGAAAGTCGAGCAGGATTTGATGGCTGCCGTTCCGCGCGCCCGCTGGATCGCGGTTTCGCATCAGCTGATCTTCCACGGGCGTTACTGCTGCAAGGCGCGCAAGCCGCTGTGCGGCGAGTGCCCGGTGGAAAAGCTCTGTTCGTCGGAGGACAAGCAGCCCCCCTCGGGCTAGCGCGGGCCGATCAGTATGACGCGCAGGTCCATCACGTTGGTCCGGGTGGGTCCGGTGACGATCCGGTCGCCGAGGATGCCGAAGAAGCGATAGGAATCGTTGTTGCGCAGGCACTCGTCGAGGAAATGCGCGCCGTGGCGCAGCGAACGCGCCAGGGTGGTGTTGTCGGCCGCGGCCCCGGCGGCATCGGTGGGCCCGTCCGTACCGTCCGTGCCCATGCTCGCAACCAGGCACGGCGCGGCCAGCGAGGACAGCGGCCGGACGCAGTGCAGCACGAATTCCTGGTTGCGCCCGCCTGTCCCGCTCCCGGTGACGCGCACGGTGGTTTCCCCGCCGCTGATCAGGCATGCCGGGGGACGCACGGGCCTGCCTTCGTAGACGATCTCCTGCACGATCGACATGTGGAAATGCGCACACTCGGCGGTGTCGCCCGCGGCGCGCGAAGTGAGCACGAGCGGCCGGTAGCCGATCCGCCTGGCCTCGCGGGCGGCCGCCGTGCACGCGAGCGCGTTGTTGCCCACGATCACGTGCACGATGTCGCGCAAGGCGGGATCGCCGGGCTTCGGCGTCTCCGGGATGGAACCGGAAGCGCCCAGGCGCAGGCGCCCCATGACCGGCGCGGGCATGGACGCGGCGACCCCGCGACGCTCCAGGATTTCCAGGCACTCCCCGAAGGTTGTCGGGTCGGGGGCCAGGGGGCCGGAAGCGATGGTGTCGAGCGCATCGCCGACCACGTCGGAAAGGACGAGGGCGATGACGCGCACATGCGCCAGCAGGCGCGCCAGCCCTCCGCCTTTGAGCAGCGAGAGGTGCTTGCGCACGGCGTTCACCTCCCGGATGTCCGCGCCGGACTTGAGCAGCAGCTCGGTGGCGCGCAGTTTGTCGCGCCAGTCCACCCCGGGCGCGGGCGCCATGAGGAGCGCCGAAGCTCCTCCGGAGATCAGGCAGATCACCAGGTCGCCGCGACCGGCTTGCTCGCGGGCGAAGTGCGCGATGCGCCGTCCGGCTGCCAGGCTGTTTTCGTCCGGCAGCGGGTGCCCCGCTTCGAGCGTCTCCACCCTGGCGAGCGGAAGGCCGTGGCCGTACTTGGTCACCAGGATGCCGCCGCGCAATGCCCGCCCGAGGATTCCCTCGAGCGCCCGCGCCATGGGCCCGGCCGCCTTGCCCGCGCCGATCAGCCACACGTTTCGGAAATCGCCCAGGCGGAAGGTGCGGTCGTGCACGCGCAGGATCCCGCCGCGGCGGCGCACGAACCTGCGCACGGCGGCCTCGGGGTCGACGGCGCCCAGGGCGGCCCCGAGGATGCGGTCGGCGTCGTCGCGCATCCTTCTCCCGCTTTTCATGGCGCGCCCTGGGGCGGCTTGCGCAGAAAACCGTCCAGCTCGTCCGCGATCTCGAGGAAGGCCCCGACGACTTTGCGGTCGAACTGTGAGTCCGCGTGCCGCTGCAGCTCGGCGATCGCCTCGCCGGGGGAAAGCGCCTTGCGGTAGGAGCGGGTGCGGATCATCGAGTCGAAGGCTTCGGCGACCGCGATGATCCGGGCGCCGAGCGGGATGATGTTGCCCTTCAGGCCGTCCGGGTACCCGGTGCCGTCGTAACGCTCGTGGTGGTGGCGGATGAAGCGCAGCACCTCGTCGTCGTCGACGACCGGCTTGAGCACGGCCTCGGCCAGGGACGTGTGCTCCTGAATCTGCCGGTATTCCTCGGGCGTCAGCGGGCCCTGCTTGTTGATGAGAAAGTCCCTCACCGGGATCATGCCGACGTCGTGCAGCAGGGCCGCGAGATAGACCTTGTGCACGCCGTCGGCGGTCATCTTCAGGCCGCGCGCGATGCGGCGCGCGATCTCCGCGACATTGAGCGCGTGGCCGGCGTCGAGCGGCACGCGCAATTCGAGCAACCGGATCAGAACCTGGGTGATGCCGTACATGAGGCGCTGGGTTGCCGCCGCCCGCTCCTCCACCATCTGGGCCAGGTATTCCTGGAACTCGCGGTTGGAAGCCTCCAGGCGCCTCTTTTCCAGCGCGCGCCGGGTGCACAACAGGATCTGCTCGCAGTCGAGGGGGAGCGTGACGTAGTCGTAGGCGCCGTTATGCACCCATGCCAGTGCCTGCTGCACGGCATCGGCTGCGGCGATCACGACGATGACGACCTCGGGGTGATACTCCCGGATCTGCTGGAAGAGTTCCGCCAGAGGCTTGCCGGGAAGGGTGAGGTCGGCGAAGATCAGGTCGTAGGGCCTTGCCGCCAGCTCGCTCAGGGCGGCTTCCACGCTCTCGGCGCCCTGGCAGGGATAACCGCCTCCGGTCAGGCAGGAGACCAGCTGCTGGTGGTGCCGGCTTTCCCCGGTGGCGATCAGGATGTTGGCTTTGTTTTTATGCATGGCCTCGCCGCTTTGCCGGAAAGTTCGCCCGGCGGCCCGCAGGAAGCTAGTCGACGATGGCGGCCGCGACGATGTTGGCGATTAATCCCCGCAGGCGCGTAGCGTCGCCGCTGCCGTCGGGATGGACGCGATTGCTCAGAATCACGACGAAAGTGTCCGTTTCCGGATGCACCCACAACGAAGTTCCGGTGAATCCCGTGTGCCCGAAGCCGCCGGCGAAGAAGTCCCCCCTGGGAGCCGAGTACGCCGTGTCGATGTCCCAGCCGAATCCTCTGGCCGAGGGCGAGTCCGGCGGCGACTGCCTGCCGGTCATGGCCTTGACCACCATGGGCATGAAGATCCTGGTCCTGCCGTACGTACCCCGGTTGAGGAGCATCTGGGCATAGACGGCCACGTCGCGCGCGCTGGAAAAAAGGCCGGCGTGGCCTGCGACCCCGTCCATGCGCCAGGCCGTGGGGTCGTGCACCTGGCCGCGCAGAATCGCGTCCGAAAGCGCCCCGGCGCTCTCTCCCTTGAGATAGGCGAGCGAACGGGCGCGCGACTCGGTGGGGGCGATGCGCGGGCGCCACGCCGCCGGGGGATTGAAGCAGGTGTCCGTCATTCCCAGCGGCATGTAGATTTCGTCGCGCACGAAGGCATCCAGGCTCTTGCCGGAGACCACGCGCACGATCTCGCCGAGGGCGATGAAATTGAGGTCGCTGTATGTGAACCTGCGCCCCGGCTCCGCCTCCGTGGTTTCCCGCCACAGCTCCTCCATGGCGGCCTCATATCCCTGCCAGCGCCTGGAGAGATCGAAGTCGGGTCGCAGGCCCGAGTGGTGGGTTAGGAGTTGCCGGACCGTGATGGCGTCCTTGCCTCCTCCCGTGAATCGGGGCAGGTAGAAGCGCACCCGGTCCCCGAGGCGGAGGGCGCCTCGCTGAACCAGCAGCATGACCGCCGGGGCGGTCGCCAGGACCTTGGTGAGCGAGGCCATGTCGAAGATGGTGTCTTCGGTCATCGCCTCCGGCTCTGGTTGGACGGCGCGGTTGCCGATCGCTTTGAAGTAGCCGATCTTGCCGTGGCGCGCGACCAGCACGACGGCTCCGGGGATTTCCTTGCGTTGAATCGCCTGCAGGACCGCCTCGTCGATATGCCTCAGCTGCGCGGGGTCGAGGCCGATGGCGCCCGGGTCGGCGAGCGGCAGCCCCCCCTGCTCCGCCGCCAGGGACAACGTTGCCGCCAGGATCGCCGCGGCCGCCGCCTTCCGCAGATATGCCATGCCCCCCCCGCGCGATTATATGTTTCGGTGACAGGCTACTCAACCCCGAAACTTCCGGTAGTTCGGTGAAAGCGGTTGCGGAGAGTTTCGGGGTTGAGTAGCCTGTCACCGAAACTGGAGGGGGGCGATGGAACCGTACCGGGGAGTGGATTTTTACCGGATCGAGGAACTTTTCACCGAGGAAGAGCGCCTGACGAGAGACACGGTGCGGGCGTTCGTCGACGACCGGGTCCTGCCCGTGATCGCCGGGCACTTCGAGAACGGCAGCTTTCCCGCCGAGCTGGTTCCGGAGCTGGGCAAGCTGGGGGTGCTCGGCATGAACCTGCCCGAGGAATACGGCGCGGCGGGGATGAACAATGTCGCCTACGGGGTCGCCATGCAGGAACTGGAGCGCGGGGACAGCGCTCTGCGGAGCTTCGCATCGGTCCAGGGCTCGCTCGTGATGTACCCCATCTACACCTTCGGCTCGGAGGAGCAGAAGCGATACTGGCTTCCCCGGCTGGCGCGAGGCGAGAAGATCGGCTGCTTCGGCCTGACGGAACCGGATCACGGCTCTGATCCCGGCTCGATGGCAACGCGCGCCGTGCGCAAGGGAAGCCGCTATGTCCTCAACGGCGCGAAATCGTGGATCACCAACGGCACCATCGCGGACGTGGCCGTGGTCTGGGCGAAGCTCGAGGGCGAAGTCCGCGGCTTCCTCGTGGAGAAGGGCCTGCCCGGTTTCAGCGCGCCGGAGATCCGGCACAAGATGTCGCTGCGCGCCTCGGTGACCAGCCAGCTGCTGCTGGAAGACTGCGAAGTGCCCGAAGAGAACCTGCTGCCCGGGGCGGCAGGCCTCAAATGCCCGCTCATGTGCCTGAGCCAGGCGCGTTACGGCATAGCCTGGGGGGCTCTGGGCTCGGCCGTGGCCTGCTATCATGCCGCCCTGGAGTACGCCAAGAGCAGGGAGCAGTTCGGCCGGCCGATTGCCGGATTCCAGCTGACGCAGCAGAAGCTGGCGTACATGCTGACGGAGATCACCAAAGGCCAGCTGCTGGCGCTGCAACTGGGACGCCTCAAGGATGCGGGCAAGGCGGACTACGCGCAGATCTCCATGGCGAAGCGCAACAATGTGGAGGTCGCGCTCGAGATTGCGCGCATGGCACGGGAGATCCTGGGGGCCAACGGGATCAGCCTGGAGTTCCCCGTGATGCGCCACCTGTGCAACCTCGAATCGGTCAAGACCTACGAGGGAACGCACGAGATCCACACCCTGATTCTCGGGGAGAGGATCACAGGCATGTCCGCATTCTATTGACAAGCGCGGCCTGCGTTCGAAACGCTGCGCTTTCAGCCGGAGGGTGCCTGGTCCGCGCTTCTGGAAGCGAGCACTTCGCGGATCTTGGACTTGAGCGGCTCGAGGTCGGAGGACTTGATGACGTAACCGTCGGCGGCCCAGGCGAGGAAATCGTCCATGTAACAGGAATAGGCGGTGTTGAGGATGACGGGCACCTTGTGATGCCGCTGCAGGATCTCCACCATCGCGTTCAGGCCGTCCATCTCCGGCATGCGGATGTCCATGATGACGAGGTCCGGGGTTTCCCGGCTGACCTGCGCCAGCGCCTGGCGGCCGTTTTCCGCTACCGTGATGATGTAACCTTCGGCTTCCAGTTCGTGCTTGTAAAGCCGGCGCAAGCTGGGGTCATCTTCGACCACCAAGATTCTTGTCATCTCCACACCTCCTGACCGCCCGGGGTGCCGGGACCTCACGGCTGGCAGCTCTCGCTCGCCGGATTGAACGGGAAGCGAAGGTAAAAGCAGGTGCCTTGTCCCGGCCGGCTGTCGAATCGGAGCGATCCCTGGTGATTGTCGACCACCTGGGACACGATGACCAATCCTAACCCGGTCCCGGAGCTCTTGGTAGTGAAAAAGGGCGTGAACAGCTTGTCCCAGTACTCCTGAAGGATGCCGGTGCCGGTGTCCTGCACTCCGATTTCCAGGAATTCGCCGTCGGCGCGACTTGTGACGGTCAGCGTTCCGCCCGAGGGCATGGCGTCCAGGGCGTTGTTGACCAGATTCATGAGCGCCTGGCGCACCTGGGCTTCGTCCAGGACGGCGGGCGGCAGGTCCGGCGCGAGTTCCAGCCTGACAATCACGCGATTCCTCTGGATCTCCTCCTGCATGTTGTTGATGACGCTGTCGACGAGGGCATTGACGTCGCACGCCGCAGCCGCCGGCTTGGCCATCTTGCTGTAGCCGAGAACCTCCATGACCAGCCGTTCGAGGCGGGCGACCTCGGAGACGATGATCTCCATTTCCTCGTGGCGCGGGTCGTCGGGCGGGCACGCGCGCAGCAGGCGCCGCGCGAATCCCCCGATCGAGACGAGGGGCGTCCGGATTTCGTGGGCCAGCAGTGCCGCCATCTTGCCCATGGTGGAGAGGCGTTCGGCCCTCAGCAGCCGCTCCTGGTTGCTGCGCAGCGCCTCGTTGGTCTTTTCCTGGAGCGCGATCTGCTCGCGCAGCTGCTGGTAGAGCTGGGTATTCTCTATGGCCGCACTCGCCTCCTGGGCGAAAATCTGCAACATGCGCATGCTCGCCGTGTCGATCGGCTTGCGCGTGATGGCGTTGTCCGCGATCAAGAGGCCCAGGTCCCTCTGCGCGCGGAACAGCGGCGCCACGGCGAATTCCGTGCAGCCCAGCAGTTCGCAGGTCCGGCTGTCCACCGGGTAGCCGTGAGGGACGAAGACGTGGCGCTCGGCGCAGCTCACTTCGTGGGAGCGCATGATCCGCACGAGCGGATGATCGCTGTCGAGCGCGATGCGGAACTGGGAGACGATCTCGTTCACCTTGCGGTCCAGGCCGATCTTGCTTTCGTCGAGGGCTTCGAGCAGCTCGCCCAGGTCCTGCTGCTGCAGCCGGGTCCAGATGACCGAGGCCGCCTCCGGGGATTCCGGGCCGATGGCCAGCCGTCCCTTGAGGGCGTTCTCCTTCTCGTCCACCAGGAGAATGAATGCGCGGTTGAAGCCCAACCCCGGTCCGGCCGTGACCCCAACCAGGATGATGTGGAGCGCCTTCCTCTGGCTCACGGTTCTCTGCAGGGCGCGCCCGACTTCGTAGAGTATGGCCAGCTCGGCGAGCCGGTGTTCCGCCGAGGTACCGGGGAGGGCATCCTGCGGTCGACGCTTGCCTGTGCTCATCGGATTTCGTCCGTTCGGCCTCCTTCCGCCCCGGGCGCGCTCCGTTTCATGGAACGGATTCTCCCGTACAGCTGCAGGTATTTGCGCGCCGAACGCTCCCACGACCAGTCCTGGGCCATGCAGCGGAGCATCAATTCCTCCCACGATACGGGATCGGCATAGACCATCAGCGCGCGCTTGACGGCCAGGATCATCTCCGTCGCTTTGTACTCTGCGAAGCAGAAGCCGGTACCGGAGTTGCCGGCGATGTCGTAGTTGACGACGGTATCGGCCAGCCCGCCCGTGGCGCGCACGATGGGCACGGTGCCGTAGCGCAGGCTGTAGAGCTGGTTCAGGCCGCAGGGCTCGAACTTCGAGGGCATCAGGAACATATCGGCGCCCGCCTCGATCCAGTGCGCCAGCGTATTGTCGAACCCGAAGCGCACCGCGAGCTTGCCCGGCAAGCGCGCGGCGAGCCCTTGCAGCAGCTCGTGGTACTTGGGCTGGCCCGTTCCCAGGACGACCATCTGCAGATCCAGTTGGGCGAGCTGATCGCCTGCCTCCCCGATCAGATCGAAGCCCTTCTGGTCGGTGAGGCGCGAAACCATGCCGATCAGGGGCACCCGTCCCGGAGACGACCGCAGCCCGAAGGCCCTCTGCAGCTCCTGCTTGCACCGGGCCTTCCCCGACAGGTCGCGCGCCGAATAGCGGGCGGGAATGAGCGGGTCGGTTTCCGGATTCCATTCGCCGTAATCGATCCCGTTCACGATCCCGGTCAGGTCGCCGCTCCTGCGGTTCAGCACGCCCTCGAGGCCGCAGCCGTATTCATGGTCCGTCCGGATCTGGCGCGCATAGCTCTCGCTCACGGTAGTCAGTTGATCGGCGGTTTCGATTCCGGCCTTCATGAAATTGACCTTGCCCCAGTATTCGAACGGGGATCCGGGGTGCCAGTGTTCGAGCCCGATGCCCGCAACGACCAGGGCCTCCTTGGGGAAGATCCCTTGGAAGGCCAGATTGTGGATGGTGAGCATGCTTCCCGTGCCGCGGAAAAAGGGATCCTCGCGCCAGGTTGTCTTCAGCAGGGCAGGGATGAGCGCCGTATGGGAGTCGTGGCAATGAAGCACGTCGGGGGCTTCGCCGAGCCTGCGCAGCAGCTCCAGGCCCGCCTTCATCAGGAAAATGAAGCGCTGCATGTTGTCCGGGTAATCTTCCCCGGTGACGGGATCGACGTAGACGCCCGCGCGCGCATAGTAATCCGCGCCGCCCACGAAGAAGACCTCGACGGCACTGCCCGGCAGGTGCGCGCGGCCGATCTGCGCGCGCACGGACTGTTCGCCCATGGGGACCTCGAAGCCCGACAGTGCGGGCAGGAGTTCGATGCCGTAGCGTTCAGCCGGGATCGAGGTGTAGGCCGGCATGACGAGCTTCATCCGGACGCCCAGTTTCTGCAAGGCGGCGGGCAGGGAGCCCGCCACGTCGGCCAGCCCGCCCACCTTCACGAAGGGCGCGGCCTCGGCGGAAAAGGTCACGGCATGCAACGGATGGTCGTCCATGGTTTCTCGCCCCGCGCGCCGGGATCTCCGCGCCCGGCTACAGTTCCACCTCGCGCAGATATTTGGCTGCTTCTTCCGGTGCGGTGGGATTGATATAGAATCCCGTCCCCCACTCGAACCCCGCGATGCGCGTCAGCCGGGGCATGATTTCCAGGTGCCAGTGGAAATCCGCCGCGATGGTGTCCCAGTAGGAGGAACGCTTGGGCGTGGCCTTGACGTTCGGGACCGTGTGCACCAGGAAGTTGAAAGGAGGATCGTTCAGGCATCGCTTGATCCTCGACAGGACGTCCTTGAGGGCGAGTGCCAGGCCGCGCAACATGCCGTCGTCGGCCTCCGCAAAACTGTGATGATGGAAACGCGGCGCCAGGAAAAGCTCGAAGGGGAAGCGGGACGCGTAGGGCGCCAGGGCCACGAAGCTCTCGCCGGCGTACACGATGCGCTCCCCGGACTCCAGCTCCTGGGTGATCATGTCGCAGAAGAGGCAGCGTTCCTTCACGTGGTAATGCTCCTTGGCGGAGGCGAGTTCCTCGGAGATCGCCAGGGGGGTCACCGGGGTGGCGATGATCTGGGTGTGCGGGTGCGACAGCGAGGCCCCGGCTGCCGCGCCGTGGTTCTTGAAGATGAGCACGTACTTGAAGCGGCGGTCGCGGTACAGATCGACGAGGCGTTCGCGACAGACCCAGAGCACGCGCTGCAGCTCGTCGACGCTCATGTCCGCCATCTCCAGGTCGTGGCGCGGGGTTTCGATGATGACCTCATGGGCGCCGATGCCGTTCATGCGGTCGTGCACGCCCACGCCTTTGCGCTCGAGCTCGCCCTCGATGCGCAGCGCCGGGTACTTGTTGGGGACCACGCGCACCTGCCAGCCCGGCGTGTTGGGGCGGCTGCCGTCGTAGCGGACGGCCATGATTTCCGGGGGCGTCTTGCCTTCGTTCCCCGGGCAGAAGGGGCAGAAGCCTTCCTTGGCGAGCTGCTCCTGGCGCGGGAAATCGTCGGGCCTGCGCCCGCGCTCGGAGGCGATGATCACCCATCGTTTTTGGATCGCATCGTGTCGTAGCTCGGGCATGCTCGGAAACCCTGCTCTCGCGGCGCCCGGGTTCGATCGCGGGCGCCGGTTCGCCGGGATGCTATCACCCCCCGGGCGCGGATGCAACGCCGCCCGCTGCAGGGCGCGCGCCGGTCACACGACCCACTCCTCGAGGTCCAACGTCCAGGGATCGACCGGCACCGAGAGGAAGCCGGTCGTGGGGAAACGTTCCACCTGGCGGTCGCGCTCGGCGATCTCGACGAAAAGACGCACCTCTTCCGGTCCCTTCACTCCCAGCGCCGCGAGCGGGAAGGCGCATTCGATGATCGTACGCCCGGCGAAACGCGGCGGGCTCGGCGCGAGCGGGCACTCCCAGCGGCTCACGCGCCACGTGTGCTCCTCGTCGCGCGCCAGTGCCAGGCGGCAGCACTGCGGCGCGACGAACACCACCTCGACGGTGAGGCCCACGGGCAGTTTCTTGCGCACCGCCGGGTTGAAATCGATGCGCAGGTAGAAGTCGGCTTCGTCGTAGCCGAAGAAGATCTTCTCGAGGTGGCGCGCGGTGCGGTGCATCGCCTCTCCTCCCAGCGGCGTGGCGTATCCGGCGCTCAGCCACTCGAAGTAATCGGTCACGATGCCGTCGATGCGGGGCGAGATCGTGTGCAGGGGGGTCCGGTAGAGTGCGCGCGCGTCCGTGCGCTTGATCGAAGCTTCGAGGCTGAGCGGATACTCCTTGCCCAGGAGCCGGTAGGCGTTCTTGACGTGCGTCCGGAAGAGCATGTCGAATTCCGCCGCGTTCTGCGTTTCGTGGTCGTCGCCGAACCACCAGAACCAGTCGCTGCCCTCGGCGATCAGTATCTCGCGGAATGCGGCCTCCAGCCGGCCGGGATCGCCGCCCTCCTGCCGGGCGGCGTCGAGCGCCCGGCGGGCGGCGGCGAGCGCTTCCCAGGCCCGGTTTTTCTCCGGATGCCCGATCCAGGTGGCGAGGTTGCCGTAGATCCAGCTTCCTGCCGCCAGGGTTTCCAGCCGCGCGCGGTGCGCTTCGAGCTCGAGAAACTCGCTGAAGGATACGGTGCGCAAATGCTCCGACCGGGTCAGGCGGCGGTAGAGCAGCGTCAGGAAGTCCGCGCCGTTGTTCGGGTAATGCTCCCAGGCGTTCTCGCCGTCCAGGATGACAGGCACGACGTAGTGCCGCTCGTCGTCGGGAAGCGACTCGTGGATGGCGCGCAGGCGCGACAGGAAATCTTCCACGGCGTCGGCCGCGCGCCACTGCGAATAGGTGAAGCCGATGAGATCCGACAGCTCGCGATCGCGGAAAAACAGAGCCAGGCTCGTATCGCGCCACCGGTAGGCGCAGTATTTCTCCGCGGGCGCGAGAGCCGCCCGCGGGCGCCCGGCCTTGACGAGCGAATTCTGCAGCACGTTCTCGTCCGACGCCATCCAGCGCAGGCCGGCGGCGGCGGCCGCATCGGCAGCGGCGTCGCTGACCGCCCCTTCCGAAGGCCACATGCCCGCGGCGGGGCGGGCGAAGATCTCGGAGAAGCGCTCCTGCGCGCGACGGATCTGCTCGGCGGCATCCGCGGGGAAGGAGAACGGCACCTCGGGCAGGCGCAGCTCCGGGAGGACCTCGCGCGCCGCGCGGCTGTCGCACAGCAGGGGCAGGATCGGGTGGTAATACGGGGAAACCGAAAGCTCGACGCCGTTTTCCTGCGCGAGGCGCTGATACAGGGGCAGGATCTTTCCGATGAACTCGATCTGGACTTCCAGGAGCCGCTTCTTGTCCTGCTCGGAGAAGTTCCGCCCTTTGGCGATCCATCGGGCGACCGCCGGATCCCGGCGCAGCTCGTTCCCGCACCAGCTCAGGTTGAACCACATCTGCAGGTCGCGGTAGTCCTGGGCGGAATAGCGCTTGAGCGCAGCGGAGTATTCGCCGTTGGCGTCGGGAGCCCCCCGGCGCTCGAGCAGCTCGCGATACCTGGGATAGGGCAGGATCATTTGCTTCCAGGGCAGCTGGAAGAATCCGCCGAGCAGGGTGCGCTTCTCCCGTTCGTCCAGCTCATCGGCGTTGCGCAGCGTGAGCGCGGCGTAGGTCTCCTGCGCCCGGCCTTCGCCGTAGAGGCGAAGCTGGTCGATGAGCGAGGGTACGACGTTGATGGTCAGGTGAAGCCCGGGCGTGCCCGCCACCAGGGCTCCCATGTCGTAGTAGTCCTTGACCGCGTGAAAGCGCGTCCAGGGAAGATAGATCTCCCCCGTCCGGCTGTCGCCGTATTCGGGCTGGTGCATGTGCCAGAGAAAGGCCACGCACAGGGGCTTCTTGGCCATTCCCTCTCCCGTCTCGCCGGCCGTGCCGGCTGCCGCGGCGCGCGTCCCCGGCGCCCGGAGCGCCGAGCTTAGCAGGTTTCCGGACGGCGGCGTCAAAGATTATATCGGACGGAACGTGCGTGCAGGCGCGCGCAATCTTCGCGCCCAGGGCGTCCGCGGGCCGGAATAGGTGCCGGAAGCCGCGCCGGAAGCGGATTTCCCTTGACGTTCGCGCCGGGCGGTGCATATAGTGACCCACGTTCCCTCAAAACCGGACATCGGAGCAAAGGAGGATAATTCCTTGAACAAAGGAGACCTGGTAGCAAAGATAGCCAAAGATGCGTGCCTCACCAAAGCCCAGGCTGAAGCGGCCTTTGATGCGACTCTCGAGGGCATCCAGTCGGCTCTGAAGAAGGGAGACAAGGCCACCTTTGTCGGGTTCGGCACCTTCTCGGTGACCAAGCGCAAGGCGCGCACCGGACGCAACCCGCAGACCGGCGCCGAAATCAAGATCCCGGCGCGCAAGGTCGTGAAGTTTACGGCC
>CAZHQK010000190.1:0-30291 GCA_964534795.1 uncultured Acidobacteriota bacterium
CGGCAGGGGCCCAAAGCCGGGCGGTTCTGCGGCAGGGCATTGTTGCGCGACGAAACGCGAATGTCTCTCTGTCGGCCCTCCGGGGCTTGGCAATGGCGGGTTCGCCTTTCTCCGGGTTCGCCTTCGGCTCACCCGGAGCTACCGGCTGCCGTGCCTCCGGCACTGACGCGGCCCCGGCGGGGCGTTGTTGCGCAACAAAACGCGCGTGCCTCTCTGTCGGCCCTCCGGGGCTCGCCGGCCTCGGATCCGCTTTTCTCCGGGTTCGCCTTCGGCTCACCCGGAGCTACCAGCTGCCGTGCCTCCGGCACTGACGCGGCCCCGGCGGGGCGCTGTTGCGCAACAAAACGCGCGTGCCTATCTGTCGGCCCGGGTTCGCCTTCGGCTCACCCGGAGCTGCCGGCTGCCGTGCCTCCGGCGCTGACGCGGCCCCGGCGGGGCGTTGTTGTGCGACAAAAAGCCCGTGCCTCTCTGTCGGCCCGGGTTCGCCTTCGGCTCACCCGGAGCTGCCGGCTGCTGTGCCTCCGGCACTGACGCGGCCCCGGCGGGGCGCTGTTGCGCAACAAAACCCGCGTGCCTATCTGTCGGCCCGGGTTCGCCTTCGGCTCGCCCGGAGCTGCCGGCTGCCGTGCCTCCGGCACTGACGAAGCCCCGGCAGGGGCCCCGAGCCGGTAGCCGGGGGTGAGCCGGAGGCGAACCCCCGGAAGGAAGCGTATCGATCAGGCGAGCCCCGGAGGGCCGACAGACCTCAACCCGCCGGCAGCAGCCGGGCGCTTTCCTTCTTGACGGCCGCGAGCTCCCTCTCGAGCACCTGGAAAAAGTCGAAAGCGCTACGCCCCACCTTTCGGTCCGCTCCATTGACCATCTGGTATAGATATCCGAGCTGGTCGATGAGCATGGGCTGCGGGTAAGGTCCTGAGGCGGTCACGAGCCGGGCATGCAGCTGCTGCAGCGCCTCCTTCTTCTCGGCGCCGGATCGCGCCAGGGCCTCGGAAAGACGGGATGCTTCCCGGCGCGCTTCGCTGAGCAAGTCGCGGATCTGCAGGCTCAGCCGAAGCTGCTCGGTGAGGTCCGCCTGCGTTACCCCGTCCTTCGCCAATCTGGGATCGAGCCTCACCTCGAGCGGCTGCGTGCGGCTCCATGATCCCGCCGTCAGGCGTACCTGGTAACGACCGGGCACCACCAGCGGCCCGCTGGCGCCGGCGCGCCGCGGATCGATGTCCCAGGCCCCCGCGTAGCGCAGATCCCACACGAAGCGATGCGCACCGGGGCGGTTCACGAGTCCGGCGGCGCGCGCCCGGGCCGCATCCGGTCCCGTGTCGGAGAAAACGCGCACGACCTGGTTCTTGTCGTCGAGGATTTCCAGTGTCAGTCCCGCCTGGGAGGGAGCGGCGAGGAAGTAATCGATGCAGGCTCCGGGCGGCGGGTAGGTGGGCCAGTCGGGCCGGCCTCCCATGGCGGGGTGGCGCGTGCGGTATGCCGCCCGCGGGCGGAAAAGGTACGCCTCGGCCTTCTGCACCGCGTCGGTGATCTGGTGGAGCGGCGTCAGGTCGTCGAGGATCCAGAACGAGCGACCCATCGTGGAGAGCACCAGATCCCGGCGATGCACGCGGATATCGGTCACCGGGGTCACGGGCAGATTCAGCTGGAACGACTGCCACCTTTTCCCGTTGTCGAAGGACACGAAGAGGCCGAACTCGGTGCCGGCATACAGCAGTCCCTCGCGCTCCGGATCCTCGCGCACGACGCGCGTGGGATAGTCGGCAGGTATGCCGTTGCGGCCGTCGGTGAGCAGCGTCCACGTGGCGCCGTAATCGTCGGTGCGGTAGATGTACGGCCGCCAGTCGTCGAGCAGGTAGCGGTAGACGGCGATATAGGCCGATCCCTTGCGGTGCGGCGAAGGTTCGATATTCTGCACGCGCCCGCCCGGCGGCAGGCCCGCGGGCGTCACCTTCTTCCAGGTGGCGCCGTTGTCGCGCGATACGTGCACGGGGCCGTCGTTGGCCCCCGCCCACAGGACGCCTGCTTCCAGCACCGACTCGCGGAAGGCGTAGATCGTGCTGTAGACCTCCTCGCCCGTGATGTCGCGCGTGATCGGCTCGCCGGGGATCACCTGCTTGTCCGGTTCGTGCGCCGTCAGGTCCGGGCTGATCACCTGCCAGGTGACTCCTTCGTCCGTGGAGCGGTGGACGACGTGCGAGCAATGATAGACGACCCGCGGGTTGTGCGGCGAGATCTCGATAGGCGACACCCGCTGGAAGCGATAACGAATGTCGTTGGGATGGTGGCCGTAGCGGTTCTGGGGGTAGACCCAATAGCTCGCCGTCTGGCCGGTCTCGAGGTTGGCGCGGTAGAACTCGCCTTTGCAGGCGCCGTAGACGATCCTGGGATTCCCGGGGAGCGGCAGGATGGGGCCGGTTTCGCATCCCGGGCCCTGCGACCAGAGCTGGATCGGATCGTCGACCATCCCGGCATCGGGCGGCAGGCTGGGCAGAATCACCGTGGTGTTGTCCTGCTGGGCGCCGTACAGGCTATATGGGAACTGATCGTCGACGGCCACCGCATAGATCTCGGCCGTGGGCTGGTTGTATTGCGTCGACCAGCTGGCGCCGCCGTCGAGCGAAACGTTGGCGCCGCCGTCGTTGGACTGGATCATGATCCGGGGGTCGTCGGGATTGATCCACATCCCGTGGTTGTCGCCGTGAGGCGTGGGCACGCGGCGGAAGGTGGCGCCGCCGTCGCTCGAGCGCCAGAGTGCGAGGTTGTTGACCCAGACGACGTCGGGGTCCTTGGGGTCGGCGTCGATGTAGGTGTAGTAGAAGGGCCGCGCCAGCAGGGCAGGATCGGTATTGATCAGCGTCCATGTCGCGCCCGCGTCCTCGGAGCGATAGACGCCGCCTTCGCCGGACGGCGCTTCCATGATGGCATAGACGCGCCGGGGATTGGCGCGCGAGACGTCGATGTCGACCTTGCCGATGAGTTTCTGCGGCAGCCCGCGGCTCAGCTTGTTCCAGGTGTCGCCGCCGTCGGTCGTCTTGTAGATGCCGCATTCCTGCGCCGGCCCGCCGCTGATGATGGTCCAGGGCTTGCGCTCGGCGCGCCAGGCTCCGGCGTAAAGCACATCGGGATCGGACGGATCCATGGCGAGCGAGACGGCGCCCGTGCGTTCGTTGATATAGAGCACCTTCTGCCAGTTTCGTCCGCCGTCCCTGGTGCGGAATACGCCGCGCTCGGGATTCGGGCCGAAGGGCTGGCCCACCGCAGCCACGAAGGCGATGTCGGGGTTGCGCGGGTGCACGCGGATGGCGCCGATCTGCCCGACTTCGCGCAGCCCGACGAAGGACCAGGTGGCGCCGCCGTCGCTCGACTTGTACACGCCCCGGCCCTGGATCACGTTGCTCCGGATCGCTGCGCTTCCCGTGCCCACGTAGATCACATCGGGATCGGATTCCGCCACCTCGATCGCGCCGATGGAGCCGGTGGCGAAGGCGCCGTCCGATATGTTGCGCCAGGTGTGCCCGGCGTCCGTGGTCTTCCATACGCCGCCCCCTGTGGCGCCCATGTAAAACGTGTGCGGTTGCCGGCGGTGGCCCGCCACGGCGGTCACCCTGCCGCCGCGGAACGGCCCGACGCAGCGGAAGCGCAGGTCCTGGAAGAATGCGGGATCCACTGCCGCATCAACGTTCGACTGCAGAAGCGCTTCGGCCGGCGCGAACGCCGCGAGGCAGAGCAGCAGAATCGCCGGCAGCACCCGGGAGCGGTTCGAGGATGTCATGGCACTGACCTCTCAGGATAGGCAGGCCCTCCGGCCTGCCGGTTTGAATTCGGAAAACGCGGGCGGCACCCGCAGATTTCCAATATAGGGGCACGCCGAAGCGGGCGCAATCGTTTTTGCCGCTTCGGGGCGAGGCGCGGGAAAGCGTTGCAACCCGCGGGAGAAACCGCTAACCTCGTGGCCGTCCCGCGCCCAGGCCGGGCGCCCGGGGCACTAGGAGGGTATCCAAATGGCGTGCCTTTCCAGCATGCGCGCGATTTCGCTCGCCGCCGTTCTTCTGCCCGCCGCGCTCCCTGTCACGCAGGCTCTCGCCCAGTCGGGCGGCAAAGCGCCCGCCGCATCGGTGCGCTCGCTCGCGACGCGGCCCGAACAGACCCATTACCGGGAAACCAGCCGCTACGACGACGTCATGGAGTTCCTGAAGGCCGTCGACGCGGCCGCGCCGCACATACGCCTGACGACCATGGGGTACTCCTTCGAAGGGCGCGCCCTGCCGCTGGCGATCGCGGGCAGCGTCAAGGACGCCGGCCCCGAGGCCGTCAAGGCCGCGGGAAAGACGCGCGTCTACATCCAGGCGAATATCCATGCGGGCGAGGTGGAAGGCAAGGAAGCCTGCCTGGAGCTGCTGCGCGAGATCGCATCCGGGGGGCACAAGGAATGGCTCGACTCGATGGTCCTGCTCGTCTGCCCGATCTACAATCCCGACGGCAACGAGCGCGTGAATCTGACCAACCGCGGGAGCCAGCACGGGCCCATCGGAGGCATGGGGCAGCGCGCCAATGCCCAGAATTACGATCTCAACCGGGACCACACCAAATTGGATGCGCCGGAGACCCGTTCGCTCGCCTGCATGCTGACCGATTACGACCCGCATGTGGCGGTCGACCTGCACACCACCGACGGCACGATCCACGCCTACCATCTCACCTATGCGCCGCCGCTCCATCCGGCGACGGACGCGGGCATCGTCCACCTGCTGCGCCAACGGCTGCTGCCCGAGGTGACGCGGGCGATCCGCGCCCGAGACGGCTGGGATTTTTATTATTACGGCAACGTTCCCGGCGGGCGCGGCGGGGGGCCGTCGGAGCGCGCCTGGTACACCACGGAGCCCACGCCGCGGTACAGCGCCAACTACTTCGGGCTGCGCAACCGGCTGGGCATTCTGAGCGAGACGTTCGCCTATCTCACCTTCGAGGAGCGCATCCGGACGGCGCGCCGCTTCGTCGAGGAGATCTGCAGCTTTGTCGCGCATAACGGCGAAGAGATTCGGCGGGTGACCGCCGAAGCCGACCGCCGGTCGATCGTGGGGACGGAAGTACCGCTGCTCGGCAGGGCGGTGCGGTCGGCGGAGCCGGTCGAAATCCTCATGGGCGAGGTCGCGCTGGAGAAAAATCCCTTCACCGGCGCCGTGATGCGGCGCCGGCTCGACGTGCGCCGGCCGGAGAAGATGTACGAATATACCACCTTCGAGCCGGCCGAAAGCACACGGGCGCCGCGCGCGTACCTGGTGCCGCCCGCCCTGCGGCTCGTTGTCGATCGCCTGGAGGCCCACGGCATCCGTATGGTACCCCTCAAGGATGCGGTGTCCGTTCCCATCGAGAGGTTCCGCATCGAGAGTTCCAGCATGGAGGCGCGCGAATATCAGGGCCACCGCGCGCGCACGCTGGCCGGCCGGTGGGAAGAGGCGGAACAAAGCGTTCCGGCGGGCACGCTCGCCGTGCCGGTCGACCAGCCGCTCGGCCGGCTGGTGGTCATGCTCCTCGAGCCGCGCTGCAACGACAGCCTGGCTGCGTGGAACCTGATGGACGATGTGCTCGAAAAAGAGAAGCCGGAGTTCTACCCGGTGCTGCGCACCATGGCGCCGCTGCCGTAAGAATCAGGCCGCGCCTTGCGGCACGCGCCGCGGGGTTCACCCGGAGAGAAAACTCCGGCGGAAGGCCGGATCGTACGCAAGGCGGCTGATTTCGGTATAATCCGGTGAGGAGCCGCCGAGATGGGCTGCCATCGGAAGCGCGCGTGGATCCTGCTTTCGTGGGTGTTTCTCGCGCCGGCACCGTTGGCCCGGTCTCAATACGCCGGTGTCGATCCTGTCGTCCTCAAAGCGGCGTTTGCGCGCGACGGCAGGTGGGCTGCTTTCGTTTACAGAGACCGGGTAACCCTGCTGGATTTTGAGAACCGGCGCGAGGAGTGCCTGATCCGCAGCAGCGATGTCACCGCCCTTGCCTTCTCATACGACGGCACGGAGCTGGCGATCTCGACGAAAGGGGCCTACGAAGATTCTCCGATCGGCGAGTCGGCTCCGTTCGCCGAAATGCGGATCGTCGACGTGCGCACGGGCGCACTGAAGAAGCGATTCCCCGATACAAGGGTCATGCACGTGCTGGAAGCGGCGTTCACGCCCGCGGGAGCGCTGTTCGCCCTCGCGGCCAATCCGGGAGCGAATGCGGCCCGGATTCGCCGCGGGTTCGAGCAACTGTTCCTCTGGGAGGCCACCGCAGGCAAACTCACCCCCCTGATGCCCGCGGACAAGGCACGCAGATTGTACCGTTGCTCCGCCGCATTTGCTCCCGATGCCGGCGCTTTGGTCGTGTCGTACGGCGCGGGAGGGACGGAAGAGATCAGGGTGTACGACACGGCGAATCCCTCGTCGGCGCGCAGAGTGGCCCGCGCAACGGGGCCCCTTTCTCAAGTCGTGCCGGCCGGTTTCGGGTCGGTGGCGATGTCGCCCGACGCGAGGATGCTGGCTTATGGCGCCTACTATGTAACTATGGCGCGGCCTCGCCCCGCTTCTCCCAGGACGGCCGGATTGTCGCCGTGGTGGGAGATAGGGGGGGAATCGGTCTTCATCCTCGAAGAAGACGGAAGCGTTCGAGAGGTGCGGTTGGCGGGCTTGGACCGCAGGGCCGGCGCGCTTGCGCCATCCTGGGATGGAAAGACTCTGGCTCTGGGCGGCAGGGATGGATTCCTCCGACGGCCGGCTCGTCGCCTGCGGAGGGACCAACAATACGGTCATAGTGTGGGACACGAAGACCTGGGGAAGAAGGACATACAGAGCCATGGATAGGCGGGAAGAGCCGGACACCGCTGCACGGAGGCCGTGATCGTCCGGCACGAAGCGGCATGCGCCGCATACAAAACTTCCCGGACCGTGTTGCGTGATGGCACGGCGGCTCGGGTCCTGGGGATCACCGCTTTCCGGGGAAGTGCCCGACGGCCATGACAACGATGCCCCACAAAAGCACCGAGGCGATGATGATCGTGCTTCTGTCAACTTGGCTGTCTATGCGTCCGGACGCTCTCATATCGGTCCTTCATTTTCATGCAAAGCAAGTCCGCCGAACGACCCAGCGCACCTGCCCGGCCTGCGTGGGTGCTACGAACTTCCGGAACCGCCATCGCGGGCCGGGGCAGGTGGAGCGCTTGGTTCGGCGTCCGGGCAATGCACGCTATTTGCTTGCCGACTTGCCCCGGAGCAACAGGCTGAGGAACTCCAGGTCGGAGAACCCTCGACTCAGGCCCCCCTGGCGCACGATCACGAGCTTGAGAGAAGGGATGACATACAACCGCTGTTTGCCGGCCCCGCACGCCGCAACCAGATCTGCAGGCAGCCAGTCGGCGTTGGCCACATCGCCCCACTCCCGCGCCAGGATCGGAATCCTTTTGAGCTGTTCGGCCGTCACCTCTTTTTTCAGCCACCAGGTGAGCCCGTAGGCCGGGTTCTGCGGCGTCCCCTGAAAGCACTCGGCCAGCAGCTTCGCGTCCACCACTTCCTTACCGTCCCAGGTTCCCCGCAGGCGGACGAACTCGCCATATTTCGCCCAGTCTTTCGCCGTCACGAACGCCCCACCGCCGACCTGCGGGTGGTTGTCCGCGCACCGGAACCGCCACTCCACCCTGATCCCGATCGGGTCGAGGATGCGACGCTTCAGGTAAGCTTCGAACGTCTCCGTGCCGAGTTTGCGCTCCAGGGCGTAGGCGAACGCGTTGAGGTGGTAGGCCCCATACGCGAACTGCGCGCCCGGCTTGCCTGAAAGGGGCTTGCCGGCAATTTCCTTCCAGGCGGGGGCCTTGACGGCGTTGCCCCATTCTCCGGGCGTCAGTCCGCTCGTCATCGTCAATAATTGACGGTAGGTGATTTTCGCCTTATCCGGGTCGTTCTTCCACTCGGTGATGCCGTCGCTCGCCGGATCGTCCAGGTTCAACACCTTGTCCTGAACGGCGGCGACGGCGGCCAAACCGACGAAACTCTTGCTGCCGCTGGCCAGCATTTGCGCCTTGTCCGCCGCGCCGCCGTTGTCGTAACGCTCGAACACGACCTTGCCGTCGAACATTACGACGCAGGTCTGCCCGTTTTGGGCCTTGCTGTAATCAGCGGCTGCTTTCATTGCCGCGGCCGGCGGCGCGGAAACGTCAGCCGGCGGCGTCGGTGCGGCAACGTCCCAGATGTCATCCTCGGGGCGCTGGGGCATTAGGACAACGAAAGGCAGGTTGCTGCCCGATTCGCGCAACAGCCGGGATAGCGGGTACCAAGGCATCTTGTCGAAGTCGCTGCCACGTCCCGCGCCGCCATGCAGGTACACGATCATCGGCCACCGTGCTTCCTTCTCGCCATACTCCGGCGGCAGGTAGAGCAGATGTCTGAGGATTACCTGGTACTGAATCGCCTTCTCGAACCGGCCCCTCTCCAACCGCACGGTCCCCTGGGTGGATCCAGCCGCATCCGCAACTGCGCCCAAGGCAGCCAGAGCTAAGAGGGCAATGATCGTTGCCAACATAGGAGATCTCCGTCCTCTGCGTGATCCTTGCTCCGCCCAATGCGCGATATCAGCCGCGGCTGGCGCCGGCGCGACGTCTGCTCCTCGCAGCAGACGGGATGACGGGCCGCGCCGTCGGCTGCAAGCGCTGGTTAGCCCGCTGCCTCGATGGTCTGGGCTGTCAGAGACCGAGAACCGAATAGGCTATCGCCTGTGGCAGACCGTGCAGAATCGTCGGCGCCACAATGCTGCCTGTCTTCTCGCGCACGAAGCCGAGAACAAGACCACCGAAGAACGTCCAGAAGCCCCACCACCATGCCGGGTCCCAGTCGCCGCTCGCCAAGTTCCCGAGGTTGAGAACATGCATGAGTCCGAATAGCACGGACGCTATGACGACACCCCAGCCGTAGTTGACCCCGTGGAATCGATAGGGTCTACCGAAAGCGACATTCAAGCGGGATTGGATGTAGCCCCGAAAGAGAAGCTCCTCCCCCAACCCAAGGAAGAAGACATAGAAGGCGAGCGCAGAGACGGCGTTGCCCGGTGTGGCCCCCGGCCTGAAGCCCGAGCTGGATACCAGCAACACGACGCCGGCCTGGAATGCCGCTTCCTTCCGCGTCGGCTTGCGCCGCAGCAGCCGGGCCAATACAAACAGCACGGCAATCTGGATGCCTGCCAGGACGAGGGCACCGTTCCATCGCCTGTGATCGATGAACGCCAGGGGGGCGCCCGCTATGGCCACGGGCACGAATGCGGTTGCCGCCACGTCCAGGGGATACGGTAGGTCCTGCAGAGACAGGCCGTAGGATGCCGGGCTTCTTCGAGCGACAACCAGCAGTAGCACTGGAAGGAGAATCACCACAGCGTATTCGATGAAGGGCCGGTTGGTGATCTGCCTCTCCAAGCTGCCGACCGCGGAGAGACCTACCAAGGCGGCGAGCCCCAGGGTCAGGGAGAAGACGAGTGCCGCTTCGATGACTGCTCGTGCCTTCACTTGCATCTCGTCCTTCTGCGGGCTAACGCGTGCTTCTGGCGCGGCTCCCGGCCGTCGCCTGGTGGCAATTGTCAAGCGATGTTCTTGTCTTTGGAAAGGAAGTTGTCAAAGATGGTCAACTCTTTTCGCACGTACAGGAAAGCGACGACAGCGATCATTGTGAACGTCATTCCGATGTTTGCCATCAATTGACTTTCGATGTTGGCGAAATAGGAAAACGACCGGGATCCGTTGTTAAACACGGCATGGACCAGAGACACTACCCATATGCTCCCGGATTTGGCATAAACGTACGCGAAATAGACAAAGGTGCAGATGGATCCGATCGCCAAAGTGATTGCATTGAAAACATGCTGCAGCGTCGTGAAGTCCGTCGGGCTGGGCATGATGAAAACCAATGGGACGTGCCATGCGAACCAGACGAGGCCGCCGACTACGAACCCGGCTGCGAGCCGGGTCCGACAGAGCTGCGGAAACATGAACCCGCGCCAGCCGAATTCCTCACCGAATCCCGCGATGACGAGAGGGACGTTGAAGATTGTCAGCCCGCCGATGAAGAACAATACAAGCATCATCTTGGGGGTCAAGCCAGCGGGAAGATTATCGATGCGTTGCCCGGACAATGCCATCTGATTTTTCAGTTGGGATAGAAACGTCTCGCCGCTGAAGTCCCACGAAATGGAACCAAGGAGTGTGTACATAACATATGAAAGAAGGACAATAGCGAGGGTAAATCCCCAGAACTGCAAGTAGGCCTGCCATCTTCCGAAGCGCAGATGGGCATCCGCAAACTTGTGCTGATAGAAAAACATGCGGGTGATGATGGCAGCGAGGGCGGGACCAAGCATGTAAGGGCCGGCAAGATAGTGGCCGGACTTACCCATGAGCTTCATGCCAACGATGAACACCGCGCTGATCAGTGTCACGAGTACAAAATAGGCTATCAACGGTCTTCGTTTCATCTTCTTTCGCTTAACGGCGCCCATCATCCGCACCCGGAGGGAGCGAAGCGAGCGGAGCGTGACGGGTGGATGCACTTGTCAGCCTGCCGGAATTGTCGAGATGCGTTTGCTGCAGATATCATCCTTTCCAAAGCGCAATGTACATCCAACTCGGAAAGTCGCTAGGATTCGTTACAGGTCTCCAATGTCTCAATGCGCTTGGCAATGATGCCACGGCGTTGTACCATTCCCTTGAATCAGGGGCGGGGTAGACAAAAGCAACGACCCATTTGTGGTGACTCACAATCTCATCTAACCTCTTGAAATCTCTTATCAGTCCAACATGGTCATCGCAGAAGTAGAAGTGCAGATTGCGTGGCGTCCCTGCGGCTTGGCTTATACAAAGTGCTTTCAGTTCGCAAAGGTGTTCCTGCCCTTGAATGTGAAGCCGAAAATCAACCTGCTTTCGTTTTCCATCCTTCGGTGAGGGGACATTAGCTTCGCGCTCAAACTTCTCAAGCAGCCGATTCGCTACAAGTCGGTTGAACAAGACGAGCAACTCGGCTTTGAACCAGCCTTCAACACGACTATCCGCTTGTGCAAAAACCCTGAAATGCTCTTGCCTATCGGAGAACCACTTTGAAATGTGAGGAAGTAAAACTTCCATCTTGATTCCCCCATAGTTGATACTGAGGGCAGGCTAACGATCGGCTAGCCCGCGGGTCGGACCGGCGGGTTCAGCCGGTTGTTATGCGGCTCCAAACTCAAGGTGCGAAACCATCCTCATGTGTGCTAAGCCAACGGCTTCACTTTCTCACTATCTGCGCCAAGCCCCGGTTCACTGCAGCCAGAAAAGGTGAGCGCAGCGGTGACATGCAGGACCCTCCGGTCGTCCTCATGTGACTCGACAACGTGCAGGATGACCCAAGACGAGCGTTTGACCTCTTGCCACACGACACAATGTGCACTACGCCACTTAAGAGCCCGGCGACTATCACCAGGTGGCCAACATCGAGGCGGATCTTGTTTTGCTGGAAGTATCCGTATCCCATCACGACGACGCCGAGCAAGAGTACGCCTGCCAAGGCGAGCTGACCCTTGCTCGCGATGCCCCGCATAACGGACTGCGAGGACCCACTGACTGACGTTCGCATACTGGCTCCTTCCGAAAGGTCGTCTCTCGACCGCATAACGTTGGCGCTCAGCGGCCCGCGTTTTTTGCGGGCCCGCCGGAGCGCATAGTCAGGTTCCGATAATTTCGTTAAGACCCTCAACAACCCGGGCAACCTCTTCCGGCGTGGCTCTGGCAATCCGAGAGCCGATTCGCTCGATGGAGAGTGTGCGAATTTGACTGATCTTGACCCAGGATCTCTTGGGAAGCTCCCGAGCGTGGAGCTCGCAAGTCAAAGGGAAGGCAGCACGCTGTGGCTGACTTGTTAGCGCGGCCGCGATAACGGTCCCCGAGCGTTCATTGAACACGTCATGGCTGAGAATTAGTACTGGACGGGTGCCTGCTTGCTCTTTGCCTCGCACCGGGTTGAGATCAGCCCAGCGGATTTCTCCCCTTAGTATTCGGGCCATTGCGAAAGGTCCTCAGACAGTCCTTCTTCTGAGAGCGCCTTTTCAAAAGAAGGGTCCAATTTAGCGCATTCTCGGGCCAACCGAGTCCGTTTGAGCCGGGCAAGTTTTTCCTCGACGGCCTCTTGGATTGCCTGGCTGCGGCTGGAAAACATGGATTGTTCGACCAGTTCATCCAGTCGGTTCAGTGTTGATTCGTCGATGGTAATGGCAATCTTGGATCTAGGCATCTGCAGCCTCCTGGTATGACTATATGTCATACCAGGCTTCCCGTCAAGGATCGAGTGGGTTCAGAACCTAACGACTTGCGGCTCAGCCGCGCAGGTTACTGCGGCGGCTGCAGCCGCCGGTTAGGCGACACCCACCTCGACGAACTCCCCCTCTGAACTGGGAGACGGCAGTGGCAAACCGTCTTCCTTCAGGCTCTCGATGTGAAACTCGATCGCCTCTCGAATCAGTTGCAGCACCTCCTCCCGAGTCTCCCCGACTGCAACACAACCGGGCAGATCAGGAACGTGTGCGCCCCAGCTCGTCTCACCGCGCTCGACAACAACCATGTAACGCATAATCGGTTCCTCACTTCTTCAAACTTGCCTGCTTCAGTATCGCATTGAGCGTGCCCGGCGGGATGTCAAGGCCCTCCTTGCCTGCTACGGTCACCGTGCCAAGTTTCTTCGGATGTTTGAACTGCCGGTGGCTTCCTCGGGTCCGTTTCAACTTCCACCCGTCCTCCTCTAGAAGCCGAATCAACTCCCTGACTTTCAAGCGACCTCCAAGTTGGCGTCGCAGTCGCCTAACTACAAATGGATAGAACTGCCTAGGTTAGCGAATATTGTGTAGCTGGTCGATCTAAAGCGGAACGGGATTACCCGCGCTCTCATTTGCATCCGTTGAAAAGAAAAGCCTTTTCGTTCTTTTGGGATTCCCAATCTGCTCGAACTGGACTGCGATTTCCGGTCGGCCCAATATCAGCGGTCCGCAGCGGCGTAAGCTGGTCGGCCGGGCTTCGCACGGCTCCCGGGCCGCGGTTGAGTACGTGAGTGTAAATCATCGTAGTGCTGACGTCGCTGTGACCAAGCAATTCCTGCACAGTACGAATGTCGTAGCCCGCCTCGAGAAGATGTGTCGCGAATGAATGCCTGAACGTGTGGCAGCTTGCCGGCTTCGCAATGCCCGCCCGGCGGACGGCCTCTTTAACCGCGCGCTGAAGGACCGATTCATGCAGGTGATGACGCCGCCGCTCACCGGTTCGAGGTTCGACATAGATTCGCGTTGCCGGGAAAACCCATTGCCAGATCCATTCGCGAGCGGCATTCGGATACTTCCGGGATAACGCCGCCGGCAGCTCTACCCAGCCGGCGCCTGCCTCCACATCCATCCGATGCTGCTTGCGCACGCCTTCGATATGACGTGCCGCTTCATCCTCGGCCATGGCCGGCAGGAGGGTGATGCGATCCTTGTCTCCTTTGGCCGAACGTAAGGTGAAATGATTGGAGCCGAGGTCAACATCTTCACACCTGGGCGTGAAAGAATGCCACGGGACTGCTTCGCACCGCCCAACGGCCAATGCGGGCATAGCCTTTGACTCGATTGAGAATAGAAGCACTATAGCCTCGTTGATAAGAGGTTGTCAACAACAAGTCCCGACCATTCGGCCGGCTCCACGCTGTGCCCATGCCGGATATTGGACATTCTACGGTTCGGGACCATCAGTGAGCTGCATTTTGTGCTGCTCAATAGAAACCGCTCCTGCCGAGCCCGGGTCCCGCGCTGTGCCGGTGGATGTGCCCGAAGTGGTGATCGATGATGTTCGGAAGGCTGTTCGAAAACGATCTAAAAAAGATAGTCCGCAAGCCGGCCGGCACCCGCATCGGCGGCGCGCTGCCGGAACGGCAGAGCGCTTCACGGCAATCCGCCGGGGATCACTTTTCCAGCGATTTCAACTTGCCCCATACCTGCGCCACCGATCCGGCCGCTTCCGGGTTTGCGGTGCGGAACTGCGCCAGCTCCCGGTTGGTGCCGACCAGCATGAGGCGCAGCACGCTCCCTTCGGTGCGCAGCCTCAGATCGCGGAAGGGAACCTGGAAGGCATGCGGGCCGGAGACCGGCCGGTACGCCACCTCGTAGAAACTGATGCGCAGCTCGCCGCGGCAGCTGCCGCGCAGCAGGCCGTGCATGTGTTCGACTTCGAAGCTGTGGACCTCCTCCTTGGCCTTGCGTTCGGCGATCAGGGCCCGGTCGGATTCGAGCATCGGGCGCAGTACGAGCAGTGCGGCGTCATAGACGTAATGGACGTTCTGGCCTTCGAGGAACTCGTCGGCGTGCGCGACCTGCGCTCCTGCGTCGGTCCTGATGGCGAGCTGGTGCGAGCCTATGGGTAAGGAATGATTGAGCAACTCGCCGTCGGCTCCCGCGGGCTGACCGTCGATCAGGATGGTCGCGGGCTCGCGCAGCCTGTGGATGCTCAGGGTCGCCGTGGCCGCGGCCATGCGGGCTTCCGCGCGCCGCCGCATTTCCGCCAGATTGGGATCGGCGGGATTGGCGCGGCCGAGCGCCGCCAGGGCGTCGAGCGCATCGCGGTAGCGGCGGGATTCCATGGCGGACTGATAGAGGCCGATGCTGCGCAGCGCTTCTGCCGTACGTTCCTGCAGCCTCTGCGCTTGAGCATCGCCCGGGGTATCCGCCAGCCATTCGTCGAGCAGCGAGCGGGCGTGCGCGTAATCGCCCTGGGCGTATAGGCTCTCGGCGCGGCGCGCGCGCTGCGCGCGGGCTTCGGCGCGGCGCGCCGACTCGGCTTCTTCGGCCCGGCGTTGCTCCTCTTCGCGCACCGCCAAGGCGTTTTTCTCCTCCAGCCTGGCGAGGAGCCTGCGTGTTTCCGGCAGCCCGGGTTCCAGGCGCTCGATCCGATCCAGCTCGACTTTCGCCTGGCGCAGCTTCCCGCCGGCGATCAGGGCCGCCGCGTCCGCGAGCCTCTTCTCGATGGAACGCTCCGCCTGCTGTGTGCCCGACGGCGCGGCGGCCGCCGCATCGAGCAGGCGCAGCTCTTCGGTTGCGCCTTCATGACCGGGGCGCAGTTCCAGCAGGCGCTGCAGGAAGACCCTGCTTTCTTCGAAGCGCCCCTGTGCGCGCAGGCTCCGGGCCTGCTCCAGGAGACCCTCGAGGAGCAAGGCCTCCTTTTGCCTGTCGGATCCCCGCGCCGCGTCCAGGGCGGGCGGCGTGCCTGCAAGCAGCTTCTGGTAGTTCGGCTCGCCGCCGCCGAACAACCGTTGCGCCACCGCGGTGCGCGCGTCGGCGAGGACGGCGAACAGGCCGCGGCGGATGCGCAGGTGCCCCTGGGCCCACCAGCCGGCGGCCAGCAGAAGGACCAGGCCGGCGGCCGCGAGCGCCGCGCGCGGCCCGTAGCGCCGGATCCCGGCGCCGATGAACGCGCGGCGGCCCGCGGCCGACGCCTCGGCGCTTTCTTCGCTCGGAGGCATGGGGGCGCAGGCCTCCGTGGAGGTCAGTTCCGCCGCTGCGAACCAGTCGTCTTCCTGAGCGGGCGCGGCTTCCGCGGCCTCGGGTACCGCATTCGGCGCCGCCGCCGGCCCGGCGGCTCCGTCCGATTCGGACGCCGTCCGGACTTGGCCGTCGGCTTCGGCGCCGGAATCGCCGCTTGCGCCCTCAGGCTCGGGTAGGGGTGCGGCGGCGCCGCCGGCGACCTGCAGGAGCGTGGTCTCCACCGTTCGGCGGACCTTTTCCTGGGCGAGTTCGATCTGCCGCAGCAAGTCCGCGATTTCATCCCTGTCGGCCGCCGGAGAAGACTGCGTTGGAGAAACCGTGCCGGATTCGGAGAACAACTCTTCGATGACGGCCTGGGTCTGGCGGTCCCAGCGCTCGCCGGGACTCGTTTCTTCTTTGCCTGCCGGCGAGGGTGCGGTTCGGTCCGCAGCCGGCGCAGGTTCGGAGGCTTCGGCGGCAGCCAAGGCCGGTTGCGCCGCGGCTGTTTCCGGCGTCGCGGCGGAGGGAAACTCGAATGCCGCGTGAATGGCGCGGTAGTGTTCCGCCAGTGCCGACACCATGCGGTTCAGGGGCAGGTACTCCGTCACCTGCTGGCTGCTGAGCAGCTCCTCGACTTCCCGCTGCAACCTGTGCAATTCCGCGGGCGCGCCGGGGCGGGCCGCGGCTTCGGCGAGCCTCGGGAGCACCGTGTGCAGTTCCACGAGCATGAGCTGACGGTCGTCGGCGATGTCGCGCTGCAGCAGATTACAGGCGGCCAGCAGCTCCGCAGACGAGGCGTAGCGCTCGTCCGGCTGCTTGGCCAGACATCGTTCCAGGATGGGCCAGATTCCCAGGGGTAGGTCGGCGAACCTGTCGAGCGTCGGGATGCCGGCCTGGTGCAGGATGTTGTCGAAGGTTTTCGCGGTCTCGGCGGCCTGGAAGGGGTGATGGAAGGTGAGCAGCTCGTAGAATATCAGCCCCAGCGAGAAGATGTCGCTGCGGGCGTCGGCCTCCTTGCGCTCGATCTGCTCGGGTGCCAGGTAGATGCGCGCGCCGCTGGGCGCGCTCGACGAAAGGCGGAATGGTGCCAGGAGCGCGGCGCATCCGAAACCCGCTACCTTCACCGTTCCGTCCGGCTGGAGCCAGATCTCGGCCGGCGTCAGGCCGCCATGAACCACGCCGTGCTCGTGGGCGTGGGTCAGCGCCTGTACCGCCTGGATCATGATCGCCATCCTGCGCTCCACCGAGAGCTGTTCCGCGGAGGCGATCACCGAATCGAGGTTGCGTCCGTCCACCGCGTCGGTGATGATGAACGTCTCGTGGGGCTCATCGCCGTAGCCCAGCAGAGGGACGATATTGGGATGGCGCAAAGCTGAAGCCGCCTCGCATGCGCGCGCCAGGCGTTCCCTCACGCCGGGGGCGCGCAGGAGTTCCTCGCCGACGACCCGGATGCCCACCTCCTGGCCGGTCGCCTGGTCGCGGGCCCGATAGATGACGCCGATGGGAGTCTCGAGCAACTTCGCGAAGGTGCGGTAGCTGCCGTACTGTTCAGTGGCCATGGTGTCCTCGCCGTCGAGCGCCGACGTGCCGCCTGCCTGCCGGGCATGGCTTGCCCCGCGGGCGCGGTCTCGGCTGCCGATAGCATTCATATCGGCCGGCGGCCCGCCCTTTCTGAGCAATGTCTTTGCTGCCGCGCTCCGGCACCGGCGGGCGCGGCGCGTTTAGGCGGGCTAATTCGCCGCATCAGTTTTTTTTCTTCCTTTTCTTCTTGCAAAGCGCGGGGCGATTGCAACAAACTTAACTCAGTTAAATAGTAAGCAGGTTAATGTTATGGCTGTGATGCGATCCCAGCGCAGCACGGTGGCCCACGCGGCATCCGTGTTGCCGGGTCCGGCGCATCACAGGCGCCTGGTGCGCTTCACGCACATTTTCTCCTCCGCCGTGCGTGAGCTGCTCGAGATCAAGCTGCTGCAGGAGATCACGCGCGATCCCCTGTCGCTGTCGCAGTTCCATCTGCTGCGCGCTGTGGCCCTGAACGGGCAATTCCACAGCGCCGAGCTCGCGGGCTTTCTCGGGGTGAGTGCGCCCGCGGGTACCAAGAACATCGACAAGCTCGAGCGCCTCGGGTTCATCGTGCGCCATCCGTGCAAGGAGGACCGGCGCGTCACGCTGCTTTCGGCGAGCGCCAAGGGCAGGCGCCTGGTGCAGCGTTACGAGGCGCGCAAGGCGCGCAGTCTCGCGCCCGTGCTGGAGCGTTTCAGTTCGGACGAGTTGCGGCAGCTGGCCCGCCTGCTCGAGCGTTTCAGCCTGTCGTTGATCGAGCACCAGGAGGCCGGTTCCGCGCTGTGCCTGTATTGCGCCGCCTACTGCATCCGGAAATGCCCGGTGGGACGGGTGCGCGGCGGCTGCCCGTTCGAGAGGCTGCGCGCGGCGCACGGCCGGGAGAAGTCGATCGGAGGGGCGGCATGACGGGACGAAACCGTTTTTGCCGGGACTGCCGGCCCGGGAAGCCGGGGCCGGAGGGCATTCAATGAGGAGTGGCCGATGAAATACTGGCGCAAACCTTTGGATATTGACCAAGTCAAGGTCCCGCGCGGCGAGGTGCGCATCATCGTGGACCGCTGCAAGGGCTGCGGTTTCTGCGTCGAGTACTGCCCCAAGGAGGTTCTGGTGCTCTCGGACGAGTTCAACGCCAAGGGCTACCATCCCCCCAAGGTGGTGAAGCAGGGCGAGTGCGTGAACTGCAACCTGTGCGAGATGATCTGCCCCGACTTCGCCATCTTCAGCGTGCCGGTGACCGAGGAGGCCGTGGCCGCGGGGGGCGGTGCGGCGGTGGCGAGCGGCGCCGCGCAGGGGTAGGCGGCTGTCGGCAAGAGCAAGGAGGATTCCAGTGAAAGCAGATCCGGCCGGTGTTCTGACGGGTACGCATTACCTGGACGGCGACTTCGCCTGCGGCGAAGGCGCCATGGCGGCGGGCTGCCGCTTCGTGGCGGGCTATCCCATCACCCCGTCGACGGAAGTGGTGGAGCGGATCGCGCGCCGTTTCCCCCGCATGGGGGGCATATTCATCCAGATGGAGGACGAGCTGGCGAGCATGGCGGCGGTGATCGGCGCCTCCTGGACGGGCACCAAGTCCATGACGGTCACCAGCGGGCCGGGCTTCAGCCTCATGATGGAAAACATCGGGCTGGCGGCCATGATGGAGACGCCGTGCGTGGTGGTGAACGTCCAGCGCGGCGGGCCTTCCACGGGTCTGCCGACGATGGTGGGGCAAGCCGACATGATGCAGGCGCGCTGGGGATCGCACGGCGACTACGCCGTCATCGCGATCTCGCCCTGCTCACCGCAGGAGGCGTTCAACTTCACCATCGACGCCTTCAATCTCTCCGAAATCTATCGCGTCCCGGTTCTGGTGATGATGGACGAGTGTGTGGGCCACATGACGGAAAAGGTCATCATCCCGCCGGCCGAGGCCATCGACGTGGTGCCGCGCCGGTTGACAGCCAAGCCGCCCGGGGAGTTCCTTCCCTACCGGCGCAACGGCAACAGCGTGCCGGAATTCGCGCGCGCGGGCGACGGCTACCGCTTCCACACGACCGGGCTGACGCACGACGAGCGCGGCTATCCCGTGATGAGCGCCGAGTGCCAGGACCGCTGCGTGCGCGGCATCGTCGACAAGATCCGGCTGAACGCGGACAAGATCGTGCGCTACGAAGAGGAGGAGATCGAGGGCGCGGAGGTCGTGGTGGTGACTTACGGCATCACGGCACGCGTGGCGCGCATGGGCGTCGACATGGCGCGCCAGCACGGCATCAAGGTCGGGGTGCTGCGGCTCGTGGTCGTATGGCCCTTCCCGGAGAAGCGCATCCGGGAACTCGCGTCCAAGATACGGGCGTTCGTGGTCCCGGAAATCAACTACGGTCAGATCGTGCTCGAGGTCGAGCGCTGCGCGGCGGGCAAGGCGGCGGCGATCCCGGTGTCGCATATGGGCGGCGGCGTGCACGATCCCAACGACATCTTCAGAGCCATCTCGGAGGCAGCAAAGTGAGCACGATACTGGAAGAGGACAGTGTAACCATCGAGGAGCATCCCATCTCGCCTTTCATCCGCACGGATCGCATGCCGCACATCTGGTGTCCCACCTGCGGCATCGGCACGGTGGTCAAGTGCTACGCCACCGCCCTGGCGCAGTCCGGGATCGACCTGGACAAGGTGTCGATCGTCTCGGGCATCGGCTGCACCGGCCGGGTGGCGGGCTACATGAAGCTCGACGGCTTCCACGCGACCCACGGGCGCGCGGTACCTTTCGCCACCGGCCTGAAGCTGGGCCGCCCCGAACTGCTGGTGACGGTCTTTTCCGGGGATGGGGACCTGGTGGGGATCGGCGGCAACCATTTCATCCATGCCGCGCGCCGCAACATGGACCTGCTGGTGATCCTGGTCAACAACTTCATCTACGGCATGACGGGAGGCCAGAATGCGGCGACCACGCCGCTGACGGCGAAATCCTCCACCATGCCCTTCGGCAATTTCGAGCGCCCCTTCAACCTGCCGCATCTGGCGGCGTGCTGCGGCGCCACCTACGTGGCGCGCTGGACCTCGCTCCACATCCGGCGCATGACCAAGTCGTTCAAGGAGGCGATCCAGCGCAAGGGCTTCCGTTTCATCGAGGTCATCACACCGTGCGCCACGCTGTACGCCCGACTCAACAAGCTGGGCAGCGGCCTGGATCTCATGCGTTTCTACCACGACAACGCCGAGATCCGCCACGGGGCGGATACACGCGAGCTGGACATCGAGTTCCAGGACAAGATCATCTGCGGCAAGTTCATCGACGAGGAGCGCCCCACGTTTCTGGATATGATGCACGAGCACTACGGCAAAACCTTGGGCGACAAGTACGTGCCCATGCCGCCCGAAGGAGGATGGATTCATGAGTAGGACCGAGATACGCATCACCGGCTTCGGCGGCCAGGGCGTCGTGCTTAGCGGATACATCATCGGACGGGCGTGCGCGGTCAACGCCGGGCAGCACGCGACCTTGATCCAGAGCTTCGGCCCGGAAGCGCGCGGTTCCGCATGCAGCGCCACCCTGGCGGTTTCCGAAGACGAGATTCTCTACCCATATGTCCACCGGCCCGACATCTTCGTGGTCATGTCTGCCGAGGGCTGGACGAAGTTCGGGGACACTCTCAAGGAGGACGGGATCCTGATATACGAAAAGGACCTGGTGCGCCCGACCTTCAAGGAGGGGCAGGCGGCCTACGGCATTCCCTCGACGCGCATCGCCGAGTCCCTGGGCCGATCGATCGTGCAGAACATCGTCATGGTCGGCTTTTTCGCGGCCGTCACCAAGCTCGTCCCGCGCGAGGCCTTCCGCAACGCCGTCAAGGAGTCGGTGCCCGCGGGAACGGAGGAGTTGAATCTCAAGGCATTCGATGCCGGATACAGCTACTACGAGGAGGTCTACGGAAAGCCGGCGCAGGCGGCCGCCGCCACCGGGGCGCCGGCATGAGCGCAGGCTCCGGACCTCTCGATTCCGGCAGGAGGTGAGACAGCGTGGACGCACAGCCTGGAACATCGGCACAGGCGGTAGGGGAAGCGAGGGAGAAACGGGCCCTGGTGATCGGCGGCGGCATCGCCGGCATCCAGGCCGCCCTGGATCTGGCGAACGCGCGCATCCGCGTCACCCTGGTGGAGCAGTCGCCGTCGCTGGGCGGGCGCATGGCCCAGCTCGACAAGACCTTCCCCACCATGGACTGTTCCATATGAATCCTCGGCCCGCGGGCCATGGATGCCGGTCGGCATCCGCTCATCGAGGTGATCACCTGTGCGGAAGTCGTGGCATGCGAGGGCGTGCCCGGTGACTTTCGCGTGCGTGTGCGCAAGCAGCCGCGCTATGTGCGCGAGGATAGGTGCGTCGCCTGCGGCCTGTGCGTCGACGCCTGCCCCCAGGTGCGCAGCAACGAGTTCGATGTCGGTTTGAAGGCGCGCAAGGCCATCTACCGTCCTTTCCCGCAATCGGTGCCCGCGACTTACGCCATCGATCCCGAATCGTGTCTCAATCTGGGCGGCTTTCTCACGGAAAAACAGCGGGCGAAGCTCGAGAAAGTCCAGCGGGCGAAAAAGCGCCGGCAGCCGGAGTACCGGTCCTCGCTGCTCGTCTGCCCCCACTGCAGCAACGCCTGCGAGGTCGAAGCCATCGATTTCGAGATGCTGCCCGAGGAACGCGAGATCGACGTGGGGGCGATCCTGGTGGCCGTGGGCTTCCAGGAGTTCGACGCGCGCCTGCTGCGCAATTACGGCTACGGCCGGTTCGTCAACGTGGTCACCAGCCTGGAGCTGGAGCGCATGCTGAACGCCACGGGCGTGACCCAGGGGCACGTGGTGCGGCCTTCGGACAGGAAGACGCCGCGGCGCATCGTCTTCATCCAGTGCGTGGGCGCGCGCGGCGAGGGCGGCCGGCCCTACTGCAGCCGCTTCTGTTGCATGAACGCGGTCAAGGACTCGATGCTCATCCGGCAGCACGACCCCGAGGTCGAGGAGATCACCATCCTGTACACGGACCTGCGCGCCTTCGGCAAGGGCTTCGACGATTTCGTGCAGCGCTCGCTCGACGAGCAGAGCGCCCGTTACATCCGAGGCCGGCCCGCCAAGGTGGACTACGTGGCGGCGGACGACACGCTCGAGGTGTTCGTCGAGGACACGCTGGGCCACCGGCAGCAGCGCATCCCGGCCGATCTGGTGGTGCTTTCGGTGGCGGCCGCACCCAACGACGGGGCGCAGGCGCTCGCCGGCATCCTGGGGATCGAGACCGACCGCTACGGCTTCATCGCGCGCAAGGATCCGGCGATATCGGCGGTCGAGACCGTGCGCGAAGGGATCTATGTGTGCGGCAGCGCCGTCGGCCCCCAGGTCATACCCGATTGCGTGGCGCAGGCCTCGGCGGCCGCGGCGCGCGCCGAGCTGTTCCTGGCGGGGCATCGGGTCACGGAGACGGCGCAGCCGGTCGCGCCCCTGGACGTTTCCGGGCCGCCGCGCATCGGGGTGATGGTGTGCAGCTGCGGCATCAACATCGCCGGCGTGCTCGACGTCGAGGAGCTCGTGCGGCGCGCGGCGCGCATTCCCGACGTCGTGGTGGCGCGCAACCACATGTTCGCCTGCTCCTCGACCGGCCAGCAGGAACTCGCCGAGCTGATCCGCGAACATAATTTGAACCGCGTGGTGGTCGCCGCCTGCACGCCGCGCACGCACGAGCCCATATTCCGCGAGACCTGCGCGCGCATCGGCTTCAATCCCTACCTGCTCGAGATGGTGAACATCCGCGACCAGTGCTCCTGGGTGCACGCGCGCCAGCCGGTCGAGGCCCAGGAAAAGGCGCACGACCTGATTCGCATGGGGGTCGCGCGCGCGCGCCGCCTGGAGCCGCTGCAGGAGGGCGAAGCGCCCATGACGCGCGCCGCGCTGGTGATAGGCGGCGGCATCGCGGGCATCGAGGCGGCCACGGATCTCGCGGTGCAGGGCTTCCCCGTGTTCCTGGTCGAGAAGGAGGGGAGGCTCGGCGGGCGCCTGGCGGAGCCCAATCTCAAATATCTCTATCCCAACATGCGCCCGGCCGCGGAGGTTCTCGAAGAGAAGCTGCGGCGGCTGCGCGACAGCGGGGCGCAGGCGCTGCTGAACACCGAGGTGGAAGAGATCACGGGATTCGTGGGCAGCTTCGAGGCCCGGCTCAAGGGTCCGGAGAACCGGACCGTGCAGGTGGGCGCCATCGTCCTCGCCATCGGCGCCGATCTCTACGATCCGCGCGGCGAGTTCGGCTACGGCAAGCTGCCCAATGTCATCACCAGCCAGGAGCTGGAGCGGGCGTTCTTCGAAGGCGGGGAGGCGCCCTCGTTCGGCGGCGCCGTGCCCAGGAGCGCCTCGTTCATCCTGTGCGTCGGCTCGCGCGACCCGAAGAGCTTCACGGGCTGCTCGCGCTACTGCTGTCCGACCGCCATCAAGCAGGCGATGCAGCTCGCGCGCCAGGGCATCGATACCACGATCTTCTACCGCGACATCCGCACGGTTTCCACGGGTGCCGAGGAAATGTACCGCGAGGCGCGGCGGCTGGGCGTGCTGTTCGTGCGCATCCCTCCGGGCCAGAAGCCCGAGGTGCTGGGCAAGAAGCAGGCCCAGGCGGTGCGCTGCTTCGACGATCTGCTGGGGCGCCGCGTGGAGGTGCCGGCGGACCTGGTGGTCCTGAGCGTGGGCATGAGGCCGCGGAAGGCGGAGACCGCCAGGCTGCACGACATGCTCAAGGCCAGCCTCGGCCTGGACGGTTTCTTCCTCGAGCGCCACCCGGAGCTGGCACCGGTCGAGACGGCGGTCGAAGGCGTGCTGGTCGCGGGGACGGCCCAGGGTCCCAAGGACATCGTCGACACGGTGGCGCAGGCCTCGGCGGCCGCGGCCAAGGCGGCGGTCTTCCTGTCCTACAACAAGGTCCGGCTCGACCCGGCCGTCTCGGTGGTCGACGAAACCCGATGCCGGGCCTGCGGCGAATGCGTGCGCATCTGCGAATTCCGTGCACCGCAGCTGGTGGAGGTCGCATCCGGGGTGTTCGCCGCCCGCATCAACCCGTCGCTGTGCAAGGGCTGCGGCACCTGCACCAGCTGGTGCCCCTCGGGCGCCATCACGGCGAAGCATTTCACCGACCGGCAGGTGCACGCCATGATCGACGCGGTCTTTGCCGAGGAGGTGGCGCCATGAGTACGGCGGCGAAAGAGGAGAAGGACACGCGGCCCGCGGCCGAGTCGTCATGGAACCCGAACCTGGTGGTTTTCGCCTGTAACTGGTGCTCCTACGCGGGCGCGGATACCGCCGGGGTGTCGCGCCTGCAGTACGCGCCGCACTTCCGCATCATCCGCGTCATGTGCTCCGGCCGCATCCACCCCGGCTTTGTGCTGCGGGCCTTCGAGCGTGGGGCGGACGGCGTGCTGGTGTCCGGCTGCCATTTCGGCGACTGCCATTACGTGTTCGGCAACCACCGCGCCGTGGAGCAGTTCGAAAAGACGCGCAAAGTCGTGCGCCTGCTGGGTTTGGAAGAAGAGCGCCTGCGCCTGGAATGGATCAGCGCCGCCGAGGGCGTGCGCTTCGCTCAGGTCATCAACGAATTCACCGACCAGGTCCGCCGGCTCGGGCCCAGTCCGTTCTCGAACCGCGGGAAGGCCGCCTGAGGCGGCCGGGGGAGGCGATGCCGATGGTGGAACTTGCAGAGGCTGTCAGGAAGACCAACGCATGGGCCTGCTACGATTGCGGCAAGTGCACGGCGACCTGCCCGGTGGCGCGCGCGGGGTCGCGCTACAGCCCGCGCCGCCACGTGCTGGCCGCCAACCTCGGCGATCAGCAGGAGATCATCCGCAACGGCAGCCTGTACGCCTGCCTGACCTGCAGCCTGTGCGACGAGCGCTGCCCCACGCGCGTCGACTTCACCGGCCTGGTGCAGATGCTGCGGCAGCTGACGCACGGGGCGGGGGTCGAGCCCGAGTGCCCGCACGGGGGCGCGCTGCAGTCGGTGATGCGCATGATGGCCAAGGGGGGCACCCAGCAGGATCGCCTCGGCTGGCTGGCCGACGGGCTGGCCACCGACCCGGCCAAGGGGGAGGTCTTCTACTGGGCGGGCTGCACCATGTATTACGACGCCTTCTTCCCCGATCTGCCGTCGCCCATGGTCCAGATCGGTCGCGCATCGGTGCGCCTGCTCAACCTCCTGGGCATCGTGCCGGTGGTTTCGCCGCAGGAACGCTGCTGCGGCCATGACCTCTTGTGGAACGGCGAGCGCGCGCCCTTCGAGGCCCTGGCGCGGCACAACGCCAGAGTCGTGGCGGAAAGCGGCGCCAAGACCCTGGTGATTTCCTGCGCCGAATGCTACCGCACGTGGAAGTTGGACTACGGCCCGTACCTTGCGAGCCCGCCGCCCAGAATCATGCATCTGAGCGAATTTCTGGCCGGACGCCTGGGCGATCTCAAGCCGAGGGAGGGGGCGCGCCGCAAGGTCACGTTCCAGGACCCCTGCCGCCTGGGGAGGCATCTCGGGATGTACGACCCCCCCAGGAGCATCCTGTCGGCCATCCCCGGCTTGGAAGTCGTCGAGATGCGGCGCAACCGCAAGAATGCGATCTGCTGCGCCGGGGGCACGTGGACGAACTGCGACCGCTATGCCAAGCAGATCCAGGTGGAGCGCCTGCGCGAGGCGCGGGCGACCGGCGCCGAGATGATGGTGACCGCGTGCCCCAAGTGCCGGATCCATTTCGCCTGCGCGATGAAGGATCCCAAGCTTGCGGACGCGGTCGTCCTGCCCATGAAAGACCTGGCCGAGGTTCTGGCCGAGGCCGTTGCATAGGGAATCACAGCGGGGGAAGCGGATGTTCCCCGGAAATGGAAGGTACGAATGACATCGGGTTCGACCAACGGTGAGATTCGCGTCGGCGTATTCGTCTGCGACTGCGGCCTGAACATCGCCGGCTCGGTGGACACGGCGGCGGTGGCGGAGTTCGCCAAGACGCTCCCCAACGTGGTGTGCGTCGTGCGCAACAAGTACACCTGCGCCGACCCCGGGCAGAATGAGATCAAGGCCGCCATCCAGCAATACCGCCTGAACCGGGTCGTGGTGGCCTCGTGCACTCCCCGGCAGCACGAGCCGACTTTCCGGCAGTGCGTCCACGAGGCCGGCCTCAACCCGTACCTGATGGAGATGGCGAACCTGCGCGAGCACTGCTCCTGGGTGCACGTCGGCGACAAGTGGGGCGCCACCGAAAAGGCCAAGGACCTGGTGGCGAGCGCCGTGGCGCGCGCCTGCTTCCTGCAGCCGCAGGAGGAGCTGAGCGTGCCCGTGACCAAAGCCGTCCTGGTGATCGGCGGCGGCGTCACCGGCATCGAGGCCGCCATCCAGCTCGGCGACGCGGGGCACAAGGTGGTCCTGGTCGAAAAGCAACCCTCCATCGGCGGGATCATGGCGCAGCTCGACAAGACCTATCCCACGATGGACTGCAGTATATGAATACTCGGGCCCAAGGCCATCGATGCCGGTCGGCATCCCAACGTCGAGCTGATGACCTACAGCGAGGTGGAATCGGTCTCCGGTTTCATCGGTAACTTCACGGTCCGCATCCGCAAGAAGGCGCGCTACGTGAACCCGAAGCTGTGCAACGCCTGCGGCGAATGCGCCAAGGTGTGCCCGGTGGTCAAGCCGGACGAGTACCAGATGGGCTTTTCCTCGCGCAAGGCGATCTACATACCTTTCCCGCAGGCGGTCCCGTGTTCCTACATCCTCAACATGGACGACTGCCTGGGGAACAATCCCATCGCGTGCGGCAAGTGCGCCGAAGTGTGCGAGAAGCACGCGATCGATTACGACGACCGCGATGTCATCGTCACGCGCGAAGTCGGGGCCGTGATCGTCGCCATCGGGCTGGACGTCTACGACCCCACCGAGATGGATGAATACGGCTACACCCGTTTCGAGAACGTGATCACCTCGATGGAGTTCGAGCGGCTCATTTGCGCCGGCGGGCCTACGGGCGGGCATTTCGTGCGCCCGAGCGACCACAGGCGGCCGAAGCGCATCGGTTTCATCCAGTGCGTGGGATCGCGCAATCCCAAGGTCGGAAGGCCGTACTGCTCCAACATCTGCTGCATGAACACCATCAAGGACACGCTGCTGCTCGCGGATCACTATCCCGACACGGAGAACTTCGTCTTCTACCAGGACATCCGCGCCTTCGGCAAGTCCTTCGAGGACATGTTCCAGCGCTCCAAGCAGGCGGGCACCAAATACATCCGCGGCCTGCCGGGCGACGTCGAGGAGGATCCGCAGACGCGCAACCTGATCGTGACGGTCGAAAACACGACCAGCGGCAGGATCGAGCGTCACGAACTCGACATGGTCGTGCTTTCCGTCGGCGTGGTGCCCCCCAAGGACTTGAGCAAGATCTCATCGATGCTCACGCTGTCGAAAACCGCGGACGGCTTTTTCATGGAATCCCATCCCAAGCTCAAGCCGGTCGACGCGCCCACGCGCGGCGTTTTCTTCGCGGGGTTCTGCGAAGCGCCCAAGGACATCAAGGACTCGGTATGCCAGGCAGGCGCCGCCGCGTCGCGCGCCGGTGCCCTGCTCAACGCGGGAAGGATCAAGATCGAGGCGATTACGAGCCGCATCGACGAGGCCGCCTGCATGAAGTGCGGCCTGTGTGCCGCCGTGTGCCCCTACGGCGCGATCCAGTGGAAGAAGGGCGAGGCGGCCGTGGTGGTGGAAGCCGCCTGCGCCGGCTGCGGCGCCTGCGGGGCCACCTGCCAGTACGGCGCCATCACCATGCGGCACTTCACCGATGACCAGCTGATGGCGCAGGTGCGCGCGATCCTGGCGAACAAGCCCGAGGAGAAGGTCTTCGTCTTCGCCTGCAACTGGTGCTCGTACGCGGGCGGCGACATGGCGGGCATCTCGCGCATCCAGTATCCTGCGACCAACCGCGTCGTGCGCACCATGTGTTCGGCGCGCGTTTCGCCGGAGATGGTGCTGGAAGCCTTCCGCTGCGGCGCTCCGGTGGTGCTGGTCTCCGGGTGCCATTACGCCGACTGCCATTACATCAACGCCAACCGGCAGACCGTCAAGCGCGTGCAGAAGCTCTGGGATCAGCTGGAAAAGGCGGGCGTGCGGCCCGAGCGGCTGCAGCTGGAATGGATCAGCGCGGCCGAGGGGCAGAAGTTCGCCAAGGTGATGCAACAGATGGAGGAGCTGCGCAAGACGGTCACCATGGAGGAGATCGAGTTCACGCGCAAGGCTCTGCAGCCGAAGCCCAAGAAGAAGGCGCCCAAGAAGGAGATGGAAGAGGCCATGACGGCCCAGTAATCCGGTATCCAAGCAAGGAGGTCGGTATGCCGGCGACCATAGAGACCTTTCGCTGCATGATGTGCGGGCACGAGTTCCAGGAGAAGGTCGAGAAGGACGAGGACAAGGAGCGCTCGTGCCCCAAGTGCCGCTCCAACAGCATCCGGCACATGAAGAAAAAGGCCCCACCCAGCAAGGAGTAAGGCCGATGGCCAAGGCAGGCGCCGAAAAGGAAGAAATCATACGCGTCGATTTTCGCTTCCGCCGCGAGCTGGCCGGGAAGATCGAAGGGAACCTGGCGAGCTACTGCTACCAGTGCGGCGCGTGCGCCGGGGACTGCCCGGCCACGACCTACAGCGACCGGTTCAATCCGCGCGAGATCATGCTCAAGGTTCTCTACGGCCTGGGCGAGGAGCTGCTCACCAACGATTCCGTGCTGTGGCTGTGCACGAACTGCTACAACTGCCACGAGCGCTGCCCGCAGGAGGTCAAGCCGGTCGAGGTCATCATCTCGCTTAAGAACATGCTGGCCGACCGGGGGATCTATCCCGATACGGTCGGCCGCGTCATCCAGAGCTTCGAGACGACCGGGCGCACGACCCCGGTCGGCCCCGTGGTGGACAAGCAGCGCGCGAAATTCGACCTGCCGCCGCTGGCGCCCGTGCCCATGGAGGAGATCCGGGCCATTATCGAGCCCTCGGCGCCCGGAGAGGCCGAGGCGCCGGCGGCCGCCATGAGGCCGGCGGCCGCGCGCCGGCCCGACGCCCGGCGGTTCGCCTTCTTTCCCGGCTGCCTGATCCCGACGCGCCACCCGGCGATGGAATTCGCCATTCGCGCCGTTCTTCCCAAACTGGGGATCGAACTGGCCGACCTCGAAGGGTCGTCGTGCTGCCCCGATCCGATCTACTTCAAGTCCAAGGACAAGCTGTCCTGGCTGGCGGTGGCGGCGCGCAACCTGGCCCTGGCCGAGGAGCAGGGGCTGGATGTGGTGACCAACTGCTCGGGATGCACGGCCACGTTGTCGGAGACCTTCCACCTCCTGGAGGACGAGGAACTGCGGCGGAAGGTCAACGGCAGGCTGGCGCGCATCGGCCGGCAGTACTCCGGAACCAGCCGAGTGCGGCATATCGTCACGCTCCTGCGCGACGTGGCGGGGTACGAGGCGATCCGGCAGTCGGTGGTGCGCCCGCTGGACGGCCTGAAGGTCGCGATCCATTACGGCTGCCACCTGTTGAAGCCCAGCCGGATCATGCAGGTCGACGATCCCAACGATCCGCACGTGCTCGAGGAACTGGTGAAAGCCTTGGGCGCTGTGCCCGTGCGCCACCGCAACTGGTACCTCTGCTGCGGCAAGGCCTGCCAGTCGGACGACATTCCGTCGAACATGATGCGCGATCTTCTGAAGACCGTGCACGACGAGGAAGCCGATCTTCTCTGCCTGATCTGCCCCACTTGTTTCGGCCAGTTCGATCACGGCCAACTCAAGGTGGCCCGGCAATTCGGGGAGGATTTTCACGCACCGCCCGTTTATTACCTTCAGCTGCTCGCCTTCGCCCAGGGAGAGCCCTACGACCGGCTGGGCTTCGAGAAGCACCGCTTCCAGCCCGAAGTGCTGCGGCGTTTCGAGCGTTGAGCGGCGCTGCGGGACGTACCTGCCCTCCGGGTCTGCCGGCCCTCCGGGGCTCGGCCGATCGATACGCTCCTTCCGGGGGTTCGCCTGCGGCTCACCCCCGGCTACCCGCTCAGGGCCCCCGCCGGGGCCTCGCGATCGCCCCGAACCGCATCGCCGCGATTTCCGGGGGTTCGCCTGCGGCTCACCCCCGGCTACCCGCTCAGGGCCCCCGCCGGGGCCTCGTCAGTGCCGGAGGCACGGCAGCTGGTAGCTCCGGGTGAGCCGAAGGCGAACCCGGAGA
>CAZHQK010000191.1:0-3143 GCA_964534795.1 uncultured Acidobacteriota bacterium
CGTATACGGAGGTACGCAGGACAACAGCACGCAGGGCGGGCCCTCGCGGACTTTCGGCAGCGACGGCGCCCAACAACGACTGGTTCATCGTGACCGGAGGCGACGGCTTTGTGGTGCGCATAGACCCTACGGCCCCCCATATCGTTTACGGCGAGTCCCAATACGGCAACATCGTGCGCCTGGATCGCCGCACGGGAGAGCGCGTCTCCATCCGGCCGGTCGAAGGGAAGGGGGAGCCGCCGCTGCGCTTCAACTGGGAAAGCCCTTTCATCATCAGCCCCCACAGCCCCACGCGCCTCTATTTCGGCGCCAACAAGCTCTTCCGCAGCGACGACCGCGGCCATTCGTGGCGCGCCGTTTCGCCCGACCTGACGCGCCAGATCAACCGCGACCTGCTGCCCGTCATGGGCAGGATCTGGCCCCCGGAGGCGGTCGCCAAGCACCAGTCGACGACGACCTATGGCACCATCACCGCGCTCAGCGAATCCCGCAAGAAGGAGGGCCTGATATACGTGGGCACCGATGACGGGCTGGTGCAGGTGACGGAAGACGGCGGCAAGAGCTGGCGCAAGATCGAGAAGTTTCCCGGCCTGCCGGAGTACAGCCCGTACGGCGTCTATGTCCAGCGGCTGTACGCCTCGAAGCATGACGACAGGACCGTTTACGCCCTGTTCGACAACCACAAGAACGGCGATTTCAAGCCCTACGTTCTGCGCAGCACGGACAGGGGCGCGACCTGGACGTCGATCGCCGGCGACCTCCCGGCGAACGGCCCTGCGCTCTCTCTCGCCGAAGACCACGTAAATCCGAATCTGCTTTTCTGCGGCACGGAATTCGGGCTCTATTTCACCGTCGACGGCGGCAAGAAGTGGGTCCGCCTGCGGGGCAACCTGCCGACGATCGCGGTGCGCGACCTGGCGATTCAGGAGCGCGAGAACGATCTGGTGCTGGCCACGTTCGGCCGCGGCTTCTACATCCTGGACGATTACGCGCCGCTGCGCGAGATCAAGCCGGAAATCTTCGAGAAACCGGCGCACATCTTTTCCGCCAAGAAGGCTGTCATCCGCGTGCCGGATACCGGCAAGAGCCGGGGCTCCCAGGGCGAACAGCTCTGGATGGCGGAGAATCCGCCGCTGGGCGCGGTCGTGACCTTCTGGCTGAAGGAGACGCCCAGGACGGCCAGGCAGCAGCGCCAGGAAGCGGCGCGCGCCGCCGAGCAGAAGAAGGAAACGCCCAAGTACCCGTCCCAGGCCGAGCTGACCGCCGAAGCGGACGAAGAAGCGCCCCAGACTTTTCTCACCGTGACCGATGCCTCGGGGCGCGTGGTGCGCCGCCTGACGGTGCCCGGGACGCGCGGGATCCAGAGGGTCACCTGGAACCTGCGGAGCTTCCCGCCGACGGCGCCGGCCGCAGGGGCGGCGGGGGGGCGCGGAGGAGGCGCGGCCGAACCTATCGGCGAGGAACCCCAGCCGGCCGCTGCTGCTGCCGCCGCCGGCGGCGCGTTCGTACCGCCGGGCACCTACAAGCTCTCGCTCGCCCGGCGCGTCGGCGGTGTGTTCACACCGCTGGGGGCCGAGCAGACCCTGACGGTCGAGGCCGATCCGAATGCCCCGGTCAAGCCTTCGGACCGCGGAGCCGCAATCGAGTATCAACAGCGGGTGTTGCGCCTGCAGCGCTCCTTCAGCGGGGCTTCGGATCTCGCCAATGACTGCAAGACACGCATCACGGCGATCCGCCGGGCGCTCGTCGACTCGCCGGCAGATCCCAAGTGGATGGACGAGGCGGCGAAACTGGATGCGCGCATCACTGCCATCCTGCGCAGGCTGCGCGGGGACGAAACGCTGCGCGGGCTCGAATCGGGCGCGCCCTCCACGATCTCGAGCCGCGTGAACTCGGCCGCCGCCGGCGCGCGCGGGCTGACCGGTACGCCCACCGCCACGCAGGAACTCAACTACCGCATCGCCTTCGAGGAATTGTCGGAGGAGCTGGCCAAGCTCAAATCCGTGGAGGCCGATCTCAAGAAGTTCGAACAGCAACTGGACGCCGCCGGCGTGCCCTACACGCCCGGCAGGCTTCCCGAGATCAAGTGACCGCGCCGGTCGCGGCCGGAGGCGCCTTGGCGCTCCGGCCGCGGCCGCGCAGCATCATGGAGGCTAGGCGACAATGCGGCTGCCGATCAGGGAGGCCGCGGTGATCGCCCCGACGATGAGACCGATCACCATGTAGATGACGAAGATGACCACGGCCGACACGATCATGTAAACGATGACCTTGTCGGGCGGCGTCTTCATCGTCGCCGGAAGGCCCAGGTAGAAGAGATAGATACTGTAGATGGCGCCGGCCAGCACGCCCAGAATGGAAATGAACGGCAGGATGTTGAGGATGCCGGCGACCCATACGGCCGTGGAAGAATAGGCGACGAGCTTCAATGCCTGGACCATGTCGCCCTGCGACTGGAACGTGGGCGCCAGTTCCTTGATGACAAGCGCCGCAAGGTAGGCACCGCCGAGTGTCAGCGCATACTGCACGACCGCCCCTACGAGACCGGCCACGATGCCTACGCCCCCTCCGACGAAAAAGAGGACCGAGCCGATCAGCGACATCCCGATGAAGCTCGCGACCACGGGTATGGCCGCCAGGATGACGATGTATCCGCTGTAGATCGAGGACACGGTCGCGGATTCGCTCGCGATGACCGGCCATTCTTCCTTGGGTTTCGTCAGGATGTTGATGACGCGCGTCATCAGGTCGGGTGCCGGCCTGGCTTGCGCGCGCGGGTAACTGTCGTATGCGCGCGGCGGCGGGGGAGGAGGAGGCGGCGGAGGCGGTTCCGTCCGCGGGGCGCCTGCGCCGACCGGGGTTCCGCATACGCCGCAGAATGCGGCGCCTTCCACCAATCTCGTTCCGCATTTCGCACAGAAGGCCATGGCTGTTCTCCTTGTCCAGAAAGCGAATCAGCTGCTGGCGCGCAGGCTACACGATCCCGCAGGTGCGGTCAATACAAGAATCCGGCCTCCCGTGCCGCACGGTGGCGGAGAATAGTCGGATGATTTTCCCGCCGATGCGCGCTAAGCTACGGTTCGGGTGCCGGGGTGGCGGAATCGGCAGACGCACAGGACTTAAAATCCTGGGCCCCGCAAGGG
>CAZHQK010000192.1:0-16397 GCA_964534795.1 uncultured Acidobacteriota bacterium
CAAGCCCCGAAGGGCCGGCAGAAGGATATTTGAGAAACCCCGGTCTGCCGGCCCTCCGGGGCTCACCTGATCGATACGCACCTTTCCGGGGGTTCGCCTGCGGCTCACCCCCGGCTACCGGCTCAGGGCCCCTGGCGGGGCTGGTAGGTCCGCCGCTCCGCGGCGGACCGCCAGCTTATTGCTTCAAGTCACCGGTCCCGCGCGCCGAGCGGGACCGCTCGGGGCCTGCCGCCGCATCAGAAGTAATACTTCAGGCCCAACTGCATCTTCCGCGAATAGCTGCTCACGGTATCGCGGATGCGGCCGAAGGTCGAGCTGGTGATGGTCAGTGTCGGGAAGCCGAAGGTCGGCGTGTTGGTCAGGTTGAGGAACTCGGCACGGAATTCCAGGTACTGGGACTCCGTGACGTAGGTGCGCTTCAGCACGCTGAGGTCCGTGTTGAAGCCACCCGGCCCGCGGAAATAGTTCCGGCCGGTGTTGCCCATGGCGCCCGCGGCCGGTGTGCTGAAGGCGGCCCTTTCCTGGTCGTTAAAGTACCACTTGAGGCCGGTGGCCGCGTCGTCGAAGACCATCCCGAGCGAGCGCGTGCAGTTGCTGCAATTCGCCGGGGTCTGGACGACGTTGCTGATCGTGTTGGATCCCGAATAAACGGTCATCGGCCGGCCGGTCTGGATGGTCATGAAGCCGGCGACGTTCCAGCCGCCGAAGGCCTTCGCCAATGCCCCTTCCCTGAGCCACCTTCTGCCCTTCCCTACGGGCAGCTCGTAGCTCCAGCGCCCCACGATCACGTGGGTGCGGTCGAAATCGGAGATGGCGTAGTTGAGCCTGCGGTTCTTGATGTCGAACGGCGTGCTCGACGCCGATTGCGCATTGCCCGTGCTCACGATCGTGAAGACCGGATCGTAGGAACGGGTGTCGAGCGACTTGGAAAGCGTATAGCCGAAGAGGAACGCCAGGCCCTCCTGGTACTGCCGCTCCAGGGTCACCGACATGGCGTGGTAGTTGGAGTAATCGTTCGAATCGATGATGCTCCAGCCTGCGGAGAACTGCGGGAACGGGATGAAGAAGTACGACCCGAACCCCGACCGCTCCGGGATGGACTTGCCGCCCACCGGCGACTGGCTCTGGATCGAAGATGCCAGCGCGGCGACCGAGTCCAGATTGAGCGTCGACGCGTAGAGCCGGCGCACCATCTGGGAACCGGTTTCGCCGGTTCGCAGCCGCGGGTCGGAAGCCAGCAGCTGGTTCATGAGTGTGCTTTCGCCCCCCGCCTTCACGATTTTGAAGGCGTCGAGGAAGCCGTTCGAGAAGATCTCGGCCTGGTTGACGTTGTATCCCCCTGAAAGGCCCACACCGCGCCGACCGATGTAAGCCACCTCCAGCACGGTGCGGTTCCATACTTCGCGCTGGATGCTCAAGGACCACATGTTGGTCTTGGGCATGCGGAAGTCGGGGTCCATTACCGTTATGCTGTTGAGGGAAAACGGCGGAGGCTGCAACCCGTCTGAAGGCTTCAGACCGGCGGGCGGCGCCACGCCCGGTATGTTTCTCAGGCGGCCGCCGGCGGAACCGAAGGCGGTGTCGATCACGCCGAGCGTCTGTCCCGGGATGCTCTGGAAGATCGCCGAGGAGAGGCCGAAGGTGCTGATGCGGTCGTAGGCCAGGCGGTAGTTGGCGCGCACCGACATCTTGCCCGTGCCCGTAGGATCCCAGGCCACGCCGATGGAGGGCGCCCAGTTGTTCAGGTCGTCGTCATAGAGCTTGCCCTTGCGCCAGCGCACGGCGGTGCTCGGGGAGGCGCCGATCTTCACCGGCACATCCGGCCCGAACACGCGGTCGTCGGGGTTGCGCGGGCTGAGCTTCATCTCGAGGCGCAATCCCATATCCACGGTCAGGTTCTTGCGCATCTTCCAGCTGTCCTGCCAGTAGAAGTCCAGCTCCGGAAAGCGTGCGTCATAGATGAACCATGTCCCGCCCGGAGCGTACTGGTCGCCCTGGGCGACGAAGCCCTGGGTGATCTGGCCCACCCGGCCGAGGAGGTTGTTGATCGTCCGCTGCAGCAGCGGCCGGTCGTACGTAGTGTTGATGTCCGCGGGCAGATTGAAATCCGTCGGGCTCACGGTGGCGTAGGTGGTGCTGAAGTTCACCACCGGCGCGATGTTCTGGCCCGCCACCGAACCGCGCCGGTCGTAATGCTGCTGGAAGCGCAGGTTGGTGCCCATTTTGAAGGCATGCGCCCCGCGCACGTAGGTGAAGTTGTCGACGAACTGGTAGGTGGTGAGCCTGCGCATGTTGCCGTAGCGGGTGTCTTCCGGCACGGTGATGTCGTTGAGCGAGTAGTAGTAAACGTTGGCGTTGTTGAGCGGCAGCACGAAGTCGAAGCCGAAGCGGTTGAAGCCGGCCACGAATTCGTTGGTGATTCTCGGCGTCGGGTTCCAGCGCCAGTTGACCGCCAGATTGCGCGGCAGCCGGTATGTGTTCACCCTGCAGGCGAGCCCGGGGAAGGGCCGCTGGCCGGTGTTGGCGGTATCGCACATGGTGTTCTGGTGGCCCCAGGCGATGCGGCCGAAGACGGTGTTGCGGTTGTTCAGCACGTGGTCGACCTTGACCACGGCGTCGTACTGCTTCTCGTTCTGGATGTCGGAGAAATTGAAGCCGGCCGTGTTCAGGCCGTCCCCGACGGTGAAGTTGTTGGGGAGCGGCGTCAGCCCGATCACCTTCTTGATCGTCGGGTCGAAGCCGATGCGCTCCGGATCGTTGGCGGCGATATCATAGGTCCCGATATTGACGCCGGGCAGGACGTTCCCCGAGGAATCGACCGAGGCGCCGGTGACGCCCGCCGGCAGGTTGCGCCCGCCCTTGACGTAGCGGAATATTCCCTTCCTGGCGCTGTCGGTGTATACGGTGCGCGTGAGCAGGCTTGAGTCCCGCGCGCGCAGCCACTGCATGTTGGTGAAAAAGAATGTCCGGCCCTTGAAGATGGGCCCGCCGATGCTGAATCCGGGAATATGCTGCACGAACTGGCGCTTGCCCACGCCGTTGAGGTTGTTCTCCCATTCGTTGGCGTTGAAGCGCGGGGTGCGGTAGAACCAGAAAACCGACCCGTGGTACTCGTCCCCTCCGGAGCGCGTGACCATGGTCACCTGGGCGCCGCTGCTGCGGCCGTACTCCGCCGTGGGATTGCTGGTGATCACCCGGAATTCCGCCAGGGAATCGGGATTGGCGCGCAGGGGCGAGAAGTTCGAGCCGCCCGCGCTGGTCTCGTTGGTGTCGATGCCGTCGAGGGTGAAGTTCCAGGCGCGGTCGCGCGATCCGTGAACGTGCACGCCGCCGCCGGTGTTGGCCCCCGATACGACGCCCGGTTGCGTGTTCACCAGCGAGAGAGGATTACGGCCGCGGGTACCAACGATCGGCAGGTCCTGCAGCACCTTCTGCTCGATGATGCTTCCGATGTTGCCCGAGGTGCTCGTCTGCACCAGTTCGTAAGCGTCGGTGACGGTCACTGTTTCGGAAGCCTCTCCCAGTTGCAGCGTGACATTGACGGTGGTCGGCTGGCCGATGGTCACGCGGTTGCCCGTCAGGACGCTCTTCTTGAAGCCCACCAGCTCGACCGTCAGGGTATAGACGCCCACCTGCACCGCTTCGAAGACGTACGTGCCGGCCTCGCTCGAGACCGTCTGGAAGGAAACGCCCGTCGCTTCGTTGGTCAGGGTGACGGCGGCGCCGGGAACCACGGCTCCCGAGGGATCCATGATCACTCCGGTGACCTTGGACGTGGTTCCCTGCCCCCAGGCTGCGGCCGCGAGGGCGAGCACGGCCAGCGCGGCCGTGCAACACAGGATCTTACGCATGCTTTCCTCCACGAAAAAGATGTTCGATGCGATTCGTGCGCCGCGCGGAACACGACGATGCCGCGCATTGCATGATCCCTCGGCGTCATAGAGACCGCCTTCGCGGCGAGGAAATGCCAGGGCTGCTTCGGGAAAGCGGCCCGTTACCCCGTCCCTTCGCGGTCCGCCTTCCCCTGGAGCCTATCTTACCGGATCAACGCGCCATGTCAACAGGAGTCGCTGCGCGCTTCCGAGCGCGCATTGCCGCGACTGCCGCACGCTTGCAACACGCCTTTTTTGGCGGCGCTGAATGGTGTAATATCGCCGCGCATTCCGCAGCGAGGTGAAAGATGCGCCTGGACAAGTTCGAAATGGAGCGCCTGCAGTCCACCTGGGAAAACCGGGTGCGTTACAACCTTTCGGAAAGCAGCGTTCATCCCATGAGCGCGCGCGAACTGGTCGCGGACCCGGACTTCCTCGACCGGCTCCTGCGCATGCCGCTGGCATACAGCCAGAGCAACGGCACCGACGAGCTGCGCGCCGCGATCGCCGCTCTCTATCCCGGTGCCGGCCCGGATAATGTCGAGGTCACCAACGGGGGCAGCGAGGCCAATTTCGTGACCGTATTCTCGACGCTCGAGCCCGGCGACGAGGTGGTGGTCGTTCTGCCGAACTACGGCCAGATCTGGGGACTCGTCAACAGCCTGGGAATGGTCGCCCGCAAGGTGCTCTTGCGCGAGGACCGCAACTGGGCCCCGGACCTGGACGAACTCGACGCGGCCGTATCCGCGTGCACGCGCATGATCGTCGTGACCAATCCCAACAACCCGACGGGATCCATTCTCAGCCCTGCTGAAATGGACGCGATCGTCCGGGCGGCCGAGCGCAGCGGCGCCTGGATCCTGGCCGACGAGATCTACCAGGGTTCGGAAAGGGACGGGATCACGACGCCGACGTTCTGGGGGCGCTACGACCGGGTGATCATCACCAACGGGCTGTCGAAAGCCTACGGGCTGCCGGGCCTGCGCATCGGCTGGATCGTCGCTCCCGAGGAGCGCATCGCCCGCATGTGGGCCTGTCACGATTACACCACCATTGCCCCCGGGACGCTGAGCGATGCCCTGGCGCGCGTGGCGCTCTCGCCGGAAGGGCGCGCCCGCTGCCTCGAGCGCACCCGCGGCATCTGCCGGCAGAATTTCCCCCTCTTCCGCGCCTGGATGGAAAAGCACGGGGATCTCTTCCGCATGGTCGAGCCCCGCGCCGGGGCGATCGCCTACGTGCGCTACAACCTGCCGGTCAACTCGACGTCCCTCATCATGCGCCTGCTCGAGGAAAAGAGCGTGCTCGTCGTACCCGGAGACCATTTCGGCATGGATCATTACCTGCGGGTGGGATACGGTCCGCCGAGCGACTACCTTCTCGAGGCGCTCGAGCTGGTGCACGAGGTGCTGGAATCGATTGCGGCGCACGCTTGATGTCGCGGCGCCCGGCGTTCACAGGAGGGCGCCGGACCGTGGCGGCATGCTTGACACGAGCCCGGCGAGTCGGGCGGGAATCGGCAAATGACTCAGGACATCCGGCAGGTCAATCTGGCTCTTCTGGGTTTCGGGCACGTGGGTCGCGCCTTTGCGCGCCTGCTGTTGCGCCGCCGCAAGTGGCTGATGCGCGAATTGCGCCTCGACTGGCGCATCACGGGCATCGCCACGCGCACGCACGGACTGTGCATCGACCACGACGGCCTGCCCGTCGACCGGATCCTGCACTCATGGAAGCGCGACGCCGACCTCGGCCGGTACCACAGCGGCCCCGCCTGCGCCTCGCCCGAGGACCTGATCCGCCAGTGCGGCGCGGATGTGCTCTTCGAGCTGACGGTCCTCGACCTGAGCGGCGAACCGGCCGCCACTTACATCCGCGAGGCTTTGCAGGCCGGCCTGCATGTCATCACGACCAACAAGGGGCCGGTGGCCGTGCACTTCCGCTCGCTGACCAGGCTGGCCAGGCGGCGCCGCGTGCGCTTCCTCTACGAAGGGACCGTCATGGACGGGGCGCCGGTGTTCAACCTGGTGCGCAACGCACTGCCCGGCACGCGCATCCGCTCGCTGCGCGGCATCCTCAACAGCACCACGAACTACATTCTCACCCAGATGGAACTGGGCGCATCGTTCGACGCGGCACTGCGCTATGCGCAGGAGCAGGGGATCGCCGAGGCCGATCCGTCGCTCGATCTGGAGGGCTGGGATGCGGCGGCGAAGCTGTCGATCCTCATCCAGGCGCTCATGGGAGGAACTTCGACGCCCGCCGACATCCGCAGGAAGGGGATCTCGGAGGAAACCGGCCGCCTGGTGCGCGCCGCGGTGCGCCGCGACCGCAGGATCCGCCTGGTGGCGCGCGCCTACCGCGAAGGGAACCGTATCGTCGGCAAGGTCGAACCGGAGGAGCTGGAGATCTTCGATCCCCTGGCCTCGATCCGCGGCCTGAGCAACATCCTGATCCTCAACACCGACACCATGCATGAACTGGCGATCGTCGAAAACGGGCCCGGTGTCGAGCAGACCGCCTACGCCTGCTTCACCGATCTGATCTCGCTGCTGCGCTGACGCCGCGCGGCCGCTCGCCCGCGGGACGGAACTCATCGCGGCGGCGTGCCTCGGCCCAGGCTTACGTAGAAGCGGCCGCCGATGAGGGCCGGATCGTCCGCGTATCCGAGCGCCTTGAAATCGAGCCGCCGCTTGACCCCGGGATAGACCGCGAGCCGGTGCCGGGGAAGATCCATCTCCCGGGCGTTCCTGTGGCAGCGGATGCAGGAGACGGCTTGCGGCGCATGGCAGTCGGCGCAACCGAGCGCCTTGTCGGCTGCTGCTACCGTGTGGTGGATCCCCGAGTACATCGTCGTCTCTATGAAGCCGTATTTCCCCGAATACTCGAGTCCCATGAGCTTCATGCCCTCGGCGATGGCTTTGCCCCAGTCGAAATGGGTCCAGAATCCTTCCACCAGACGCGGCAGTGCCAGGACCTTCCGCTCGGTGTCGTAGGGCTGGACGGCCGTATGCGCCTTGAAAGGGAATATGCGCGCCGCCGGGTTGCGCTTCTCGCCGACCGGCCCGTTGAGGATCACCGGTGAGGAAGGATCGATAGTGTCGCCCGCGAGAACGGCCCTGCGAGTCCCGTCGTACCAGAGGTAAACCGGCACAAGATCTTTGCCCCATGTCAGGGTGCCGAACCTCTTGTCGTATTCCGGTCGGCCGAAACGGTTGGCGGCCGCGGCACGATCCTGTCCGGCGGCGGAGTAGTCCCGCCGGAGGAGCGTGGGCGAAAGGCGGGCATAACTGGGGATGTGGCAGGTCTCGCAGGCGATCGCCCGGACATGGTCGTCCAGATGCCGGCTCAGCATGCCCGAGACCCCGTGCGGCGCGCTGCCGTGGCACTTCTCGCAGGCGACGCGGCCCTCGACCGCGGGAGCGCTCAGGGACGCGCCTGCAATCTTGTGCTCGGCGGTCGTATGGCAGTCCTGGCAGCGCATGTTCAGCGTCCCCATGTGCACGTCCAGGCTTGCGGCAGCATGAGCCAGTTCCGGCTCCAGGTCCCCGTGTTTGGCATTGGGGGCTCCGCCGCTCGCGAAATGGCAGGAACCGCAGTTGCTGCGGGAAGGCCGCCCCACCTTGCGGGCGATCGCGTTCAGGTCCAGTTCCGCGTGAGGAAGGCCTGCCTGGTCCGGATCCTTCATGTAGATGCCCGTGGTGTCGTGGCACACGAGACAATCGATCTTCTGCGGGTCGTTGAAGTCGAAAGCGACACCCAGCTCGCCGTAGCCGATGTGGCAGGAAGAACACTGCCGCAGGTTGGGACCCATGGCTATGCAGTAGTTGCTGAGCACCATCGACAACCCGATATCCGTGCGGTGCTCGTTCCCTGCCAGCGTCCGGGAGTGCCCCTTCCAATTCCAGTGCGCCGATTTCAGCACGTCATGTCCTGCCTTTGGATGGCAGCTCAGGCAGTTGCGGGTCACATCCTGCGGCGCGGGCTTTGCCGGTAGCGTTACGAGGAGGGAGTGATCCGGCGTCCAGGGGTGGTGACAGGAGTTGCATTCCGTCGGCGCAGGTGCCGGCACGATCCGGCGCTGGTGGCAGCCGATGCACTGGCGATGATAGGCACCTTTGAGGCCGATGCGGGAGGGTGCATCGTCTTCATTGGGCAGCCCGTGGCAGTGGGCGCAAGCCTGCGGCGGGTTCTGTGCCATGTCTTCGTGGCAGGTTGCGCACGGCCCCCCCAGCTTGATATCCATGAGCGCATGCAGGCTCCCGATGTCCTCTCCGACGCGGTCGCCGTCGCTCGCGGCGTGGCGATGGTGGCAGACCGCGCAATCGCCGCCCGTCAGGTTGTCGTGAATCCGGTGGGCGAAGGCCACGGGTTCGTAATCGTCCGACGCGGCCCTGAGCAGCGGGCTGTCGAGCCAATAGAAGTTCCTGTAAGCCGAAGGACGAAGCGGGTAGGCGGCTGACGGAGCGGAGGATGCCGGTGCGCGCGCCTGCGCCCGGACGCGCTCGACCTGGCTCACCATGCGCGCGCTCGCCCGTATGGCCTGGGTGTGCACCAGGCTGTATACGGCGATAAAAACCACGAGGATCACCGCCGCGGATCCCCGAACGATCCACACCCACGAGGGGCCGACGGCCCTGCCCGGCTCGGGATGCGCGGGCGCAGGACGGGCCTCCGCGGCCGGCTCCGTACCCGGCAGGATGGGAAAGAACGTCACGAAGAGGCGATAACAGAACAGCAGGCCGGACACGATGGCGATCGTCAGCGCGATTTCGCCTACGGAGGGGAAATAGGCCCGGGTCGAGTATGGGGGATTGTATCCCACCAGGTAGACGTTGATGCGATTCAGGATCACTCCGAAGACGATCAAGGAAACGCTGAAGAAGAGCCACCCCACGGATCGGCGCACTGCCTTGTGCAGAAGCAGGAGGAACGGGAGCGCCACGCCCAGCAGGATCTCGACGGCGAGCGAGACGGTCGCGGCCGGGTGACTGTAGAAATCGAGATCCCCGGACCGGACGGCGAGGTCGCCGATCTTGACGATGCCGTAGCATCCGAGCAATGCGGGGATGATCCGCGCCAGAGGCGTGAGAAGCTCCATCTCCGGCCTGCGGCCCAGGCTGATGCCCGCATAGATGGATTCCACGATGACCATGGGGAATCCCACCATGATGGCCGAAAGCAGGAACAGCACGGGCAGGATGGGCGTGTGCCACAGCGGGCTCAACTTCGTCGGGGCGATGAGCATCAGGGTCCCGAGCGAGGACTGGTGCATGAAAGAGAGAACCACCCCCGCCGCGACGAAGAGCGGCATGACGGTCCTCGCCCACGCGTGAACCGCCAGAATCGGCCGTTCCACCCGCCGCAGGAGGGCGGCTCCGCGCTCGCCCCGATCGATCCTGGATTTCAAGCCTTCCAGGATCGACGGGCTGATTTCGACAGCCAGCACCAGGAGGTAGAACACCACGCACATGCCTACCTCGAAGAGCACCGAGTTCCCCTGCCAGTTGAAGATCGGGCGCCAGATGTTCCAGTAGCGCCCCAGGTCGAAGATCAGGGCGACGGCAACCCAGAGATAGCCGAGGAAGGCCGTCAGGAGCGTGGGGCGGAGCAGGGGCTTGTATCTCCTGCGCCCGAAGATCTCGACGAGCGCGGCCGTGGTGAATCCGCCTGCGGCGAGCGCGACGCCGCAGGCGACATCGAAGGCTATCCATATCCCCCAGGGATTGCGATCGTTGAGGTTCGTTACCGAGCCCAGACCCAGCAGGAAACGCGTAATGCCGAACGAGAAGCCGATGCCCATGAAGATCACGAGCGTCAGGATGCCGGGAGTGAACAAGGGCCGGGCCACCCGCTGCGGGCGACCGTTGCGCGCGGCAGCAGTCACGGCGCACCTCCGTCGACGGAAGGATCATCCTTGGAGCCGTCGGCATCGGGCGGCTCTTCGGGATACCTGCGCTTTTGGTACCACAAGAGTCCCGACAGGAGACCGTAAAATGCGATGGGAATAATGCCGTAGTTGAAGATGCCGTGCTGGATGGCTTCCGTTCGCTGCGGCGGCGGGATATCCGGAAGCTCGAGCAATCCGATTTCCTCCACGGGCCGCCCGATAAGGTAGAGCCAGGAGGTTCCTCCTACCTCGGTCTCGCCGTAGATGCGATCGACATAGCGCTCCGGCCGGCGCTTTATGCGCTCCTTCGCCATGGCGACCAGGTCGGCCCGGCGCCCGAACACGAGCGCTTCGGTAGGACATGCGGCGGCGCACGCGGGGTCCGCCCCTTTCCCCCGGGCCGGGTCGGAGCAGAACTCGCACTTGCGCACCCGGGGTGCCAGAGCCACATGGAACTCATAGGCCGGAATTTCGAAGGGACAGGAAATCTGGCAGTAGCGGCAGCCGATGCAGATGGAGGGATTGTATACCACGGCGCCGTCACCGGCCGTCGTCAATGCACCCACGATGCAGGCGGATACGCAGGACGGGTACAGGCAGTGCATGCACTGAACCTTGACGTAGGTATGCGTCACCCCTTCCTGGTCGGCTGAAAGGCTGCCTTCGAAACGGTTGACGACCGTGAAGGCGTTTGCCGACGGCCTCCGGAAATAGTTGAAGACATTCCTGTCCGAGAAAGGCTCGGCTGTGCGCGGCAGGCGATTCCGCCGGTTGCAGGATTCCTCGCACTTGCGGCAACCGATGCACAGTGTGGTATCGACCAGGACGCCCACATGGTCCGGGGAGGTGAATGATTGGCGCTCCTGCTCGCGGGATCGTCCCGCCGCCTTTCGCCCCGCGGCCAGCGACAAGCCCGAACCCAAGAGCGCCCGTCGGCTCAACTTCATAGTCACGCCTCCTGAACAAACAAGCGGTCGGAGCGAGAGCGCAAAATTATTCGATGCCCCGGCCCTCTTGCAACTGTCTTCTGCGATCCGGAAGCCGGCGAGCACGGGGAGAGATTCCCCCTCCTTCGCGAATCGAAGCCCCGGCGACGACGGCTTCGATTTCTGCCAGTGCCCGGATCGCAGCAATCGCCTGTGAGCCCGGCACGCCGTGCCGGACCGTGAGCTTGTTGTTTCAAGCCACCGATCCCGCGCGGCGCGCGAGACCTATCCGTCCCGGAGGGACGGAAGCTGGCAGCTCCAGGTGAGCGGAAGCGAACCTGGAGAAAAGGGAGCGGCAGGCGACAAGCCCCGAAGGGTCGGCAGAAAGATACGTCAGGAACCTCTCGGTCTGCCGGCCCTCCGGGGCTCGCCTGATCGATACGCACCTTTCCGGGGGTTCGCCTGCGGCTCACCCCCGGCTACCGGCTCAGGGCCCCTGGCGGGGCCGGTAGGTCCGCGGCGGCGCGGCGCCGGCGCAGCCGTAGCGGCGCTCACCCGCAGGAAGGAGACCTGCAGCCGCTTGTGCGGCCTCTCATTTGGCGCGCAGAGCATCGAGAAGCTTCCTGTTCTGCGGGTGATCGAGGAAGCGCTCGAACTCGAGGAAATAACCCTCGGGATCCAGGGCGACGAAACCCCGGGTGGGGTGCCGGGTGGCGTCGCCGAGCGGACGATGCATCGCGACGCCCTTTTCCTTCAGATACGCGTACCACTCGTCGATCTGCTCGGTCACGAAGGAGAGGGTGACGGCCTTGCTTTCCGAAGCGCGGTGCAGCCCCTGGCTTTCGTCCACCAGGCCGACGAAGGAAGTCGGCGAAACCTGGTAGATCTTGGCGAAACCCTGATCGACCGCAAGCACCAGTCCCAGCACGTTCTCATAGAAACGCTGCGCGGCCGCGAGATCGCGGTAGTACAAGAATACGATGTTGGCCTGCACGCCCGGTCTTGCCGGCCGCTCCTGCGCCGCTGAAAACCCAGCCATGACAAACATTGCCGCAACCGCCAAAATCATCGTTTTCGACATTCATGCCTCCCCGCTGTGCCGGCGAAACGGCGCCCGGGAACGATCGCGCCCGCTGCCGGTGACGGGCCGGTCGACCGCCGCACGCGGTACCGTTCTCTGCAAACGGCGGCCGCCCGGCGTCAGATTCCCCAGGCACCGCTCACATGGATGTTGGCGCCGCTGACGTAGCGCGCCTCGTCGGAAAGAAGAAAGCCGATCACGGCGACCGCATCCTGCGGGGTGCCGACGTACCCCGCCGGGATCTTGCGGGTCGCCCCGGCCAGCTCCTCCAGGACCTCGCCGCCGGTGTCCAGAAATCCCGGCGCGATCGAGTTGACCGTGATGCCGTAAGGCGCCAGGATCTTCGCCAGGCTGCGCGTCAGGATCAGCACGCCGACCTTGGCGATGTAATGGGCGGTGACGTGTGGCTGCCCCAGGTTCAGGTCGGCGTTGGCCATGCTGAAGTTGACGATCCGGCCCCAGCCGCGATCTTTCATGCCGTGTGCCGCTGCGCGGCATAGATAGAAGACGGGATGGAGGTTGTCATCGAACATCGACAGCCAACCTTCGGCTGTTTCCTCCAGAAGGGGCACGCGCCGGAAGGAACCGATGCAATTGATGAGCGCGTCGATCCGGCCGAACTGTTCCTCGGCGCGCCGCACCAGGGCGGCGGCGGCCTCGGGGCGCGAGACGTCGGCACACACGGCGAGTGCTCTGCCGCCTTGCGCCGCGATCTCGCGCTCGAGGCTCGCCGCCTCGCCCGCGCTGCTGCGGTACCCGACGGCCACCGCCCAGCCGCGCCGCGCCAGCTCGAGCGCAGCCGCGCGCCCGATGCCGCGTGTGCCCCCGGCGATCAATGCGACCCGCTGTTCCATCGCTTCGCCCGCTCCTCTCAGGTCTCCGCCGGGTCCACGGCGGTCGCCTTGCCCGTGTACAGGTAGCGCTTGATCTTCCTGGTCGTGGTCTTCTCGAACTCCTCGTGGCGCACCGCCAGGCGCGTCACTCGCTTGAACGGGGCGAGATTGCGGCACTGGCGGTCCACCTCGCGCCGCATGATTTCTTCCACCCGGCTGCCGCTCACCGCGCCCTGCGCCTCCAGGCCCTGTTCGATGAAGTATTCGGTGTTGGGAACCACCACGGCATGGATTTCCACTTCCTCCCCCGGCTTGGTGTCCGTATCCCCCCAGACGAGGCACTCCAGAATATACGGCGACTTCAGGATTTCCGCCTCCACCTCTTCCGGGTAGATCTTTTTGCCGGCCGGCGTCACGATCACGGCCTTTTTGCGCCCCTTGACGTACAGGAAGCCGTCTTCGTCCAGATATCCGAGATCCCCGGTATGCAGCCAGCCGTCGCGCAGCGCCGCGGCGGTCGCTTCCGGGTTGCGGTAGTATCCTTGCATGATGTTCGGCCCGCGCGCCAGGATCTCTCCGTCCTCCGCGATCCGCACCTCGACCCCCTCCAGCGGCAGGCCGGCGGAAGCGTCCTTGAACGCCCGGTTGCGATTGACGCTGATGATCGGAGAGGATTCCGTCAGGCCGTAGCCCTGCAGGAATTCCAGCCCGAGTTCGCGATACCCGCGCGCGATCTCCGGATCGACGGCGGCGCCTCCGGAAATGAGAATGCGCAGGGATCCGCCGAACTTCTCGTGCACCTTGGAAAAAAGCCTGCGGCGGATGTTGATCCCGAGCAGCGCCTCCGAGAGGCCCGCGACCTTCTTGGCGGCCTCCGCCTTCCACCGGCCCTTTTCCGCCACGGCGGCCGCGATTTTCTTGTACAGGGCATGCCAGATCAGGGGGACGCCCAGCACGGCCGTAGCCCTGGTCTCGGCTATGTTTTCCACGATGCGCCTCAGGCTTTCGGCGTAGGAAACCTGCGCCCCGAGGTAGAGCGGCAGCAGGAAGCCGTCGGTGCACTCGTAGCTGTGGTGCATCGGCAGGATCGAGAGGAACCTGTCATCCGACCGCAAGTCGACCCACCGGACGGCGGCCGTTATGTTGCCGGCGACGTTGCCGTGCGTGAGCATCGCGCCTTTCGAGTTGCCCATGGTCCCGGAAGTGAAGAGGATCGAGAGAAGATTTTCGGGAGAGACGGTGCGCCGCTCGGAATCGTTGTTTCCGGATTGCAGGCGACGGCGCCCCATTTCCCTCAGCTGGCCGAAGCCGTGCACGTTGTCTTTCGGGCCCTCGGCATCCATGTCGATGAGGACGCGCAATCCCGGGAGTTTTCTCCGGATCTCCTGCGCCATCGGAATGTGGCGCGCGTCGGCGAGCAGGGCCTCGGCGCCGGAAAGGTAAAGGATGTGGTAGACCTCCGTCTCCCTGAGATCCTTGTCGATGGGCACGCATACGATTCCGGTGCATGCAGCCGCGAGGTAGCCGGCGGCCCACTCGGGGCGATTCTCCCCCACTATGGCCAGCTTGCCTTGCACCGGCTCCAGGCCCAGGGCGGCCAGGCCGCAGGCGGTTTCTTCGACGGCGGCACGCAGCTCGGCGTATTTGATCGGGATCCACCGGCCGCCGCGCTTGTACTGCAGTGCGACGCGGCCGGCGAAGCGCTCGCTGCTCTTGAGAAACATGTCCCGGATGTCGGATATCGGCTCCGCGGGATATGCGGGGTATTTCCCCTTCATGCGCGTTCAGTTCCTCGTGGGCTCGTCCGGCTTGAGGTGCTCCCAGTCGCGGATCAGCACCAGGGTCTCGACGTGCCGCTGCAAGACCGGAAGGACGGCGTCGCAGCGCACGGCGATGTCGTCGATCTCCAGCAGCTGCTGCTTGTCTTCCGCGGGCAGATTGAGCGTGGCCGCCACCAGGTTCACCAGGGCCTCGAAGCTGCGCCGCGGAACGAGCTCGAGCGCGCGCGATTCCCCGCGCGCCGCCAGCTCCGTGTAGCGCATGAAGAGCCCCATGAGGCGGTTGCGCCGCCGGATGATCCCGGCCGACGTGTCGTCCCCGCCGGTCTCGTCGATGCGCTCCACCTCGGCGAGCCGGTAGGGGGAATGCTCGAGCTCGCGCACGAGCCGCACCCGGTGGCGCCCGGCCAGCACGAGCTGGTACCGGCCGTCCTTCAGTTCCTTGCACGCGGCGATTTCGCCCAGGCAGGCGATGCGGTGCACCGGGGGATTGCCCGACGGATCGGATTCCCATCCCTCCTGCAGCAGCACGATGACGATCCTCCGGTTTCCGGCGAGCGCCGCGCGCGTCAGCTCGCGGTAGCGCTCCTCGAAAACACGCAGGGGGAGGCGGGTCTTGGGGAAGAAAACGGTGTCGGGCAGAGGGAATATCGGAACGATCATGGCTTTGCACTGATGATAGGCCGGATCCCCATCCCCGTCAATCGCCGCGAGCTTTTTGGACACTTCGCCGGCTTCATCTGATAGAATCCGCGGCCGGGCGCGGCCTTGCCGCGCATGGGGTCTGACATCCACGACGGAGGCACTTCTGTGCGCGCCTTTCTGCTTTTCTTGTCCCGCCGAGAAGGCTTGAAAAACTTCGTGCTGCGGTTCGGGATCTTCCGCCGCGCATCGCGGCGTTTTGTCGCGGGCGAGACGCTCGATGACGCCGTCGCCGCCGTGCGGGACTGCAACCGGCAGGGAATGCGCGCCTCCCTGGACCTGCTGGGCGAGAACACCCGATCGCGGGAGGATGCCGAGCGCGCCACAGGCGAAGTGATCACCATGCTCGACCGGATCAGGGAGGAAAAGATCGACTGCAACGTTTCGGTGAAGCTCACCCAGCTCGGCCTGGATCTCGGCAAGGACTACTGCTACGGCAACCTGATGCGCATCGTGCGCCACGCGCACGGGCTCGGGAACTTCGTCCGCGTCGATATGGAGGACAGCCGCTATACCCAGGCAACCTTGGACCTGGTCGTGCGCGCCCTCAAGGAATGCGACAACGTCGGCACCGTGATCCAGGCCTACCTTTACCGGAGCGAGAACGATGTGCGCATGCTGCTCGAGCACGGCTGCCGCATACGGCTATGCAAAGGTGCCTATCTGGAGCCGGAAAGCGTCGCCTTCAAGCGCAAAAAGGATACGGACGCCAATTACGTCAAACTCATGAAGATCCTGCTGGACAGCGGCATCTACCACGCCATCGCCACGCACGACGAAGCACTGATCAACGCCGCGCGCGACTACGCACGGGCGCGAAAGATTGCGCCCGATCGCTTCGAGTATCAGATGCTCTTCGGGATCCGGCGCGATCTGCAGCAGCGTCTGGCCGGCGACGGCGCGCGCGTGCGCATCTACATCCCCTACGGCACGCACTGGTACCCGTATTTCATGAGGCGCCTGGCCGAGCGCCCGGCCAACGTCCTCTTCATCCTGCGGAACGTCTTCAGGGGGTAGGGATCGTGCCCGAGACGGGCCGGGGCAACCCCGGCCCGGGATGGTACGGGAGCCGTTGCGGGGGTCGATGCCCGTCGGCATCCCGGCAGACAAAACTCGTCCCCGGATACTATAATATTAACGTCCCGCGCCGAGGGTGTGCGTGGTTCCCGGGGGCGCGGAGACGTCGCTGCCGGCATCGACATGCCGCCGCAGGGGCGGCATGGCACAAGGTTGCCCGGTTCCGGTTTACCCGGTATTGGCAGGAAACAAGGCTGAGAATCTTGTGGAGGTTTCGCATGCCGACATACGAGTTCCGCTGCAG
>CAZHQK010000193.1:0-7470 GCA_964534795.1 uncultured Acidobacteriota bacterium
CTGATTCGGGTTCACCATCGCCAGGCCGGTGAAATAGGTATCGTTCGACGCCAGGTGGCCGAAAACCAGCGAATTCTGAAGACTCGCCACGAGCGGCAAAGCCGACGAAAACGCCGACCGCCCGACATCGCCGAACACGACACTGCCGGTCAGGCGGACGCCCTCGCCCGTGATCACCACATACCCCTGCCGGACTTTGTCCGGCTCGAGGGGAGGCAGCGAGCGGAAGAACCCCGGATCGTCGACCAGGATCTTGCCGTAAGGCGCGATCGTGACCGTCTCGGCGGCGCCGGGCAGGGCCGGATCCTCGGGAACGAACCGGAACGTGACCGTTCCCGGCGCGGGGTCGAGGTTCACGATGGAAAGCGACGTCCGCCACGGCCCGCCGGCGGCATACTGCGGGCAGTAGAGTTTCGTTGCGCCCGCGGCCGCATCCTGCCCCTTGAGCGCGTTGACATAGATCCCGTCCTTGCCGGTCAACTGGAACGATAGCACCGGCCTGTCCGACGTGACGCGCACGTAAGCGCCCGCCGGCGCCGAGACCCCCGCGAAAATGTCCTGGAAGAGCTGAGCCGAATACGAGGCATATCCCTGAACGGCCCTGTTCTCCGACGCGATCGGAACGCCGCCGCCGGAGACGAGCTCGATGGTGAGATTGGCCGTCATGGTATCCGGGTTGTCGACGGCGATGCGCGTGAATCCTTCGGCTTCGATCTCGGGGAAGACGAACGATGTCGCCGGTTCGGCGTCGAGCGTGGCGCCGTCGAGCAGATTGAGGCCGCCGTCGAACGTCATGAAGAAACCGACGACGTTGCGGACGTTGCTTTCGATCTTGATCCATCCCGGGCCGCCGCCCGCGGCGAGGCCGGCGCCGAAAAGCTCGGCATCCACGATCGGCATCTGCCGCCCGGCGTCGAGCGACCGCGCAGCCGGGTTCGTAATGCCGTCCCCCTTGATCCTGGCGCCGGTGCGATCGCAGGCCGTGAATGTGATCGTCGCCGGCTTGCTGTCGAGATTGACGAGCGCGATTCCGATGTATCGGTCGGAGAGGGCCTCGATCGGGCGCGGGCAATAGAACGTCCTTTGCGTGTCGGTCGGCCCGCCCCCTTCGGGTGTCGTGAACGTGCGATCGGCGGTCGCCAGGTTGCCCGAGGCGTCGCGTGATTTGACCCGGAAATGATAGAGCGTCATCGGGATGAGATCGAGGATCGTCTCGGAGTGGGAAGTAGTCATGTCACGCTTGAAAGGCGTGGCGCTGCCGAATGCCGGTGTGGTGCCGTATTGGATCTCGGAATCCGCCCGCTCGTCGGTATTCCAGGAGATCCGCACCATGGACGAGGTGACGGCGGTGACCACGATGTCGCTGATCACCGGAGGCGTCCTGTCCGGGGAATCGGGCGTGATGAAGGCATAGTCTTTCGAAGTCGCGAGATTGCCCGAAGCGTCCCGCGAAAGGACCCGGTAATGATAAAGCGTATTGGCCGACAGCGGGTCGAGCAGGTAAGTGTGGCTGGTTACGAGCGTCGTGTCGCGCGCCGACAGGCTGCCGTAGCCCGTGGTCATTCCGTATTCGATCTGGGAGTCGGCCGGTTCGTTCGTGTCCCAGGCGATGGTCAGCGACCTGGGCGTGCTCGCGATCACGCGCACGTTGGATATCACCGGCGGCGTGGTATCGGTGCCGGAGCCGGTCCTGAAGGTGTAGTCGCCCGAGACGGCGAGGTTGCCGGCGGTGTCGCGCGATTTCACGCGATAGTGATAGAGCGTGTTGGCCGTCAATCCGGTAAGGATCACGCTGTGCGACGTCACCTTGGCCGTGTCGAGGGTCGTGCTGCTCCCGTAACTGGTCGTCGTGCCGTATTCGACCTGGGAGTCGGCGGGTTCGTTCGTCGTCCAGGTGATCGTGGCGGTCGTGTTGGTGATGCCGGAGCTCGCGACGCTGCTGATGACGGGCGGGGTCGTGTCGCCGGGCGGCGCGGTCACCGTGACGCTGCCCGAAATGCCGGAGACGGGGACCGCGTACCCTGACGGGTCGGAGGCCGCGATGTTGGCGATGCCGACGGCGATGGAGCCTGCCGGTGTGCCGGCGGCCACGTTAAGCCGGATGGTGGCGAGGGCGCCGGAGCCGATGGCCGTCTGGTTGAGCCCGAATACCAGCACGCGCGCGCCGCCGGCGACGGCATTGCCCGAAGCGGTTTTGCCGGCCGCCAGAGCGGCGGCGCCCGTCGTAGTGGAGGCGTACGTGAGGGAAACCGGGAACGTCAGGTCGAACTGTATCGTGGATACCGGAGTTGCACTTGCGGAAAAGGTGACCGGGATGTCGGCCTGGCCGCCGGCCTGGGCGACGGCGCTTCCCACCGAAACGGATTGTGCGAACGATTGCGCCGCGCTGAAAAGCAGCGCTGCGGCGGCGGCGATCACGGCTGATTTCGGGGCCGAGCGAAGAGTTTTCATACAGAGCGGCTCCATGGCACGAGCTTTCGATGTGATTTGTCTTTTACGTCTTCGGAGGGGGCGGTCTGGAGGGTTGTGCCGGGGGTCACAAAAGGCTTGGGTCTGCCGGCCCTCCGGGGCTCGGCGATGGCGGGTTCGGCTTTCTCCGGGTTCGCCTTCGGCTCACCCGGAGCTACCAGCTTCCGTCCCTCCGGGATGGATGTGGCCCCGGCAGGGGGCCGAAGATGATATACGGGGCGTGAATCATCGACGCGGGTTCGGCTTTCTCCGGGTTCGCCTTCGGCTCACCCGGAGCTACCAGCTTCCGTCCCTCCGGGACTGATACGGCCCCGGCAGGGGCCCGAAGATGATATACGGGGCGTGAATCATCGACGCGGGTTGGGCTTTCTCCGGGTTCGCCTTCGGCTCACCCGGAGCTACCAGCTTCCGTCCCTCCGGGACTGATACGGCCCCGGAGGGGCCCTGAGCTGGTAGCCGGGGGTGAGCCGCAGGCGAACCCCCGGAAAGGCGACCGTAGATTGACCAAGCCCCGGAGGGGCGGCAGAACTCAAGGAACCGGCTGTGCCGGGATGGCGGAAAGCACGTTCAAATCCCGGGTGCCGAACAAGGCAAAAGCCGCTACACCTTGGTTCGAAAACAGCCTTACATACCCGCCTTCCTGCCCCGATTCATTGAGTTCGGGGAAATAATCCGTCAGCAGCTTCGATTGACGCCCGCGGGGCGGCAGCTCGACGCTCTTCGTGCCTGCGCACGTTCCGTCCTTCTTGTAAAGATCGATGGTCACGGTCGCCGCCGCATCGCCGGGGTTCACGATCGCAATCCCCATGAACCATAGCGGACCGGAAGCCACGTGGCTGAAGATCTGCGATGTCCGGAGCTCGCCGACGAGCGGCAGCGCGGTCGAGAACCTCGATCGGCCTGTGTCGCCGAATACTACGCTTCCCGCCAGCTTCACACGGCGACTTGCAATTTCGACATAGCCCTGGATTCCTCCGGGATACGAACCGAAGAAATCCTGCTCCGTGATATACAGCTTCCCGAGCGGCGCGATCTCGAGCTCGCGTGTGGGGCCGACTTGCTCTCCGCTTTCGGAAAAGAGCCGGAAGGACACGGTATCAGGAACGTTCTCGAGGTTGACCACGGACAGAGAAGAACGATACTCGTCTCCCACGACATATTGGGGAGAGTAAAGCGTCATAGCCGCCGAGGCGACATCTTGGCCGTGCAAGACGCTCACGTACGTTCCGAGGCGGCCGAACGTTTGCGACGCAAGCACTCCCCTGGTCGATGTGATGCGCAGGTAATCCCCCGGTTCGACGGTCATGCCGGCGAAAAGATCGACAGCGGGATCCAGCGACAATGCGGCGTCGGCACCCAGCAAGCGCATGGCGGCGCGCTTGAAGATTCCTTCGCTGTTGCGGAGCTCGAAAGTAATCTGAGCCTGCTCGCGGGTCGGATTTACGATATCGATCCTGCAGAATCCTGCTTCGGAAACCTCCGGCAGCACGAAAGTGTCGAGCTCAGTCCTGGAGATATCGGCTCCGTCGAGCACCGCGAGGTTGCTGTCGTATACCATGTAAAAGCCGGCGAGGCGCTCTGTCGTGCTCTCGATTGTCACGTAAGCCACGCGGCCTAAATCGCACGACCCCGAGCAGAAAAGCTCGTGATCGAGGACCGCGACCTGCGCCCGGGGAGTGAGAGTTCGATAACCGGGATTCGTGATTCCCGGCCCATCGAGCCTCTTGCCGGAGCCGTCGAAGGCGGTGAAGATCACATAGGCCGAAGTGTCCGCAAGGCCGGCGAGGGCGAAGCCGGTGTGCACGGCGCCCGGTGAGGCCGCACCGCCCGCCGGCTGCAACGCCGGGCGCGGGCAACGAAGCGTGAGCCGCATGGCCGACGGCCCTGCCGCCGAAGTCGTGAAGGTGAAGCCCGAGCTTATCGCCACATTGCCGGCGGCATCTTTCGAGCGGACGCGGTAATGGTACAGGGTCTCGGGCGTCAGCCCGCTCAATATCTGAGCGTGGGCGAGAACCATGCTTCCATTGCCGGCGCTGCTGCCGTAGGAAGTCGTCGTTCCATACTCCACGAGCGAATCGGCAGCCTCGTTCGTTGTCCAGGAGATCGTCGCCGAGGTGGCGGTGACGTTGGAAGCGCTGACGCCCGATATTATGGGCGGGGTGGAATCGGAAGGGGTCGTCGTGCTGGTGCCCAGCACGGTCTGCAAGGTACGGATATCGCTTGCATCGACCGTGCCGTCGAGGTTGACGTCGCAATTGCTCGGGCAGGCCGCCGTGCCCAGGCTGACTTGCTCGAGGATTTCCAGGTCGAGGCGATTGACCAGGCCGTCGCGGTTGACGTCGCAAGTCGAGACCTCGTTCGAATAGCCGCTCTCGAGACCGGCCATGTTCACGGCCGTCACAGCGAAGAAGTAAGGTCCCGGCGGCAGATCTCTCAGGGTAAACTCGATGACGTTGCCCGCCTCGACCACCCTGGCGTAGCCGGAGACGCTGCGCGACACGGGTCCATAGTAGATGCGATACCCCCGAATGTCGCTTTCCGGGTTGCGGTCCCATGCGAGCGTGATTTCGGCGCCCGCCAAGTTAGGTGCGAAGGCAAGAGCCGACACCAGAATCGCAGCGAAAACCCGCAGACGCCAGGTCATTCGGCTGTCCTCGCGCAGCATTCATCGGCCGCGCTTTTGGCTGGAGCAGATTCGACGGCGTCCTTCCCGATCGCGCCGCGGCCGACGCAATAACTGCTCGGCCCGAATATAGGCATCATTCATTCAATGTGCAAGAGATTTGACCGGGAAAATCCTGCCGAAAAAAAGGCCGCCGGAATTCTGCTCCGGCGGCCCTATCTTGTGGGTTCGGAAGGTTCTGCCGTCAGGGGATCGTCTGCGGTGGTATTGCCGACAGGACCGACAGGCTGTTGGTGCCGAAGACGGCAAAACCGGCTACGGGCAGGTCTGCCGTGACGCGGATGTAACCCGACGTTCGATGCTGCTCCAACAGGATCGGGAAGTATTGAGCCAGGAGGCGCGAGCTGCGACCGCGTGGCGGGATCACCTGGGTCGCCGAGTAGACGATCTTTCCGTCGGCGCTGACGAGATCGATGATCGCGAAGATTTCCCTGTCGTGCGGATTGACGATCGCGAGCCCCGTGAAGTAGGTGTCGTTGGCGGCGACATGCCCGAAAAGCAGGGAATTGTCCAGCTTCGGGAGCAAGGGAAGGGCGGTCGAAAACGCCCGGCGTTCGGCGTCGCCGAAGACGACGCTGCCGGCGAGCCGAATGCCGTCGCCCTCGACGACCACGTATCCCTGTGCGATCTCATCGGCCGGCTTGCCCGCGAGGGACTCGAAGAAGGCCGGGTCATCGATATAGAGCTTGCCGTGTCCGTTGATCGGCAACGATTTCGTGTCGACCGGCCGGGACGGATCCTGGGGGACGAACGTGAAGGTCACGAGCCCGGCCCGGGCGTCGAGGTTCACGACGGACAAGGCTGTGCGCCAGCTGCCGCCCACCGCATACTGGGGGCAATAGAGCTTGGATGTCCCTGCGCTCGCGTCCTGCCCGTTCAGCGCGCTCGCGTAGACGCCCTCCTTGCCGGTCAATTCGAGCGGGACGACGGGCTTGTCCGACGTGATGCGGAGGTAACTCGCGGCCGGAGGAACCGTCCCCTCGAAAATGTCTTCGAAGAGTTCCGCCGCGAGAGAACCGTTCGCGTTTATGGTTTTGCTTTCCCGTGCCAGAACATTGCCGCCGTTGCCGATCAGCTCGATCGTCACGTTGGCGGGCGTCGAGTTGGGATTCTCGATGCTGATCCAGGTGAAGCCTTCGGCCTCGATCTCGGACAATATTGAGGTGACGGCCGGCAAGGAGGCCAGGACGGTCCCGTCGAGCACGTTGAGTTCGCTGTCGAAGGTCGTGAAGAAGCCGGCGATCTTTTCGACATTACTCTGCACTTTGATCCAGCCGTCCTCGTGCAGCGACAGGCCGGGACCGAATATCTCCGTATCCACCACCGGCAACTGATGCCCGGGCTCGAGGGATTTCGTTACAGGATTGGTCAGGCCGGGGTCGCTCAGCGCGGCTCCCGAGGAATCGCAGGCCGTGAAGGTAAGTGTCGCGGGACTGCTGTCCAGGTTGACGAGGGCCACGCCTGTGTGCTCTTCTCCTGAGCCGTTGGCCTGGGCGAGTTTCTTACCGCGGCGGCGCGGCACGAAGAAGGTTTTCTGCACATCGTCGGGACCTCCGCGTTCAGCCGTGGTGAAAGTCAGGTCCTGCGAAACCGCCTGGTTTCCGGTTGCATCGGCCGAAATGACGCGGAAGTGATAGAGCGTTTTTGCTGCCAGGCCCGTCAGCTCACGCGAATGTGACGTGACGAGGTCGGGCTCCACGGTCGTGATGCTTCCGTAGGCCGTAGAGGTGCCGTATTGCACCTGGGAGTTGGCCGGTTCGTTCGTCGACCATGAAATGACTGCCGAAGAATGAGTTATGTTGGTCACGGTGACGCCCGAGATAATCGGAGGCGTCGTGTCGGAACTCGAGGAGGTCGTGAAGGTGTAGTCGGCGGACACGGCGAGGTTGCCGGCGGCGTCGCGCGAGCGGACGCGGTAATGGTAGAGCGTGCTTGCGCTCAGGCCGGTGAGGTTCTGCGAGTGCGACGTGACCATGCTCGAGTTGAGCGTGGTCGAGCTGCCGTAGCTGGTCGTGGTGCCGTATTCGACCTGGGTGTCGGAGGGCTCGTTCGTGGTCCAGGAGATGGTGGCTCCCGCCGAGGTGATGTTCGAGGCCGAGACGTTCGAGATCACCGGAGGAGTAGTATCGGGTGCAGCCGCGGTCGTGAAGGTGTAATCGCCGGAAACGGCGAGGTTGCCGGCAGCATCGCGCGAGCGGACGCGGTAATGGTAGAGCGTGCTTGCGCTCAGGCCGGTGAGGTTCTGCGAATGCGACGTCACCATGCTCGAGTTGAGCGTGGTCGAGCTGCCGTAGGAAGTCGTGGTGCCGTATTCGACC
>CAZHQK010000194.1:0-1590 GCA_964534795.1 uncultured Acidobacteriota bacterium
GACGACCCGCGCAGCGCTACCGCCGCCGATGTCATGCATCCCCGTTGCAGCTTCGGCTTGTGCCGCTCAGCGTTTCATCAGGCGGAAGAGGTTGCTGTAGTCGTCCGTCCATAGCTCCGCCTGCGCTGTGTCCGTGGGCCAGGGCAGCACGTGGAGGCGGAGTTCGTGTGCGCGCAGGAAATCCCGGTTGGCCGTGAGCAGGACCCAGCGCGTCGCATCGGTCCCCTGCATCTCGTTCCCCTCGCTCGCGATCAGGAGCGCTTCCAGGCCCTGCGGGTTGCCGGCCTCGGCGACAGCGCGCACCACCGGTCCGAGGTCGAAGTAGCGGTTGCTGATATGCACGGCGAGCACGCCGCCCGGCGCGAGGTGATAGAAGTAGGTCGCGAAGCACTCGCGCGTCAGCAGGTGCACCGGGATGGCGTCGCCGCTGAATGCATCGATGATGAGAACATCGAAGCGCGCGCTTTCGGCCGATTGCCGCTCGCGCTCCATGGAAACCCGCGCGTCGCCCAGCACCACGTCGACCCTGGCCGGGCAGTCCCTGCGATAGGTGAAGTATCGGTCCGAGAATTCCAGGACCGCCGGATTGATTTCGTAGAAGCGGATGTAATCCCCCTCCTCGCCGTAGGCGGCGATCGTGCCCACGCCCAGCCCGACGACGCCGATGCGCAGGTGCGAGCCGGCGCCGTTTTCGCCGCCGCGATGCGGGTGGCACAGGATGGCGAGCCCGGCGCCGCTGTCCGGTCCGAAATAGGAAGTCGGCCAGTAACGTTTCTCCTCGTCCGCGAACTGAAAGCCGTGCTCGATCCTGCCGTGCATGAGGATGAGGCGGCGCCGCTGCGGATCTTCCCGGTTTTCCTCCAGGACGCGCAGCACCCCGAAGAAGTTGCGCTTCATGGCGATGTTGTCCTCGAGGGTTCCGGCGATCTGCCTGCCCAGGGCCGCGACCAGCGCCAGGAAGGCCATTCCCAGAGCCGCCCAGGCCCACGGAGGCCGCCCGGCGTAAAGCGGCGAGCGGCGGTCGCGCGCGAGGATCGCGAGGAAGAGCAGGGCGATCAGGACCAGGCCGGCGTGGTATTCCCAGAAGCCGCGGAACAGGCGGGGGGCGAGCACCGAGACGCAGAAACCGCCGAGCGCCCCTCCCCCGGCGATCGTGAGATAGTAAGCGGTCAGGTGGCGCGGCGGAGGCTTGAGCCGCGCCAGCTCGCCGTGGCACACCATGCAGGCGACAAAGAGCGTGAAAGAATACGAAGCGATCTGCGTCTTTAGATCGACGAAGACCCCGCCGGAGAGAACGACGCATGTCTGTACGAACGCCGCCGCCAGCGCCGGGCCGGCCCACAGCCGCGAGTACCAGCGCTCGCGATCGAAACAGATGACGAAGGAGAGGAGGTATATCCCGAGCGGCAGTACCCAGAGCAAGGGGACCACCGCCACGTCGAGGCACAACTGGTTGGTCGTGGCGAGAAGCGCGATCGAGCCGCAGGCGGCAAGGCTCAGCCACAGGGCGCGCTCGCCCGCGCCCGGGAGCTGAGACGGCTCTCCGCCCGTGTCGCCGCTCGCGGCCGGGCTTTCGGCGGCGTTCGGCAG
>CAZHQK010000195.1:0-2634 GCA_964534795.1 uncultured Acidobacteriota bacterium
AACTTCTCCCGGGAAGTCATCTCGTATGGCGTCACCGGCAGGCCCGCCGGGGCCAGTTTCACCTCCCGGCCCGAAAACATCGTGACGCTGTAGTCCTGCAACTTCTGGAAGAGTTCCTCCTGGTCGCGGGCGACGAAATCGATCAGGTGATGGGCCAGGGCTTCGGTCTCGGTGAATGACTTGCTCTCACTCACCCCCTTTTCGGCCTCCACCACGTTGCGGTGGCGCTTGCCCGCGATGCTGCGGATGAAGGCCGTGGCGTTGCTGGTGATCTTCTCGGTCAGCGTCTTTCCCGCTTCGCCGCCTTCCACCGGGAAACCGGCGATGGCCATCAGGGGATGGGCGGCGCCCGTATTCGTGCCCGGCGCCATGGCGGCCACGTCGGCGGCCAGCAGTATGAAAAATCCCGCCGATGCCGCCTTGGCGCCGCTGGGGGCGACGAAAACCACGATCGGAACCTTGCTGTTGAGCATCTTCTCGATGATGGCCTCCATCGAGGAGCCCAATCCGCCGGGAGTATTGAGGCGGATCAGCAGGAAAGCGGCATTGTCCGCCTCGGCGCGCCCGATGCTCTTGACGACGAATTCCGCCGTGATCGGGTCGATCGGACCGTCGATGTCGATGCGGGCGATCGCGCCGAACGCCGGCAGCGCGATGGCCGGCATGAGCATCAGGCACAATATCAGCTTGCGCGGCATGGGCGATTCCCGCGATATGGATTCGGGCTAATAATATCACAGGTGGGCGCCGGCTGCGATTCGGCGCTGCCTGGGATTCAGGTGATGCGCCGCAATTCCGCCGCCTGTTTCTCGGCGTGATAGGAAGAGCGGACCAGAGGCCCGGCCGCCACGTGGCGGAATCCCAGCGCAAGTCCGTACTCCCGCAGCTCGGCGAATTCTTCGGGCGCATAGTATCGTGCGACGGGAAGGTGTTCGCGCGTCGGCTGCAGGTATTGGCCCAGGGTGAGAATATCCACCCCGGCCTCGGCAAGATCGTGCATGGCTTCGAGGATCTCGTCCCTTGTCTCCCCCAGTCCCAGCATGATGCCCGACTTGGTGGTCGGCCGGCCGTCCGTGCCCTTGGCCTTGCGCAGCAGGCGGAGCGAGCGCGCGTAGCTGGCCCCGGAACGTGCCATGGGATAGAGGCGGGCGACCGTCTCGATGTTGTGGCCCAGTATGTCGGGCCCGGCATCGACCACCGCCCGCAGCGCGCTTTCATCACCGCGAAAATCGGGGATGAGCACCTCGATGCCGATGTCACCGCCCAGCGCGCGGATCCGGCGCACGGTCTCGGCGAATATGTGTGCGCCCCCATCGTCCAGATCGTCCCGGTCCACGGAGGTCACGACGACAAACCGCAGGCCGAGTTTGAGCACGGCGTGCGCGACACGGCGCGGTTCGTCGGGATCGTAGACCGGCGGGCGGCCCTTCTTGACCGCGCAGAAGCGGCACGAGCGCGTGCACACCTCCCCCAGGATCATGAAGGTGGCCGTGCCGGCCCCCCAGCACTCCCCGATGTTGGGGCAGCGCGCATCGCGGCAAACCGTGTTGAGGCGCTCCTCGCGCACCAGGCGCTCCAGCTCGCGGAACCGCTCCCCCTGCGGCATACGGACCTTGAGCCAGCCCGGCTTGGGCGTCCTCGGCGCCGCACCCCCGTCGTGCGCAGATCCCATGGCTACATGTGTACCACAAAATCCGCAGCCGTGGCAGTGCCTTATGCCCGCCGCGGCGCGCTCCGGCCTTGAATTCCATGGTTGTCTGCCGCGCACGGCCGATCTATCATCGCGCCTGCACCACGGCGCCCGGCGGGCGGCGAATGGCCGCCCGGGAACCGATCGCCGGAGCCGAGGGGACCCGGAGGTATGAACGGCATGGCGGGATATGATCGCCACGCGCGCAATCCCGGGGGCAGCCGCTCCCCCGTGCTTGCGCGCCACGGCATGGTCTGCACGAGCCAGCCTCTGGCTACGGCCGCAGGGCTGCGCATGCTGCAAGCGGGCGGAAACGCGGTCGATGCCGCCGTGGCCGCCGCCGCCGTTCTCAACGTCGTCGAGCCGCACATGACCGGGATCGGCGGCGATGTCTTCGCCCTCATTTACTGGAGGGCCACAGGGGAGCTCGCCGGGCTGAATGCCAGCGGCCGCTCCCCTGCGGCCATGGATCTGCAGTATCTGCGCAGGAAGGGGTACGGGCAGATGCCGCAGTCGGGCATCGACGCCGTAACCGTTCCGGGGGCCCTGGACGGCTGGATCATGCTGCTCGAACGTTTCGGCAGCCGCAGTCTCGGGGAAATCCTCGCGCCTGCCGTCCAATATGCCGAGGAAGGGTTCCCGGTCTCGGAAATCATCGCCAACCAGTGGGCCGAAAATGTCCAGAAGCTGGCGGGCGATGCTTGGGCGGCAGCGACTTTCCTGATCGACGGGCGCGCACCGGTCCATGGGGAAATCTTCTCGAACCCGAATCTCGCCCGCTCGCTGCGCCTGATCGCCGACAAAGGGCGCACGGCGTTCTATGAAGGGGAGATAGCCGAAAAGATCGCCGCTGCCGCCGCGTCCAGGGGAGGGGTGCTCTCGGTATCCGACCTGGCCGGGCACCGCGGCCGCTGGGTCGCCCCCCTGAGCACAAGCTACAAGGG
>CAZHQK010000196.1:0-6223 GCA_964534795.1 uncultured Acidobacteriota bacterium
TCTGGGGGAATCTTGTCTCCCACGATTTTCCACATTTCCACAGATATCCACAAAGAGAAAGAAGCAAAGAGAAAACTACTGCTACTGGTTTCTTTCTATTACTAAAACTCATGCCCTTGGTGATCATACAAGGGGCCCTGAGCGGGTAGCCGGGGGTGAGCCGCAGGCGAACCCCCGGAAAGGGGCGCACCGGTCAACCGAGCCCCGGAGGGCCGACAGAGCGGGGTTTCTGATTTATCCTTCTGCCGGCCCTTCGGGGCTTGTCGCATGCCGCTCCCTTTTCTCCAGGTTCGCCGCCGCTCACCTGGAGCTACCAGCTTCCGTCCCTCCGGGACGGACGTGGCCCCGCAGGGGCCCTGAGCGGGTAGCCGGGGGTGAGCCGCAGGCGAACCCCCGGAAAGGGGCGCACCGGTCAACCGAGCCCCGGAGGGCCGGCAGACCCGGAAGCCATGTACGTCCAGCGCCGCGCGGGATCGTGAACTTGAAGGAAGAAGCTACCGATCCGCCGTATCCTCAGAACGCCTCAGGAGGCGGCGGGGCACCGGCAGGGGGCGGATTGCGCCCGGCGCCGGGTCGCGCGGCGGCCGGCGGAACATTGCGGTTGCGGCGCAGCACCTCGGACAACTCCTCGAGACGGCGTTGCTGTTGCGCCGTGAGAACGTTCTTGATCCGGATGCGCATCAGAAAAGTCTTGCGTTCCAGCGTCATCCTCGCGCCCTGAACCCGGTCGAAAGCCGCCAGCGCGGCAGCTTCGTCCACGACCTCGCGCCCGATCATTTCGGCCAGATCCAGCTGGCTCTTGTCGAGCTCAGCCTTGAGGTCGATCAGCTCCTTGCGGTCTTCCATCCAGATGGATTCGATCCTCTGCTGCTGCTCCCGAGTCAACTCGAGCTGCTGTATCACCCGCCTGTTGGTCCACCACTTGCCCGGCGGAAGATCCGCAAGGCCGACCTGGGCATAAACCGGGCCGCCCGCACCCGCCAGAACCAGGAGCCACAACCAGATTCGCTCAGGCGTCCTCATGGCGATGTCCTCCTTTTGCCGGCTGTTTCTTTCCTGCAGGCAGATCGCGCGGCTCCGCCTCGCTCCCTTCGAGATACCCGGCGGGCCAGGAATCGTACTCTCGCAGGTAGTCGGAGTTTACGCTTCGCAGCGCGCGATCCAGTTCGTCCAGGAAAGTTTCGTCCCAGCGATCGGCGGGACTGATCCCGTATTCGACCGGTTGCCCGGGAGGGGTGGCCATGCGCCCGGCAATCACGAGGACAATGGCGACCGATCCTGCCGCCAGTGCCAGCCAGCGCCAGGCCGGCCACGGCGCTGCCGGGCGGATGCGCTCTTCCTGTTCCGCCGACCGCAGGCGGGCGCGGAATCTCTCCCTGTAGCCTGCCTGCGGCTCGATCGCGCGATATTCTCCGAGCAGCCGCCAGGTTTCGCGGACATCACGCGCCAAGGCCGCGCAGGAAGAGCAGCCGGCGATATGCTCCTCGAGCCCGGCGGGCAAGGCAGACGCCTCGCCCTCCACTTGCGACCAGATCAATTTCCTTGCTCTCCGGCATCTCATGTCAAATCCTGCCCTTGTCGAGATACGGGATGAGCTGCCGGCGGACCCGCAACTTTCCCCGGTGCAGGTATGTCTTGACGGCTCCTTCCGAGCAGTTCATCGCCGCGGCGATCTCCCTGTAGCTCAATCCCTGATATCGCCTCAGAATCAATGCCAGCTTCTCGTTTTTCGGCAACGCTTCGATGGCGCTCCGCACGGCCTTTTCCAATTCCTCGTCGACCAGCACGCTCTCCGCGTTCGGCCTCGGGTCGGGGATGTCGTTCCCGCCGCCCGATTCCTGCGCTGCCTCGGCCGGATTCCTCAGCGGCATGCGGCGCGATTTGCGCGCGGCCTTCAGAGCGACATTGGTCGCTATCTTGTAAAGCCATGACGAAAACCGAGCACGCGGCTCATAGCTGCTCCTGGCTCGATGGACCCTGAGGAAAACCTCCTGCGCCAACTCCTCAGCATCCGATCGATCATTGACAAATCTGTATACAAAGTTGACAATTGGTCCGTAATATTTGTCCAGAAGTTGCTCAAATGCCAGGTCGTTCCCTTTCTGGAAGGCCAGCATGAGCGCGACATCCGGATCGATCGGATCCATGGCCATTAGAATAAACCCCCTGCGCCGCGAAATGTTTCGCGTGCTGTGAACCATTCCGACGGAGGGGGAGTCAGTCTAAGGGTGCGGCCGATTGCGGGCGCAGCGACGACGGGCGGGCTCGATATGTCGGAGGAATTGCGGCAAGGGGGCGTTGGAGGCCACCGGGTGATGTTTCGGGGCCTGCGCAACAAGCTCCTGGCACTGACGATCGCGCTTTCGCTCATTCCTCTCGCAGGCATATCGGCCTTTTCATATTTCATCGGCAGCCGGCAGATCGCCGAAGACCGGATCAAGCTCACTCTGGAGAAGATGGCGCAGGACACGGCCGACAAGGTCGACCTGATGCTGCGCGGCTGGGACGACCAGGTGACGGCGATGGCCAACACCTTCCCGCTCATATATCCCTCGCTCGAGCTTGCGGACCGGGACGACATGGGCCGCCTGCTGAACAGCTACTGCTTCAACTACGATATCTTCGACCTGCTGCTCGTGATCGACAAGGCCGGCAGGATATTCGCCACCAACACGCTGGACCGGTACGGCGCCGCGCTCTTCCGCAAAGGCGAAAACCACCTGATCGGGCGCAGCATCCGCGACTTTCCCGAGGAAGCGGCGATATTCGAAAGATCCATCGCGGGATTGACCTCGCACCGCGATTGGTACAGCTCCCGGCTGATCGGCGAAGTATACAACTACAAAGACGAGGATATCAGCTACCGCTACGGCATCGCCCTGTCGCTGCCCCTGCGCAATCCGGAAACGAACGAGATCGCAGGCGTGTGGCTCAGCATCATCAACTGGTCTTCGGTCCAGGCGGTTCTGGACTACGTCGAGCGCGACCTGCACGATCTCGGAATGAAGTCCGGCTACGCTTTCATGTATGCCCGCGACGGCAATACCATCATCGCGCACAAATACCGCAGCGGCCGCGGAGATACGGGCGGCGCGCGGCCGCCGGTCGGCAATCTCTACGGTGTCAGGCTTGTCGAGGATCTCGGGCTCGGGAACCTGCACGATGCCGTCCAGCGGCAGCTGCGCAGTTTCGCCTATGAGTTTCCCCGGGGTACCGCCAAGATTTCCGGGCTGGCGCCGATCGAGGACACCGATTTCGGATGGATCGTGGGCGTGGGCATCGACGAGTCCGACATATTCCGGCCCATCAACCGGCTCACCTGGTGGCTGGCCGGCGCCACGGCCGTGCTCGCGATCCTGGTGGTGGTTTCGACCTATGCCGTGGCCCAGGGGATCACCGATCCGATCAACAAGCTGATCGCGACGGCCCGCAGCATGGCCCAGGGAAACCTCGGCCAGCGGGTGCAGATACGCTCGGCAGACGAGGTGGGCGTGCTGGGCTCGGCCTTCAACGACATGGCGCGCGCCATCTCCATGCGCGAGGAGCAGTTGCAGGAGCTGAACCGCAATCTCGAACGGATGGTGCGCGAGCGCACCCTGGAACTGGAGAAGTCCAACGAGGCGCTCAAGCGGGCGTACCTGGAGCTGCAGAGCGCGCAGGAGCAGCTGGTGCAGACGGAAAAGATGGCCTCGCTCGGGCAGCTCGTGGCCGGCATCGCCCACGAGATCAAGAATCCGCTGAACTTCATCTACGGCAACACCGGTTTTCTGGCCGACTACACCTCGAAGCTCCAGGAACTGATCCGGGCGTACGAGCAGCTGCCGAGCATCTCGCCGGAAGACCGGGCGCGCATCGGGGAAGTCAAAGAGCGCCTGAACTACGCCTTCATCTGCGAGGACCTCCCGGCGCTGATCGACAACTTCACCGAGGGCGCGGGCAGGATCAACAACATCGTGACCGACCTGCGCACCTTCTCGCGCATGGACGCCGACACCGTGTCGGAGATCGACCTGCACGCCACGATCGAAATGTCGCTCAATCTGCTGCGCAACCAGTACAAGGACAGGATCACCATCCACAAAGACTACGGCGACATCCCTAAAATACAGGGCTATGCGGGGAAGCTCGGCCAGGTCTTCATGAACCTGCTCTCCAACGCCTTCCATGCCGTCGAAGACAAAGGCGATGTCTGGATCCGCACGCGCGCGGAAAACGGCTATGTCGAGGTCGAAATCCGCGACAACGGGGTCGGCATACCCAAGGAGAACCTCAAGCACATATTCGAGCCCTTTTTCACCACCAAGCCCGTCGGGCAGGGAACGGGTCTGGGACTCAGCATCAGCTACGGTATCGTCGAACAGCATCACGGCAGGATATCGGTCGCGCAGGCGGAGCCGAAAGGAAGCATCTTCACCGTTCAGCTCCCGATCCTGCAGGGAGGTTCTGCCCGGTGAAAAGATACAGCCTGCTCCTGGTCGATGACGAAACGGCGAACCTGCAGACGATGCAGCGCACGTTCGTCCACGAATACAACGTCTACTGCGCGCAGTCGGGACGGGAAGCCCTCGAGGTGCTGCGCACGCATCCCATCGATGCCATCATCACCGACCAGAAGATGCCGCACATGACCGGCATCGAGTTTCTCGAGGCTTCGCAGAAGGAACACCCCGACCTGGTGCGCATCGTGCTCACGGCTTACACCGACGTCGAAGACCTCATCGCCGCCATCAACACGGGCAAGGTGCACAAGTACCTGGTCAAGCCGTGGATGCCGGAAGACCTCCTGCTGGTGGTGCGCGACGCCCTCGAAAAGAGGGAATTGCAGCGCGAGAACGAGCGTCTGGCGGCCGAGCTCAAGCTGGCCAACGAGAGGCTGAAAGCCGAGAACCAGGTCCTGCGCCAGGAGGTCGAGGAAGGACTCGCGCGGGATATCGTTTACGGCAGCGCGGAGATGGAGGCGATACTCGAACTGCTGCGCCGCGTGACCGGGACCGAAACGACGGTCCTGATCCAGGGAGAAACCGGCACCGGCAAGGAGCTGGTCGCGCGCTACATCCACCGCGAAAGCAACCGCCGCGACCGGATATTCATCCCGGTCAACTGCGGCGCCATTCCGCGCGAACTGGTGGAAAGCGAGTTTTTCGGCCACGCGCGCGGGGCCTTCACCGGGGCGACCGAGGAAAAGAAAGGCTTCTTCGAAATGGCGCACGGAGGAACCATCTTCCTCGACGAGATCGCCGAAGCCCCTCCCGAACTGCAGGTCAAGCTCCTGCGCGTCATCCAGGAAGGGGAGATCATGCCGGTGGGCTATCACCAGCCGCGCCGCGTCGACGTGCGCATCATCGCCTCGACCAACCGCGACCTGAAAGCGGAAGTCGAAGCGGGCCGATTCCGGCAGGACCTCTATTTCCGCATCAACGTTTTTTCGGTGACCATCCCGCCCCTGAGGGAACGTAGGAAGGACATCCGGCCGCTCGCCGAGTTCTTCCTTCACCGCTTCTCCGTCCGGCTCAACCGCCGGGTCGGGCGCCTCCGCGAGGATACCATCCGCGTTCTCGAGGCCTACCCCTGGCCGGGAAACGTGCGCGAGCTTCAGAACGAGATGGAGCGCTTGGTACTCCTGGCCGAACCCGGAAAGGACATCGGGCCCGCACTCGTCTCCGAACATATTCACAAGCGCGCGCGACTGTTCCGCACCGAAGAAGCCAACTTGAAGGCGGCCGTCCAAGACCTGGAAGAAGAAATGATCCTCGCCGCCATGGAGCGCTTCGGCAACAACAAGTCCCGCACGGCCCGCGCGCTCGGCATCAGCCGCCAGTCGCTTCTCGACAAGCTTAAGCGCATTCGGATGTCCGCCTCGCAGTCAAGAACTGTCCAATAATCAGGCAGTCTAATTCTCTATTTTACTTTCAGTTACGAGGACTATCCAACCGGCCGACAATATGGCCGAATAACACCGTCGGCGTCTGTTTTGCGGCATTTTCATAAGTCCTAGTCAGTAAATGAGTTACCGTATCACATTTGATTTCCTGCTTCTGGTCCCGGATTTGCAAGCGACATCGGCGGAATGACACCGAAAGCGAGTCCGATGGAGGATGACATGCCGATGACGGAAGGATCCTGGGATGGAAGCGAGGAGGTGGAACTCTTGCGCAGGTGCCGGTCGAACGACGCCGATGCCTGCAACCGCATTCTCCAGCGCTATCACCGGAAGATCTACAAC
>CAZHQK010000197.1:0-39336 GCA_964534795.1 uncultured Acidobacteriota bacterium
GGGCGGGACCGGCCGTTCCTTCGGCCGCACGCTCGGCGGCATTGCGTTGCGGCATCCTGCCGGCCGCAGCCGCCCGCACGGGCGCCACCGCCGCGCTCTGAGAACCGGGGGAAAACGCCATGGCTCCCTCGCAATCCGAACCTGCCGGCACCCGATCCGCGGGATCCGGCGCTCAACGGAGAGGGGCGCGCACTTATCCGTATATTCATCATATCGGAGGCCGACGAGTACAATCTTAATGCTTTCAGTCCGGGACCGAATCCCTGCGGCGCGCTGAACGATCGCCGGTCCCCCTCCGGCCGCTTCCGGCCGGCGGGAAGCCGCGACCCGCGCGCGCCGGTCCCGGACCCGAAGGGGGGATTATGGCAGACCCGATATTCGTCGCAGGCGGCGTTCTGGTGCCGGCCGATGCCATGCAGGTCAAAGCGGTGCGCTCGTCCGGCCCGGGAGGACAAAACGTCGACAAGGTTTCCTCCAAGGTCGAGCTGCGCGTGGATCTCGGCAGGATTCAAGGAATGGACGCGCCCTCGCGCCGCAGGCTTCTGCGTCTGGTGGGCAAGAGGCTCGACGGCTGGGGCCGCCTGATCGTGACCAGCCAGCGCTCGCGTGACCAGCAGCGCAACCTCGAGGATGCCAGGCGCAAGGTCCACAACTGGATCGCGCGCGCCCTGATCCCCGAGAAAAAGAGGATGCGCACGGAGCCCGGCGCGAGCGCGCGCGAGCGGCGCCTTCTCGAGAAGCGCATACGCTCGCAGCGCAAGCTCGAACGGCGCCGGCCCTCCCCGGAAATGGAAATGTAAGCGCCCGCATCTGCGAGGCGGCTCGCCGGCGGCCGGGTCTCCCGGAGCCCGCGACCCGGTGTGCAAGGCCGGGCCGGGCGCCCTACCTTCACCTGCTCAGTTCGTCGGCCAGCGACGAAGCGTCGTAGAGTTTGCGCAGCGCCTCGATGATCGCGCCCGCATGGACCGAGACGGCGCGGTTGGTTTCTTCGTAGTAGACGTAATTGCCCACCAGGCTCTCGATGTTGCCGTCGAATATCAGCCCCACGAGTTCACCCCGCGTGTTGATGACCGGCGAGCCTGAATTGCCGCCGATGATGTCGCAGGTGCTCACGAAGTTCAGCGGGGTGGTCAGCTCGAGCCGGTCCTTGAGCCGCAGGAAGCGCTCCGGAAGATCGTAGGGCGGCTTGAGGTCGAAAGAGTAGGCGCGGTCGTAAAGCCCGTAAAACGTGGTGCGCGGCGGCGCCTGGGTGCCGTTCATGGGGTAGCCCTTGACGGTGCCGAAGGCCAGCCGCAGGGTGAAGGTGGCATCGGGGTAGGCGGTCTTGCCGTAGAGAGCGAAGCGCGCCTTGCCGAGTTTTTCGCCGGCCGAAACCTGGACGCTCTGCAGATTGTCCTCTTCCCACTTGCGCATCTCGCGCACCAGCGGATCGATGCGCCGCGCCAGCCCGACCAGCGGATCCTGCGAAGCCGCGACCGCCGCCGGTCCGCCTTCCACCAGGGCCTTGCGCGCCGCGGGCTCGGTCAGCCGGGTGCCCTCGATCGCCTCGCGGGCCACGTCGGCCGGGGCACGCCCGCCGAGCGCCGCGCGCACGAACGGATCCTCGGGCCCGAGTTCCTCCAGCGATTCCTGGAGGCTGTCGCCGAGGAGCGCCGCCTCGAGCTGCGGATAGACGGGCGCCGGCGAAAAGAGACGGAAGCGCAGCGATTCCAGCTGGGCGTCATGGAAACCGTCCAGGCGCTCGCCGTCGGGCTTTTGCACTTCGGCCGTGTAGAGCACGAGGTTGAGCGCCAGCGATGCCAGGCGCGAGCCGCGCAGGCTGCGGAACATCAGTTCCTTTTTCTTTTCGATGCTCCTGCGCGCCGCCTGCTCGATCTCGTCCCAGGCCGAACCGTAAAGCCGCTCGAGATCGGGCCGGGCCGCCACCAGGCGCCGGAATTCACTCTCCTCGTTCTGCTTCTTCGCCATGAGGCTCTTGTCGAGCAGCCCGTTGTACATGCCGCGGTACGCCTTGAGGGAGTTTTCGATCCCGAAGATCTGGTTGGCGGCCTGGCGCTCCTGCTCCGGCCCTTGCGCGGCATAGCGCTTCAGCACGCCCAGGCGGCGCTCGAGCACCCGGATCACCGCCGGCAGGTTATGATCGCGCTCGAGCTCGAGCTCGGCGACGGTGCTCAGCCTCTCGGTGGACCCCGGGTGCCCGGAAACGAAGACCAGCTCGCCCGCCGCCGCTCCCTTGGGATTCCACTTCAGGTAGTGCCGGCTCTCGACCGGCTTGCCGTCTTCGTAAACCCGGAAGAGCGCGAAATCGAGATCGTAGCGCGGGTAGGTGAAATTGTCCGGATCGCCGCCGAAGAAGGCGATCTGCTGCTCGGGCGCGAACACCAGGCGCACGTCCGTGTACTTCTTGTAGCGATAGAGCCAGTATTCCCCGCCGGCATACAAAGTGACCACGTCGGAGCGCAACCCTGTGGCGTCCAGGCTCTCCTTTTCGATCCTGGCGATCTCGGCCTTGCGAGCCTTGAGTGCTTCCTGCCCGCTCATTCCCGGGCGCACCGCCTGCTGCACCCGCGCCGTGACGTCCTCGAGCGCCACCAGCACGTTCAACTCGAGATCCGGAGCCTTCATCTCCTCGGCCGGGGTGCGCGCGAAGAAACCGTCGCGCACGTAGTTCTTCTGCGGCGTGGACACCTTCTGCAGCTGCCCGAGAGCCACATGGTGATTGGTCAGCACCAGCCCCGTGCTGCTCACGAAGGATCCGGAACCGCCGTCATTGAAGCGCACGCTGGCGAGCCGGACGTGATCGAGCCACTCCCGGGTCATCGTGAAGCCGTATTTTTCCTTGAGGATCTTGAGGGGCGGGTTGTCGAAGGTCCACATCCCCTCGTCGCCGGCGGCGCGCGGCGGGGCCGTCAGCTTCAACGTGCACAGCAGGCCCAGCACGAGTATCGCGGCAGGCCGTTTCAAGATGCTCCGACGCATGGCTAGCCTCCTTGTTGGCACGATCATTCTACCGGATTTCACCCGGGCGGGAAGGCCTTCGCACGGAAAGGGAGCGCGCAGGCGCGCTTGGAGCTCAAGGCACCATCCAAGGGAAAACGTAGGCTTGCAGCATCACCACGATCCCCATGAGCGCGGCGAGCACGACGCTGTGCCAGAACACATAGCGCAGGATCTTCCCTTCCCGGCCGCTCTGGCCGGTTGCGGCGGTGGCCACGACGATGCTCTGCGCCGCCAGCATCTTGCCCATGACCCCGCCGGTGCTGTTCGAGGCGGCGATCAGCACCGGGTTCAGACCCAGCTGTTCGGCGGTGATCTTCTGCAGGCTGCCGAAAAGCACGTTGGAGCTGGTGTCGGACCCGGTGAGCGCCACTCCCAGCCACCCGAGCAGTGCCGCAAAGAACGGGTAAAGGAAGCCCGTGCGCGTAAAGGCGAGCCCGAGCGTGGCGTCCGTGCCGCCGTAGCGCGTCACCATGCCCAGGGCCAGCATCAGGGCGATGGTCCACAACGCCCAGCGCGTGCCGCGGAAGGTCTCGGCCGCCACCGCCAGCAGCGCCCGCGGCCGCACGCGGAGATAGAGGGCCGAAGCCAGGACGGCAAACAGGATGCCGGTGCCGGTCGCGGAAAGCCAGTTGAACTGGAAGCGCGCGGCCTCGGCGCGCCGCGTTTTGTATTCCGGATCGGCCAGGCGGCCGCGGTCGGCGGGCGACGATTCCACCGGATAGTCCCGATAGACGATACGATCCAGCCAGGGAACGGCAAAGGAGGGCGCGAATACCGGGCCGCGCCCCAGGAAGGCCTTGACCGGCGCCGTGCCCCAGATCAATACAAAGAAGCTCAGCAGGATCCAGGGCATCCAGCCGTGGATCATTCTGCGGCGCGACAGCGGCGCGTCCGCGCCCGATCCGGCCGCGCCCGTCCCGTGCCCTTCGCGCTGCGCCGGCTTCCAGAAAGCGCAGAACCCGGCGGTGGCCGCCAGCGAGACCATCCCGCCGACGATGTCGACCAGCTCCGGGCCGATGAAATTGCTCCAAAACAGCTGGGCGAGGGCGAAGGAGCAGCCCGCCACCAGCGCCGCGGGCCACACCTCGCGCACCCCTTTGCGGCCGCTCATGGCGGCGATGAGCCAGAGCGGTATGATCACCGAGATGAAAGGGAGCTGCCGCCCCGCCATGGCGCTCAAGCGCCCTACCGGCAGGCCCGTCACGGCGCTCAGCGTCAGTATCGGCGTGCCGATGGCGCCGAAGGCGACCGGGGCGGTGTTGGCGATCAGCGAAAGGCCGGCGGCATGCAGGGGCGCGAAACCCAGTCCGATCATGAGCGCCGCCGATATCGCCACGGGAGCTCCGAAGCCCGCAGCGCCCTCGATGAAGGCCCCGAAAGAAAAGGCCACCAGCAGCGCCTGGATGCGGCGGTCGGTCGACAAGCGCGTGACCGAGGACTTGACGATGTCGAAGGTTCCGGTCGCCACCGCCAGGTTGTACAGCAGGACGGCGTTGAAAACGATCCAGCCGATGGGAAAGAGCCCGAACGCCATGCCGTAGGCCGCGGCGGCGCACGCGGCGCGCGCCGGCATGCCGTATACCAGCGTGGCGACCCCGAGCGCGCCCGCGAGCCCGGCGAGCGCCGCCTGGTGCGCCGGCCGCTGCCATACCCCGAGCGTGAAAAAGAGCGCGACGATCGGCAGCGCCGCCGCCGCCGTACTGAGCCACGGAACACCCAGAGGGTCGTAAACCTGAACCCATTCCATGAGACGAGCGCCTGAAAGGCGCTAATCTACAACGGCCGGCGTCCGGGGCCTACGCATTTTTCGCCCCCACCCCGCGAAACGCACGACCTCCACAGGAACGCTGTGCTATCATCCGGCGTTCGCTAAACTACTTTCGCGGGAGAAGCGATAACACCATGATCAAGCCATTCAATCCACCGCAGCGGATTCTTCTCGGGCCGGGGCCCAGCAACCTGGATGCGCGCGTCGTGAGCGCCATGACCGCCCCCCTGCTCGGCCACCTGGACCCGGTTTATCTGGAATTCATGGACGGTCTGCAGGAGATGCTGCGCGCGGTATTCGAAACCGGGAACCGCGTGACTTTCAGCATTTCCGGAACCGGCGGGGCGGGAATGGAAACCTGCCTGGCGAACCTGATCGAAGACGGAGAGGAAGTGGTCGTCGGCGTCAACGGCTTCTTCGGCCAGCGCCTGGCCGACCTGGCCGAGCGCTGGGGCGCCCGGGTGGTGCGCGTCGAGGCGGAATGGGGCCGGCCCCTGGACATGGACCGGCTGCGCGAAGCCTTCAGGAAATCCAAGGCGCGCATCGTGGCCATGGTCCATGCCGAAACCTCGACCGGCATGCGCCAGCCCATCGAGCAGCTCAAGTCGCTGCGCGATATCCGCGACGCCGTGATTCTGGTCGATACGGTGACCTCGCTGGGCGCGATCCCGGTCGGGATCGACCGCAACGAGATCGACGCCGCCTATTCCTGCAGCCAGAAAGGCATCGGCGCGCCGCCGGGGCTTTCGCCGGTGACCTTCTCCGAGCGCGCGCTGGAAAAGATCCGCAGCCGCAAGTCGCCGCCCCGCACCTGGTATTTCGACGTCCAGTTGCTCGACAAATACTGGTCGGCGGAGCGCGTGTACCATCACACCGCGCCCGCGATCATGAATTATGCCCTCAGGGAGGCCTTGGCCATGATCCTGGAGGAGGGCCTGGAAAAGCGCTGGGAGCGGCACCGGCAGAACAGCGAGGCCTTCGCCGCCGGCATCGAGGCCTTGGGCCTGGAGATGTTCGTCGGGCCGGAGCACCGTCTGTGGACCTTGAACGCCGTCAGGATCCCGCCCGGGGTCGACGACGCCGCCGTGCGCCGGCGCCTTCTCGAGGAGCATAACATAGAGATCGGCGCCGGCTTCGGCGCGCTCAAGGGCAAGATCTGGCGCATCGGCCTCATGGGAGCCGGCAGCACGCGCAACAACGTCATGCTCCTGCTCGCGGCGCTCGGCCGCATCCTGGGCAAGTAGAAGGGCTCCCCCGTCCGGCGGGCAACGCCCGGTCGGCTGCTTCCTGCAACACAGGCCGGCGTCCCGCAAGAAGGGCATGCCGGCCGCACCGCTGGTGCCGGTCGGTTTCTTTTGTTATCATTAAAGCAGCTTGTGATGTAATGATATGATTCGCACTCAGATCCAGCTGGATGAAGATCGCTATCGAAAGCTGCAGGAGATGGCGCGGGAACAGGGACTGTCCATGGCCGAGGTAGTGCGCACAGGGGTGGACCTGGTGTTGTCCCTCTACGAACGGCAGCGGCGCTGGCAAAGAGCCCGAGCCATGGTCGGCCGGTTCGCCTCCGGCCGCAGGGACGTGGCCCGGAAGCATGACCGCTACCTCGCAGAGGCCTTCCGCCTATGAACATTCTCTACGCGGACACCTCGGCCCTGTATGCCCTCGTCGATTCCGGCGACCGCTTCCATGGCGCCGCCTCCGCAGCGTTCCGCGAGCTCTCTCCGGACAAGGATCTCCTGATCTGCTCTTCCTATGTCGTGCTGGAAACGCTGGCCTTGATCCAAACCAGGATCGGGATGCGGGCGGTGAGAAAATGGAAGACGGAATTCCAGCCGATCCTGGAGATCGTGTGGGTGGACAGGCAACTTCACGAAGAGGCCCTGACGGCACTGGTGGCGGCCAACAAGCCCACGATCAGCTTGACCGATTGGACCAGCTTTCTGATCATGCGCGAGCGCGGCATCGAAACCGCGTTCAGTTTCGATCGCCATTTCGCACAGCAAGGCTTCCGGCTCATGCCGTCCCGTCGGGATGCGGGGACAGGGTAGCCTGTCACCGAATCTCACGGAGGGGGCGGGCCGTTTTCCTGGCCGCCGGCCGAGGCCGCACGGGCGAGGCTGCCGAGAAGCGCCCGGTAATGCGGCACTTGGGCGGCGTTCGGGTGGACTTCGATGAAGTCGCGCAGGTGCCGTGCACCTTCTTCGCGCCTTCGTTCCGTGAAGGCGATCCGGGCCAGGTAGAGATGGGGCATCGACGGGGAAGCCGGATCGAGTTCCGCCACCCGGAGAAAATAGCGGCGCGCGCGCTCCAGGTCCCCCTGCAGGTAGTAGCTGAGCGCGAGCTGGGAATTCGCCAGCGCCTCACCCGGGCGCAGGGCGAGCGCGCGCACGCCCGCTTCGGCGGCGCGCGCATAGTCGCCCGACATCAGGCGGCACCTGCTCAGATTCACCCATGCGGCATAGAAGGCGGGGTCCAGCTCCACGGCGCGCGCAAACAGCCGGCCGGCCCGCCCGTAATCCCCTTTTCGCAGGTAATGCGCGCCGAGATCGTTCAACGCCTGCGGATAGTCGGGACAGACCGCCAAGGCGCGCTCCAGATGCCGCAGGGCTCCTGCCGCATCGCCGCGCTGCCTGGCTTCGAGGGCACGCTGCCAGTCGCGCTGCGCGCGCGGGGGAACCTTCAGGGTGGCAAGGCTCACGGTGTGGGTGTCCGCCGGCACGTCGCGAGGATCCGGCGTCGCCATCTCCATCGTGAATGAAGCATTCCCACTGCCCGGGGACGGGAAAAGATCCACGGAACGGCATCGCCGGCTCTGGCGGACGTCGGTCAAGCAGACGGTGTAGATGTCCGGCTGCAAGCCTTTGAAGCGTACGGTATCGCCGCTGCCGGCGATCGAATAGACCAGGGGGTTCCCTTTCGAGTCCTGCAGCTCCACCGCCCAGCGCTGGTAACCCTTCTGCCAGGCCGGCGGCATAATCTTGAGCCTCAGCTCCACCTTGCCGGGATTGCGAGCGGCAGCATGCAAAAGGGGCAGGCCCGAATGCAGGATCAGCGCCAGAGCGATGATGAACCTCGAAACCCGATGCTTCACGGCTACTCCGCCGATTGCCCGAAGCGGCTGCTGCCGATAGCGTAATTGTAGATGCGCCCCCCTCGGATGCCAAACTCTTTCTTTCTGAAGATTATCGACCGCCGGGGCAGGATGCCTTCGGGAAAGATGCGCTCGCGGTCCGCCGCAACGGCGGCCGCCGCCTCGGATCTGCGCCCGCGCCGCCTTACCGGATCCAGATCCTGACGACGTTGCGGCCGTCGCGGATCGTCAGGATGTCGGCCGAACCCATGCGGCTCAGGCTTTCCCAGACGTTGTCCACGTCGATCCCCTTGCGGCGCATCTCCTGCCGCGTGGACTCGTCGAGCGCCGCGACCGCGAGCTGCGCCAGGGAGACGGGAATGTTCAGTTCGATCTTCGGCCGGGAGCCGCCTTCTTCGTAGACTTCCAGGTGAAGCATGCGCGTGTCGGCGCGCTTCTCTCCGCTCCCGGCCGCGGCCGGCGGAGCCTTGTCCGGCGCCGGCCTGCGGGGCCGGGCCTCCTGGGCCAGCGCTGCGGGATCGATGCGCAGCAGCGCGATGCGCGCGCGGTCGACGAGCTCGCGCTCGCTTTCGCTCGCCACGATCTCCTTCAGGACCGGAACGACCATGGCGTCGAGGGAGCGGTCCTTGAGCCGGCTGCAGCGCAGGGCGGTGAAGTAACGCACTTCCTTGCGCCGGTCTGCAAGCCCGGCGACCAGGCGGTCTTTGTAGGATGCATCGCCCTTCTCGAACAGCGCCGCCGCCATCTCCACGATCGCGCTGCGCGCCTCCGCCGGCAGGACCGGCGCGGCCGGGTAGCGCCGCAGGAATTCCTCGTAGGCCGCGACCGCTTCCTTCCATCTTCCCTGCAACTGGAGGCAGCGGGCGCTGAAAAAGTATGCCTCGGGAACGACGCTGCTCGCGGGGAATTCCCGGATGAGCCGCAGAAAAACGTTGCGCGCCGCCTCCCATTCCTTGTCGAACATCAGCAGCTTGGCCTGGTTGAAAATCTCCTGATCACCGGGCCTCTGGGCCGCGGCACATACGGGCGCTGCGCCGAGCAGGCCTGCCATGACCGAAATTCCGGCGACCGACCGCAAGGAAGCCATCGCTCACTCCATGGAGAGCTCGTCCTGCAGCAACCGGATGCGCAGCAGGAGCTGCTCCTTCTCGATGTAACTCTCCAATCGGCGAATCTCCTCCGGCCTCAGGCACGCCTCCGAGGTCGAGAGACTGACCAGGAGATTCTCGATTGCATTGCACACCGCCCCGACCTGCACGGCTTCCGGGCCGCCCAGCCCGGAGGCGAGCAGGCGCCTGCGCTCGAGCAACCGGCGCGCACGATCCACCTCGAGGGAAAGCTCGAGGCCGCCCTCCGCGCACGTCTCCTTGGCCCGCAGCAGATCGAGCAATAGGTCGCGGCATTGCGCCAGGTACTCCGCCACCGACCCGCGCGCCTGCAGCGACTGGATCCTGGCAAGGAAGGCCTGGTTGCCGGAAGCCTCCGCCGTTGCGGGTGCAGGTTGTGCGGCATGGCGCTCGAGCAGGCGGATCGATCCGCACACGATGACCAGCAGGGCGGCCATCGTCAGGCCCCAGGCGCGCGCCGAAAAGTGCAGCGGGAGCCAGCGCGCCGCCGCCGGGCCCGCTCCCGCGCGCGCCGCCAGCCGCGCGGGCAGAAGCTGCCAGGCGAGGTCCTCCTCCGGCCGGAAAAGCCCCGGGTCGGCCAGCGAGCCGATCACACCCGCGATGGCGCGGCTTTCCCGGAGGCAGGCGGGACACCGCTCGAGATGTTCCCGAACCCGATCGGCCTCTATCCCGCTGAGCGCGCCCTCCGCATAGAGCACGAGCGCATCCCTGATATCGTCGCAGGCGCTCATGTCAATGCTTCCTCCTGCGATACGAGCATCTCCCTCAACCTCAGCACCGCCTTGTGGAGATTCGACTTGACCGTCCCGAGCGGGCAGCCGAGGGTCTCGGCGATTTCCTCCAGCCGCATCTCCCCGAAATAGCGCAGCGCGATCACGGCCCGCTGCCTCTCGGGAAGCCGCCGGACGGCGGCCTCCAGCAACTGCCGCTTTTCCCCCCGACGCAGCCGGTCGACGGGCGTGTCGTCCGAGCGCAGCGTCGCCGATGCATGCTCCTCCGTCTCGATGAGCTCATCGAGCGACGACGCCCTGTCTTTCCCCATCCGGCGGTGCCGGTCGATGCTCGCATTGACCGCGATGCGATACAGCCACCCGGCGAACGACGATCGCCTCTCCCAGGTGTGGCGCGCCGTGTAGACTTTCAGGAAAGTGTCCTGCAGCACTTCCATCGCATCCTCGCGATCCCTGTGATAGGCGCTGATCACCCGGAAGACCTTCTTCTGGTAAAGGCGGATGAGTTCCTGGTAGGCCGCCATGTCGCTCTGCTGCACCCGGGCCATGAGCGACGCGGCCGGATCGGCTTCCCGGGCGCACGCCGGAACCACAGCATCGGCCCCGGGCGCACCGCCGGCCGCCGCCCCCCGGTCGCGGATCATCTCAGTCGGCACGGAATCACCCGCAACGCTCCGTCCTCGCAAAGCCTCGGTCTTCGCGGCCCACATATCCTTCAACGCATTGTACCGCCGGAGGGTTCACTCCGCCCGGACTTTGTTCGTCCGATGCGACGCCTGTGCAAAACCTGTGGAAAAGCTCAGCACGGCCGGTGGAAAAAATCCGCTGGATCGAGTTATCAGATTGAAAGTAAAGATCTTATTCGATGCAATTCATGCACAGGCACGCAGGAACGGATTTCCACAGCTGTGGAAATCTCCCGCGGACGGCCCACCGCCGCAGGCGGCGATCCAGAGGATCGCCGTCCGGCGGAACGCAGCGGCCCCGTGCAAAGCAGGGCATGTGGTATATATAGCGCGTGAAAATCGTCTCCGAACCCATGCCGCTGGCCGAATGGAAGACCATGGCCGCAAGCCGTTTCGGCAACGTGATCAAAGCGGTCGTCGACGTGGAGCGCGGCATCATGGCTGTCGACGGCGAACTACACGCCGATGAGGAAGCGCTCCTTCTGGAAAACGGCTCCCGCCAGGATTGCCTGTGGGGCATCAATATCTACCCGGAGCTGCAGGGTTCGGACCGGGTCGAATTCGACTCGATCATCAACCTTCGTCCCTCTCGGGGCAACTTGAGCCGAAGCGTCGAGGATGAAGCGGTTCGCGAGCGGATCCTCAGCATCGTCGAGGGGTTGATGCGGTGAGCACGGTCCAGCACAGATCCCTGGCGGAAGGCAGGTGGCAGGCCCTGTCTCTCGTGCAGCAGCTCGCCAACATCGGCAGCGAGGTCGAGCGCGCTCTCGACTGGCTCCGCAAGAACAACCGCGAATACAGCAGGGCGGCCTTCCTTCGGGCACTGGAGCTGCTGGATATGACCGTCGCGGACCCGCGGCACCTGAGCCGACTCAAGGAGATCGTGCGCCTGCGCGAGGTGATGCTCGACTATTTCCTGGGTGACAACCGCTACCGCTCCACCGAGGAGAGCTGGAGAAGCTACTTCAGGACCTTCGCTTTCGCCGCGGCTCTGGAGAGGGAAAAAAGCGGCGGGCGACCTTCCGGCTCGTTCCGCGAATCGGGCGCAGGCAGTGCCTCCGCCCGCGATCAGCGGAATTGGAAAGGATCATCGACATGAAAGCACTGCGAATTCTCTTCGTCCTGATCCTGACGATTCTTGCCGTTTCGCAGCCGTTTCCCGGGTACGAGGCCGCCCAGGGAGGCGACCAATTCCTCGACGGGATCGGCGAAACCGCCCTCGTCGCCCGCTATCTGTTCAACGGCAATGCCGAGGATTCATCCAGGAACAACTTCCATGCGACCCTGCACGGTGCCGGAGCCGCCTTTGTCGAGGACCCGCGGTTCGGCCGGGTTTTGAATCTGCCGGGCGACGGCAGTTACGTCCAGCTCCCGGGCGGCGCCCTGACCGACGAGCAGGTGGCGACGATCCGCCGAAACGCGGCTCCCGGACGCAAGGCCGGCGGGCGCGGGGCCCAGCCCGCGGCCGTGATCCCGACCGATGCGATCCCCAAGGAATCGCCGCTGGCATCCCGGCTCGAGAGCGTCCCCGACATCGAGGTCGAAACGGTCGTCGGCGAGCTTCCGCGGCTGCCCTACTATATCCCCGCCGTATATCGCAACAAGGCCAAGGGGCCCGATGTCCGGGTCATCTGGCCGGCGCCCCGGGACAACAGCCAGGTACTCAAGCCCGGCACCTACACGGTGACCGGCAGTGTGCCTGGTACACCCTTCCGACCGAAGGCCGTGGTCGCCGTGAAGGAGGTCGCCGGGAGCGTCCGTGTTCCGGTCCGCGCCGTCGAGACGTTTCCGCTCGGCCGGGTCACGCTGGACAAGGACACCAAGGGGCGCGACACGCAGTTCATCAAGAACCGCGACAAATTCTTCAACGGGCTGGCATCGGCCGATCCCGACAGCTTCCTCTACAATTTCCGCGACGCCTTCGGGCAGAAGCAGCCTGAAGGGGTGAAGCCGCTCGGCGGCTGGGACAGTCAGACGACCCGCCTGCGCGGCCACGCAAGCGGCCACTATCTTTCGGCCATAGCCCAGGCCTATGCGAGCACGAGCTACGACCCGGAGCTGCAAGCGAGATTCCTCCGCACGATGAACTACGTCATCGACACGCTCTACGATCTCTCCCGGAAGTCGGGCAGGCCGGCGCAGGAAGGCGGCCCGTTCAACGACGATCCTGCCAAGGTGCCGCCCGGCCCCGGCCGGACCGGCTACGATTCCAACCTCCGGCCAGGCGAGATCCGGACCGATTATTGGAATTGGGGCAGGGGATTCCTCAGCGCCTATCCCCCCGATCAGTTCATCATGCTCGAGCAGGGCGCGACCTATGGGAGTCAGAACAACCAGGTCTGGGCCCCCTACTATACGCTGCACAAAATCCTGGCCGGCCTGCTCGATTGCTACGATCTCGGCGGCAACCGGAAGGCCCTGGAGATCGCCAAGGGAATGGGCGCCTGGGCTTACGCGCGCCTCAGGATCCTGCCGGCCGAAACCCGCATCAGCATGTGGAGCCGCTACATCGCCGGCGAATACGGGGGCATGAACGAGGTCCTGGCACGGCTTTACAGGCTGACCGGCGACCGGCAGTTCCTCGAATGCGCCAGGCTGTTCGACAACATCAATTTCTTCTACGGCAACGCCGAGCACCAGCACGGCCTGGCGAAAAACGTCGACACGATTCGCGGCCGCCATGCCAACCAGCACATTCCCCAGATCATCGGAGCGCTGGAGATGTTCCGCGACACCGGGGAACCCGTCTATTACCGGATCGCCGAGAACTTCTGGACCATGGTGACCAACAGCTACATGTACAGCATCGGGGGCGTCGCCGGCGCGCGCAATCCCAACAACGCGGAGTGCTTCACCGCCGAACCCGATTCCCTGTGGGAGAACGGCTTCGCCGCCGGCGGCCAGAACGAGACCTGCTGCACCTACAATCTCCTGAAGCTGGATCGCCAGCTGTTCACGTTCGACCAGGCGGCCAGATACATCGACCATTACGAGCGCGGCCTCTACAACCACATCCTCGCGTCCGTCGCCGAGGATAATCCCGGGAACACTTACCACGTCCCCCTCAACCCCGGCTCGCAGAAGCGCTTCGGCAACGCCGACATGAGCGGCTTCACCTGCTGCAACGGCACGGCGCTCGAAAGCAACACCAAGCTCCAGGACGCGATCTACTTCAAAAGCAGCGACGACCGGGCGCTCTATATCAATCTGTTCGTCCCTTCGACGCTCCACTGGGTCGAGCGCAAGCTGACCGTGAAGCAGCGCACCGATTTCCCCTATTCCGATACGACCCGGATCACCCTGACGGGGGAAGGCTCATTCGATATCCGGATACGCGTGCCCCGCTGGGCCACGCGCGGCTTCTTCGTCAAGATCAACGGCCGCGAGCAGACGGTCAAGGCCGAGCCCGGAACCTACCTGACCCTGCGCCGGACATGGCGCGACAACGACACCATCGAGCTGCGGATGCCCTTCCACTTCTACCTCGATCCGGTCATGGACCAGCCCAATGTCGCGAGCATCTTCTACGGGCCGATCCTGCTGGCGGCCGAAGAATCCGGTCCGCGCGCCGATTGGCGTCCCCTGACGCTCGATGCGGGCGATATCGGGAAATCGTTCCAGGGCGACCCCGGCACCCTGCGCTTCACCGCGGGCGGTGTCGCTTTCAAGCCGTTCTTCGAGACGTACGGGAGGTATTCGGTCTACTTGCATGTGACCTTGAAGTAGGCCACACCACATCGGCGGGCGGCTCGATCGCGGCCCCCTCAGCGGGAGCGCTGGAGAATGGACTCGACCTGCTTCTGCCAGGCGTCCAGGGATGTGTGGACGGCACGGCCGCAAAAGGACTCGCGCAGCTCCCGCAGAATCGGGATTCTCCTTTTCGCGACCGCATAGCAGCGATAGCGCGGCTCGAGCTCCAGCGACCGGTCCGCGACATATAACGGCTCGCGCCGGAAGTTGAGCACGGCCATAGCCCGGCTCAGGCGGGAGACGGCTTCATCGGTGCCGCCGGCGGAGGGCAGGCGGAAAAAGTAGGTTGCGCGGCCCGCCAGCGACGTGCATTCCCAGGCGGCAAGGTCGGCGCACCCGGACTGCGAAGCCGCGCTTCTCACGGGAAGGAAAAACCAGAACAGCAGCGATTCATCTTCCGCATCCACGAGCGGCCGCTCCGCCGCCTTCCCGACACCGCCGCCGCTGCCGGTTTCCTCCTCCTCCTCCGCCTCGTCTGCCTCCTCGGCCTCTTCCTTGCGCACGAACTTGTAGCCGGCGTACACGCCCGCCGCCCTCTCTTTCAGGAAGTCGAAGTAAGGCCGCGCGCGGCCGCCCACGCAGTTGTGCTCGATGGCCCCGGCGGCCGAGGGGTGAACGGCGGCGAAGCGCGCGAGCGGGAGAGCACGGCCCTCCTTCCAGAACGCGGCCACCTGCCGAAACCCTTCGACGGAAAGGAAAGGGAAAACGGCTCGGATGACCCGGGCGCTCCTTTCGGCGAGCGCGCCGGTCGCCTCGCTGAGCTGTGTGGCGAATTCGCGGGTTTTCCGGGCGAGTTTCGTCAGGACCAGGCGTTCTCTCCCCGATGAAAGAACCAGGGCATAGGCGGCCTCGTCGAAATCGAGGGCGTCGATTTCGGCCAGCCGCCATTGAAAAGGCGCTCCGGAAGCGGGAAACACGGCCAGGTTGCGGCGATAAAGCCTGATCTCGGCCGGGGAACAGAGGCTTCCATCCGCAGAATCGAGCGCCGCGATTCCCTCGACGCGCGCGACTTCGTCCCGGTCTTCGACGAGCAGGCATCGGATCAGGCGCCGCCGCCACGATTCGAGCAGGTCGTGGCGCAGGTTCTGCAGCTGGCTGCCGAAGCGAAAGAGGCGGACGGCCGAGCCGTCATGGAGCTTGAGCTCGAGCCCGTAGTCGAGGGCGGCGATCTCGTCGATATCTCCCAGGTCGGCGGCAACTGCGGATCCGGTGCCTGGGACCAGCTGCAGGCTTTCTTCGTCCAGGGCGATCCGGCAGGATCCGGCCTGCTGCGCAACTCCCGCGGCGCTCCTGAGTTCGAACGATCCCGTGAATGCCGGCATGGGGTTCACTGGATCCTGTTGCCGCACTCGGGACAGAACTTCGCTCCGACCTCGGCCTCGGTCCCGCAACGGGAGCAGACTTTCTTGGGGCGCACCGGCTTGCCGCATTCGGGGCAGAACTTGCCCCCCTGGGTGCGCGCGCCGCAGCTCGGGCAGAGGGCGGCCGCCTCGCTGACGACGTCGATTTTCCCGACCAGATCCTGGGATTGGACCTTGGCGCGCAGCTGCTCGACGGTCGCCTGGGCCTGCGCGGCGGCGAGTTCCGTCTCCACATTGGGGGCGCACTCGAAGCACAGGCCGCGCTGCTCGTTCCAGCAGGTCGCCCGGCACACCCACTGCGCGCACTTGGGGCATTGCCGGAAGCTCGGTTTGGTCTCCTCGACCGCCTCGCGGAAGGCCCGGTCGTGCCCGGGACCGCGCACGGCGCGCTCGATCTCGTAGCTGCCGGCGCTCGCGCGCCCGAAGACCCCCCCGAAGATGTCTCCCGCCGCCCTGAGCGCGCTCGACGCGAATCCCGCCACCGAGGGCTTGAACTCGCTCATGAAGCCGTTGCCGCACCGGTCGCAGAAAAACTCGAATTGATAACCCCGATCCGTGGAATGGTCGGTGTGGTTCCTCGTGAACTGTATCAAGGCCATGGTGCTCCCCGCGTGACGGCCGGCATTCTAGACCGTCCCGTTCGCCGATTGCAATGGCTCCCTGCGCTCACCGTACATGCCGCAGCTATCGTCGAATTGCCCCCCGTTCAGGAGTGTGGTATTCTCGGCTCGCAAAAAAACGCGCCGAGACAGGCATCGCACAGGGGAGGTGTTCCTATGCCCGAAGATCATGAAAGCAAATGCTGTCATCCGCACCACGGGATCAGCCGCAGGGGCTTCCTGTCGTCCGTCGGGGCAGGGACGGTGGCGGCGGTATCCATGCGCGGCGCTCCGCCCGCGCCTGCGCAGGAGATCCTGGCGGGCGCCGGAGCCGTCACCGTAAGCCTGCGCATCAACGGGACGGCGCGGAAGGTTCTCGTCGAACCCCGCTGGACCCTGCTTTACGTCGTGCGCGACCTGCTGGGCCTGACCGGCACCAAGGTCGGCTGCGAGCGCGGCGAATGCGGCGCCTGCACAGTTCTGATCGATGGGCGGCCGCGCTATGCCTGCATGACCCTGGCGGTCGAGGCCGAGGGCCACGAGATCACCACCCTCGAGGGTCTCATGGACGGCGAGAAGCTCGGTCCGGTACAGCAGGCCTTCGTCGAAGAGGACGCCTTCCAGTGCGGCTACTGCACGCCCGGCCAGATCATGGCCGTGGAGGGCCTGTTGCGCCGGAATCCCAATCCGACTATCGAGGAGATCCGCAAAGGCTTGAGCGGCAATCTCTGCCGCTGCTCTGCGTACAAGCACATCTTCAACGCCGCCGCCAAGGCCGCTGAACTCAAGCGCCGCAAGGAAGGAGGTGCGCAGTGAGCACGTACTGGGAAGATTACGACGGTTATCTGCACCCCGAAATGCAGGGCACGACCTCGGCCGCCGCGGAAGAGCTGCGCCCCTGGACGGGCGAAACGCGCGTTGTGGGCAAGGCCCTTCCCCGGGTCGATGCATACGAGCGTGTTTCCGGCGCAGCGCAATACACGGCCGACGTCATTCTGCCCGACATGTTGTATGCCGCCATCCTGCGCTGCCCCCATGCGCACGCCATGGTGAAGAGCGTCGATACGAGCGCCGCGGAAAAGATGCCCGGCGTCATGGCCGTGCTCACCGGCAAGTCACCGGGCGCCGACATCCCCTGGTACGGCGGCAAGCCTCCGCAGAGCAAGCTGTTCGACCCGCACTGCCGTTACGAAGGGGAAGAGGTTGCGGCCGTGGCCGCACAGACCCCTTACCAGGCATGGGATGCCGTGCGCGCCATCAAGGTCGAATACGAGGAACTCCCCTTCGTCCTGGATGAAGAATCGGCACTCAAGGCGGGCGCCCCCAAGCTCCACGAAAGCGGAAACTCCCTGGGCGATCCGCGCGTGACCCGGAGGGGCGACGTGGAAAAAGGCTTCGCCGAGGCCGATGTCGTCCTGGAGGAAACCTTTTACACCAGCGTGCAGATCCATGTCCCGATGGAATCCCACGTCTCGGTGGTGAAATGGGATGGCGACAGACTCACGGTGTGGAAGTCCACTCAGGGTGTGTATGACGCCGTACTGTTTCCCCTCGCCCGCACCTTGGGAATACCCGTGAACAAGATCCGGGTGATCTGCCGGTACATGGGCGGGGCCTTCGGCAGCAAGCTGGAAGTCGGCAAGCACACCGTCATCGCCGCGCTCATGGCGCGCATGACCGGCCGGCCCGTGAAGGCGATGCTTTCCAGGGAGGAAAGCCTCCTGTGCGTGGGCAACAGGCCGGAGGCGAAAATGACCCTGAAGGCGGGCGTGAAAAAGGACGGGACGCTCACGGCCCTGCAGCTGACCAACGTTTCCACCCCGGGAGCCTATTCGGCCTCGACGAGCGTCGGCTTCCAGGTGCTGGAGCTGTACCGCTGCCCGAACGTCATGGTCAGCGAGCGCGCCTTTTACACCAACGCCGGCCGCGCGCGCGCCTTCCGCGCCCCGGGTCACCCGCAATGCTCCTGGGCTCTCGAGCAGATGATGGACATGCTGGCTGAAAAGATCGGGATGGACCCGGTGGACTTCCGCCTGAAGAACTTCACCGAAGTGAGCCAGACCAGGAAACTGCCGTACACGAGCACGGGATTGAGAGAGTGCCTGATCGAGGGGGCCGCAAAGTTCGGCTGGAAAGAAGCGCGTGCCAGGAAGAAGGAGGATGGTCCGATCCGGCGCGGTGTCGGCATGGCGGCCGGCATGTGGCAGGGGGGCGCGGGGTCCCCGCCCTATACCGCAGAGGTGCGCATGTTCGTGGACGGCGGCGTGACCGTCAAGACCGGCGCCATGGACATCGGAACCGGAACCAAGACCGTCGCTTGCGTGGTCGCCGCCGAGGAGCTGAACGCCCGGCTCGAGAACGTGAGGATCGTGAATGCCGACACCGCTGCCACTCCTTACGCTCAGAACAGCGCCGGCAGCATGACCCTGCCGGGCTTGATCCCGGCCGTGCGGCGCGGCGCCTGGCTGGTCAAGCGCCAGCTGATTGCCTGGGGGGCCGAGGCGCTCGGCGTACCCGCCGAAGACCTCGAGCTGCGCGAAAACACGGTCTCCAGCCGCAGCGACCCGGCAAAGAAAAGGACCGTCGAGGAGCTGATGCGCGCTCACGGCGTCATGGACGTGATCGGCATCGGCAACCGCGACCCCAATCCTGCGGGCAGGGCCATCAACCCCTTCGCCGCTCACTTCGTCGAGGTGGAGGTCGACACCCGAACCGGCGAGGTGCGCGTGGTGCGCATGCTCGGCGCCAACGAGAGCGGCCGGGTGATCAACCGCAAGACCTTCGACAACCAGGTCTTCGGAGGAATGGGCCAGGGTGTCGGCTTCGCCCTGCTGGAAAAGCGGGTCCTCGACAACCAGACGGGAAAGATGTGCAACCTCAATCTCCACGACTACAAGATGATCACGTCGCTCGATGCTCCTGCGGACCATCAGGTCGTCGCCATCGATCCCAACGACTACGAGTGCAACAATGTCGGCTGCAAGGGCCTGGGCGAGCCGGCGACCGTGCCCACGGGCGCGGCGGTGGCCAACGCCATCTATGACGCCATCGGCGTCCGGCCTACCCACGGGCCGATCGAACCGAGAACCATACTGGAACTGCTTGCCGAGAAGAGGGGGTGAGCCATGATCGGAAACTTTTCCTATGTCCGAGCGGGTTCGGTCGCCGAGGCCGTCAAGGCGCTGAGCGCCAGGGGCGCTTTCGTGCATGCGGGGGGAACCGACTTGATGGGCTGCATGCGCGATCAGATCTTCCCGGTGGAGAAAGTCGTCAGCATCAGCGGCCTCAAGGAACTGCGGGGAATCACGTCGAAGCCCGACGGCGGCCTGAAGATCGGGGCCATGACCACGATCGCGGAAGTTGCCGAGGATCCTTCGTTGGCAGGGAAATACCCGGCGCTCGCCCGGGCGGCGGCCGAGGTTGCCAGCCCGCAGCTGCGCAACCAGGGAACGATCGGCGGCAACATCTGCCAGCGGCCGCGTTGCTGGTACTACCGCGGCGATTTCCGTTGCGCCAGGAAGGGCGGCGACATCTGCTACGCCGTTGGGGGCGAGAACCAGTACCACGCCATCTTCGGCGGCGGACCCTGTTTCTTCGTCCATCCTTCGGACACCGCCGTGGCGCTCACGGCGCTCGATGCGCAGCTCACGATCGCGGGGCCGCGCGGCAACCGGACCGTGAAAATCGAGAATTTCTTCGTCGGGCCGGACAAGAGCCTCGAGAGGGAAAACATCCTGGCGCCCAACGAGATCGTGACCGAGATCCACCTGCCGCCCATGGGCGCGCGGGTGCGCAGCAGCTACCGCAAGGTGCGTACCCGCGGTTCCTGGGATTTCGCGCTCGTGAGCGTCGCGCTCGTCCTGCACTACCGGGAGGACGGCGGCGTCGCCGCCGCGCGCGTGGTTCTGGGCGGCGTCGCCCCGTACCCCTGGCGCGCCGTTGCCGCGGAAAAGGTGCTGGCCGGCAAGAAGCTGGATCCGGCCGTTGCCGCGGCTGCAGCGGCCGCCGCCGTCGAGGGCGCCAGCCCGCTGCGCGACAACGCTTACAAAGTGGATATGGCCAAGGGAGCCGTAGAAGAAGCCCTCCTGACCTGAACCGGGGACGCTCACCATTTTTTGCCGCCGGTCCTCGATCAGGTAAATGCGGGTGGGCAGGCATAATAGGGGAGCGTCCCTATTTTATGGCATATAGGATCGAGATCGGTCTCAAGCGGGGCGTGCGCGATGCGCGCGGCCGCAGCGTGGTCCAGAAGGCGCGCAGCTTCCTGCGCCTGCCGGTGCGCAGCTGCAGCACGCGCGACGTCTACAAGATCGACATGCCCCTTTCCGCCGCGGAGCTGGAAAGTGTGCGCCGCGCCTTCACCGATCCGGTGGTCGCCCGCTCGGCCGCCGGACGCCTCCCGCCCCCGCGCTTCGACTGGCTGATCGAAATAGGCTTCAAGCCGGGCGTGACCGACAACGTCGGCAACACGGCGCGCGCGCTGCTGTCGGACGTCCTGGGCAGAAAGCCGGCGCAGCGCGAAGCCGTGTACACCTCCACCCAGTATTTCTTCCAGGCGCCCGCCCTGGCGCGCGAGCAGGCGTGGCGCCTGGCCGCGGATTTGCTGGCCAACCCGCTGATCCATTCCATCCGCGTGTTTTCGCCCGGGGAGTGGCACAGGGCGCCGATCGATGAAACCGTGCCGCTCATCGCGGGGGACGGCGAAATCCTGGTGCACACCTGCCCGCTCGACGGGCCGGACGAAGAACTGCTGCGCATCAGCCGCGAAGGCATTCTCTCGCTGAGCCTCGAGGAAATGCACGCCATCCGCGATCATTTCGCGCTCCCGGCCGTGCGCGCCGCGCGCGCGGCGCTCGGCCTTCCCGCGCACCCGACGGACGTCGAACTGGAGTGCATCGCGCAGACCTGGTCGGAGCACTGCAAGCACAAGATCTTCGCGGCGCTGGTCCACTACACGGACCACGAAGGCCGCGAGGAACACATCGACGGCCTTTTCCGGACATACATCCGCGGGGCCACGGAAGCCATACGCCCGGGGATCGACTGGCTGGTGTCGGTCTTCAGCGACAACGCGGGCATCATCCGCTTCAACGAGCGCTACAACCTGGCCTACAAGGTGGAAACCCACAACACCCCATCGGCCCTCGATCCGTATGGCGGCGCGATCACGGGGATCGTGGGCGTGAACCGCGACCCGATGGGCACGGGCATGGGGTGCGAGATGCTGTGCAACGTCTGGGGCTATTGCCTCGGCTCGCCCTTCTACGAGGGCGACCTGCCGGAGGGGCTCATGCACCCCAGGCGCATCCGCGACGGCGTGCACCAGGGGGTGATCGACGGCGGCAATCAGAGCGGCATCCCGTGGGCGCGCGGCTTCGAGCGCTTCGACGACCGCTACATCGGCAAGCCCCTGGTCTATTGCGGCACCGTGGGCCGCATCCCGCGGTTCCTGCAGGGGCGCCCCTCGGAACGCAAGGAGATCCTCCCGGGCGACGTCATCGTCATGTGCGGCGGGCGCATCGGCAAGGACGGCATCCACGGCGCGACATTCTCGTCCGAGGAGCTGCGCAAGGAATCGCCCGCCCAGGCGGTCCAGATCGGCGACCCGATCACGCAGCGCAAGATGTACGACTTCCTGATCGAGGCGCGCGACCTCGGCCTCTACCGGGCGATCACCGACAACGGCGCCGGCGGTCTCAGCTCCTCGGTCGGGGAGCTGTGCCGCCTGAGCGGCGGCGCCGACCTCGACCTGGCGCGCGCGCCGCTCAAGTACGAGGGACTGCAGCCCTGGGAAATACTCCTGTCGGAGGCCCAGGAGCGCATGACCCTGGCCGTGCCCCCGGAAAACCTCGAGCGTCTGCTCGATCTGGCCGCGCGCCGCGACGTGGAGGCGACCGCGCTCGGTACCTTCACCGACAGCGGGGCCTTCGTCGTGCGCTACGGAGAACGCGTGACGGCGCGCCTGGATCTCGCCTTCCTCCACGAGGGCGTGCCGCGCATGCGCCTGGAGGCGCGCTGGCGCCCGCCGCAAATCCCGGAACCCGCGCGGCCGCCCGGCCGGGCGCGCACGCGCCTGCTCCTGCGCCTGCTCGCCGCGCTCAACGTCAGCTCGAAGGAGTTCAAGTCGCGGCAGTACGACGGCGAGGTCAAGGGGCTGAGCGTGGTCAAGCCCTTCGTCGGGGTCTTCAGCGACGTGCCGAGCGATGCCACCGTCATGCGGGTGGAGCACGGCACGCACGAAGGCATCGTCCTGGCCGAAGGCATCAACCCGTTCTTCTCCGACCTGGACACCTACGCCATGGCGGCCGGCGTCGTCGACGAGGCGGTACGCCGCGTCGTCAGCGTCGGCGGCACGCCCGGCCGCATCGCCGGCCTCGACAACTTCTGCTGGCCCGACCCGGTGCTTTCCGACAAGACCCCGGACGGAGACTACAAGATGGCCCAGCTGGTGCGCGCCGCCAAGGCCCTCTACCACGTAACGACGGCCTACAAGGTGCCGCTCATCTCGGGCAAGGACAGCATGAAGAACGACTCCGTGCGCGGCGGGCGCAAGATCTCCATCCCGCCCACGCTGCTGTTTTCGGCGATCGGCAGGATGGACGACGTGCGGCGCGCCGTCACCATGTATTTCAAGAAGCCGGGGGATTTCATCTACGTCGTGGGCCGCACGCGCAACGAGCTCGGCGGCTCGGAGTACCACCGGTTGCTCGCGCAGCTGCAGGGAAATCGCGGACATTACGGCGGAGCGGTTCCCGAAGTCGACACCGGCCTCGCCCTTGCGATCTACGGCGCGATGAGCCGGGCGCACGCCGCGGGCCTGCTGCGCTCCTCCCATTCGCCGACTTTGGGCGGCCTGGCGGTCGCTTTCGCCCTGGCCGCCGTCGGCGGCGACCTCGGGGCGGAAATCGAGCTGGGCGCAATTCCCGGCGGGGAAGCGCTTGACGACGACGCGCTGCTTTTTTCGGAGTCCCACAGCCGCTTCGTCGTCACCTGCGCGCCGGCAGACGCGCCCGCCCTGGAAGAAATCTTCCGCGAGGTCCCCTGCGCCCGCGTCGGGACCGTGATCGCGGAAAGACGGCTGCGCATCGCCGGCCGGGCGGGCAAGTACCTGGTCGCCGCCGGGCTCGACGACCTGCGGCGCGCTTTCAAGAGTACGCTCCATGGCATCTGAAATCCCCGTTCTCATCATCACCGGATACGGGCTCAACTGCGAGGTCGAGTCCCACTACGCGTGGCAGCTCGCGGGCGCGCGCCCCGAAATGGTGCACTACAACGATATCCTGGAGCGTCCCGCGCGCCTCCACGACTACTCGGCCCTCATGTTCGTCGGAGGCTTTTCCTACGGCGATCACATGACCTCGGGCCACGTCTTCGCCGGCCGCGCGCGCCATCGCCTCATGCGCGACCTCGAGCGCTTCATCGCCGATCGCAAGCTGATCCTGGGCGTGTGCAACGGCTTTCAGATCATGATCAAACTGGGATTGCTCCCCGGGCTGGACGGCGACTATGCGACGCAGAAGCTGTCGCTGCTGCAGAACGACTGCGGCATGTTCCAGAACTACTGGATCCGGCTCGGCTTCGAGACCGGCTCGCCGTGCGTCTTCACGCGCGGCCTTCGGTCGATGCCGCTGCCCGTGCGCCACGGCGAGGGAAAGGTCTTCACCCTCAGCCGCAGGCTTCTCGAGCGGCTGGAAGAGGCCGGCTGCGTCGCCTGCCGATATGTCGACCCTTCGACCGGCCGGCCGACGATGTCCTACCCGCACAATCCCAACGGCTCGCTCGACGCGATCGCCGGCCTGTGCGACCCGACCGGGCGGATCTTCGGGCTGATGCCCCATCCGGAGGCCTATCTCTATCCCGAGAACCACCCACACTGGGACATGCAGCGGCTCGAAGGAACCCTGCCGGCGGCGGGGCTCGGGCTGCAGATCTTCCAAAACGCCGTCGAATACCTGCGCCACGGCGCCTGAGCTTCGCCGCGATCGATTTACGGTACGGGATGCACGGCGGCGAGCGGCGCGACCTTGCTCCGCGGTTGCCCGAGCGTGCCGACAGTGTCTTTCACGGCGCCCGCTTGCACGTCATCGGTTCCATCGAAAACCCCTGCTTCCGCATGGAAAAGCAAACTGCCATCAATGAAGGTTGACAAAAAGCTTCTAGAAGCTACCTTAATGGCGTGCGCTCCGTAGGATTGAAAGTACTGAAAAACAGGCTCAGCGAATACATCCGCCTGGCCGCCGCAGGCGAGACGGTGCTCGTGACCGACCGCGACAGGGTCGTGGCGGAAATCGCGCCGCCGCGCGCCGGCTCTGGTCGCACACTTGCCGACGCCTATCTTTCCGAGGCGGTTCGCAAGGGATGGGTGTCCCCGCCCGTCTTGCAGCAGGGAGGAGTTCCGCCGAGGAAGCCGGTCTGCTCCTGGAAAGAGCTTTGCTCGGAATTGCAGACATCCAGGGAGGATCGGTGATCTACCTGGACACGTCGGTAGCTCTGGCCCAGCTTCTTGCTGAAGACCGCCTGCCTCCGGCTTCCCTGTGGAACGAGACTCTGGTCTCGAGCCGTCTGCTCGAGTACGAACTATGGATCCGGATAAACGCGCGGCGCCTGACCAGGACACACGGGGAGCTGGTGCGCGAATTTCTCGGGAGGATTGCCCTCGTCGAGCTGGCCCCTCCGGTGCTGGCCAGGGCCCTGGAGCCGTTCCCATCGCCCGTTCGCACGCTCGATGCCCTGCACTTGGCCTCCCTGGAGTTCCTGCGGGAACGCGGCCAGAAGATCGCGCTCGCCAGTTATGACGAACGCATGCTCGCTTGCGCGCGCTCGCTCAAGATCCCCCTCTGTGACCTTTGAATTCGATTCGCCCCGTCGGGCCGGGGCCGTGTCGGTGTGATCCGCTCCCGACTTGGTCGCCATCAGCCTGGGAGAGCCCACGTTGCCGGCGAGGCACAGGCTTTCGCGCGGTGTCCCCAGGCCGATCTCCATTTTTCCGCCTGTTTTCGCGGCGACGAGATGCGATCCTCCCGCAGCGTCTCTCATCGAAACCGGTGAGCGTCCCCATTTTCCCCGAGGGCCCTGCGCATCATCGCCTCGAAGCGCGCCCGGCCCGCCTGCTTCTCCTCGCGATCGACGATCGCCCCGCCGGCGTCGAGCGCGAGCGTGACCGGTATCGGCCCCGGCAGGCCGAATCGCTGGTTGATCGCGTCGTAATCGTCCGCCTCGTAAACCAGCACGGGGATGTCGATCCCGTGCTCGGCGACGAAGGAGCGCAGCCGCTGCAGAACCTCGTCGCGCGTCGCATCGGGCACCATGAGATCGTACGACACGCCCAGCGCCGCCCCGCCGCGCCCTCGGTAATTGCGGACCGTCTCGAGCAGTTCGGGCATTTCCGCGACGCAGGGCTCGCACCACATGGCCCAGAAATTCAGAAGCACCCCTTTGCCGCGATACTCGGCAAGTGCCTTCTCGAGGCCCGCAAGATCGACGACGCGAATCTCCGGCTCCTTCGGGGCCGGGCCCGAGCAGGCCGCCAGCCCGCAGGCACACAAAAGCGCGGCGACATACCTCTTCATGGATACACCTCTTCTATGGGATGCCGGCCGGGTCGCCCGGCCGGGCAGCCTCGGATCTTGTTTCAGACGGCGACCCTCTGCACCAGAGGGTTAGGAACGCTTGATGCTTCAGCCATAGGGCTTGGTGGTCTTGACTTCGACCTCCTTGCCCGCCAGCAGCGCATCGATGGCGTTGCGCACGTAAGACACGGCGTCCTTGCCTTTGGCCCCCTTGGGATCGTCATCGAGCGCGCCCGAATAGCGCAGCACCCCATCCCTGTCGATCACGAAGCAATGCGGGGTGCTCTGCCCGCCGAGAAGATCCGTGATCTTGTTCCCGGGATCGACCGTGACCAGGAAGTTCACGCCCGCCTTCTCGACATGTTCCCGCAGATCGGCATACGGCACGGGCCCATCGGTTTTCAACTCGCGCTGGTTCGCATTGATGGCGATCTGGACCACGCCCTTGTCGCCGTAATCCTTCTGGATCTCGATGCGCTTCGGTTCCGCGAGTTTCTCGTACGGGCATACGACCGACCAGAAGCTGATGAATACGATCTTTCCCCGGAAATCCTGAAGGGTGTGCTCCTTGCCGTAGATATCCATGAGCTTGATGTCTCCGGGGATCACCGAGCCCACGGTGTACGGCGTACTCTCCTGTGCAGGATGGAAACCGGCGCCGAGCGCCAGCGGCACCGCCGCAAGCGCCGCGCATGCCAGAAGCTTTTTCGGGACCGCCATAGTTCGTCTCTCCTCTCTGGAACGTCTCCGTCGCCCGAGCCCCGCGGCGGGTGCAGATGCGCGTGCGCGACCGCCTTCCTCGCCGGTGGGCCTCCCGGGAACAGGTCAAAAAATCAATTGCTTATACGAGTACCATACGGCCTTCCCCCCGTCAAATTGCGGCCGCGGAATTTCCGGCCGTTATCGCCTGGCATGGACGCGCGTTTCATGGAAAGATAACCGCCGGGGAGGGACGCGATGAAAACGATCGGACTTCTGGGGGGCATGACCTGGCATTCCACCATCGTGTATTACCGCCTGATCAACGCCGCCGTGCAGGAGCGGCTCGGGGGATCCAGCTCGGCGAAGTGCGTGCTCTATTCCGCGAATTTCGCCGAGGTCGAAAAGCTCCAGAACGAGGGCGCGTGGGAAGCCCTGGCGGTCTTCATGGCGAGCGCGGCCAGAAAGGTCGAGCGCGCGGGCGCGGACTTTCTGCTGATCTGCGCCAACACCATGCACCGCGTGGCCGCGGAGGTCGAGGCGGCCGTCAACATACCGCTGCTTCACATCGCGGATGCCGCCGCGGAGGACATAAGAAGGCAGGGATTGCAGCGCGTCGGCTTGCTCGGAACCCGCTTCACCATGGAGCAGGATTTCTACCGCGAGCGCCTGGAGAAGCGGCACGGCCTCGAAGTTTTGATCCCGGCCGAGCAGGATCGCCGGATCGTGCACGAGATCATCTATCAGGAGCTCGGCCGCGGCATCATCACCGAATCCGCGAGGGAAGCCTACAAGGCCGTCATCCGCAACCTGCACGCACGCGGCGCCCAGGGCGTGATCCTGGGGTGCACGGAAATACCTCTCCTCATCCGGCCCGGCGATTACCCGCTGCCGCTTTTCGACACGACGGCGCTGCACGCGGCCGCCGCCGTCGAGTGGGCGCTGCGCGAGGATTAGGCCGGGCCTATCGCCATCCGTCAGGCGGCGGCGTGCCCGGGCGGCGCGCCGGCGCCTGTTCGGTCGGTTCGCCCGCCGGCTGCGGCTGCGGGGGTTTCTTGAGGAACGGTACCCCGTCGGTCATCCAGGCCGGCGCCGGTGCGCCCTTCAGATAGTGGTCGAAATACTGCTTCATGCGCAGCAGGAAGTCCTTCTGGTTTTCCAGCTTCGTCAGGTGATGCCCCTCGCCCGGGTAGGAAAGCAGGATCACCTGCTTCCCCAAGCGGCGCGCGGCGTTGTAGAACATCAGCCCCTGATGCCAGTCGACCGCGCCGTCCTCCGTCCCGTGCAGGATCAAGAACGGCGTCTTGATCTTGGGAGCGTTGTAGATGGCCGACTGGCTCAGGAAGAGTGCGTGATCTTTCCAGGGGTCGGTCCCCATGCGCACCTGGCCGAGCTCGGTGATCCCCTGCTGCACGGTGCCGGTGCTCTTGTACAGCTCATTGTAGAAGCTCACCAGGTCCGTGGGCGGCGCGCCCGTCACGATGCAGGCGAACATGTCGGTCTGGGTCACCAGGAACGATGTCTGGTAGCCGCCCCAGCTGTGGCCCTGCGCGCCGATGCGCGCCGGGTCGGCGTAACCCAGCTCGACCACCCGCTTGACCGCGCTCGTCACGCAATCGACGGCCGAGTCCCCCGGCCGGCCGATCGTATAGACGATGTCGGGTCGCAAGACCAGATAGCCGTCGCTGGCGTAAAGCGAAAAATGCGGCCGGTCGTCGTAGGTCGGCATCGAGTAGACGTGATGGTTCTGGGACATGCGCTCGTAGAAGTATACGAGCATGGGATAGCGCTTGCCCGGCTCATAACCGGCCGGAAGCGTGAGAACGGCCTGCAGGCGCACCCCCTTGCTGTTCTTGAAGTCGATCAGGATATTGCGCCCCCACGCATACTCGGCCTGCTGCGGATTGGCGTCCGTCACCCGTTTCGCATCGGCAAAATCCAGCCCGCTGACATAGTAGTCGGGGAAATCCACGAAGGTCTGCATCGTGTAGACGATCCGGTCGGCGTTCCTGGCCTTCGTGGGGCGCCCGATGTTCCGGTCCTCGAAGATCAGCCTCTGCGGGGCCTCGCCGATCTTCAGTCGGTAGTATCCGGACTTCTTGGTCCATTCCCCGTAAGCGGAAAGCAGCAAGGGTTGCGACGTATCGATCGCGCGCGCCCCGGGGCGGCGCCCGCCGAACCGTCCCTGGAGCCGCTCTTCTTCCCGATCGCCGGGCGGGGGCGGGAACGGTGCCGGGAACCCTCCTTCTTCCGGCTCGAGGTCCACGTAGCGGAAGACGATCTGCTCGCGCTCGCCCATGCCGCCGGTGATGTTCTGCGGCTTGCCGTCGTCCAGCGGCAGGCTCCACAGGTCGAAGCGATGGTTGAGGATCACCGCGCGGCCGTCCTTGGTCCAGCCAGCCAGGCCATAGATGGGCTTTTCGTACGGATGGTCGTCCTCTTCGTTGATGAAACTGATCCCGGCTTTCTTGGAGATGTTGCGCACGGCGCCGGTCGCGATCTCGTAAGCCCACACCTCCTTGTCCTTCTGATACAGGAACCACTTGCTGTCGGGCGAGGTGCCGTAAGTGCGGCTCAAGCCCTTGGCGATCAGCCTGCGCTCACCCGTTGCGGTATCCACGAGATAGTAGTCCGCCCGGCTCCCTCCCCAGCTCACCTCCGTCCGGTAGGGTTTGTCGAGCACGCCGATCCCCCAGCGGCCGTTCTCCGTCAGGTTCACGGTGGGCATCGCCTCGTCGGCCAGGCGCACGAAGCGCTTGCCGTCGAGCAGGAACGCCGAGCGGTACGTCGCCCGCCGGTCCTGGTTGGCGCGCACCATCTGAACCGACTGCACGCGCTCGTCCTTCCAGTGCCACACGTCGACATTGGCGACGGGCTTGTCGCTCCTTTCCGGTTCCTTTTCCTGCTCCTTGATGCCGCAGAAAATGCGCGAATCGTCCTCGCTCCAGGAGAGCTGGCCGAATTCGCTCAGCACCATCTCCCTGGGAAATCGGGCATCCGCGGCCGGGTCGTATTCGACGCGCCCGGGCTCGGCACTCCCCACGGCCGTGAAGGCGAGAAGCCGGTTGTCCTTCTGCGCCATCTCCCGCTTCTTCGTCCCCTTGAGCACCGCCAGGGCCGTGCCGTCCTTGTCCCAGGCGAGCTGGGCATAGTCGGCCTCTCCCGTGTCGAGCACCTGGAGAACGCCGCTTTGCAGATTCCAGACATAGATGCCGTTGCCCGCCTTCTCAGCCGCATCCACCGTGTAGGCCAGAAGCGATCCCGGCTTGTTGAATTCGAACAGGCCCACATTGCCGATGCTGCGCTGCCGGCCCGCCTGCAGGTCGATAAGAATCAGGTCGGTCCCGTCGTGCCGGGCCTCGCGCACGGCCTTTTCCTTCTTGACCGCGGCGAAGCGCGAGTCGCCGGAGAAGCGGAAAGTGGAGGCGTTCTCGACCGTCGTCTTCTCTCCGGTCTTCAGATTCATGATCTCGACCTTCTGGGTGATCGGCCGGCGCGCGCGCCGCAGCTTTTCCTGCTCGGCCTTGGGCAGGCTCACGACGTAGCCCACCCATGCGGAATCGTCGGAGAAGACCGGATTGGCGGCGCACGCGACCTTGTGTACCTGGTCCCCTGTCAGGCTCCTCACATAGAGCGTGTCGTCGCCGTCGTTCGGGCGGTAGGCGTAGGTCATCCAGTTGCCGTCGGCGCAAAGCGCGACGGAGACGATGCGGTTCCAGCGGGGGTAATCCTCGAAGGTGAGAACCTTCTTGCCGTCCGCGGAAGCGAACGCGAAGCCGATGCCGAAAAAGAAAAGCAGCGTAAGGACTCTTGCATGTTTGTTCATGGAATGCTCCTCCGATCGCCGACAGGGGCAATGGCGCAAAACCCGGCCCACGGCGCGTACGCAGGTCAGAATACAAGAGCCGGGCGGACGATGTCATCAAGGAAATCAGCGGCTTGCTTTCGCGCCCGCGGGCCCTACCACTGGTAACGCAGGCCGAGCTGCAGGCTGCGCGGTGTCTGGAATCGCAGCGGAATCCGCCAGAGATGCGTGGGCGCGGTCACGTCGGTCTGCACGAGCGAGAGCGCGGAATTCGCCAGGTTGAAGACATCGAGCGAGGCGCGCCATCGGCCACCGGCGTGCCTGAAGTCCCTGGCGATGCGGAGGTCGATCGTCCGGTTGTGGGTCGTCATGAAGCCGCCCTGGCGGTCGGGCTCCCCGGGGCCGCGCGCGCGGGTGAGAACGCCGACAATTCCCTGGTTGAGCCCCTTGACCGGCAGATAGCGGCCGTAAGGCAGGCCGTCCTGGTAGCTGGCGACCAGCGAGCAGCGGACGTTCCAGCCGACAGCGGCCGTCGCCCAGAGCCGCCCGACGGTTCCCCTATCGAAGTATGTGCTGGCCCGGGCCAGAATGGCATTGTTCGGATTGTCCCACACGCCCAGGAGCGTGCCGGTGTCGTTGTCCAGAGCCGTGATTCCGGGAGCCGTGGCGGCTATCGCGCGGTAGCGCGTCACGGCCGCCTCGGCCTGGAGCCGAGCCTGCGAAAAGGAAAGCCGCAGCTGGTAGCCCTCCGCATGGGCGCCGTGCCCCTCGGGATTTGCGAGCAGATACCGATCCTGCCCGAGAGTTTCGGCCCTCTGGTTGAAGACCGTGATGAGACGATCGTCGCCTCCGGCGCCCAGATCGCCGTCCGGGCCGGGATCGATCACCTCGACCGGCTCGTACGAAGAAAAGGGGACTCCGACGTTGACCAGCGACATCAGGCGATGATCGAAGCGGCGGAACCCGACGGCCCTGAAGGCGAGTCCGCCGGGACCCTCCTGCGCCAGGCCGAGCGTGATTTCGGCGGTTCGCGGAATGGCCAGGTTCGCAGCGGGCCGGCTGTACCCGGGCCCGTAGACTTTCAGGAGCTTGACATTCTCTCCCGGCCGATACTGCTCGTCTCCGTCGGCGTCGTTCCAGGCGTACAGGCGGAAGCGCAGGCCCTCGGGATTGACCGCCGCCCAGGTGCTCGTCAGCGGCTGGTGCAGGATGCGGGCTGCGCCGGCACGCAGCACGAGCGGGTATCGCCGCGTCACCTGACAGGCGACCCCCAGCCTGCCGGAAAGACTCGCCCAGCGCCGCTCGTTCGCGCGGCCGCCGGCATAAAGCAGGTTCGCCCCCTGCACGATATCGGCATAAAGGCCTGCGGCGACTCCCAGGCGCCCGAGCGACCAGTCGTCGCTCGCATGGAGCTCCACCTGCGTCACGCCCTCGCGCGTGCGCGCCGGCGCGTCGAGCAGGCGCACCGAATCCGGCGCTCCCTCGAAAAAAAGCAGATTGACGTTGTCGAACGCCTCGGCGCTTTGCGCCCGCGTCATGCGCCGCCAGCCGGCCCCTGCCGAGATCCGGTGCGTGGAGCGGCGCACGCCGCCGAAGATCGCCGAATAATCGGCGGCGCCTTCCCAGGACACCGCCCGGGAGCTGCCGGCGAGCGGAGCCGCGTCGCGGCGGGTATTGCTCAGCAAAGCCACCATGCCCCAGGGATCGGGTTGGCCCGCGACGCCGAACAGGGCGTATCCCGGGTAGAGGTCCTCGCGGCTCTGCCGGCGCGTGCCGGGCTGGAGCCGTGCCGAAACCGATCCGACTGCCGCGCCCAGGCGCACGTTCAGGAGGGCCGCGGGCGAGATCCTGCGCGTCCATGTTCCCTGAAGAAGCTGATGGCTGCGCCTTTCGTGCAGAGAAGCCGCGCGCGTCACCTGCGGGCTCGCCCCGGCCTGGGGATCGCGCAGGCGCTGGCCGGCCCAGTAAATGCCGAGCCTGTCGCCGGCGGAAAGCCGTCGCGCCAGGCTGAGCGTTCCCTGCCCGAGCGCGGCGGAAACGGGCAGGGGATGGTTTCGGATGCGCTTTCCCAGGTCGCGCACGGAGAGAGACCCGAAGTATGTCCACCGGCGCCGAAGCGGACCTCCGATCTGAAACCCGCCGTTTATGAAGTGCCTCCAGCGCTCGTCCGATTCCGTGATGCGGAAGAACCGGTGGCGCGCGGTCGGGTTGACGTTCTGCAGAGCGCCTGCCTGAACGAACGTATGGGCCTGCCCGTGCAGCGCGCTGCCGCCCGTCTTGGGGATCAGTGTCAGATGGCCTCCCGGTCCCGCATGCCTGGCGGAAGAATCGCCCACGGTGTAGACGATCGCCGCGAGCGCGCTCACATCCGGGATCTGAAGAAAGCCCTCGCCCGCGGGATCCGTCACGGTCAGGCCGTTTACCGTTGCCTGATTCTGGCTCCAGGAACCGCCGCGCACGCCGAAGAGAAACTGCCGCTGGCTGTGCATGCCGCCGATGTCGAAGCGATCGGTCACCACCGAAGGCTCGATGTGGTTCAGAAGCGACCAGAGATGCCCGGTCTCCGGCATCGACTCGATTCGTTCCGCCGTCAGCACGCTTTCAGGCGGAAACGGCGAAGCATCCTCGCGGCTGCGCACATGCACATGCCAGCAACCCGCGCTCGACGGATTCGCTCCGCCGCAATCGAGAACGATACGAAGTTCGAGCGCCGGCAGGAAACTCCCGCGGACCTGGTACGTGCCGATCTCGGCCGTCGAGGGATGCTCGAAGCGGAGCGTGCACGCGCCGCTGCGGCTGAAATAGAACGCGAAGCGCCCTGCGGCATCCGTTTCCTGGGACACGATTTCCCCGTCGCCGGAAGCCCGCACGACCGCGCCGCGGACCGGGCGGCCTGCGGCGGTCTGCACGGTACCGTAAAGGGCGCGCATCTCGTATTGCAGGGCCGGAGCGGCAACCGGAAACAGCCACAAGACCACCAGGAGCCGCGCGCGGGAAGGAATTCTCATGACGCCTCGGAGGCGGGGACAGGCGCCTCAGGTCACCAGATTGATGAAGGTCGTGATGATGATCGCATTGGTGAAGTCGATGAAGAAGGCTCCCACCATCGGCAGTACCAGAAAGGCGCGCGGCGCCGGCCCGAAGCGCTCGGCGAGCGCCTCCATGTTGGCGACGGCGTTCGGCGTGGCGCCCAGCCCGAAGCCGCAATGACCGCCCGCCATCACGGCCGCATCGTAGTCCTTACCCATGACGCGGAACGTGATGAAATAGGCGAATGCCGCCACCATCGCCACTTGGACCAGCAGGATGATCAGCATCGGGACGGCCAGATCGAGCAGCTCCCAGAGCTTGAGCGACATGAGGGCCATGGACAAGAAAAGCGAAAGGGCGATCATGCCGATCTCGTCCACCATCTCCTGGGAGATGTGGACGATTTTTGTGAAGTCTGCGAGGTTGCGCATCACGGCGGCCACGAGCATGGCGCCGATATAGGCCGGCAGGGTGACATACTGCCCGAGCCACGCGCTCAACAGGGATCCGCCCCACATGGCCGTCAGGGTAATGGTGATGACCTTCAGCAGGCGGTAGGCGGTCGAGGATTCCTCGCGCGCGGGGCTCGCGGCGTCGTCGGCCAGGGACTTCTCGGCGAGGGCGATGCCGTCGGCCGACGCCGCCGGAGCCGGATCGCCGTGCCGCAGTCTGTATCTGCCGATCAGGCGCGTTCCCACCGGACCGCCGATCAGGCCGCCGCTCACCAGGCCGAACGTCGCCGCGGCCATGGCCAGCGTCAATCCGCCCGGGAAGCCGTACTGGTCCTCCATGAGCTTGCCGAAGGCGGCGCCCGTGCCGTGCCCCCCGGTCATGGTGATCGAGCCGGCGATCAGCCCGAGAAACGGATGCACGCCCAGAAGCTTCGTCAGCAGGACGCCTACGGCGTCCTGGATCACCGCCAGGATGCTCGCCAGGCCCCAGAACAGGAGCACCTGCGGCCCGCCTATCTTGAGAAGACTCAGGCTCGCGCCCAGGCCGATCGTGGTGAAGAAGGCGATCATGAGGGGCGCCTGCAGGGAGGTGTTGAACTCGAACGCCAGAATGTTGTTCAGGCGCAGCACCAGGGCCAGCGCCGCGAAGATGAACCCGCCGACCACCGGTGCCGGGATGTTGTACCGGTCCAGCACGCCGATGCGCCGGCGGATCCCGTAGCCTGCGAAGAGCACGACCGAGGCCAAGGCCAGAGTCTGCACCATGTCCAGCTTGAAGCTCAGCGCCATTTCACCCCCACGGGAGGAATATAGCAGAAGGGAGACGGGCTGCGCTTCAAATTCCGCGCCGGCGAATGGACTTGGAATCTTAGAAGGGGGATCTATACTGGTGCTTAGCGCAACCCGGGGACTTGCGGGCCCGGCGGAACCGGACATGAAGAGAACTTGGTACCTGGCGGCCAGCCTCGCGCTCACGGTAATCATCGGCTTCCTTGTCTACCGCACGGTGCCGGATTGGGGCGAGGCCTGGCGCGTGATGCTCGGCGGAAGCCCGGCTTGGTTCCTGGCCGCCCTTGCCACCGGCATTCTGCACATGGTGCTGCGCTCCCTGCGCTGGGGAAAACTGCTTTCGCCGGTCAAAGCCGGGATCGCGTTCGGCAATCTTTTTTCGCTGACGCTGGTCAAGTATGTCGTCAATGTCATCCCTCCCCGTGTAGGCGAGGTGGCGGCCTCGGTTGCTCTGGCGCGCAAGGAAAGGATCCCCGCATTGTCGGTCATCGCCGCATCGGTTTTCGAGCGGGTGCTCGATTCCGCCGCGGTTCTCGTGCTCTTCGGCATCTACCTGGTGTTCATGGCCGGGCGTCACATGCCCGACTCGGCGCGCGGGCGGGAGATACTCGAAACCATCCGCATGTACTCGCTGGTCGGCATGGCCGTTCTGGCGCTCGTGCTTGCGGCGCTGCTGCTGCTCTTGCGCAGCCGCCGGTGGCACTCCTGGACGCCGGCCGTGATCCGCCGCTATGCCGTATCCTTCGTCGAGGGCTTCCGCGCCCTGCAGAGCCGCGCGGCCATGGCGGAGGTCGCCGCCCTTTCCTTCGCGATCTGGCTGGTGATCGGGGTGCATCTCTGGAGCCTGGTGCGCGCCTATGTGCCGCAGTTCCCCTTTTCCGGATCCCTGCTGATCCTGGCGCTGACCGTGGTGGGCGTGGCGATTCCGACACCGGGCGGCGTGGGCGGCTACCAGCTCTTCATGGGCATTACCCTGGTCTACTTCTTCGGGCACTATCTGTCGCCCCACGACCCCCAGTCGCAGGCGGCGGGCATCAGCAACGGTTGCTACATCGTCTCCATGGGCCCCGTGCTGGCTCTCGGGCTGTTCTTCCTGCACCGCGAGGGCCTGAGTTTCGGGCAGCTGTCGAAGATTTCTTCCGCAGACGAAAGCGCGGGCGGCGCCTCGGGGCCGCCCGGCTATTGATCCCGGGACCCGAACCTGCCAGAATCCCACCCGCGCCATGGATACCCGTTTCCCCCGCCTGTGCCGACCGCTGCACCTGCGCGCGGCATTGATTCTCAACTGGGCCCTGTTCGCCGCCGTCGGTTTCTGGCCCTTCAATTTCCGGCAGCCGAATCTCGTCGCAGCGCTGCCGGGCGAGCCCGGCCTGCGGTTCGAAGGCATGGGCATCGCATACAGCGATCGCTTCATCGAACCCGCGCCGGGCGCCGACTTCACGATCGAACTCCTGCTCGAGCCCGAAACCGAGCCGCGCCGAGGCATCCCCTGCATCCTGAGCATCTATGACGGAAGCCTTCCGGAAAACCTGATGATCGGCCAGTGGCGCTCCGGTCTCGTGGTCCGCACGGCGATCGCGAGCACCGGCGGCGGGCGCCGCTACCGCGAATCGGGAGCCGAAAGGGTGTTGCGGAAAGGAAAGCGGCACCTCGTCACCATGAGCTCGGGCTCCAACGGGACGACTTATTACCTGGACGGGCGGCCGGTCGCACGCCAGGCCGGTTACCGGCCAGGCCGGGCGGCCCTGCGCGGCCGGCTGGTTCTCGGCAGTTCGGTAACGGGCGGCTCCCCCTGGCACGGGAATCTGCTGGGGGCGGCGATCGTCGCACGCTCTCTCGACGACGCCGAAATCGAGGCGCGCCGCCGGGCATGGGATGCAAGGGACGAGAACGCGCTCGCGGCGGCTCCCGGTTTGCTGGCCCTCTACCTGATGGAGAGCGGCCGCGAGGGCGTCCTTCGCGACCGTTCGGGCAACGGCATCGATCTGCTGGTGCCCGACCGCTTCGCCGTGTTGCGCCGCGTAGCCTTCGCCCCGCCCCATGGCCAGGACCTCAGGGACCTGGCGATCAATGTCCTGGGCTTCGTTCCCTTCGGATTTCTGCTCGCAGCCTGCCTCGGCGAGCGCCGGCGCGCGCGGCGCCTGCCGGATATCCTGATCGCGATCGCGGTCGGTGCACTGACCTCCGCCGGCATAGAAGCCGTCCAGATCTTTCTTCCCACGCGCTCGTCGACGATCATGGATGTCTTGGCCAACACCCTGGGCACCGCCCTCGGGGCGCTGTCTGCGGGGGTCTTTCGGCTGACGGCTTCGCCGCGCAATCAGCGCGCCCAGGCGTAGGCTTCCGTGCGCGGGTCCGCGCCGGCGCTGAGCACGCCGGTCTTGAGATCGATGACGATGGCTGCATTCGACCCCAGCGACCAGGCGCCGGATACCCGGAGCTTGTGGCCCTTGGCCAGCAACCCCTTGCGCACTTCTTCCGGCACGCGCGCTTCCACCGACATGTCTCCCGGATACATGGTGTGCGGGAACGGCGATGCCGGGAAGCTGCGCGTCGACCAGCGCGGCGCCTCGATCGCCCTCTGGACGTCCATGCCGAAGTCCACCATGTTCAGGAAGGTCTGCATGGTGCGCATCACCTGGTCGTCGCCCCCGGGGCTGCCCATGATCATGTGCGGCTGCCCGTCCCTGGTTACGAGCGTGCTCTGCAGCGTGCTGCGCGGCCTCTTGCCGGGCTGGAGCGAGTTGGCTTCTCCCGGGACCAGCGAGTAGTAGTCGCCGCGGCAGTTGAAGATGATCCCGGTATCGCCCATGACGACGCCGGTGCCGAAGCTGCTGTGCAGGCTCGGCTCGAAGCTGATCATGTTGCGCGCGCCGTCGATGACGGCGATGTAGCTGGTGTCCCCTTCGTGATCCGCCCGCCCTTCGAGGTTGAGGCGCACGGATCCGTTCAAAAGCCCGCGCTCACCGGCGAACTTCTCCGGATTGCCGGGGCGCAGTTCGAACGACGCCTTGTCCGGGTCGATGAGCTTGCGGCGCTCGGCCGCATACTCCTTGGAAAGCAGGCCGGCATAGGGGATGCGTATGAAGTCCATGTCCCCCAGGAACTTTTCGCGGTCGGCCATGGCCAGCTTGATGGCCTCGACGCTCGTGTGCAGGTAGGCGACGCTGTTGTGCCCCATGGCCTTCAGGTCGTAACCCTCGAGGATATTGAGGGCGAAGAGCTCGGCCGGGCCCTGGCTGGCCGAAGGATTCTTGTACACCCGGTATCCCCGGTAGTCGATGGCGACGGGTTCCTCCACCTTGGCGGTATAGTTCGCAAAGTCCTCGTAGCGGAAGAGGCCGCCGTTTTCCTCGGAGAACTTCGCCATCGCGCGGGCGATATCCCCTTTGTAGAACCGGTCGCGCGCCGCTCGCAGAGCCTCGCGCCGCCCCTTGCCGGCAGCGGCCTTCTCGGCCTCGACCATCTTCCTGAGCGTGGCCGCCAGGTCCGGGTTGCGGAAGATTTCGCCCGGCTGCGGCGCCCGGCCGCCGGGGTAATAAACCTTGACGCTCGAAGGGTACTTGCGCAGCTTCTTCGAGTTCTCGATCGCCCGGGCGAGCGCGTTGCCGATGGGGAAGCCGTTCTCTGCCAGGTCGATCGCCTGCTCGAGGACCTGGGCGAAGCTCATCGTGCCCCAGCGCTCGAGCAGGATGTACCAGGCGTCGACGACCCCGGGGACGGTGCCGGAGAGGAGAGTGTCGTTTTCCGGCAGCTTTCCCCCGTAGTTGCGCTGGTACCATTCGATCGTGGCCAGCTGCGGCGCGGTGCCCTCGGCGTTGATGGAAAAGACCTGCTTCAGATTGGCATCGTAGACCAGGATCACCGCATCGCTGCCCACGCCGTTCAGGGCCGCATCCACGACGGCGAGCGCCGCCTGCCCCGCGACGGCGGCGTCAAAGCCGTTGCCGCCGGCCTCGAGGATCCTGACGGCGGCGCGCGTCGCCTCGGCTTTCATGGAAGCGACGGCGTATTGCCGGCCTCGTATGACCGGGCGCATCGTGCGCGCGCTTTCACCTTCCTCCTGCGCCCAGCCCTGCGCCGCAGGCAGAAGCCATGCGGCTGCGATCAGTCCCGCCCATGCTCGAATTCCTGCCATGTTTCCGCTTCCCTCCTGAAAGCATCGCTTTCTCCCGAGCGCCGTGTGCGATTTGCACCGTCTCCGGCGGACAACATTTTAGCCCACCTCCCTGCGGACACGCTCGCACATTCCCCACGGCTGCGCCCGCCTCGCAAGAAAAGCGCCTCGATCTGCCGGCCCTCCGGGGCTTGCCTGATCGATGCGCCCCTTTCCGGGGGTTCGCCTGCGGCTTACCCCCGGCTGCCAGCTCAGGGCCCCTGCCGGGGCTGTCGGCTACGTCCGCCACGCCGTGCCCGACCGGAAGGTTGGTCCTGCGCGCCTGCGGAACTAAATACGGGCGTGCCGGAGGCACGCAAGAAAGTAGCTCCGGGCGAGCGCATGCGAGCCCGGAGAAAAGGGACGGCATGCGACAAGCCCCGAAGGGCCGGCAGAAAGATATGCCAGAGACCCCGGTCTGTCGGCCCTCCGGGGCTCGAACGATCGATCCGCCACTTTCCGGGGGTTCGCCTGCGGCTCACCCCCGGCTACCGGCTTAGGGCCCCTCCGGGGCCGGATGATCGCCCCGAACCGCATCGCGGCGATTTCCGGGGGTTCGCCTTCGGCTCACCCCCGGCTATCAGCCCAGGGCCCCTGCCGGGGCCGGGTGGTAGCTCCGCCGCGCCGCGGCGGACCGCAAGCTTATTGCTCCATGTTGCCGGTCCCGCGCGGCGCATGGGACGTATCCGTCCCGGAGGGACGGAAGCTGGTAGCTCCAGG
>CAZHQK010000198.1:0-8004 GCA_964534795.1 uncultured Acidobacteriota bacterium
TGGCCCACGGACACAGCGCAGGCGGAGCTATGGACGGACGACTACAGCAACCTCTTCCGCCTGATGAAACGCTGAGCGGCACAAGCCGAAGCTGCAACGGGGATGCATGACATCGGCGGCGGTAGCGCTGCGCGGGTCGTCGGCGCCTATGTTGCGGGGCAGTCTCACGGAATCAGCACCTCCTCGCGGATAAAACCGCGCAAGCGCCTGCGGAGTACCGCAGCCGCTGCCCAGGCTCCGCGCCGCCGATCGAAAGGGTGCAGAAGCTGCGATCGATCGGATCGTGCGCGCTCGCAAAATCGGCAGCCTGGTGCAACATGCCGCCGGTCCGCCGCGGCGCGGCGGACCTACCATCCGGCCCCGGCAGGGGCCACGAGCCGGTAGCCGGGGGTGAGCCGCAGGCCAACCATCGGAAAGCGCGGCGATGCGGTTCGGGGCGATCAAGAAGCCCCGGCAGGGGCCCTGAGCCGGTAGCCGGGGGTGAGCCGCAGGCGAACCCCCGGAAAGGGACGTATCGATCAGTCGAGCCCCGGAGGGCCGACAGATTGGGGTTTCCGATGTATCTTTCTGCCGTCCCTTTTCTCCAGGTTCGCTTCCGCTCACCTGGAGCTACCAGCTTCCGTCCCTCCGGGACGGATACGGCCCCGGCAGGGGCCCCGAGCCGGTAGCCGGGGGTGAGCCGCAGCCGAACCCCCGGAAAGGAGCGTATCGATCAGGCGAGCCCCGGAGGGCCGACAGATTCGGAGTCAGCGCGCGGGACCCACACACCCGGCGGCTTGTCGATGAACGCAGGCCGTCCCGCGCGGCGCGCAGGCTCCGCGCCGTGCGGGACGGTCGAGGATCAGAAGACGATATGCAGCCCGATCTCGATGCGCCGCGGCTGATTGAGCTGCCCCGTGATCACCCCGAAATTCTGGGGCGACTGCAGGCTGAGCGACGCCGGATCGGAAAGATGCACATGGTTGAACAGGTTGAAAAACTGCGCGGTGAAGCGGAAGTCGGCATTTTCCCGCAGCTTGAACGTGCGCGCCACGGTCATGTCGACATTCCACCGCCCCTGTCCGCGCAGGAAGTAGTTGCTGACCCTGGTATCCTGGCTCAGCAATACCGGGCGGAAAGCCGCAAAGACGGCGGCCGGGTCGGCGAAGAGATTCACCCCGCTACCTCCGGTGGCTGGGTTGCCCGCCGTGGCCACACCGGTGGCCGTGTCGCCGGCAACGCCGAAATGCGGGTCGTTGCCGAAGTCGTTCTTGCGCGTAAGCACGGCGCCGGCCGAGGCAAGTTCCTGGCCTCCGACGGCGACCCGCAGCGGCAGCCCGCTGTAGCAGTTGAAGATCGGCGCCACGGACCACCCCTGAATCAGGTAGTTCACGACGCCGCTCCCCTTGCCGAAGGGCAGCCGGTAGAGGCTCAGGAAGTTGAAGACGAACCTGCGATCGAACACGGAATTGTCCCAGGTATAGCGCAGGTCGTAGGAATTCGGCACGAAGAAGTCGATATCCTGGTTGACGACACCGTTATCGAGCGAGTGGGCGTAGGTGAAGTTGGCATTGAGATTGAGCCCCTTCCATTCGCGGGTCTTCAGCGAGATGAAGCCCGCGTGATACTTCGAGCGGCCCACATCGGTGAAGTAATTGAGATTCTGGATCTGCGTCGCCACCGCCGTCGCCGGTCCGGTGACGAAGGAGCTCTGGATGCTGTTGAACAGCGTCTGATACTGGTAGGCGCGGACGTTGCCGCTGTATTTCGCCAGCACGCCTGCGGTACAGCTCGTATTCGGCGGAGCGCAGAAGCTGCTGCCGGCCAGGATCGTCTCCAGGAAGGGCTGCGGGGCCGGCGTCTGGCCGGCGCGCAGGGCCTGGGCGATGTTATCGAAGGCCTGGGCGAAGCTCTGCCCGCCGTACTTCATGAAATAGGGGACCTGGTTCAGCTGCACGCCGGTCGTCAGGTCCCGGGCGGTGCGGTGGATGTAACCGATCTCGAGGATCGAGCGGCCGGGCAACTCACGCTGCAGAGTGAGGCTGAAGGAGTTGTGCGTGGCCGGCCGGTAGCTCGGCGTCATCTGCAAGGAATCGTTGGCCGGCGGCTGGTTCGCTCCGGGCACGCTGGATCCGCCGGGTATCATCGGCGTGGGGGCGGTCGGCGAAAACAGACGCACGAGGTCGATCGAGCTGCCGTCGACGCCGATGCGGAAGGCCGTCGTGGGATCGACGCCCGAGGTCCCGCGGCACTCGCCCGCCGTCGAAGGCCCGAGGCAGAGCAGCGCCTGGCTGAAGCCGTACACCTGGATCGGGTTGATCACCTTGTGGACGCCGTTGAGCCGGTCGTAGAGGCGGGCGAAGCCTGTGCGGAATACGGTCTTCCTGTTGCCGAAGATCTTCCCGAGGATCCCGTCGGAGAAACCGGGATTCCAGGCGATGGCGATGCGCGGCGCGAAGTTGGTCCAGGTAGGATCATAGGGGTACTTGCGGTCGGTCGAGTTGATCAGCTTCCAGCCCACGACCGGGTTGAACACCTTCCCTTGCAGAGCCGCCTCGCGTCTCTGGGACAGATACTGGCCGGGATTGATCAGCCCGCCGTTGACGTAATAGCCGAGCGACTCTTTGCCGTCGACCTCGACCTGAGGCAGGTCGGCGCTCCAGTTCACGCCGACGTTCAACGTCAGCGCCGGGGTCACCTTCCAGGAATCGTTGATGTACAGGCTGAATTCGGGGTAGTGCTTGTCGACGCGGGCCGGCGTGCCGATCGGGTTGGCATTGAGCTTGCCGTCGCGCGTGCCGACCTGAACCGCCCGGTCCATCAAGCCCAGGGCGGTGGCATAGAGAGCATTCCAGGTGCTCACCTGGGCCGAGGGCAGGCAGTTGGTGGTCACCGTACTCGAGCATGCGGGCGGGCGATAGGTGGCCGGGATGTTGAGGCCGGAACCCGAGGTGATGAAGTATACCGGCACGGCGAGCGCCGACTGCTGGTCGTCGCGCCAGAACTGGATGGCGTTGCGCCGCAGGGTGCCGCCGAATTGCAGCAGATGGTTCCCCTTGACCCACGACATGTTGTCGCTGAAGTTGTAGTAGTGACCGCGCCACTCGCGCTGGCGGATCTGGCCGATGCCCAGATTCGTGGGCGTCATGTCGTTCGTCAGCGAAAGGGCCGCCGCGGCTCCCGAGACCTGCGGCCGGGCGCTGGCGGTGCGCCAGTACCAGTAATCGCGCAGGTAGCTGAAATTGGCCTCGTTGGTGAGCATGGGCGTGATCGAGCCGGTCAGGCCCACGACCACGTAGCGGGGCTCGCGCGGGATCTTGGCGGTGGCTGCGGCCTGGCCCTTGCGGTTGCCCGGGACGAAGCCGCCGATATCGGTCTGGCGCGACTCGGTGCGCTCCGCCGTGTAGTAGCGGTAGCTGGCGGTCAGCTGCCAGTTCTGGGTGATCGCATGATCGAGCCGGATGACGGCGAAGTCGTCGTCGTTGGGCAGCGCGACCGGCGAGTTGAAGCCGATGGTGTTCAGGCCGTCTCCGGTCGAGGGGTCGTTGCCCGCGGGCATGTACTTGCTCCACAACTCGTTGATCAGCGGGTTGAGGCCGATGCCGCGCGGATCGCACGGCAGATTGCCGCCGCTGCCGCACTGGGTGGAGGTCTTCAGGTCGTACGACACGATATTGCCCGCAGCGTCGCGGAAGCGCAGGATCCCCTTCTTCAGGGTGTCGGTCGGAACCGTGCGGGTCACCTGGGTGTAGTCGCGCCTGCGGCGGCCCTCATAGTGGGCGAAAAAGTACGTCTGGAAGCGGTCCTGCAGTCCCGGGATGCGCCCTCCGAAACTGGCGCCGAAGCGGTTGTCGCGCGTTTCGGGGCGCACCTGCTTCAGGCGGTTGCGCACCCAGGAGTTGGCGTTGAGGTTGTCGTTCTGCAGGTAATTGTACAGCGAGCCGTGATAGTTGTCGGTGCCGCGCTTGGTCACCAGCATGACCTGGCTGCCGCCGGCGCCGCTGAAGCTCGCCATCTGGTTGGTCGTGCCGACGCGGAATTCCTGGATGCTCTCCGACGGCGTCGGGATGGCACCCTCGGCCGTGCCGTTGAAATTGCTCCAGTAGTCGGAATTGCCCGAGACTCCGCTCGTGATGTTGCCGCCGTCGAGGACGAAGACATTCTGGTCGCTCTGCGCGCCGGCCACCTGGCCGCCGAATCGGCTGCTGCGGGTTCCCTCGCCCTCGACCGGGGTCGCGCTCGGCTGCAGCAGGAGCAGGCCGGCGACGTTGCGGTCGATGCTCGGCAGCAGCGTGAGCATGTCGCCGCCCAGGGTGTCGCCCACGGTCGCGTCGAGAGTCTGCAACTCGGCACCGATGCTGGCCGTCACCATCACCTGCTCGCTGGCGGCACCGACCTGGAGCGTGAAGTCGATGGTATAGGACTTGGAAACTTCGACCACGATGTTCTGCACGACGGATTTCTGGAAGCCCGTGGCCGTGGCCGTGACGTTGTAGGTTCCCGGCTTGACCGCGGTGAAGGTATAGCGCCCGGTCTCGTTGCTGACCGTGGTCCGGACCGCCTGGGTGGCCGTGTCGACGAGTTCGACCTCGGCGCCGGGGACCACGGCGCCCGACGGGTCGCGCACCACCCCGAGGACGGTGCCGGTATTGGCCGTCTGCGCCGCAACCGGAAGCGCGGCGCCGAGCATGAGAAGCATCAGGATGAATGCGCCTCCGGCGGCGCGAACGGTTTTCCAATCCATGTACTTCATGGCATCACTCCTTGGACCGTTCAATAGTTCGCGTGAAGGCGGAACGGGATAAGCTCCTTCGCCGGGCGGGACCGTATCGGTGCGCTCGCCCATCGGAGCCCCCGCGCCGTCAACCATAGAATTCCAGGGATCGGACAATGGCCGCCTGCGCGCCTCCCCTTCGCACCGGCGCGCGGCGGTACTTCCCGTGAGACCGAAGAAATCCCGAGGGGCGATCCGGGGGACCGCCCCTGAGCATGATTCTATTCCTCGGGAGCGCCCTGAAGCAACGGTTCGATCGGGACCAGCCGGGCGCCGTTTTCCGTGCACACGGCGAAAGTGCTTCGTTCGCTCGCGTACATGCCGACGCCGGCGTACTCCCCCTTGGCGTTCAGGATGTAGAAATTGATGCCGAACCTGGGATTGCCGCGGGAATTGAGCAGGCGCTTCTCCACCGTGTTTTCCTTGATGCGCCTGAGGCCCTCCATACCTGCATCCTTGGGGCTCATGCCGCGGCGCATGGCCTCCACGATGAGAAACGAGGTCAGGTTGTAGAGATTGGCCTCGCCGCGCCCGGTCGAGCCGGCCGCGCCGACCGCGCCGTCGACATAGAGGCCTGCGCCCAGGATGGGCGAGTCGCCCGCGCGCCCCGGGATCTTCCACGCGAGGCCGCTCGTCGTCGTGACGCCGCAGATCTCGCCGTGGGGCCCGAGGCCGTCGCAGTTGATCGTCCCCCAGAAATGATCCGGGTCGATCAGCCCCTCGGCGACCATCTGCAGGCCGACGCGGTATCCCGCTTCGGCGCGCCTCTTGGGGTCGAGGTAGTGCTCCGAATCCGTGCGGCGCTTCCACTCGAGCCATCGCTGGCGCGACCTTTCCGTGTTCAGGTCGTCTTCGATCTTGAACCCGAGGTTGCGCGCAAACTGCTGGGCTCCCTTGCCGACCAGCAGGTGATGATCGGTGTTGTCCATCACCGCCTTGGCCACCAGCGAGGGGGTGCGCACCCCCTCGAGAGCCGCCACCCCGCCGGCGCGCTTCAGCGGCCCGTGCATGCAGCAGGCGTCGAGCTGCAGCACGCCGTCGGCGTTGGGCAGCGCGCCGTAGCCGACGCTCATTTCCTCGGGGTCCAGCTCGTTGATGTTGACCCCGGCGATCAGGGCGTCGAGAACGTCGGCGCCGCCGGTGATCATGGAAAAGGCCTTCTCCACACAGGTCTGGGTTCCGCCGTTGCGGTAGCGGTGGCCGTTGCCCGAGGCGATCACCACCGGCCTGACCGTCTTCTGGATCAGGATCATCGGCGCCTCGCCGAAAACCCTTTTCGGGGCGGCGGCCGCCGCCGCTCCCGCTGCGGCGCCCGCGAGAACGAACTCGCGGCGTCTCATTTTCCTGCTCATCATCTTCCCTCCCTGCAAGATTGAACCCTGTGTCCGGTCGACACGGAAAGTCATTCTAGTTCCTCGGGGTTTTCAATGCCACAAACTTATCCTCGCGCCGGCGAGCAAATAGAATTGAAAGATCGGAGCGAAGCGCATATGGTGAATCCGTGCCGATGGTTCCCGAATGGAGGTGACGCGATGAAAAACCAAAAGCATCCATACGCCGCAGCGGCGTTTCTCCTTGTCATCGCGGCAGGGCTCTGTATACCATCTTGTATACAGAGAGAGACCGCGGACACGAAGCCCCCGATACGGATCGGCGTGGCGACGTTCAGTCACGAGACCTGCACCTTCTGCCCGGAGCCGACGGGGATCGCCGAGTGGGAGTACTACGGCCCGCCCATGGAAGGCGACGAGGTGCTGCGGGCCAGCGAATACATCGAGGGCTTCGTCGACCGCGCCAACGAATACGGGGGCGTGGAGTTGATCGGCGTCTATTCCCCGCGCGACGCCAAGGGCGGGTCTTCCGGCAGCTGGGTCACGCAGGAGGCCTTCGACAAGTACTCGAACGGGATCGCCGAGGGGATGAAAAAGGCGGGCCGCCTCGACGGCGTGTTTCTCGCGCTGCACGGCGCCATGGCCGTCACGGGCGTGCCCAAGCCGGAAGCGGAGCTCGTGCGCCGGGTGCGCCGCGCGGTCGGGCAGATCCCGATCTTCGTCACCCTCGACCTGCATGCCAATGAAGATCACGAGCTTGCGGACGCGGCCGACGCCGTGTTCATCATCAAGCGCTACCCGCACTGGGATTCCTACGAGCAGGGCGAGCGCGCCGCCCGGATCATGATCCGCACCATTCGCGGCACCTACAAGCCGGTCATGGCGACACGCAAGCCCGGCGTCATCACGCCCAGCGTCTTCCAGGACACCGCCATGTCGCCCGCCATGGAGATCATGGAGCGCGCGCGCATCTGGGAGCACCGCGCCAAGGACGCCTTCGTTTCGGTCGCCTTCGGCTTCGCCTACGCCGACGTGCCCGACGTCGGCGCGACGGTCATGGTGGTCACCAACAACGACAAGAAGCTGGCCGAGGAAATCGCGCAGGACATGTCGGATTACATCTGGCGCGTGCGCGAGCAGTTCGCGGGCAAGAAGCTGCCGAAGACGCGCGAGGGTGTGGCTCAGGCGATCGCGGCCGCCCGGGCCGGCCGCAAGCCGGTCGTGGTCGCCGATCACAGCGACCGCACGGGCAACTCGACCTGGATCCTCGAAGAGCTCATCCGCCAGGGCGCGAGGAACTTCTGCATCACGACGCTCGCCGACGGCAAGGCCATCGAGGAACTCAAGGCGAAGGCCAAGGTCGGCGACACGGTCAGCATCTCCGTGGGCGGCTATGCCGACCAGTACGCCGGCAGGCCGGTCAAGATCGACGGCAGCCTCGAATTCCTGGGCAAATACGGGCGCTTCGACACGGTGGCGGTGCTACGTTTCGGCGACAACAACCGCGTCATCCTGACGCCCTTGCTGCATCAGGTGACCGACACCGCGATTTTCGAGCCGCTCGGCATCGATCTCGCCGGCGTGGATATCATCGTGCTCAAGTCGCGCGTGCATTTCCGCCGCGGGTATGTGGAGAATGGCTTCGCCAAGGAGGTCTTCTGGATCGATGCGCCGGGCCTGGGGCCGGCGGATCTGACCGGGATTCCGTACAAGAACATCCCCAAGGACCTGTACCCGCTCAAGAAGAAGTGAGCCCCGCCTCCGCGCATGGGTACTTCAAGCTATCGGTCCCGCGCGGCGCGCGTGACCTACTGGCGCGGGACCAATGCGAATTCGGCCCCGGCAGGGGCCCTGAGCGGGTAGCCGGGGGTGAGCCGCAGGCGTACCCCCGGGGAAGCGCGGCGATGCGATTCGAGGCGA
>CAZHQK010000199.1:0-5727 GCA_964534795.1 uncultured Acidobacteriota bacterium
AGCGCCGGCAGGAGGGAAAAATGCTTTTCTCCTTTGCGAGCGTGCTGCTTTTCATGGCCGTGTCGGTGGCCTTCATCGTGGGGACGCTCCTGTTCGCGCGCCTCGTGCGCCCCGCCGGGCGCTGGTCGCCCGAGAAATACATCAGCTACGAATGCGGCGAAGACCCGATAGGCTCCGCCTGGATCCAGTTCAACGTCCGCTTCTACGTGGTCGCCCTGATCTTCATCATCTTCGACGTCGAGATCATCTTCCTGCTGCCCTGGGCCGTGGTATTCAAGAATCTCGGGGCTTTCGCCTTCGTCGAGGGTGTGATCTTCATCGCCATTCTGGTTGTCGGCCTGGCCTACGTGTGGCGCAAGGGCGACCTGGCCTGGATCAAGCCGGAGGATGTGCCGGCGCCCAGGCCGTGAAGCCCGGGGCTCGGCCGTGAGGGAAGTATGGGAGTCATTGAAGGCAGGTTCGAGGACAACATCCTGATCACCTCGCTCGACTGGATCATCAACTGGGCGCGCTCGTCGTCGCCCTGGCCGGTGACCCTGGGATTGGCGTGCTGCGCCATCGAGATGATGGCCACGGGCGCCTCGCGCTACGACATCGACCGCTTCGGCGCCGGCGTCTTCCGCCCGTCGCCGCGCCAGTCCGACGTCATGATCGTGGCCGGCACGGTCACCCTCAAGATGGCGACGCGCATCAAGCGGCTCTACGAGCAGATGCCCGAGCCCAAGTACGTGATCTCCATGGGCAGCTGCGCCAACAACGGCGGGCCGTACTGGCAGTACGGCTACCACGTGCTCAAGGGCGTCGACGCCGTCATCCCCGTCGACGTTTACGTTCCGGGCTGCCCGCCGCGCCCCGAGTCGCTGCTCGAGGGCCTGATCCAGCTGCAGAACAAGATCCGGCGGCAGACCATCGCCAGGACGAGCAAGGCGGAGCAAGCATGAAACCGGAGGAAATCGTTTCCCGCTTGAAGGAGCGCTTCGGCGACCGGATCCTGGAATCCAAGCCGGACGCCCTCAGCCCCTGGACGGTCGTGGATCCCGCCGCGATCGTGGAAATCGCCTCGTTCATGCGCGACGACGAGGCCCTGTCGATGGACCACCTCGAGCTGCTGGGCGGCGTGGATTACAAGGACCGCATCGAAGTGGTCTACGTCCTCTATTCGATGAAGCACCGGCACCGCCACACCCTGAAGTGCCGCCTGCCGCGCGACAACCCGCGCATTGCGACGGTGGAGTCGATCTGGCGCGTGGCCGACTGGCACGAGCGCGAGGCCTACGACATGTTCGGCATCGTCTTCGAGGGGCACAGCGACCTGCGCCGCATCCTGTGCCCCGACGACTGGGAAGGCTACCCGCTGCGCAAGGACTACAAGTTCCCGACGAGCTACCGCGGCATGCCGGTATAGGAGCGGAGATGGAAGTCGATTACAGCGGCGAAATCATGACGCTCAACATGGGGCCGCAGCACCCGTCCACCCACGGCGTCTTGCGCCTGGAACTGAAGACCGACGGCGAGGTGGTGCACGAGGCGATCCCGCACATCGGCTATCTGCACCGCTGCTTCGAGAAGCACGCCGAAAACGTCGAGTATCCCGGCGTCGTTCCCTTCGCCGACCGCATGGATTACGTGGCGGCGATGAACAACGAACTCGGCTACGTGCTCGCCGTCGAGAAGCTCATGGGCATCCAGGTCAACGACCGGGTGCGCTACCTGCGCATCATCATGGCCGAGCTCAACCGCATCGCCAGCCATTTGCTCGCGGCCGGCACCTACGGCCTCGACATGGGCTCCTGGACGCCCTTCCTCCACTGCTTCCGCGATCGCGAGACGATCCTGGACCTGTTCGAGGAGACCTGCGGCGCGCGCCTGCTGTACAACTACAACTGGATCGGCGGGCTGATGCACGACGTCCTGCCGGGCTTCGAGAAGAGGGTGATCGATTTCCTCGACCGCTTCGAGCCGCTGGTGCAGGACCTGAACCGGCTGCTCTCGTACAACTACATTTTCATCAAGCGCACCGCCAATGTCGGCATCCTGACCCCCGAAATGGCCATCAGCTACGGCGTCACCGGCCCGAACCTGCGGGGCAGCGGCGTTGCGTTCGACGTGCGCCGCGACGAGCCCTACCTGGGCTACGACGAGTTCGATTTCGAGGTGGTCGTGGGCAAGGGGGAATTCGGCCCTGTGGGTTCGTGCTTCGACCGGTACATCGTGCGCATCCGCGAGGTGCTCGAGAGCTGCAAGATCATCCGCCAGGCGGTGGCGCGCCTCAAGCCAGGCGACGTGCACGAAAGCATCCCGAAGCGCATCAAGCCGCCGGCGGGCGAGGTGTACATGCGCACCGAGTGCCCGCGCGGCGAGCTCGGCTTCTACATCGTCAGCGACGGCTCCACCAAGCCGTACCGCGTCAAGGTCAAGTCGCCCTGTTTCACGGCCATGAGCGCGTTCAAGGAGATCAGCCGCGGCGCCATGATCGCCGACATCGTGGCGATCGTCGGCAGCCTGGACATCGTCCTGGGGGAAATCGACCGCTGACTATGTCGGCCACGGAGATTCCATGGAAGCCATCGCGCGACTGCTCGAACTGATTCCGTACTACGAACAGCTGCCGGAGCTGCTGCGCCGGTTCCTGCCCATGCTGGTGAGCTCGGTCGTGATCCTGGCGTATGTCGCCGTGCTGGTGATGTTCCTCGTGTGGTGGGAGCGCAAGGTGTCGGCGCACATGCAGGACCGGCTCGGCCCGATGTACGTCGGCGGCTGGCACGGCTGGGCCCAGAGCATCGCCGACGGCATCAAGCTGATCCTGAAGGAGGACATCATCCCGGCGGCGGTCGACCGGCCCCTGTTCAAGCTCGCGCCCATCATCGTCTTCACCGCGGGCTTCGCCTCGTTCGTCGTGCTCCCCTTCGGCGCCGGGTGGATCGTCTCGGATCTCAACATCGGCATCCTTTACCTGATCGCGGTCGGCAGCCTGGCCGTGGTCGGCATCATGATGGCGGGCTGGGCCTCGAACAACAAGTACGCGCTCTACGGCGGCATGCGCGGCGCGGCGCAGATCGTGAGCTACGAGATCCCCGCCGCGCTGGCCGTCATGACCGTGGTCATTCCCGCGGGCAGCCTCTCGATGCAGGCGATCGTGGAAGCGCAGAAGGGCGGCATCCAGAACTGGTTCCTCTTCCGCAATCCCTTCACCTTCGTGGGGTTTTTCGTCTATTTCCTGGCTTCCCTGGCGGAAGTGAACCGCACGCCCTTCGACATCCCCGAGGCGGAATCCGAGCTGGTCGCCGGCTATCACACCGAGTACAGCGGCATGCGTTTCGCCTTTTTCTTCCTGGCCGAATACGCGAACATGTTCGTCGTGGCCGGGATCGCGACCACGCTCTTTCTCGGGGGCTGGACGCAGGTGCTGCCGGCCGCCTGGGTGCCCGGGCAACTGATCCCGGGGCCGATCATGTTCTCGCTCAAGGCCATGCTCCTGGTCACGGTGCAGATGTGGCTGCGCTGGGCGCTGCCGCGGCTGCGCGTCGACCAGCTGATGCACATGTGCTGGAAGGTGCTGCTGCCGGTGTCGTTGGTGCTGGTGCTGGGAGTCGGCTGGCTCGCGGTCGCACGCCCGTAAGGGGGCCGGGCAGGCTGCGGGAAGCGAGATGAGGATGGGTATGAAGAGGTACTTTACGGACATCGGGATGGGGATCGTGACCACGGCCTATTCGATGTGGATCGCGTTCAAGCATCTGTTCGTGCCGGCCGTGACGCTGCAGTACCCGACGGTGAAGTGGAACCTGCCCGAGCGCGCGCGCGCCCGGCTGTTCAACAAGATCGAGGACTGCATCGGCTGCGGGCAGTGCGCGCGCGTGTGCCCGACCGATTGCATCCGCATCGAGACGGAAAAGCGCGGCAAGGACGAGCCGCCGGTGTTCGCTTCCGACGGCACGCCCATCAAGCTCCGGACCTATGTCTTCGACATCGACATGACCCTGTGCTGCTATTGCGGGCTGTGCACCTTCCCGTGCCCGACCCATTGCCTGACGATGACCCGGGAGTACGAGTACTCGGTCTACGACAAGAAGGACCACGTCTATCATTTCGCCGTGGACAAGCCGCTCGCCGGCAAGGGCAAGGAAAGCGCCGGGGAGGCGGCAACCAAGGCCTGACTCCGACCCATGGACTCGAACCTGATCGCGCAAGCAATCTTTTATCTCTTCGCCGCCATGACGGTGGCGTCGGCGGCCGTGGTGGTCCTGGCGCGCAGCCTGATCCACTCGGCCTTCGCCCTGCTGTTCACGTTTTTCGGGGTGGCGGGACTGTACGTCTTCCTGGGCGCCGATTTTCTCGCGGCGACGCAGATGGTGATCTACGTGGGCGGCATATTGATCCTGCTGCTTTTCGGCGTCATGCTCACCCACAAGATATACAACGTCGAGCTCCGAGCCACCACCTTCCAGTTCGTGCCCGGTCTCGCGCTCACGCTCGCCTTGTTCGTCCTGCTGGTCGCGGTGATGCTGGGCACGACCTGGTTCGCCGGGACGCCGCGGCCCCTCGAGCCGACGACCGCCGAGATCGGCGGGCTGTTCTTGAAGGACTACATTCTGCCCTTCGAGGTCGCTTCGGTTTTTCTGCTGATCGCCCTGATCGGCGCCGCCATGATCGTGCGCAGGAGGCCGCGATGATCGGACTGACGCATTACCTCGTGATCAGCGCCGCACTGTTTTCCCTCGGGATCATGGGCGTGCTCACGCGCAAGAACGCGGTGAACGTGCTCATGGGGGTCGAGCTGATCCTGAATTCGGCCAACATCAACCTGGTGGCCTTCTCGCGCTTCGCCGCGGGCAACCTGAGCGGCCACGTCTTCGCCGTGTTCATCATCATGATCGCTGCGGCCGAGGTAGCGGTCGCGCTGGCGATCGTGCTCTCGATGTACCGGATCGTCCGGTCGGTCGAGCTGGACCGCGCCGACCAGCTCAAGGGTTAAGCCATGGACCCACGGATCTACAGCGACCTGCGCGCCTTCACCCCCGAGATCGTGACCACGGCCGCCCTGCTCGTGGTCGTCATTTTCGACATCGCCCTGGGCCGCCTGCGCCGGAGCGCGACCTTCCTGGCGGCGGCGCTCGGTCTGCTCGCGGCGCTGGCGGCGGCGCTAGCGCAGTTCGGCGCCCCGGCGCGCACCCTGTTCTACGGCATGGTGGCCGTCGACGACATGGGGGCGTTCTTCAAGGCTTTCGTCATCGTCACGTCCTTCCTGGTGCTGCTGGCCGCGCCCGCCTCGCGCGAGCTCGCGCGGGCGCACCTGGGCGAGTTCTATGCGCTGCTGCTCGGAGTGACGCTCGGCATGATGCTGCTCGCCTCGAGCACGGACATGATCATGCTCTTTCTGTCGCTCGAGATGGTGTCGCTCTCGAGCTACATCATGGTCGGCTATCTGAGCACGGATCGCCTGTCGAACGAGGCCTCGCTCAAGTATCTTCTGTTCGGCGCGGTCTCGACCGGGTCGATGCTCTACGGCATCACGCTGCTGTTCGGCCTGACGGGCACGACGCAGATGGCGGCCATGCGCGCCGCCCTCGAGCAGGGCGCGGGCGGCGGCGCCAATCTGCCGGCCATGCTCGCGGCCACGGCGCTCGTGCTCGCCGGCTTCGGCTTCAAGATCGCCGCCGTTCCCTTCCACTTCTGGTGCCCCGACGTGTACACGGGCGCGCCCACGCCGGTGACCGCCTTCCTGAGCGT
>CAZHQK010000200.1:0-7275 GCA_964534795.1 uncultured Acidobacteriota bacterium
CGGTTGATCGATACGCTCCTTTCCGGGGGTTCGCCTGCGGCTCACCTTCGGCTACCCGCTCAGGGGACCTGCAGGGGCCGCGTCAGTGCCGGAGGCACGGCAGCTGGTAGCTCCGGGTGAGCCGAAGGCGAACCCGGAGAAAGCGGGACCCGCCATTGCCGAGCCCCGGAGGGCCGACAGAAAAACCGCACGCAATCGAACTCTGCCGCCCCTCCGGGGCTTGGTTGATACACGTCTGCCTTTCCGGGGGTTCGCCTTCGGCTCACCCGGAGCTACCAGCTGCCGTGCCTCCGGCACTGACGCGGCCCCGGCAGGTCCCCTGAGCGGGTAGCCGAAGGTGAGCCGCAGGCGAACCCCCGGAAAGGAGCGTATCGATCAACCGAGCCCCGGGTTCCGGACGCAATTTTCCCCGAGTTCATGCCCGGCCGACGGAAAATAATTTGCGGGTCCGACATGCGGCTCCGGCCTGCCGCCGCAGTCGAAAGCTGGTGATAAATGCCGGCTACAGGTTCGCCCTGAGGCGGGCCATCCGCCGGACCAGCGGAAGATCCTGATCCGCCTCGCGCCAGATCGTGGCCAGAGTGTCGATGAGCCCCTGGGCCGCAGTCCGCCGGCCCAGGGAGAGATAAGCCTCGGCAAGATGGACATGGGCGGTGATCCAGGCCTGCTGCGGCTCCCAACCCAACGCCAGGTGGCCCCGGCTTATCATCTTCTCAAAGGATGCGATCGCCTGCTGCGCAAGTCCGGCCTGCCACTGGGCTTCGCCGAGAGCCGACAGCGTCAAGGGAGAAGGCGCCTCGTTGTCGGCCGCATGGAAGCATGCAATAGCACTCGAGCGGTCACGCCGTGCCAGGGCCAGGGCGCCCTCGAGCAGGTGCAGGTCGCTGCGATCCCGCGGGTTGTCCCGGTCTTTTTGTTGCTCGAGCAAGCGCAGGAGAGATTCCGCCTTGCCTGTCGATCCCGCGCGCGCGTAAAGCGTCCCAATTCTGGCACCGAGCCAGACCGGCGGATTGCCCTTTGGTGCAATCGCCTGCAGCGCACGGTCCAGCTCCCCTATCACTCCGACCCGGTCGCCTTTCCCGTCCAGCAGGATGGCCATATAGAGGTGATTCCGGGCCTCGACCAGCGGTTCCCCTTCCGCCTGGTTGATCCTGATGGCCTCGCGGAGCTGTTCACTCGCCGCGCGGTATTTCCCCTGATACATATTCAGCATCGCCAGGGAGCGCAGAACCCGGGGTTTCATGTTCGGCTTGTCCAGGGCCGACAGGAACACCTCTCTCGCCTTCTGCAAGTCCCCGGCCTGCACCCAGCCGAATCCATACTCATGATTGATGTTGCCGGTCGTGCTCCACTCGGGCTCCAATCGGAATGCTTCCTCGTAGTGTGCGAGCGCTTCCTCCGGCTTGCCTAGCAGCCGGCAGCAGGAGGCGAGACCGATGCGCGCATCTGCATCGTTGGGCGTAGCCCGGGCCACCTCCCGGAATTGCGCTATTGCCTCCTCCGCCTGACCGTTTCGCATCAGGAGATTCCCAAACATCTTGCGGACAGGAAGGTCATCCGGATAGGCAGCCAGGAATCGCCGGTAAAGCGCGTTCGCCTCGCTCACATGATTGAGGCTGCCGTGGTATGAGGCTTGGATGAAGAGGCTCTCGCGTTCCGTGATGCGGCCAGAATGCCGGAGTGCATGGTCATAGTGCTCTCTCCCCTTGGCGGGTTCGAAGTAGACATGGCTCAAGTAGGCGTGGGCGAGCGCCGCATGAGCCATGGCAAAATCCCGATCCAGTTCGAGGGCGGATTCGAATGACTTGAGCGCGGCCCGGTACTGTCTCTGGTTCCACAGATGGTCACCCTCCGCGTAAGCGCGCAGCGCCCGCAGCGACGGAGTGGTGACCTGAGGCAGGGGGCGGTCGGACCGCCTTACGGAGGCAAGCGATTCCCCCAGATCTCTGCGGATCTGACGCGTGATCTTCTCTAGGCCCGTCAGTATCCGGTCCTCGGTCCCGACCTTCTCGAGGTAGGCGCGCAGGGTCTCGCCGTTCTGCGGATCAATGAGGCGCACCGAAAGCCCGAACCCGTTGCCGAATCCGGTTATGCCGGGAACGGCAAGCAGCTTCACATTCTCCCGCAGGCAGATTTCGCGTCCCAGGCGCTCGTCGATTCCAGCGCCCGTTTCCTTCCCCATGCGGCGGAGAGCCGCTTCCACCCGTGGCTTGGGAACCACGTTGGCGTGCGTTGACTGCTGAAGGCCGGTGGTGAACGCCGTCCACAGGGACCGGTCGAAGAGCGCCTGGCCGGTGTGGTTTTCCAGGTCCGCGACGAGCACGTAGTCGCGCGCCGAGAAGCGCAGGGCCGGGCCCCGGGCCGAGCGATAGATCCATGCCGCGGCCGAGCCTATCAGCAACAGAGCGGCAGCCGCGGTCCCGACAATCAGCCACGGCCGGCGGATTATTGCGACCGATCGGACCTCCGCCGGACCGACAGGGAGCGTCCCAGCAGGCTCTTCGCACCGCTCCTCATCCGGAAGAGAGCCGCGCCGCCTCCACCACGTGTCGACTTCGGAACGGTAAGCGTAGACAGCATCGCGCTTCTGATGGCCGTGGCGGTGCACGGGCAGGCCCTCGGTCCGCTCCCAGCGCTGGACTGTGCGGATGCTGTGGCGCAGATGGGCGGCGATCTCCTTCCACGAGTGGAGGCGATCCGAGGCTTCGCCTTCAGGCGATGAATCGCCCCGCTCGACAATGTCGTTTTCCCCCTCCCGATTCATCTCCATGAGAGTAGCTTGCCCGTGGCCGGCCCCGATCGCTCGCGGATTTAAGGCATTATAACCGGGAGTCCGGGAGCGCGCAAAGGAATCATGAGCCGAGGCCCGGCTTGCGCCAAATAGCGACATTCCGCCATGACGCCCGATGGCGCTTGCCATTCTTATCGGCCGAACCTACGCTGCAACCACATGGCATTGTATGCCCGGAATAATCATTAAAGGAGGAAAATCATGGGATACCGTAGAGCGTGGCCAACTATCGCAGTGCTTGCCATCGTAGCGGGATCGGTGGGGCTGTTCCTGGAAGCCGGCGCCGGCAGTCAGGACGATGACCCGGTCTGGGAACGTACCGGCGGGCCCTTGGGTGGGCTCGGATACGACATCCGCGTGAACTTCTCGCCACAGCTCCAAAATGAATGGTACGTCACCGATGCCTGGGCCGGTTTGCATATCAGCACCGACTTTGGCCTTACATGGTTCCCAAGCAATAAAGGAATCACGACCAGGGTCGGCGCCGGCGCAGCGGACGCCATTCCGGTCTTCTGTGCGACGGTCGATCCCCACCATACCAACATAATCTGGGTAGGCACCCAGGACTCGGGTGAAATCTTCAAGTCCACCGACTATGGCAGAACCTGGGTGCAAAAGATAAGGGGCATCGACAAAGACCCCAAAAGGATGTACTACACCTTCCGCGGTCTCACCGTTCATCCTCGGACCTCCGACATCGTTTACGCCATGGCTGAAATCGGCAGCTCCGGCTGGACTCCCGATGGCAGCGCGCGCAAAGGGCTCGAAATGGATATGTCCATGGGAGTCGTCTTCAAGACCGAGGACGGCGGTGAGAACTGGGAGGAGATTTGGAGGGGCGACAGCCTGGCCCGCTATTGCTGGATCAATCCGGGGAATCCGGATATTATCTATATATCGACCGGCCTTTTCGACCGCGAGTCCAGAAACACGGATGTCGATAAAGGCATAGCGGGGGGGGTCGGGATTCTCAAATCGACAGACGGCGGCAACACCTGGAAGATCCTCAACGAAGCAAACGGACTTGCCGACCTGTATGTCGGAAGCCTCTTCATGCATCCGCAGAATCCCAACATCCTCCTGGCCGCCGCCGCCCAGAACAACTGGTCGGGCTATTATGGCCCCGAGAAATTCACCGGCGGCGTGTATCGAAGTGAAGACGGGGGCGAAACCTGGATCCGAGTCACCGCGCAACCGGAGATTTTCAGCGCCGTCGAGTTCTGCACCTCGAATCCCGATATCGCATACGCAGGGAGCAGCCGCGCAATCTATCGAAGCAAGGACGCCGGCCTCACCTGGGAGCGTTTCGGCCGCCCCGACGGCACCTGGGGCTCGCCGGGAGTGAACGCAGGCTGGCCGATCGACATGCAGTGCGATCTTGAAGATTGCGATCGGGTATTTGTCAATAACTATGGCGGAGGCAACTTTCTTTCCACGGACGGAGGCAGGACCTGGGAATCCGTCAGTCAGGGCTACACGGGTTCGTTCATGTACAGCATCGCCGTTGTCGGGGAGTCGGAACTGTATGTGGGAGGCCGCTCGGGCATCTTTCACACGCCCGACGCCGGCAACACATGGATCGGCCTGTCGTATCCCGACGCCGCGCTTTCGAAGTCGGGTACGAGGATGGACGAGCTGACAGCCGTGGCCGCCCACCCCAAGCGGCCGGAACGGATCGTGGCCGCGCCCACCGATATCATCGGCGTTATTTATACGGACAATGCCGGAGGCTCGTGGCACCGAGCCGCCGGCATCAACCACCTCCCGCTGGAGATCGTATCGGTTCCCAACCGGCCAACGACATTCTATGCAGCGGTCACCCGTTTGCCAAACAAGCTCCGGGACCTTTTCGGGCTGCCCGAGCGTTGGTCTGAGTACGCCGATCCCGGAAACGGCGTCTACGTTTCCCGTGACAGCGGAGCCTCCTGGTCCAGAGTGCCGGGCAAAGAAGTGGACGGCGCTACCGTCAGCACCATCGCCATGCATCCGCACGATCCGAACGTGATCTACGCGGCGACGGTGGAGGGCACGCTGGAGCGCTCCGCGCTTCTCCGCTCTGTCGACGCCGGCGAGCGGTGGGCTGTGATCGGCAGCGGGCTTCCTGAAAAAATCGGAATTCGGAGCCTGGCGATCAATCCGGCCAATCCGGCCATCATGTTCGCGGGACTCCACGGCAGGGGCGTCTATCGAAGTACCGACGGCGGCCTCACGTTCGCACCGTCGAGCAACGGCCTGGGTCCCGAAGCCATCATCACGAGCGTAAAAATAAACCCGAAATGGGCCGGCAATCCCCGCAAGAGCAGGATCTATGCGGGGGATCACAGGAACGGTGTCTATGTATCCGAAGACGGCGGCGCTACCTGGCGCAGCCTGGTCAAGGGCATGGTCCATAAGACGGTCAACACGCTCGGCATCTCCCCCGACGGATCGATGCTGTACGCCTCGATCCACGGCGACGGGATATACAGGATGAGACTGAGGTAGGCGCGTCTTGCGGCATCGGCGCAGCGCGGGGATCCTGTGCGGAGACTTTCATATCCAAGGCTGAAACCGCTCCGGCGGAGCGCCGCAGGTCTCGCTCTGCTGCTGCTCGCGGCTCTCTCCGGACCGGCCGGAAGGCCTTCAGGCCGGCAGAATCCAGGGACCATACGCGGGATCGTGGTCGGCGAACGGGGTCCTATCGCCGGGGCTTTGGTGCGCATCCAGGCAACAAGCATCGCCGCGACTACTGTCTCCGGAGGCCGGTTCGCCCTTTCCGTGCAGGGTATGGGACGTGATTCTGCAGATTTGACCGCATGGGCGCCCGGTTATTACTGCGGCGGCCCTGTGCGGGCTAAGACCGGCCAGAACTACATCAGGATACGCCTGAGGGCCCATTTCCGGAAAGACAACCCGGACTACCGGTGGCTTTCCGCAAACAGCTCCGTTAAGACCGCCGAAGGACAGGGCTGCGCGGCCTGCCACAGCCGCGCGGATACGCCGGGACTGCCGCGCCTTCCCGTCGAGGAATGGCGCCTGGACGCCCATTCCAGGTCCGCCGTGAATCCCATTTTCCTGAGCATGTACCAGGGCACCGACGTCGACGGCAACCGGAGCCCGCCGACGCGCTGGGCGAGAGACCGCGACTACGGCGCCTTCCCGCTGCTCCCGGACCCCACTCGTCCCTACTTCGGACCGGGCTACAAGCTCGACTTCCCCAACAGCGACGGAAACTGCGCCTGCTGCCACGCGCCCCTCGCCGCAGCCGCAGGCGATCCTTACGGCGTCGATCCCGTGCGGCTTGCCGGAACGGCGCTCGAAGGCGTCACCTGCGACTTTTGCCACAAGATCTGGGCGGTGCGCCTCGACCCCAGGACCGGCCTTCCCTTCGAGAACATGCCCGGGGTGCTTTCGTTCGAGCTCCGCCGCCCGCCCCAGGGCCATCAGTATTTCGCCGGGCCCTTTGACGACGTCGCCACGGGCGAGGATACCTATTCGCCGCTGATGACCAGGAGCGAGATCTGCGCTCCCTGTCACTTCGGAATCTTCTGGGGCACATTGATCTACAACTCCTTCGGAGAATGGCTGGCCAGCCCATACAGCGATCCGAGATTCGCCGGCGCAAAATCCTGCCAGGACTGCCATATGCCCCGGGGCCGCGCCGACCACTTCGCCCTGCCGGAGAAAGGCGGACGGCGCCGGGATCCGGCGACCGTCGCCACTCACCTGATGCCCGGCATCTCGGATGAAGAGTTTATGCGCAACGCCGCGTCTCTGGCGGTGTCGGCAATCAAAATGGGACGCGAGTTGGTGGTAGAGGTCCGTGTAACCAACGACCGGACGGGACATCACCTGCCCACCGACTCGCCGATGAGACAGGTTTTTATTGCGGTCGAGGCCCGCGAGGCGGGCGGGCGGAGTTTGGAATTGTTGGACGGGACAACCCTGCCGGACTGGGCCGGAGATCTGAAAGGCCTTCCCGGGCGGGCCTATGCCAAAATCCTCGAAGATCTCTGGACCGAATCATCCCCGACGGCAAATTACTGGAACCCGACGCGCGTTCTCAGCGATACGCGCCTCGCGGCGTTCTCCACAGACGTCAGCCGATACTCCTTTCGGACCGCAGGCTCGGGAGCGGTGACCGTCGAAGCCCGGCTCATATACCGGCGCGCATTCCAGGAACTGGCAAGGCAGAAGAGCTGGAAGCTGACGGACCTGGAGATGGCCCGCGCTCAAGTCGCGCTGGATTGACCGGCGGCGGTCGAGGAAAAGCCAACCGGGCTGCGTCGCTGCGAACATTTCAAGGTCGGACCCCGATTTGTCGGCCGCGGCTGAGGTTTTCCAGCAGTCCGAGGCGTTCTGCCGGAACGATCACTTCGTTTTCCGTGACCCGTACCGCCAGCGCGTCTCCGATGCGCTCCCAGGGAACGCAGTAGAAGTTCCGGCGACAGGCGATGTAGCCCTCGACATTGACGACCCGGTAAAGCACCTCGGCGCTGTCGTAG
>CAZHQK010000201.1:0-21496 GCA_964534795.1 uncultured Acidobacteriota bacterium
GTGTCGATCCGCCGAGCCCCGGAGGGCCGGCAGAGAGCCCGGCGATGCGGTTCGGGGCGATCGCGCGGCCCCGGCAGGGGCCCTGAGCCGGTAGCCGGGGGTGAGCCGCAGGCGAACCCCCGGAAAGGAGGGTGTCGATCCGCCGAGCCCCGGAGGGCCGGCAGACCCGTAAGGCAGGTACGTCCCGCGCGCCGCGCCGGACCTACTTCCGCGCAGCGCTCCACCGGATCTCGGTGCCGCCGGCCTTCTTGACGATGCCCGTGATGGTGTTGCCGGAGACGCGGCCCGAGTATTCGCCCGCCGCCGCGGAGTTATCCTCTATGCTGAAGCTGATGCGATCGCCTTCGAGCCTGGCGTTGCGCAGCGGGAACTCCCGGCCTTCGATCTTCAGGTTGCCCTCGATCTTCTGGAAAGTCTGGTGCAGGGTGAGTTCCGCCGCACTGGACGGGTTGCGCCACGTCCAGATGCCTTCGACCTTGGCCGGCACGATCCACAGATAGGCCGTGCGCTCCTCGACGTTGATGGTCCGGTCGGGCTGCCAGTCTTCCATGTCGAAAGCGTGCGAAACGACGCGCGTGCCGGGTTTCATCTCCAGGATCTTGGGCCGCAGTTTGACGTTGAGCGACGGCAGCAGGTACATGGTGAGTACGGTGGCGCGGCTGAAGTCCGCCTCGAAGATGTCGCCCTGGATGAAAGTCGCTCTGTCGGCGACGCCTTCCTTGAGGGCGTTGTTTTTCGACAGCTCGACCATGTCGGGATTGTACTCGATGCCCAGGGCGCGCGCGCCGCGCTTGGCGGCGGCGATCACGATGCGCCCGTCGCCGGAGCCCAGGTCGATGACGTAATCGTCGGGTGTGACGGCGGCCATGTCGAGCATGGCAGCGACGAGCTCTTCGGGCGTCGGCACCCAGATCACGTCTTTGCCGCTCTGGCCGATGCTGGGCTGGTATTGCTGGGCGCCGCTGCGCACCGCTGCGCCCGGCAGCGCCAGCAGTATCGATCCTGCAAGAACTGCAGCCGGAATTCTGGTTTTCATACGCTCCTCTCGGCGGTGGGAAATTCCCGCACGGCGCAGAATTCTAGCCCCGCGGCCGAGTCTGCACAAGGCTCATGCGCCTTGGAACGATTCCCTGCACGAGCGTGCCGGCAGGGGCTATAATGTTCCGTTTACAGCTACCACAGCCGTACGGCTTCCCGGCACGGCAGCGACGGCAGGCCGGGTCGGGCGCAGACGGCGATATTCTGGGGATGCAGCCATGGGCTGGGAATACAGCGAAAAGACCAAGAAGCTTTTCATGGACGCGGTGCAGGGGAAGCCGGGCACTCACCTGGGCGAGATCGAGAATCCCGACGGACTGGGCGAGCACGGCTCGATCGCATGCGGCGATGCCATGCGCTTCACCTTTCGGGTGAAGCGCCATCCCAGCGATCCCACGCAGGACATCATCACCGAGGCCCGGTATCTCACCTTCGGCTGCACCTCGGCGATCGCATCGTCCGAGGCCTTGTGCGACATCATCGAGCGCGGCGCCTACACGCCCATCGAGGCCCTGCGCATCCGCAACAGGGACATCGTCGAGTATCTCGGTGGCCTGCCGGAGCAGAAGATCCATTGTTCCGTGATGGGGGCCGAGGCGCTCGAGGCTGCGGTCTTCAACTGGGCGCAGCGGCGCGGCGTGGACCTGGCGGCGCTGGGGATCGACATCCACGATCGGGAGAGCGCCGAGGGCAGGATCGTGTGCAAGTGCTTCTCGCTGACCGAGCCCTATCTCAGGCGCAAGATCCGGGAGCTCAACCTGCGCACCATCCCGGAGATCACGAATGCCGTCAAGGCGGGCGGGGGCTGCACCTCGTGCCATCACGCCCCGGGCGGGCTGCAGGACCTGCTGGATGAAATCTGGCTGGGGAAAGCAGGATCGCAGCCGCCGGATTCGCCGCGCTTCGAGATCCTGCCCGAGGAAACCCGGCCCGTGCCCGAGCTTTCCCCCTACCAGTTCGCCAAGAAGGTGGAGCGGGCGATCGACGAGTACGTGCGGCCGTCGCTGCGCATGGACGGCGGCGACGTGGAGATCGTGGACATCAAGGGCACGCTGGTCTACTGCCGCCTGGACGGCGCATGCGCCGCGTGCGCCGGTGCGGGCCACACGATGAAGATGATGGTGGAGCGCGCCCTGAAGGATCAGGTGGACGAGCGCATCCGGGTCATCCAGGTGTGAGGGGCGGAAGCGGCCATGAAGACCATATACGTCGACAACAACGCCACCACGCGCGTGGCTCCCGAAGTCTACGAGGCGATGGCGCCGTACTTCACGGAATGCTATTTCAATCCGAGCTCCATGTACGAGCCGGCGCGCCGGGCGGCGCAGGTGCTCGGGCAGGCGCGCAAGAAGATCGCCGAAGGGCTCGGGGGCATCGAGCCGGAGGAACTCCTGTTCACGGCATGCGCCACCGAGGGGAACAACACCGCCATCATGGGCACGGCACGCGCCAATCCCGCGCGCCGGCACATCATCACCACCGCGGTCGAGCACCCGGCCGTGCTCGAAGTGTGCCGGGAGCTGGAACGCTCCGGCTACCGGGTGACCTGGCTGTCGGTGGACGGCAACGGCGAGCTCGACATGGCCGAGTATGTGCGCGCGCTCTCGGCCGACACGCTGCTCGTCAGCATCATGCACGCCAACAATGAAACGGGCGTGATCTTCCCCATCGAGAGGCTGTCGCGCATCGCGAAGGAAACCGATCCGGCGATCGTCTTCCACACCGATGCCACGCAGACCGTCGGCAAGCTTCCCATCGACCTGGTGCGCCGCCTGCCGTACGTGGACCTGCTGAGTTTCTCCGGACACAAGTTCCATGCGCCCAAGGGCGTCGGCGGGCTCTTCGTGCGGCGCGGCACGCGCTGCCGCCCGTTCATGCTCGGGGGGCACCAGGAGCAGGGGCGGCGCGCCGGAACGGAGAACGTCCCTTATATCATCGGCATGGCGCGGGCGCTCGAGCTGGCGCTCGAGACGCGCGCGCAGGACGAAGCGCGCATCGAGAGGCTGCGCGACCGGCTGGAGAGCGCACTGCTGGAGCGTATCCCCTGCATCCAGGTCAACGGGCGCGGCGCGCCGCGCCTTCCCAATACCTCGAACATCTCCTGCCACTTCATCGAGGGGGAGGCCATGCTCTACCAGCTGAGCGCGCACGGCATCTGCGCCTCGAGCGGTTCCGCCTGCACCTCGGGCTCCCTCGAGCCTTCCCACGTCCTCAGGGCCATGAAGGTGCCCTTCACGGCGGTCCACGGCTCGGTGCGCTTCAGCCTGAGCAAGTACAACACGGAGGAGGAAATCGAGAAGATCATCGAGGTCTTCCCCGTGATCGTCGCGAACCTGCGCAAGCTCTCCCCTTACTGGGACGGCGCGCTCAACCGCCCGCGCCCCGAGGCGGAGAACCTCGCCCGCCAGGGTCACGATCCGGCCGGCTGAGGGGCGGCGGCGCGTCCTCGGGCGGCGCCGGCCAGCCGGCGTTTCAGAACCCCGGCGAGCCGGCGGATGCCTTCCTCGATCCTTTCCGGCGGCGCATAGGAAAAGTTCAGGCGCATGGCATTGCGGACGGAGCCGTCATGGTAGAAGGCGGCGCCGGGAACGAAGGCGACTCCTTCCCGGGCGGCTTCGACCAGAAGCTCGGCCGCGTCGACGGCCTCGGGCAGGGTGGCCCAGATGAACAGGCCGCCTTGCGGTCGCGTCCAGTGCACCCCCCGGGGCATGTGCTTGCGCAGCGCGGCGAGGATGGTGTCGCGCCTTTCCTTGTAAACCGCGCGGATGCGGCGCACGTGGCCGTCCAGGAATCCGCCGCTCGCGATCTCGCAAGCCACCAGCTGTACCAGCGAGGAGGTGTGCAGGTCGGTGCCCTGCTTGGCCTGCACCAGCCGCTGGATCACCTCGGCCGGAGCCACGATCCACCCCAGGCGGATCCCCGGCGCCAGGGTCTTGGAGAAGGTGCTCAGATAGATGACGTTGCTCCCGTTGTTCTCGCCGCGGCGATTGCGGGAATCCAGGACGAACAGCGGCGGGATGTGGTTGCCCTCGAAGCGCAGCTGCCCGTAAGGATCGTCTTCGACGATGGGCACCCCGTAATGGTCGGCCAGCTCGATGATGCGGCGCCGGCGCCTGAGCGAGAGCGTCACCCCGGTGGGATTCTGGAAATTGGGCAGCACATAGAGGAACTTCGGCCCGCAGCGCATCGCGCTCTCGAGCTCGTCGGTCCTCATGCCTTCGTCGTCCATGGGAACGCCGACGTACTGCGCCTGGTACATGTTCCACGCCTGCAGGGCGCCGAGGTAGGTCGGCTTTTCGACCACGATGCGATCGCCGGGGTTGACGAAGATCTTCCCCAGCAGGTCGAGCGCCTGCTGCGAGGCGCTGGTGACCAGGATGTTTTCGGGCGCGACGACGATTCCATAGCGCGCCGTGTGGCGCGCGATCAGCTCCCTCAGCCTGCGGCACCCTTCCGTGGGGCCGTACTGCAGCGCCTGCGGGCCGTTCTCGGCGAGCACGCGCGCGGTCGCCTCTTTGAACTCATCCACGGGGAACAGTTCCGGCGCCGGCATGCCGCCGGCGAACGATATGATGTCGCCCTTTTCGGTCAGCTTGAGCAGTTCCCGGACCACCGAGCTCTGCATGTAGCGCGTGCGCTGCGCGTACCGATCGGACCATAATGTTTTCATGAATCCTCCGAGAGGGTCTGATGAAAAAAGCCATGATGCCGGCCGCCTTCCGTCACCGCCCATATCGGCCGCGCCCTGCGCGGCGACAGGTTCTACTGACTTTGGTGCGCGGTTCGTTGCGCGCCCCGGATGGCCCGGCGCCCCGGCCGGGCACGCCCTTCGGACTCCCGTCCGCCGCACGGCGGTCCGGATGCGGCAGGCAGGGGAGGCGCGCCGCGCTATGGTCCTGCCGTGCCCGCGCGCTCCTTGGGGGCGCGGGCGCCTCCGCGGGTCTTCCGTCTGCGCATCTCTTCGAGGATTCCCTGGACGAGCAGCGGCCAGACCAGCGTGGCGTCCGAAAGCACCTCGGCGAAACGGCCGCCCTGCTCGTGCGGCAGGAATTTTCCCCAGGAAATCCCTTCCGAATAGGTGCAGCCGCTCAGGCCGCCCCAGTAGTCGGGCTCGGGGCAGATGCGCACGCCGTAACGGAAGCGCGGCACCTTGAAGCGGGTCCCGAGCCTGTGATTGGCGATCTCGACGAAGGGGCCGACCTGCTGCGCCCAGTTGCGCGGCACGCCGCCGCCGATGGTGAAAATGCCGAGCTTCTTCTGCTGGAGGATCAGCGCGACATAGCTGTGCAGGTCCAGAAACGGGTTGAAGTCCGGTATCGCGGCGAGATACTCGGACAGCGCCGGCCGCTTCTTCTTTCCGGCCGCCACCCGGCTCATGGCCCATGTGGCGAGGTCGAGACCGACTTCCGAATCCGTGAACGCCGGGATGTAGACCGGAACCTTTTTCAGATAGGCGCTCTTCAGCATGCCCTCGCCCCGGAAGGCCTCCGCCAGAGTGCGCCCGAGCTCGCGCGTCACGAGCTCGGAATACAGCGTGGCGCCGGGCGGGATGCGTTCGAGGGTCTTGCGGAAGACCCGCTCGACCTGGTTGAGGTTCGCTTCCATTTCGACCGTATCGTAGATGCGGTTGTATCCCCGGGCGAACAGCTCGGCATCGCTCATGCGCGGGTCGGTCTTGTAGTGGACGCAGCCGATCGCTTCGCTGAAACCGTGGGCCAGCAGCGCGCCCGTCGTGACCACGGCATGGATCATCCCGTGGTCGATCATGCGGCATATCAGCGTGCCCATCTTGGCCACGGTCATGGCTCCCGAGAATGTGCCGACCACGAAGCATTCCGGATCGAAGACCATTTCCTTCAGCACCTCGAAGGCTTCGCCGAGCCTTCTGCCTCCGAACGATGTGCGCCCCATGGCCTCCAGCATGTCCGAGAAGGAATGGATCCGATCGGGATCGAGCGGGCGGACGGGGATCAGCCCGTCGCGGCGTGCGTCGTGGAATCGTCGTCGCATGTGAATCTCCTCGCGCAGGACTCTCCGCGAAACTCCGGCCACGAAGGGACATTGTAACGGAGATTGCGGATTTCGCGCTGCGGATTTCGTCGCTGCCCGCGGGTTTTCCGGAGGCCGCCGGGGGCGGCGAGGTGCAGCGAGCCGGCCGCCCGCAGCGTCAGACGTTCCGGGGCATGGCGGCAACCGCGGCGGCGGCGTCGCCCGGCGATGCGGGCCGGATGCCGGTGACCGCGATTTTCTCCTGCGGCTGCATGACGGCCAGGATTGCGTTCACCATCTGCCCGACGTCCATGCGATCGCTGTTGAGGACGAGATCGAAGAAGCGGGCGTCCTCGCGGTCGACCTTGAAATGGTACTGGACGAAGTAGCGCCGCTCGGCATCGATCTGCAGGACGCGCTTGCGCGCCTCTTCCGGGGGAACCGCCCAGCGGCGGCTCAGCCGTTCGACGCGGGTTTCGAGCGAGGCCGTGATGCGCAGGTGCAGCCCCGGCTGCCCCTGGAGGGCGAAAGCGCCTCCGTGCCCGGCGAGGATCACAGCGCCCTGGGCGGCGAGCGTCACGAGCGTCTTGATGAGCGCCTCGTGGTATTCCTGGTTCCCGAAGCAGGAGCCTTCGAACATTCTCAGGAGCCGGTCCACGGTATCGTGCACGAGGCTGCGCGCGGTTTCGTCCATCTGGCGCACGAGGTCCTGGCGCACGTGGCCGTGCCTGGCGATGTAATCCACGATTTCCTTGTCGAAAACCTGCCAGTTGAGGCGCATGGCCAGCTCGGAGGCGACGACGTCGCCGAGGGCGCCGATGTCGCGCGAGATCGTGATGAAGCGGTACGGCCCGGCGATCGTTGCGGCGGGATTTTCGCGCGCGAGCTTGCGGCGGGCGTCATAGAGCAGCATCTGCCGTTCGACAAGGCGGATCGCACCGGATGCCTCCCCGGATCTTGCGTTCTTCATGGCGGCCTCCTGCGCAGGGGAATGGTTTATCAAATATTATCATTTTCCGATGCGCTGTTGCACCTCCGGTTCCCCCGCGGGACCTGCCGGCGCGGGACGTACATTGCCTTCCGGGTCTGCAGGCCCTCCGGGCCCGGTTGATCGATACGCTCCTGCCGGGGCGGGTAGGTCCGCCGCGCCGCGGCGGACCGCGAGCTTATTGCTTCAAGTCACCGCTCCCGCGCGGCAATTGCTTGGCGACATCGTTGTTGGTAACATACTACCGGCGATGGAGTTCGCCATAACCGGCCTGAGGCGCCTGATAACTCCTACCTTGAGCGTAACCCGGGTGGGATTCGGGCAATGCGGATTCACTCGAAACCCGCCCGATGGACGTTCGGGTGGGTTTTTTAGTTTTTAACCCTGACGTCGAAGGAACCCACCCGGACCCGGAGGAGTGTCGCATGGCTGAAACCAAGACCGAGGACGGGGCCGCAGCTCCGGCCGCATCGCTGCTCGAGTACGTCGCCGGCGTCGGACAGCGCTACCGGCTGTCGGCCATCGTTCCGCGCCTCGAGGCGTGTGCAGCCCTGCTTCAGGACGGCGATGTCATCGATGTCGGCGTGCTCGGCCGTTTCAAGGCGGGCAAGAGCACGTTGATGAACCATCTGTGCGGGCGAGCCGTTCTGCCCGTAGGCGTGACGCCGGTGACCGCGGTGATCACGCGCATACGCTACGGCCCGGCCGAAAAGGCGATCGTGCGCTACCTGGACGGGCGCCGGCGCGAAATCCCCGTCGATGACGTGCGGCTCTACGTGGCGGAGGCGGACAACCCGGCCAACAAGAAAAAGGTCGCCTCGGTCACGGTCGATCTCCCCGGCATGCAGAAATACCGCGGCCTGCAGTTCGTCGACACGCCCGGGCTGGACAGCATCTTCCAGCACAACACGGAGGCGGCGCTCGCCTGGCTGCCGAAGGTCGGGCTGGCGCTGGTGACCATCAGTGTCGACCCGCCGCTTTCGCGCCATGACCTCGAGCTGATCCGCACCCTGCGCGATTACACCCCCAGGATCGCGATCGTCCTGACGAAAGTCGATCTCCTTTCGGAAGAAGAACGCGAGGAGGTGGCGGCCTTCGTCGGCCGGCAGCTGCAGGAGGAGTTTTCCACCGAGTTCCGCATCTTTCCCTTCTCCGTGCGCCCGGGGTACGAGGCGCTGCAGGAACGCTTCGTGCGCGGGCTGCTGCACCCCCTGCACCGCGACCGCGACGGCGCGCGCAGCGAGATCCTGCGCTTCAAGCTCGCGTCGCTCGTGAACCAGACCCGGGACTACCTGGCCATCGCGCTCGCCGCCGCGGAGCGCGCCGATGCGGACCGGCAGACGCTGTGGCAGCAGATTCTCGACGAGCAGACCAATTTCGACTCCATCCGCATGGAGCTGATCGCCCTGGGCCGGGAGCTGGCGGGCCGGACGCGCCCGTGGATCATGAAGCGGATGGAGGAGCTCAGGGCGCAGGTCGAGGGAAGGGTGAGCTTCGTGGTCGGCGGCGGCCTGTCGGCCGCCAGGGGCAATCTCTGGAAGCTGACCCGGGAGTTCGAGCGCCTGCTGCGCGAGTGCATGGCCCGGGAAATGAGCGCCATTTCGGAACAGGAAGGGGAGCTGTTCTGCCGGCCGCTGCACAACGCGGCGGCGAGCTTCACGCGTGCCGTGCAGGGATTCCGCGATCGCCTCGCCGGCAACATCCGGAAGGCTCTCGGCATGCAGTTCGACCCCGAGCCCTTCGAGGTGGAGCTGGAGAAGCCCGCGCGGCCGAACATTTCGATCAGCAGCCCCTTCATGTTCGATATCGATCTGCTCTGGTTCGTCATCCCCATGGCGATCTTCCGCCCGTGGGTCGAGAAGCGCCTCATGGCGCGCATCGGGCCCGAAGTGGAGAAGAACATGTCGCGCCTCGCTTCCCAGTGGACGGAAGCCGTCAACACCCGCATCGCCGCACTCGAGGCGAAGGCCGTGCGCACGGTTCAGGAACAGATCCTGACGGTCGAAGCGCTGCTGTCGAGAACCGGATCCGAGGTGGAGCAGATCCGCCGGGACATCGGGGAGCTGGAGGCGCAGCGCGCCGCCCTGCCCGTCTGATGCGCGCCGCCGCCGACGGACTCCGGCGGCTCACACGATCCACTTGCGCCGGACGTTGCGCAGACTGCCCAGAAAGAGCACCAGGCAGAAGCCTGCGAGCACGGCCAGGTCGAGCGACAGCGGCAGGCGCCCGGCGTGCGCGGCCGCCGCGTGCAGCGCGTCGGCCCCGTAGGTCAGGGGGAGGGCGTAGGAAAGCGGGCGCAGCCAGACGGGGAGGCGCGCGATCGGGAAGAACAGGCCGCACAGGAAAATCATCGGGAAGCGGAAGAAGTTCGAGAAGGTCTGCGCCTCGAACACCTCGCTGACCGAAACGGCGATGAACAGCCCCAGGAAGGTCGAGCTGACGGCGATCAGTACCACAGCCGGCAGCAGGGCCGCCCAGGTGACGCCCGAAAGATCCGCCAGGAAGAGCGCCATCAGGACCGGGACGAACGCATTGAGGACGCCGAACAGGACCGCGCCGGCCGTCTTGGCGAGCATCAGGAGCTCGAGCGGAATGGGCGCGAGCAGCAGCCGCTCGAAGGATCGGGACTTCTTCTCGAAGGTCACCGTCACGGCCAGCATCGAGGTGGTGCCGAACAGTATGGAAACGCACATGACTCCCGGCAGCAGGCCGCGCGCGCTCTCGAGGCCGGCACCGGATCGGATGAAAAACATCCCGGCCCAGGCCAGGGGGAAGATCAGGCCCCAGCTGATATTCGGCGGCTTCAGGTAGTAGGAGCGCATGTCCTTGCGCAGGATGTTCCAGCACGCGATCCAGGTCTTCATGCGCCGCTTCCCGCTTTCTCCTTTTCCCGCGACATGACCGCCGCTTCGATGCCCGTCTCCCGGACGAAGACCTCTTCGAGCGTCGGCCGCATCAGGCGCGCCTCGAGCACCCCCACGCCCTCCTGCTCCAGGAGGCGCACGAGCGGCCCGATGCGGATTTCCTCGTGGGACTCGGCGCGAATGCGGTCTCCGCCGTCGAGCGCCTGGAAGCGGATCTGCGGGAAGGCCGGCACCAGGCGGGCGCAGGCGGCGGCCGCGTCCCCGGTCACCGTCAGCCGCAGGACGTGGTTTCCCTGGACCGGCTGGATGAGATTGGCGAGCGTGTCGCAGCGCACGATGCGGCCGGCGACCAGGAAGGCGATGCGGTCGCACAGGCGCTCGGCCTCCTCGATGTAGTGCGTGGTCAGGAGGATGGTCGTGCCGGTGCGCCGCAGCTCGGCGATCAGCTGCCGGATGGCGCGCGCGCTCGCCACGTCGATTCCCGTCGTCGGTTCGTCCAGGAAGAGGATGCGCGGCCGCTGGATGATACCGGCGGCGACGGTGAGCTTGCGCTTCATCCCCTTGGAGTAGCCGGCGAAGAGGCGGCCGGCGGCCTCCGACAGGCCGAAGGTCTCGAGCAGCTCGGCCGCGCGCTCTTTGCGCTCGCGCGCCGGCATGCCGTACAGCGCGCCGCAGAAGCACAGGTTGTCGAAGCCGCTCAATTCGGGATAGAGATTGCTCTCGTCGGGCACGACGCCGATCAGATGCTGCGCCGCCCTGGGGCGGCGCGTGCTGTCGATACCGGCGATGCGGATCGTGCCCGCGTCGGGGCGCGCCAGGCCTGTGAGCAGCTGGATGGTGGTGGTCTTGCCGGCGCCGTTCGGGCCGAGCAATCCGAACAGTTCGCCCTGCGCCACGTCGAGGTCGACGCCGGCCAGGGCCGTGACGTCGCCGAAGCGCTTGCGCAGTCCGCGTACCTCGATCATCGCATCCCCGTTCCTATGGCTTCGCGCGCGGTGCGTTGTCGGCCGCGCCCGGATAGGCGAAGCGGTAGAGCACCTGCAGGAACAACCACGAGGCGTTGTTGCGCGCGATATCGTTCCCCCGGATGAAATCGCCCGCCAGGAAACGACCGCCGCCGAACTGCAACTCGACGGCGCGTCCCAGGGCGCAGCGCGCCACGACGTCGAGTTCGTCGCCCACATGCGTGAAGCGGTTGCCCGGCCGGTTGCGGTAACCGTTGAACGACCATGCGTCGCCCGGCTGCGCCAGGCGGAAGCGGTGGAACTCCGCCTTGATCTCGAGCCGCGGCGACGGGAAGACGAACAGGTCGATCTCCTTGTCCCGCATGTTCTGCCAGCTCATCAGGTTCATCCTGCCGTAGGGATAGTCGTTGGCCCCGAAGGGCGGCTCGAAACGGCTCATCGTGCCGTCGGCCAGGCCGCCGAGGCCCGGGGGCGCCTTCTCGCCGGAGGCGTAGGTATAGCCGGCGATCACCCGCGGACTCATGGGCAGGCGGGTAAAGTTCCAGCCGGCGGCGGCGGCTCCCGCATAGGCGGCCACATCGACATCGACGAAGCGTCCCCACTCGCGCACCAGCGTCAGGTCGTATATGTACGGGGCGGATGCCGGGCCGCAGACGCGGGCGCCGGCCCAGTACTGATCGGGGTTGCCGCGCGCCGCGCCCGCGCCGCGATACTGCCCCGAAGTGCCGCGCCGCCGCGCGAAAAAGGGCTCGAGCGCCAGGGCGCGCGCCGCCTCGTAGTGCGCGTAGATTCCCAGGCCCCTGAACTCGTGGTCGTGGAACAGACTGAACTTGCGGGGGTCGTGGGTCTTGGTTCCGCCCCACCACGCGTCCAGGAAGTGCGCGCCCCTGCGGTAGGAAAGATGCAGGGCGTCCCATGTCCAGCGCCCCGTGTTCCCCCAGTCTCCGGGGCCGAAGATGCGGAAGATGCGGCCGTCGCCGTAGTAGATCTTCTGCCGGCCCGCTTTGATGGTCAGCCCCGGCAGGCGGCGCGGCCTGTATTGGAGGTATAGGTCGTAGAATTCGAGGTATTCCTCGTTCGGGTTCATGACCCAGGCACCGGACGAATCGGTGAAAAACGTGCCGCGCCGTTCGGAGAGCGACCATCCGGCCGTGCGCGCGTCCAACAGATGAGCCGCGGCCGAGAGCGAGGATGAAAGCCGCAGGGTGAATCCGGCGATGGTGCGCACGAGCACGAGGCGGTCGTCGGAGCGGCCCAGGGAACGGGACGCATCGGCGCCCCCGGCGGGGAGGGCCGGCGGGTGGGACTCCGCGCCGTAGGCCTTCATGTTGACGCCGTTCCACGCTTCGCCGCGCAGGCGGATGCTCGCGTCCCACTTCCAGCGCGGCGCGGGCGCCGGGCTGCCCGCAGTCTCCTTTTCCCGGTCGGCCGCAGGGTGCGCCGCGTGCGCGGCGGGGCCTTGCGCGGCGGCGCTCGCGGGTCCGAGGGCCGCGAGCGGCAGACAAAGGGCGCCCTGCCGCAACAGCCTGCGTAGCGCTTCCAGCATGATCATCGCGACCGCCCCCCGGCCTTGACCGGCCGTGAATATTTGGCCATAATACCAAATTCCGTCTGCCGTTCAAGCGGATCGTGAGGAGGAGCCAAGATCGACGCAGAGGATTACTACGAAGCCGGCCTCGCGCTGCACGGCCACAAGTGCCCGGCGATGCCCATGGGGCTGCGCGTGGGCGCGGCGGCCATGAACGCGCTCGGGGTCGAGCGTGCCAGGGACGGCCAGCTGCTCGCGCTCGTCGAGCTGGGCGAGGACCACTGCGCCACCTGTTTCGCCGACGGCGTGCAGATGGTCACGGGCTGCACCTTCGGCAAGGGAAACATCAAGAAGCTGCATTACGGCAAGTGGGGCGTCACCCTGGTCGAAACGGCGACCGGGCGCGCGGTGCGCGTCACCCCCCGGGCCGAGGCCATGATGGCCAACAAGCAGACGGAATTCTTCAAGGAGTATCGGGAAAAGGGTGTGCCCGCGTCCGGGGTCCCGCCCGAAGTGGTCGAGCCGCTGGTGCACAAGGTGATGAACTCGCCCGAGGAGAGCCTGCTCGCCGTCGGCGCGATCTTCCATTACGAGATCGCGCACCGGCCGCACTCCTTTTCCAGTCTCGTGTGCGACCTCTGCGGCGAGATGGTGGTGGAAGGATACGCGCGCATCGTCGGCGCGCGCAAGGTGTGCATTCCGTGCCAGGAGAAGTTGATCGGCGCCAGGGCATGAGCGCGTACATTACGGAGGATGGCATGAACGACAGGGAACGGGAGATATTGCTGGACGCATTCAAGTTTCACGGACACAAGTGCTGGGCCTCGACGGCCGGGGTGCGGGTTGGGCTCGCGGCCCTGCGGGCGCTCGGCGTCGCGCGCGCGGGCAGCTCGGACGCGCTGCACTGCATCGTCGAGATCGGCGACAATCACGGCGCCCAGTGCTTCGCCGACGGAATCCAGTACGTCACCGGCTGCACGCTGGGGAAGTACAACATCGAAAAGGCCGGTTGGGGCAAGCTCGCGATCACGCTCATCGACAAGAAGAAGGAGCGCTCCGTGCGCGTCTCGTACAAGGGGACGCACCAGAAAAAGATCGCCGAGTCCGCTTTCATGAGAAAGCGCGCCCAGGGCATCCCTCCGACCGAGATCCCCGAGGAGGAAGCCTGGGAGATGGTGGATATCATCTGGAAGGCCCCCGAGAACGAGGTGCTCACGATCGGCGAGATCAGGCCGCATCCTTTCAAGGATTACGGGGAGGTCATGGGCCTGCACCCCTGTGCGGAGTGCGGCGAGCTGACCGCCGTCGCCTACCTGCGCGTGGTCGGCAACCGCCACGTCTGCATCCCCTGTTCCGGCTACAGCGACTGAGGGCCCGGCCCTCGATGCCCGGGGTGGCGCCATGACCTACCTGCTGGCGGGGATCGTCACGTTCGCCTTCACCACACTGTTGACCATCGCCGGCGTCGGCGCGGCCTTCGTGCTGATCCCCGTGTTTCTGGCCCTCGGGATCGAGGTGCACTTGGCGATGGCGACCGCGCTGCTGCTCAATTCGGTCGCCATGACGGTGGCGTCGTTCAATTTCGTGCGCCGGCGGCTCGTCGTGTGGCACGCGGCCCTGCCCATGGTGGTCGTGGCCTCGGCGATTTCGCCCGTGGGGGCGTGGGTCAGCCAGGGGCTGGACCGCACGGTTCTTCTGTGGCTGTTCGTGGGCTTCCTGCTGTTCGCTGCGCTCATGATGCTCTTCTATAGCCCGCGGCCGCGAGTCTCGGCGAGCGGGCGCGGCACGTTGCTGGGCGTCGGTCTGGGCGTGGGGGGCCTGGCCGGCTTTCTCGGAGGCCTGCTCGGCGTGGGCGGGGGCAATATCATCGTCCCCGCCCTGGTCGCCCTGGGCTTCGACCCCAAGAAGGCTTCGGCCAGCACATCGTTCGTCGTCATTTTTTCTTCGTTTGCCGGGTTCCTGGGCCACGCGTCGCTCGCGGGCACGGATTACGCTCTGCTTGCCTGGACCGCCTCCGGCTCGGCCGCGGGTGCGCTGGTCGGCTCGTGGCTCATGACCGACAAGCTGCGCGGGCCCCAGGTGAAGAAGATCATCGGCGTGGTGCTGATCGCGATCGCCGCCCGCATGACCTGGGGGCTGCTGTGAAAGGACGGAATCGATGGAGGGGGCTGGAGGTGCGGTGGATCGGCGCATGGCCGCCGCGACCTTGAAAGGCGTGTTGGGGCTGCGTTCCGAGCCCGCCGCGGTGAAGTTTTTCACGCACGAGGTCGAGCTTGCCGGCTTCGTGAAGCCCGGGGAACAGCGCTGTTGCCGGATACGCATGCGTGCGGCGCAAGCCCGTATGGACGGCTTTGCTTGCGAGGCAGCGCCCGGCGGGATGAGGGCGCCTGCCGGCGCGATGGGCGCAAGGGCGGGCCGCAGGCTCAGGCGCGCCCCGGCGGCCCCGCGCGGTAGGCGGCCTTCAGGTAGCGCCGCGCGCGCGATCGGCTGTTCTCGATGTCGGGCAGGGCCAGCACCTTGCCGTAGGCGGCAAGCGCGGCTTTTCTTTCCCCCAGCGCGTCGAGCGCGTTTCCCATGAGCAGGTACAACTGCGCCAGCAGCACCGTGTTTTTCGAGCCGGCCTGCTCGGCCCGCTCCAGCGCCTCCAAGGAATCGTTCCAGGCGCGCGCGGCAAAGCGGATGCGGGCCAGATGGAAGTTCAGCCAGGCGCGCGCCTCGGCGGCGTATTCGTCCTCCGCGGGCGGGATCCATGCCGCCGCGCTTTCGAGGGCGGCCGCGCCCCCCTCCCACCGTTTCCGCTCGATGAAGCTGTTGGCCGCCCACATGTGGAAGACGTGGTTGAGCGGGTATTCCTTCATCAAGGATTCCAGCGTCCGTTCGTAATCCTGCCAGCGCTCTTCCGAGTAGTAGACGCTGAGCAGGACGATCGCGGCCTCCGTGCGCGCGTAGCGGCTTTCGCCGGCGGCGCGGAGCAGCTGCCGGATGCCGCGCTCTTTGTTGCCGCGGGTGCCGAGCAGCCAGGCGAAGGGTTTGATCACCGCCGGCAGGGCGGCGGCGTAGTAATCGTATGCGCCCAGTTCGACGAGCGGGTCCGGGGAATCGGGGTCGAGCCGATGGGCCGCTTGCGCGTACTTGTGCCCTCTCATCCCGTTGCGTACCGCGGAGAGGAAGCTGCCGCGGATCGTGGCGTCGAAGCGCACGGCCAGGGCGCAGGCGCGAGCGAGGGAGGCGGGCACGCTCGTGTCTTCGGGCTCCAGTCGCAGCCGCTCTTTGCCCTTGTCGAGCGCCGTCTTGATCAGGGCCTCGAATTGTTTCTCGAGCGCCTTGTTGTTCCGATCCTCGAGCGCCTGCCACCAGAGGAGCGAGGCCTGATGGACGTAGCCTGCGGGATGGTCCGGGTAGAGGCGGACCAGCTCGTCCCACACTCTCTGCGCCGGCCGGTAGCGCAGGTTGTAAGAAAGCGGCAGGCCCTCGCGCATCAGGGCATCGACCCTGGGGTCGTCTGCGAAGCTCGGTACGGCTTGCGCGCGGCCTGCGGCGGGCCGGAGCAGGCACAGCGACAGGCCCAGGAAGGTGCGCGCGGCCGCCAGGAGGGCACGGCTGCGGCGCGCGAGGCGCACGAGTTCCGCGCCTTTTCGGGCACGGCGGCTTTCGGCCTGCACGGTCATGCGCATGTCACGGTGGGTCCCTGTATGCGATGTTGCGCAGCGCCCGGCGCGGCGCCGCCGCCAGAATGCGCCGGACGCGCTCGACCTTCGCCGGGTCCGGATGTGCGATCTCGTCGCCCCGTTCCAGCCCGATCAGGATGGAATCCAGCTCGGAGTAGGTCATTCCCAGGACCAGCTCGTCGGTGATGCCCGGGATGAGATCGGGCGAGGGGGCCTTGCTGCGGATGGCGGCCGGTATGCCGAGTTTCCGGCCCAGCTCGCATACCTGGGTCTTGTACAGGTGGCGGATGGGCTCGATGTCCGCGGCTTCGTCGCCCCATTTCACGTAGAGACCGGTAAGGGCTTCGGTGCGGTTGGTCGTTCCCAGGACGGCGTAGTTTCTCTTTTCCGCTTCCAGGTACAGGCATGCCATGCGGACTCTGTGCTTGACCCGGTAGTATGCGAGCGCGCGCCGGAAGTCGGGGTCGCCGCGATCTTCCAGGTCCTGGAGGTAGGCGGCGTCCTTGCCGATCGCTTCGAGTCTTTTCATCACGTACCGTTCCTGCAGGTGCCGCGGAAGGAAAAAGGCCGGGGGCTGCAGGCGGTAGACCCCCATGGCGCGCAAGACGCGGGTGATGGGTCTAACGGTGCGCTCGATTCCCAGGTGATCGCAGACCGCAAGGGCATCCCGCAGCGTTTCGGGCGCCGAGTCCCGCTCCGGCAGGATGACTCCCAGGACGCGGGGCGTGCCGAGGGCGCGGGCGGCCAGGGCGGCGACCACCGCGGAATCGATGCCGCCGCTGATCCCGATCACGGCGCCGGCGTAGCCGTGCCTTTCGAGCGCCGAGCGCATGAACCGAACGATCTCATCGCACATGGCTGCAGGTCGCCTCGCGCGACAATCGCCGCCCTGCTTCGGCGGCTCGCTTGCCAAGACCCGGGGACTCAGGCCGCCCCCGCGCGCGCTGTCGGACACAGGCACGCGCCGGCGCCGAGGTATTCCGCCTCCCACACGGGATCGAACAGGCGCTCGAGCTCGGCGTCGTAGGCGTTCATGCGTTCGGCATATCCCGGGTCGGACAGGGCCTCGGCGGCGGCCCGGTCCTCGGGTTCGGCGCCGTGGCGCAGGATCAGTTCGCGCCCGGTCGCGTAATGATCGCGCAACGAGCAGGGCACGAGCCAGTTGCCCCGGCGGCGGCCGCCGCCCGAGGCGTAATCCGACTGCCAGCGGCGGATGGCGCGGAAATAGGGAAGATCGTAGACATCGTCCAGGGTGCCGCCGCGCTCGTAGATCGCGTGGATGTTGCATGCGGCGTAGGGCACGAAGACGCAGGGCATCACCTTGCCGTTCCAATCGATGTAGAGATAGCTGGTGCCGGCGGCGATGCAGCCTTCCGTGACGGTGCCGCAGTTCCAGAAGTCGGCCAGGAAGACCCTGCGCTCGCGGATGATCTGCCACGTGCGCCGCCACATCCACAGCCGCTGTTGCGGCGTGACCACCAGATCGACCGTGTACCCGCGCCCGATGGGCATGTACTGGAACAGCCAGCCGAAAACGGCCTGCTGCTCGTGGAAGTAGAAATCGAGGAATTCGTCGGAGAGCACCTCCTCGGCGTTTTCCCGGGTGGCGGTGATCGAGATGCCGAACGGCATGCCGGCCGCGCGCAGATGCGCCATGGCCGCCAGGATGCGCCGGAACACGCCCGGGCCGCGGCGCGCGTCGGTGCGGGCCTCCAAGCCTTCGACCGAGATCGCGGGAACGATATTGCCGGCTCGGGCCATGCGCTCCGCGATGGGCCGGTCGATCAGGCAGCCGTTGGTGTACATCTGAAAGAAGCACTCGGGGTGGCGCTCGGCCAGGTCCAGCAGCCGGCGGCCCTGGGAGCGGTAGAGCAAGGGCTCGCCGCCGGAGATGGTGAAAAACCGCACCCCCCATAGTTCCTCGGCTTCGGTGACGATGCGCTCCAGGGTCGGCCATTCGAGCTGCCGTGCCGACCGTTCCGCGCCCGCGTAACAACCGATGCATCCCAGGTTGCACGCCCGGGTGGGGCTGACGACCAGGAAGATCGGGGGATAGGCGCCGCCGTGCCGCCGCGCGAAGCGCCGGACGGCGTCGTGGATGCGGCCGTCCGCGCGCAGCACCGCGTTGGCGAGCAGCGCGCGCAGCAGCCGCTGCAGGACCGGGCGCGCGATCTGCCCGCGCGCCAGCGCCCGTTCGACCGAAGCGAAGACGGCGCAGACCATGGCGGCCTGGTCGCGCCGCACCCCGTCGGGGGAATGCGGGTGGGTGTTGGCGTGCGCGCGCGCGGTCACGTACTGCTCCAGTCCTCTCAGAAGCGGCGTGCGCAGGCGGGGGGACAGAAGAGCCTGCTCGGCGACGGTCGAAACCAGATCGATGCTTCCTGCGACAAGCCGGCGGGCGAGGGATTCCGCAGCTTCCCGGCGCGCGGCTGCAGGCACCCCGGACGCGCCGGCCTGGTCCGTGTGGAAACGTTCCATGACTCGCCTCCTTTCGGTCGGCGGCGCTGCTCGTGCCGGCGGATGGCCGGCCGGCGAAACATCGCACCGGAGCCCAGGGCGCGCATGGGCGCTCAGCGGCTGCGTTGCAGGCGGCACAGCACCACGGGATCGAAGCGCTTGATGTCGGCCGCGCGGCGCGCGTCGGCGAGGATCTGGGGCGCGCGCGCGAGTGCGCGGTCCAGCCACTCGAGCGCGCTGCGCACCTGGGGCGAGACCGTGTCGTCGCTCCGGCGGAAGTAGGACCAGCGGCCGTTGCGGCGCACCTCGACCAGGCGCGCCTGGCGCAGGACGGACAGATGCTTGGACACGGTGGACGCGGCCAGGCCGAGGAGCTCGGTGAGCTGGCAGGCGCACATTTCGCCGCGGCGCAGCGCCATGAGGGCGCGCACGCGCCCGGCGTCGCCCAGGGCCCTCGCGATGGCCACGGTTTCGTCGAATATTCGGGATCGATATTTCGCCATACGACGAAATAATAGCCTTCGCCCCGCTCTTTGTCAACATCCGGCGGCGCCCCGGTCGCGCCGCTTTCCCTTTGTCCGGGCGCACTCCGCCAGGCCATCGGGCGCGTGCCCCTATGGGCCGACTTGGAAGCCCGTCGCCATTTCCCATTGCAGCGGACTTGTGCTACTTTTTCGGCACACAGCGCCGCGCCGCGGCGTCTCGGAGCTCGGGTGCGCCCGCGGCGGCAGCCTGGAGGTGATGCTCATGATGCAAAGGGATGAGGGCGCGCGCGTGCCAAGGTTGCCGCGGCGCGATTTTCTGGGAGTGCTCGGGGGGCTGGGCGCCGGGATGGCCGGCGCGATTGCCGCGGGCGGGCTGGTGAACAGCGCCGGGACGGCGGCCGCACCCCCGGCGCCGCTCGCCGACGCGAACGGCAGCGTGCTGCGGCGCATGCAGCGCGAGCTGGAGGCGAGCCTTGCGAGCGGGCGGACGCCGAGCTGGATCATGGTGGTCGATACCCGCAAGTGCATCGGCTGCGATGCCTGCTCCGTGGCATGCCGCGCCGAAAACCCGACCGGCCCCGGCGGCAACTTCCGCAGGGTGATCCAGCGCGAGCTGCCGTTGCGCTCGGGGCCGTGGGCGATCTTCAAGCCCGTGAACTGCCTGCAGTGCGAGGACCCGCCGTGCGCGCGTGCGGTGCCGCCGGGGATGGTGCGCAAGCGGCCGGACGGCATCGTGGAATTCGACTACACGAGACTGCGCGGGCCGTATGCCGCGGCCGCCGCCCGGGCCTGCCCCTTCAACCTGGTGCGCATCGACGACGGCAGGACCTTCACGGAGTCGACCCCCTCTCCCCAGGCCTACGAATATCGCACGTTCGTCGAGAACGGCGAGCCCTTCAGCCGCCGCCCGGGAGCGAACCGGCTGGAAGGGGTGGCGCGCAAATGCACCTTTTGCAGTCACCTGCTCGATGTCGGCGTTCTTCCCGCCTGCGTCACCACCTGCGTCGGCGGGGCCATGTACTTCGGCGACGCCGGCGATCCGGGCAGCCTGGTGCGCGAGATCACGCAGGGGAGGCGGATATTCTGGGGACACGTCTACGTGGGCGTGATGCCACGGGTGATCTATTTCGAAGAGCCGATGCCGGATGCGGCGCACATCGACTGCACGGTTTGCCATTATTGACGGGGGAGGTTTCGATGAAGAGCGGGAACGAATTGCCGGCCGGCGAGACCTGCATTTCGCCGGAGCGACGCAAGCTGCTGATGCGCGGGGCGCTGCTCGGCCCCGGATGCCTCGCGGCGGCCCTGGGAATGCGGCAAGGGCTTGCGGCCGGCGAGGGAGAGCGGACGGCCCCGAAACCGATCGAGGCCTCCGACTACATCTACACCACCTGCCTGCAATGCAACACCGGCTGCGAGATCAAGGTGCGCATCCAGGACGGGCTGGCGGTGAAGATCGACGGCAATCCCTACGGCCCGCGCCCCATGGATCCCCATATCGACTGGCATACCCCGGCCCGGGAGGCGGCACGCCTCAACGGGGTGATATGCCCGAAGGGCCAGTCCGGATTGCAATCGGCCTACGACCCGTACCGCGTGACCAGGGTTCTCAAGCGTGCCGGTGCCCGCGGCGAGGGCAAGTGGATCTCGATCCCGTTCGAGCGCGCCATCGCGGAAATCGTGGAGGGCGGCGTGCTCTTCCCCCAGGACGGCGGGCGCGTCGTCACGGGGTTGCGCGATCTGTACGCGCTGCGCGATCCGTGGCTGTTCCAGAGCATGGGCGCCGATGTCGCGGCGATCCAGGAGGGGAAGATGACGGTGGCCGAATTCCAGAGCAGGTACCGGGAGCATCTCGACAAGCTCATCGATCCCGATCACCCGGACTTCGGCCCGAAGAACAACCAGTTCGTGTTCAACTGGGGGCGGCTCAAGGCCGGGCGCCAGGACTTTTTCCTGCGCTTCGTCAAGGACAGCTTCGGCTCCAACAACGCCCACGGGCATACCACGGTATGCCAGGGGTCCATCTACTTCGCGGGCAAATCCATGTCGGATCAGCCCGCCGGGGGCAAGTGGTCGGGAGGGGCCAAGGCCTACTGGATGGCGGACACCGCCAACGCCGAGTTCATCATTTACTGGGGCGCCAACGTTCTCGAAGGCAACTACGGCCCGCCCCTGAAGGTTCCCAAGATCACCCGGGGCTTGGCCGGCGGCCGCCTGCGCGTCGCCGTGGTCGATCCGCGCCATAGCAAGATCGCGGCCAAGGCCTGGAAGTGGCTGCCGGTCGAGCCGGGCCGGGATGCCGCCCTGGCGCTGGCCATGATCCGCTGGATCATCGACAACGGGCGTTTCGACCGGCGCTACCTGGAGAACTGCAACAAGGCGGCCGCCGCGGCCGACGGCGAGCCCACCTGGAGCAACGGCGCCTGGCTGGTGAAGCTGCGGCCGGACGGCACGAGCGCCGGCTTCCTGCGCGCCGCGGAAGCGGGTCTTGCGGGCGATGCCGACACCTTCGTG
>CAZHQK010000202.1:0-44386 GCA_964534795.1 uncultured Acidobacteriota bacterium
CGGCCTTTTCGATGGGGGTCGGTCCTTCCGTGTATCGCCTGCGGGCAAAACGTGCGAGATTCATGATTCTTCCTCCAAGCGCATGATGAAAAAAGCCGGCAGGATGTTATGTCGCCGCGGCTGGGAAGCCAAGCACAAAAAGACCGCGGTTAACGCCCCGGCGGGGGCCCCGAGCCGGTAGCCGGGGGTGAGCCGCAGGCGAACCCCCGGAAATCGGCGATGCGGTTCGGGGCGATCAAGAGGCCCCGGCAGGGGCCCCGATCCGGTAGCCGGGGGTGAGCCGAAGGCGAACCCCCGGAAATCGGCGATGCGGTTCGGGGCGATCAAGAGGCCCCGGCAGGGGCCCTGAGCCGGTAGCCGGGGGTGAGCCGAAGGCGAACCCCCGGAAAGGGGCGTATCAATCAACGAAGCCCCGGAGGGCCGGCAGCCCCGGATGCAGGTACGCCCCGCGCGCCGCGCGCGACCGGTAACTTGAAGCCACAAGCCAGCGGTCCGCGGTCCGCCGCGGCGCGGCGGACCCATCGCCGATCACTCGATCAAGGAAGGAAGTAGCGTCGTCAACTGCGGCACATAAGTAATAAGCAACACTCCCGCCAGCAAGACCAGCAGCATGGGAATGACCGAACGGATCACCTCGCTCATGGGCTTGTCGAAACGATAGGAGGAAAGGAACAGATTCATGCCCACCGGCGGCGTCAGGTAGCCCAGCTGAAGATTGGCCAGGAAGATGATGCCGAGACGGACGGGATCGATTCCGAAATTCAGGCCGATCGGCACGATGAGCGGAACCACGACGGCGATCGCGGAATAGACATCCATCAGGCAGCCGACGATCAGAAGCAGGACATTGAGCATCAGCAGGAAGACCCACGGCGATTGGATGGTGCCCGAGACCCATTCCACCAGCCTGTCGGGCACCTGCTCGATGACCAGGTAATTGGTCAGCCCCATCGCCACTCCCAGGATCAACAGCACGCCCCCGACCAGGAGCCCGCACTCGACCATCACCCGCGGGGCATCGGCGAACGGCTTCAGGTCGCCGTAAGCCCAGGTTTCCGTCACGAACGCATAGAGCGCGACCAGGGCCGCGGCTTCGACGGGAGTGGCATAGCCGGAAAACAAGGCGAAGACGGCGATCACGGGCAGGAGCAGTTCCCATTTCGCTTCCCAGAGCGCCCGACGCGCTTCGCCCAGATCCAGGGCCCCCGCCCCGCCCGCGCGCCGGGGCGCGGCATGGGTGCCCCACCAGGCCGTCAGGCCCACCAGGAGCAGGCCCGGCAAGGTTCCGCCCAGGAACATCTTCTGGATGGTGACGTCGGCTTCCATGCCAAGGCTGTTGGCGATGTTGCCTGCGACGATGGCATAGAAGATCATGGGGAGGCAGGGAGGCAGCAAGATGCCGAGAGAGCCTGCGGAGGTCAGAAGCCCGAGCGCCGTGCGCTCCGAGTAGCGCGCCGCCAGCAGCACCGGCATCAGCAGCCCGCCCAGGGCGAGGATGGTGACTCCGGAGGCGCCCGTAAACGAGGTGAAGAAGGCGCACGCCAGCGCCGTCACGATCGCCGGCCCGCCGCGCGACCAGCCGAAAAGCGACTGGAAGACACGCACCAGCCTGCGCGACGCGCCCCCCTCCGCCAGAAAATAGCCGGCAAGCGTGAACAGCGGAATCGCAGGCAGGGATGCATTGGTGACCAGAGAGTAGTGCTTCAGCGGGACCGAGGCGATGGGGTAGCCGCCGCCCCAAAGAAGCACCAGCGCGGCGCCGCCGAGAATGACGAATATCGGCGCGCCCAGGGCGGCGGCGGTCAGGAGCGCAGCCAGCGCGGGCACCATGAGGCGGGCCGGCTCCACGAGCGTTTGTGCGCCGAGCCAGAATAAAGCTCCCGCCAGAAGCAGGGTGCAAATCCGCCCGCGCCAGCCGGGCGAGGAGCGCAGCACGAGGCGCCATGCCACCAGGGCGAATCCCAGCGGCAGCACGAGTTCGAGCACCCAGCCCGGGATGCCGTAGACGAGGATCTTGCCGCCTTCCTTCTCGGTCCCGACAAAGCGCAAGCTCGCCACGCCCAGATAGGCCGTGACGGCCGCGGCCACCGAACCGCTCACGACGGCGGCCGCGCTCTTGAGCCGGCCTCGCAGCACGTCGCCGAGGGGGGACAGCGCCAGCAGGCGGCCCTCGCGCGCGGCGACCGCGCCCCCCAGCATCCCCACAAAGAGCGTGGCATGCTGCACCAGGACGATCGAACCCGCGATGCCGCCGCCGAGGCGGCGCAGAAGGACCTCGAGCAGCGGGAGCACGACCAGGACGGCCAGAACCGAGACGAGCACCAGGTTCTCGCACGTGCGCAGCAGGGCGCGCCGCTTCGGCACGGCTTCATCGCCGGATTCCCTACGGGAGCTGTTCATCGACCGCCCCCGCCCGCCCGGTATTCCTTCAGCAGCCTCTGGACTTCATCGAAGATGTCGGCCGGCACTATCCTTCCGCGGATCTTGGGATAGAGCCGGTCCATTTCGGCGCGCCACTCGGCTTCGATCGCGGGCGTGATCCTGTCGACCGCGAGGCCGCGCTGCTCGAGCGCGGCGACCGCATCCTCCGCCTCCTTGCGCGCGCTCGCCTGAATGCGCTTGCCGGCTTCCCGCGCCGCCTCGCGCAACGATGCGAGCGCCTCCTGCGGCAGCTTCTCCCAGGCCTCTTTCTTGATCACCAGTCCGCCCACCAAGATCCCCCACTTGAGATCCAGCATGTGCGGGGCATAGGTCTGAAACTGGGAGCGCGCCGCCATGATGGGCGGGTAGGGAACGGCATTGATCAGGCCGGTCTGCAGCCCGGTGAGTATGTCGGCCGTTTCGAGGGGAATGGGGTTGTAGCCCAGCTCCTTCATGATCGCCACCTGCTCATTGTCGCCGGCCCATACGAATATCTTTCTCCTTTTCATCTCGGCCGGGGTCAGGGTTTTCTCTTTGAAGAAATAGCGGACCCAGCCGGTGTCGGCCCAGAAGAGCATCACGAAGCCCTTCTCCTCGAGCCGCTTTTCCATCATCGGGCGCAGCCTTTCCTGCACGTAATCGAACTCGTCGAAATCGCGGAAGGCCATGGGGAAGTTCTGCAGGCCGGCGACGCCGGGCTCGATCTCGGACAGACCCACGGCCGTCAGCAGCCCCGCCTGCAGCGTGCCCACGCGCATGAGGCGCACCATGTCGGCTTCGCCACCCTGGGTGCCGTCGGGGTAGATGACGAGGCGCACGCCGCCGCCGGGGGCGCGGCGCCACTGGTCGGCCATCGTTTGCAGCGCCTGATGAAAAATCGAGCCGCGCGGCGCCAGGGTCCCGAGATTGATGCGCGGCGCCTGGGCAGGCGCCGCCGGGCGCGCTGTGAAAATCACGACGGCCGCGAGCGCCGACAGGCAAGACATGGCGATGGCAGGATAACGCAACCGGTTCATGGTCCGTGCCCTCCCGAATCATTCCTCTCCGGCCGGAGGAACAGCTCGTCCATCTTCGACAGCAGCCGGCGCGCGCGCCGCTGCATGATCAGATTGGCCAGCCGCCACTCCGGCCGCGCGTCGGGATCGATGGCCAGCGCCCGGTCGAGCAACGACTTGAACTGGGCCGCGTCCTGCTTCTGGAGCGAGACGGCCTCGGCAAACGCGACCATGGGCCCGGCCAGCCGCCCGCCGCTCAGTTCCACCGCCCTTTCGAAGTGCCGCCGCGCGCGCTCGGCCGGATCGCCGGCACCACCCTGGCGGCTCATCTCGTAAGTGATCAGGAACGAATGGATCGCGCCGTAGTCCCAGTCTTCCTGCAGCTCGAGCGCGCGGTCCATCATGGCCTCGACGATCCCCAGATCGGCGATCAGCTCCGGCCGGTCCTTCAGGACCGAGGTCGCGCCCCCCCAGGCGGCTGCGGTCCAGTAAAGCAAGGGGACGTCTTCCTTCGTCGCTGCGCGCAGAGCGGACCTGGGATCCTTGCGCAGCCGCTCGGCAAAGTTGCGGTGCCGCACCTCCAGTCCGCGCAGCCCGTAGTCGCGCGCCCGCAGGTAGAGGCGCTGCGCGCGCACGCGCAACGCCTGGGCGGCCTCGATGTCCGTGTCCTCGATCGCGTCCGCCTCCTCCTGCACGAAAGCGTAGGCATACTGCGCGAAACCGCTCGCCGCCGCCAGCAGCAGGCTGCGGTGCCGCGGACTTTCCGCCAGGAGGCTCTCCATCAGTTTCAGGCTGAAAGGCAGGGCGGCCTTGACGAGCTCGGGGTCGTCGTCGGAGGCGAAGGAGCCGCCGCCCGCCGCCAGGGCATCGGCGATCCGGTTGATCGCCATTTTCCTGACGGAACATCCGGAGGCGGCGATCAACGCAAGCGCCAGGATCAGCGCGCATACGCCCGCGCGGTCGAGGCGAGTCCCGCCGGGAAAAGAGCCGGCCGTACCTCCGGTTCCGGCTTCGTTCGCCGCCATTCTCGACATGCTCCCCGCCTGAGCGCGCATGACGCAGATCGTTATGTTAGCACTCCCGGGCATCCAGCCGGTACCATCCTTGCAGAAAGGCGTTTCTTCGGCAACAATGCTCAGGGGTCCCTGCATTCCGAAATCAGGGCAACGGAAGCTCGCCTCCCATGCGCAACGATCCCGCATCGCTCACGGCGGCCATTCGCGAGAAAGCCCGCGCTCTCGGCTTCTTCAAGACGGGGATCGTTCGGGCCGGCCCGCTTCCGGATGCCGGACGCTTCGACCGCTGGCTCGACGAGTCCATGCACGGAGAAATGCACTACCTGGTCCGACAGGCGGACAAGCGCAGAAATCCATCGCTGATTCTCCCGGGGGCGCGTTCGCTGGTGGTCGTGGCGATGAACTACTACATGGGCGAACCGCCGCCGCCGGCTCCGCTCCAGGGCCGGATCAGCCGCTATGCCTGGGCCGAGGACTACCACCGCGTCATCCGCGCGCGGCTCGAGGAACTGTACGCCTTCATCCGCAGGCAGGAACCCGAGGCCGCCGGTGTGTACTACACCGACACCGGACCGGTGATGGAGAAAGCCTGGGGAGCCCGAACCTCCCTCGGATGGCAGGGAAAGAACAGCAACCTGATAACGCGCGAGCGAGGATCGTGGTTCTTTCTCGGGGTCATCCTGCTCGATCTCGAACTCGAATACGACTCTCGGGCGAAGGATTATTGCGGAACATGCACGCGCTGCATGGCTGCCTGTCCCACGGGTGCGATCGCCGCGCCTTACGTGGTGGATGCCCGACTCTGCATTTCCTATCTGACCATCGAGCTGCACGGCGCCATCCCCCGGCCCCTGCGCCCCTTGATCGGGGACCGCATTTTCGGCTGCGACGATTGCCAGGAAGTCTGTCCGTGGAACCGCTTCGCCGCCCTTTCGGGCGAACCGCGCCCCGCAGAACCCACGCATCCAGCCTGGTGCGATCTGGTCCTGCACTCGGCCCTGACGCGCGAGGAGTTCGAAGCCCGCTTCCGCGCGAGCGCCGTCAGGAGGTGCGGGCGCGACGGCTTCGTGCGCAACGTCGCCGTGGCCCTCGGAAACTCGCGGCATCCCGGGGCCGGGCCGGCGCTCGCGCGCGCCCTGGGCGACGCCAGCCCTCTGGTGCGGGCGCACGCGGCGTGGGGCCTCGGCCGCATTGCGAGCCCCGCGGCACGCGCGGCGCTCGCAGGCGCCCGCGGGCGCGAAAACGAACCCTCGGTGATCGAAGAAATCGATCTTGCGCTCGCCGGCGCCACCGGGTAGTGCCGGAGCGCCGCGCGATCGCGCTCACACGGCGACGGGCGCGGGAATAGGCGGGTGCGGGTCGTACCCGACCAACTCGAAGTCTTCGTAGCGGAAGTCGAAAATCGACCGCACCGCCGGATTGATGCGCATCTCGGGAAGCGGCCGCGGCCGGCGCGAAAGCTGCAGTTTCACCTGCTCGATGTGAGTCCGATAGATATGCGCATCCCCGAACGTGTGGACGAACTCGCCCGGTTTCAGGCCCGTGACCTGAGCCAGCATCATCGTCAGCAGCGAATAGGACGCGATGTTGAAGGGAACGCCGATGAAGAGATCGGCGCTGCGCTGGTACAGTTGGCACGACAGACGGCCTGCAGCCACGTAGAACTGGAACAGGCAGTGGCACGGAGGGAGGCGCATCTCCTCGAGTTGCGCCACGTTCCATGCGCTCACCAGAATCCGCCGGCTGTCGGGATCGCGCTGCAGGAGTTCGACCACGCGCGCGATCTGATCGATCCTCCTGCCGCCGGCGCCCTGCCATGCCCGCCACTGGGCCCCGTAGATCGGTCCCAGGTCGCCGCTTTCGTCCGCCCACGGGTCCCAAATATGAACCCCGTGTTCGTTCAGATATCGGATGTTGGTGTCGCCGCGCAGGAACCAGAGGAGCTCGTGGATCACCCCTTTGAGAAAAAGCTGCTTGGTGGTGGTGATGGGAAAGCCCTGCTCGAGATCGAAGCGAAGCTGGCGCCCGAAGACGCTCAGGATGCCGGTGCCGGTCCTGTCCTGCTTCTCGATCCCGTTGTGCAGAACGTCCCGAAGGAGATCCAGATACTGCTGCATGATTTCCCGGCGCGCTCCGGGCGGCGCCGTGCCTCAGCGACGGGCGAGAGCTCCGAGAACCTCGTCGATATGCCCCGCGACCTTGACCTTGGGAAAGACTTTCTCGACGAGGCCGTCCTTGCCGATGATGAAGGTCGTGCGCTCCACCCCCATCACGGTCTTGCCGTACATCTTCTTTTCCTTGTAAACCCCGTAGGTCCGGGCGGCCTCCTTCCCGGCATCGGAAAGCAACGTCATATTGAGGCCGTGCCTTTCGCGAAACCGGGCCAGTTTCTGCACCGGGTCGGGACTGACGCCGACGGCGATCGCTCCAAGCTTTTTCAACCGGGCCGCGGCGTCGCGGAAGGCGGTCGCCTCTTTGGTGCAGCCGGGAGTTTCTGCCCTGGGGTAGAAGAAAAGAACCACCTTCTTTTCTCCGGTAAACTCGGCGAGGCGGCGTACCGCCCCGCGATCGTCCGGCAGGGAAAAGTCCGGCGCGCGCTCCCCCTCTTTCACCATATTCCCTCCATGAATCCCCTCTAGCTGCGCTTCCTCCCGCCGGTCAGCAGCCAGCGGGCGAGAATCGCCAGCGACGCCAGGCCGAAGGCCAGGGCGGCCAGGAACCCGGGATCGTGAAAATCCAAGCCCATCGATCGCCCCCCCGATCGTGCCGCACCGGCCTTGATACGCTGCGCCCAAGTTTATATCATGCCCGCGGTGCCGATCGTGAAAAGAGCAAGCCGGGGGGCCGGCCCTGCAGCGAACGAGCGTATCCCGTCGTTGACGGACCTGGAGGGCATTCTCGTCGGCCATTACACCTCCGGCCGGCGGCCTACAGGCTGCACCGTGATCACCGCGATCGAGCCCTTCGTTGCCGGCGTCGACATCCGGGGAGGCGCCCCCGGATCCTACGACACCGAGCTGCTGCGCGCCGAAAAAACGGTCGGAAAAATCCACGCCGTCTTCCTTTCCGGCGGCAGCGCCTTCGGCCTGGCCGCCGGCGCCGGTGTGGCCGCACGGCTGAGGGAAATGGGATCGGGCCTGCAGGTGGAAGGAACAAATGTTCCCGTCGTCTGCGGCGCCATTCTGTTCGATCTCGGGCTCGGCGACCCGGCGATCTGCCCGGACTTCGAGGCGGGTTACGAAGCCAGCAAGGCGGCATCTTCGGCTCCCGTTTCGGAAGGCAACGTGGGCGCCGGCGCAGGAGCCACCGTCGGCAAGTATCTGGGGGCGCAGCGCGCCATGAGGGGCGGCCTGGGATCCTGGTCGCTCCGTACGCCCCGGGGACTGCAAGTGGGCGCCCTGGTAGCGGTCAATGCCGTCGGCAATATCATCGATCCCGACAGCGGCAAGATCATCGCGGGCGCGAGAAACGACGACGGCACCGGCTTCGTCGACCTGACCATGCAGGCGCGCCGGGGAAAGCCGCCGGGCACACCTCTACCGCAAGGCACCGTGATCGGCGTCGTCGCCACCAACGCCCGCCTGGGCAAGGCCCAATGCAACATTGTGGCATGCATGGCGCAGGATGCCCTGGCCCGCTGCATCTATCCGGCGCATCTGCCGTGGGATGGAGACACCGTGTTCGCCCTGGCCACGGGAACATACCGAAGCAGGCGGCCGCCGGATATCGGCCTGATCGGGACACTGGCCGCCGATGTCCTGGCGACGGCGATCCTGCGCGCGGTCCGGCAGGCCGAAAGCTGGGGGCCCTACCCCGCCTGCAGGGATTACCCGGCTCGCCGGGTGAGATCTCCACATGCCGTTTGAGAGCGGGAATTCCGGGACCGTTCCTGCGAGTGCTGCCTGCATCTATGTGAAATCCAAGTGCTAATCGGCCGCTCTCGCCTGCCGATGCAGTGAGCAGGACGGTTCCGGCGCACCCTGCGGGTTGAACAGGATGACGGGTGAAACTATAATCACCGCTTTCGGGAACCGGTGGAGCGGCTGATGAGACGATACTGCCTTGCGGCTTGCAGCGCCTTGGCTTTGAGCGTGGGAGCCCCGTGGGCGCAGCAGCGCACCCCCGGCATTGTTTTCGAGGATCCGGTCAAGGATTTCGGAAAGGTATACGCGGGCGAAACTCTGGTTCAGGTTTTCAATTTCAGCAATCGGGGCGATGCCGTTCTCGAGATCGCGGAAGTGCGCCCCACCTGAGGGTGCGCGGCGGCCTTGCTGTCAGCAAGGCGGATAGAGCCCGGGGGATCGGGCCGCATCGAGGTGAAGGTGTACACGACCGGCCTGAGCGGTCATGTGAGCAAGAGCATCGTGGTCGTGAGCAATGACCCGCGAAACCGGGAGGTCACGCTGCAGGTCCGAGCCGAGGTCCTGCCCGAATTCGCCTTTTCCGCGCTGGGGATTTTTTTCAGCGGTGAACCGCGGGGGCGGGAGGCAAGGAGGGAGCTGACCATCGAGGTCGCACCCGGAAGGCCGTCCAGGATCGTGAGCGTGGAGTCGACCGACCCCCAGGTCAAGGTGAGGCTCGAGCAGGTGCCCGGAAGCGGCGAAAGGAAGTACCGGCTGATCGCAACGCAAAGGGCGGACGCACCCGAGGGATATCATTTCGGGACCATCATCATCAAGACCACCAGCAAGCTGAACCCGGAAATCCGGCTGCCCATCCGCGGCCTGGTCGGCCCTTCCGGCGGGCAGTGAAGGGGGCCGCGCGGCAGACAGGACGCGCAGGAGCGCGATGCTCGTATGAAACGATATTGGAGATCACTGGCGCTTTTTCTCGCCGTTCTGCCGGCTGCGCGGCCGCTGCCGACTGCGCCCGCTCGGCGACCGGAGCCGCAGATCCGGCTGGTCGTTCTGGTCGCCGTCGATCAGATGCGCGCCGATTACTGGACCCGTTTCCGGGATCAGCACACGGGCGGATTCCGCTATCTTGCAGCCCGCGGAAGGATTTACAGCGAGGCGCACCAGGCGCATGCCTGCACGGCGACCGCCCCGGGCCACAGCACCCTGCTTACGGGCGCTTTCCCCGGGCGCAACGGAATCATCGGCAACGACTGGTACGACCGCGATAAGAAGAGGGGGGTCACTTCGGTCACCGCGTCCAACATAGCCGGCGGCGGGCGCGACCCGGCGGCTCCTACGCCCCGGGCGCTGCGCGCGACCGCGCTCGGCGACTGGCTGCTCCAATCGGAACCGCGGGCGAAGGTTTTCTCCTTCTCGCGCAAGGACCGGGCTGCGATCCTCATGGGCGGGCAGAAGCCGACCGGGGCATTCTGGTACGATTCCTCGAAGGGAGTTTTCACAACCTCGGAATATTATGCAAAGACGCTCCCGGGCTGGTTGCAGGCCTTCAACGCACAGAAGCCCACGCACAAGTATTTCGGCCGAGTCTGGGACCGCCTGCGCCCTCCTTCGGCCTACCGAGGCTCGACGCCGGATGATCAGGAAGGCGAGGGCCGGCTGGCGGGCCGCAGGACTTTCCCCTATCGATATGCGGGCGGCCGCAAGCCGGACAGCAAGTTTTACTCGTACATCGTCAGCACGCCCTTCATGGACGAGCTGACGCTGGAGGCGGCGCGGCGCGCCGTTTCAGCGGAAAAACTCGGCCGCCGCGGCGTTACAGACCTGCTCGCCGTCAGTCTTTCCAGCACCGACGCCGTGGGCCATCTCTTCGGCCCGCAGAGCCAGGAAGTCCAGGACCTGATGTTCCGCCTGGACCGGATGCTGGACGGCTTTTTCAAGTTTCTCGACAGAAACGTCGGGCTCGAGCACGTCCTGATCGTCCTCACGGGCGATCACGGAGTGGCTTCATTGCCCGAGGTAAAGAACCCGGACGGCGTCACCAAGAGGCAGGTGAGCGACCTCAAGCGCACCATACAGGAGGCGGAGGCTTTCCTGGTGAAATCATACGGACCCGGCCCTTGGATCGAGAGGGAATACGACTGGAACGTCTATCTCAACCTCGAGGCCATACGGGCGCGCGGCCTCTCTCAGGCGGAGGTCGAGCAGCGGCTGGCGGACTTTTTGCGCCGCGATCCCCTCCTGGCGGACGTCTTCACGCGCGCGGAGTTGGCCTCGGGTCGGCCGCACGGCTCGTCCTATGCTGCACTGTATGCCGCCTGCTTCGACCCGCAGCGCTCCGGCGATCTCGTGCTTCAGCCCAGGGAAGAGATCCTGTTCAGTTCGTCGCCGGCCGGCACGACTCACGGCTCGCCGTATCGCTTCGACACGCACGTGCCGCTGGTTTTCGCCGGGCCCGGCATCGAGCCCGGCACTGTGGATGCGCCGGTGCGCACGGTGGACATCGCGCCGACGATTGCCGCCCTGATCGGAGTTCCGGTACCGGTCGAGATCGACGGCCGGCCCGTTCCGGGCCTCAAAGAAGAGTAGGACCATGCTCGATTACTCCCGGATGTCGCACGAGGAATTGCAGAAGCTCCTGGAAGTCTATGCCAAGAACTGGCTGGCTCACGACGGCTGCTGGTTCCTGGCTGCCGAGGAAAGGTTCGGCCTCGAGACCGCCATCGAGTTGGACGCCCGCTCCTGGGAACGGTTCGCCGTGGTCGAGGCTCAGCGCATCATGCAGGCATTCGATATCCCGCAGGGAAGCGGGCTCGACGGGCTGGAACGCGCGCTCGCCCTGCGCATGTATGCCGCCATCAACCGGCAGGAGGCACGCCGCACCGCGGACGGCGCCCTCGAGTTCCGCATGGTCGAATGCCGCGTCCAGTCCGCGCGCCGCCGCAAGGGCCTGCCGGATTTCCCCTGCAAGCCGGTGGGGACGGTCGAGTTCAGCCGCTTTGCCGCGACCGTCGACCCGGGGATCCGCACCGAGTGCGTGGCCTGCCCGCCGGATCCGGTGGGCGATTCGTACTGTATCTGGCGTTTCACCAGGGCCTGAGGCGGCACAGCCCGAGGAGAATTCATGGCTTTCGTTTTCGGACCGGTCCCCTCGCGGCGCCTGGGCCGTTCGCTCGGCGTCGACCCCATCCCGCCCAAGACCTGCAACTGGAACTGCGTTTACTGCCAGTTGGGGCGCACGGGACCGCTGGTCACGGAGCGGCGCGAGTTTTTCCCGCGCGCCGAGATCCTTTCCGAGATGCTGCAGGCGCTCGCCGGACTCGCCCCGGGCGCGCTCGACTGGCTCACGTTCGTCGGCTCCGGCGAGACGACCCTGTACGAGGGGCTGGGGTGGCTCATACGGCAGGCAAAGCAGCACACCCGGGTGCCGGTTGCCGTCATCACCAACGGCTCTCTTCTTTATCTCCCGGAGGTGCGCGAGGAGCTACTGGCGGCCGACGCCGTCCTGCCCACGCTGGACGCAGGCAGCGAGCGCCTTTACCGCCGGATCGACCGCCCCTTGCCCCTGCTGGATTTCGAGAGGCATGTTCGCGGCCTGGCGGCCTTTCGCGCAGAGTATTCGGGCCGGTTGTGGGTCGAGGTGATGCTGGTTCAGGGACTCAACGACAGCGAGGAAGCCTTGCGCGAGATCGCGGCCGCGCTCGACGCCATCCGGCCCGACTGCGTCCATCTCAGCCTCCCCGTGCGCCCGCCGTGCGAGCCCTGGGTGAAGCTCGCCGGCGATGCCGCCGTCGAGCGCGCTTTGGCCATCCTGGGGGCGAAGGCGCGCGTGCTCCGTCCGGCCGAGGCCGAGTTCGACCTTGCCGGCTGCGAGGACCCGGCGCAGGCGATCGTGCAGATCGTGACCCGGCATCCCATGGGCGACGAGGAGCTGCGCCGCGCCTTGCGGCGCTGGAAGCGGGAGGAAATCGAGGACGCTCTGCAGCGGTTGAGGGCCGGCGGACAGGTTCAGCTGGTGGAGCGCCACGGCGCACTCTTCTGGAGCTCCGCCAACTACCGCTATGAGTTTCGGTGACAGGCTACTCAACCCCGAAACTCGCGGTCTATGAGATGTCAACGTTTTGACAAGAGTTTCGGGGTTGAGTAGCCTGTCACCGAAATTGGAGGGTCAAGGATGAAGAAGATGGTGTTGCTGCGACATGGGGAGAGCATCTGGAACAAGGAGAATCTCTTCACGGGGTGGACGGACGTGGGCTTGAGCGACCGGGGCGTGCAAGAAGCCGTCGAGGCCGGCCGCACTCTGCTGCGCGAGGGGTACACCTTCGACGTCGCTTTCACCTCGGTGCTCAAGAGGGCCATCAAGACGCTGTGGATCGTGCTGGAGGAAATGGATCTCATGTGGATCCCGGTGCACCTGAGCTGGCGCCTCAACGAGCGGCACTACGGCGCCCTCCAGGGATTGAACAAGGCTGAAACGGCACGCAAGTACGGCATCGAGCAGACCATGCTCTGGCGCCGCAGCTACGACGTGCCCCCGCCGCCGCTGGCGCCCGACGACCCGCGGCATCCCGGCCGCGACCCGCGCTACGCCGGACTGGCCCCCGAGGAGCTGCCGCTCACCGAATGCCTCAAGGATACGGTCGCGCGCTTCCTGCCCTACTGGGAGCGGACGATCGTGCCCGCGGTGCGCAGCGGCAAGCGGGTGCTGATCTCGGCGCACGGCAACAGCCTGCGCGCCCTGGTGAAACATCTGGACCGGATTTCCGACGAGGCCATCGTGGAACTCAACATCCCTACCGGCATCCCCCTGGTATACGAGCTCGACGAGGAGCTCAAGCCCCTGCGCAGCTATTATCTGGGCGACGAGGAAGCCGTCCGCCAAGCCGCGCAAAAAGTGGCCGACCAGTTGAAAAAGTGAAAGGCCGGCGAGTGCGCACCGCGCGCACGAGCGCTAATAGGATGCACAGATTTTTTCATGGATCGCGCATGGACCGGCGGGCTTAAAATACGTTCATGGAGGAACGAGCATGATCATCGGCGTACCGAGGCTCAAGCACGGCAGCGAACACCGGGTCGGGCTCACACCGTTCGGCGTGGCCCTCCTGACGAAACGCGGGCACGCCGTGGTCGTGGAAAGGGATGCAGGCCTGGAAGCGCATTTCACGGACCGCGACTACCAGACGGCCGGGGCGCAGATCGTTTACGGCTCCGATGAGGTTTACCAGCGCTCGGACATGATATGCCAGGTGAGCGTCATCGCGCCTTACGAGCTCGAGCTGATCAAGCCCGGCTCCGTCATCTGCGGCTTTCACCACCTGGCCGTCGCGCCGCGCGATAAGGTCGCCCGCCTGATGGAGCTCGGCACGACGCTCATCGGCTACGAGATCATCCGCGACGCGCACGGCGGGCTGCCCGTTCTGATACCCATGAGCGAGATGGCGGGGCAGATGTCCCTGCACATTGCGGCGCACTACCTGCAAAACACCTGCAAGGGGCGCGGCGTTCTCATCGGCAACGTCACGGGAGTCCCGCCTCCGACCGTGGTGATACTCGGCGCCGGGGTCGTGGGGCGTTCGGCAGCGCGAACCGCCCTGGCAGCGGGTTCCCATGTCGTCATCATCGACGCGGACATCACCAAGCTGCGGGCGCTGAATCGCGAGTTTCCCGGACAGCTGGTGACCGTGGTGGCCGGCGTGGAAAGGCTGGAGAAATATACCGCCATCGCCGACGTCGTGATCGGCGCCGTGCTGGTCCCCGGGGGGCGCGCCCCATTTCTGGTCACGGAGGAAATGGTCAAGGCCATGAAACCGGGGAGTGTCATCGTCGACATCTCCATCGACCAGGGCGGGTGCGTGGAGACCAGCCGGCCGACGACCCTGGAAAACCCGGTCTTCGTGAAACACGACGTGGTGCACTACTGCGTGCCCAATCTGACCTCGGACATCGCGCGCACGGCATCGCGCGCCCTGGCGACGGCCGCGCTCCCTTACATCGCTGCGCTCGCCGACAAGGGAGTGCGCAATGCCTTCCGCGACGATCCCGGCCTGGCTGCCGGCGCCTACCTCTACGAGGGCAAGATGGTGCACCAGCTGGCCGGAGAAACGCTGGGTATCCCGGTTACTCCCCTGGAACAACTGCTATAGAAGGCAACGATCCATGGCCTGGCTCGACGAGTACAAATCCAAGCTGATGAGTGCGGCCGACGCCGTCCGCAAGATCAAGTCCGGCGACCGCGTGTACTATGCCGGCAATGCCGCCATCCCCAGGGAGCTGGTGCGCGCACTGGCGGCCCGCCGCGATTCGCTGGAGAACGTCCAACTCAACCACGTGCTTCTCATCGGAGAAGACCCCTTGTGCGCCCCGGAAATGAAGGGGCACTTCCGCCACAATTCGCTCTTCGTCGGCCCGGCCGACCGGGCGGCGGTCAACGAAGGCCGGGCCGACTACGTGCCGATTTTCCTCTATCAGATCCCGCGCCTGTTCCGCGACGGCGTGGTCCCGCTCGACGTCGCCATGATCCAGGTCTCCCCCCCGGACGAGCACGGCTTCATGAGCCTGGGCGTCGAAACGCTCGCGTCGAAGGCCGCCTGCCAAGTCGCCAAGATCGTCATCGCCCAGGTGAACGAGAAGATGCCCCGCGTTCTCGGGGATTCATTCATCCATGTCAACCGCGTCGCAGCCATCGTCGAGCATACCGAGCCCTTGCCCACCCTGGATGTCAAGGGCGCCTCCGAGGTGGAAAGGGCGATCGCCAAGCACATCACGCCCCTGATCCGGCCGGGATCGACCATCCAGATGGGCATCGGGGGCGTCCCCGACGCCGTGTTCGAATCCCTGCAGGGCGATCTGCAGCTCGGCATTCATACCGAGATGATTTCCGACGGCGCCATGCGCGCCATCGAGCGCGGGGTGGTGACCGGGAACCGGAAGACGATCCACCAGGGCAAGGTCGTGATCACCTTCGCCCTGGGAAGCGAGGCGCTGTACGATTACCTGGACAACAATCCTCTGATCGAAGCGCACCCGGTCGAGTACGTGAACGACCCGTTCATCGTAAGCCAGAACGACAACATGGTGGCCATCAACTCGGCCCTGGAAGTGGATCTCACCGGTCAGGTGTGCTCCGACTCGGTCGGCCCTTACATCTACTCGGGTTTCGGCGGCCAGGTCGATTTCATCCGCGGCGCCGCACGATCCAAGGGCGGGCGTCCCATCATCGCCCTCCAGGCCACGGCCAAGAAGGGCGAGGTCTCCCGCATCGTTCCCTACCTCAAGCAGGGAGCCGGCGTGGTGACCAGCCGCGCCGACGTCCACTACGTGGTCACCGAGTTCGGCGCCGTGAATCTCTTCGGCAAGAACCTGCGCGAGCGCGCCGAGCTGCTGATCACCATCGCTCACCCGAAGTTCCAGGCGGAACTCGAAAAGGCCGCCAAGGAACGTAAGCTTCTGCCTTGAGCCCCGGAATTCCCGACCGTCCGGGCGGGTCAGAGCCGGGGAGCGCCGTTCCCCGGCACGAGCTTGGAGGTCGTGGCGCCGACCTGCTTCCTTCGACGCCGCCGCGGCGACAGCGCGGCCGCCGCCAGGAAGATCGCGGTGGACACGAGCACGATGGTCGCGCCCGAGGCGGTGTCGAGCTTGTAGGAGAGCAGCAGCCCGCCGACGGTGCTTCCCACACCGAGCGCCACCGCCGCCGCCATCATGCGCCCGAACTTCTCCGTGAGCTGGTAGGCGGCAGCCGCCGGCGTGACCAGGAGCGCCGAAACGAGCACGGTGCCGACCACCTTGATCGATATCACCACGGTCAGCGCCACCAGGCTGATCAGCAGGAAGTAGATCTTCTCGGCCGGAACCCCCGTGACCGCCGCCATCTCGCTGTCGAAGGTCACGAACATCAGCTCCTTGTAGAAGACGGCTACGAGCGCCAGAACAACCGCCCCGAGCGCCAGTGTGATCTCCAGGTCCGCCCGGCCGACTGCGAGAATGCTCCCGAACAGGTAGCCGAAGAGATCCACCGTGTAACCCCGCATGAGTCCGATCACCAGAATGCCTACGGCCATGGTGGAGGCGAAGAAGATCCCCACGGCCGTGTCCTCCCTGATGCGCGTCCTGCGCGCCGTCAGCCCGATCCCCCAGCCGGTGGCCATGCAGAAAACCACGGCGGCGAGCACGGGATTGACGCCGAAGAGGAACCCGAGCGCCACGCCGCCGAAGCTCGCATGCGCTATGCCCGCCCCGATGAAGGACATCCCCTTCAGGACCACGTAGACACCGATGACCGCGCACACCACCCCGATCACCGTGCCGGCCAGCAGCGCCCGCTGCATGAAGGCGTAGCCCAGGATTTCCGTCATCGTTCCTTTTCCACGACCAGATGAGGCACGCGCCCGTGATGGAAGAACATCGCGGCGCAACCGTACATCTCCGCCAGTTCCTCCGAGCCCAGGACCACCTCGGGCCTGCCGTGCGCCACGAGCCTGCGGTTGATGCAGACGACGCCCTGGACATAGGAAGCCACGACGCCCACGTCGTGCGACACCAGAAGCATCGTCATGCCGGCGTGGTAGAGGTTCTGCAGCAGCTCGTACAGGCTCTCGCTCGAGGCCACGTCGACCCCGGTGGTCGGTTCGTCCAGAAGCAAGAGCTCCGGTTCGTTGGCCAGAGCGCGCGCCAGGAAGACCCGTTGCCGCTGCCCGCCGGACAGGCGCGCGATCGGACGGTCGGCCAGTTCGGCGATTCCGACGCGCTCGAGCGCCAGCTCGGCGGCGGCACGATCGGCGCGCGTCGGCCGCCGGCCCAGGCCGATGCGCCCGTAGCGGCCCATGAGAACGACCTCGCGCGCACTCACGGGAAAGTTCAAATCGACGGACATCAACTGCGGGACATAGCCGATCCGGCGCCTCTCTCCGCCCAGCTCCCACGGAGCCCGGCCGAAGACCCGCACCGTGCCGCTCACGGGACGCACCACTCCCAGAATGACCTGCAGCAGCGTCGTCTTCCCCGCACCATTGGGACCGATGACCGCGAGCGAAGATCCCGCAGGCACGCTCAGGGTCACATCCTCGAGCGCCAGCGTATCCTGGAAAGCCACACTGACGCGGTCCAGTTCGATGACCGGCGTCCCGGCGGCCGCCGTCTCCTGCACTGCTGCATTCATGGTCGCCTCACCTGAGCGCCTCGGCAATCTGACGCAGGTTGTAGCGCATGGTGTCGAGATAGCCGTAGTCCGGCGGAATTCCCAGGGGATTCAGGAAGAGCACCCGCGCCCCGGCTTCTTCCGCGATGGCCTCGGCGGCCCTGGCCGAAAACTGCGGCTCGGCGAAAATGGCCCGCGCTCCCGAAGAACGCACCAATCGGACGATCGCGGCGATGTCCTCCGGCGAAGGCTCCTGCCCGGGCCGGCGCTCGATCACGGCGGCTTCCTTCAGGCCGTAGTCCCGGGCGAAATAGGCCCAGGCCGCGTGGAAGGCGACGAATTCCCGGTGGGTGAAACCGGCGGCCTCGCGCGCGATCTCCCGATCGAGCGATTCCAGGAGATCCATATAGCGCGCGCTGTTGGCTTCATAAGTCGGCGCCCCGCCGGGGTCGCAGCGCATCAGGGCATCGCGGATCTTACGCACCTGGTGCATGGCGTTGCGCGGGCTGAGCCAGATGTGCGGATTGCCGCCGGGCTCGTCGGCGTCGCCCGCGATGATCGGCAGCCCCTCGCTGGTATCGACCACGATGAGCCGGGGATTGCCGGCAGCCGAAATCAGCCGCTCCGCCCAGTATTCCAGCCCGACGCCGTTGAGCACGAGCAGGCGGGCCTTGCTGGCCGCGCGCAGCTGCGAGGGCACGAGCTCGAATGTGTGCGGGCTCGCACCCGGCTCCACCAGAACCTCGACGCGGACGCGCTCCCCGCCTATCTGGCGGACGAAGTCCGCCAGCGGCAGGATGCTGGCCATCACGGTCAGCCGTTCGTCCGGGCCTTCCTGCCGGGCGCGCCCGCACGCGGCTGCCGCCGACAGCACCAGAAGGAGTATCGGCCACCTGAGCTTCATCGCCCCACCGCCTCCGGCCGGAATGAAACGAACGCGGCGCCGCCCGGCCCGCAGCGCCCGCAAACAGATTAGCACAGTCCCGCAGGCGCGGCCCATGCCTTGTTGGCGGCCGACGGCGCGCACCCGACGTAAAAATAGGGACGCTCACCGTTTTTCAACCTACATTCCGCAGTTTCGAGTGGGTAGTCTGAGGAATTTTCGCCGATCGGCAGGGAGAGAGGATCAGCGGTAGATGGCCGGATCCACCTCCAACAGACCGAGCAGTTGCCGTTGCAGCGGCGTCAGCTCGATGGGAAAGGTCACCGTCTCGTCGCCGCGCTCGAACTCGTACCAGCAGACGTCGCTGAATATCTCCAGGATTCGGGCGGTGGTGGGCGCCATCGACGGCCTTCCCTCGGGCAGGATGGGAAGAGTCTTCAGGCGCTGTCGTACCATCCCCTTGCGCAGTGCCCGCTCGATCAGGGCGTCGAGCATCATCGCCAGGAAGGCGGCATGCACCAAGCCGGCGACCCGGCGCGGCTTCTTCAGATAGACCGGAGCCACCTCCAGTTCCGTCTTCAGCAGAGAATGGCGCTTCTCGACATAGGGCTGGTACTTGTAGATAAGCAGCAACGCCTTCTTGGATACCCGGCGCGGCCGAAGGTTGGTCACCAGGGGAAAGACCCCGTCGGTGCGCGACTCGGCCCGAATGGCCTCCTTGAGCCGTTGGTACTCCAAGCGGAAATGGCGCGAGCGGATTTCCTCGACCGGATCGCTGTTGCGCGGCCGGCCGCGACGCAGGCGGCGCAAGGCGACGCGGGTTTCGCGGCGCACCTTGAGCGCGATGAAAGGCCGGCAGCGCAGCCGGCGCACAATGGCTTTGGCCCGCTGCAGAATCGCGGACCGGCTGCACAGCGCCCTGGTGTTGACACGCGCGGCCAGGTCGAACAACTCCGCTTCCGCCGTGCGCAGCGCTGCCTCTCGGACCTGGGCGTCGTGCTCGGCCTTCTGCGAGCTGCGGCACCAGACAAGCCGGTACCCTTCGTCGGTCCTTTCGGGGCCGGCGCTGGTCGTCCAGTAGACGTCCGGAGGATCACGGCGCCGGCGGTGGTTTTCCATGACCAGGAAGCGGCGCCAGCGGGCGCGCAAACCTTCACGCAAGCGGCGGCGAAAGAGTTGATCCTCGCTGCGCGTCCGGGGCAGAACCGAGACGAACCTGCCGCCGTAGCTGTCGATGTGCTCGAGGTTCTTGCGGGTGGCCAGCTTGCAGTCGGCGACGTAGATGAAGTCGTCGCGGCCCAGCAGCCGGCGCAGGTAATCGACATTGCCGCGATGGATGGTATCGTCCGTGCGGTTGCCGCTATAGACCTCGTGCGCCACGGGAACGGCACCGTCGGCGGCGACGTTGAGGCCGAAGACCAGCTGTTTGAGATCCGGTCGATGATCCTTGTTGATGCCGCGGGTAATGCAGGGCTCGCCGAACGACTCAGCGTACTGCCCGTGGAAAGTCACGGTGGTGGTGTCGTGATGGATCCGTGCGGTATCGATCTCGAACTGCTTGATGACGTGCAGGGCCAAGCGGAAGAAAAGGCTGCGGGCGGGAAGCGAAACCAGGGCATCCAGGGCACGGGCCACGCGGTCGTCGTTGATGGCATCCTTTTCGGCGGGAGTCAGGCCGAGGACGGCAGCGCTGAAGGGCGCCGCCCATTCGGCGATGCGGTACAGGGGGGCGGGCGACAGCAGGATGTTTTCCACCAGCAAGGCGAGCGTTTGGGCGTGGGTGGGAGTCTCGCGCCCGGTGCCCAGGCAGGAGCCGACGATGCGCAAGAAGGCCATGCGGTCGAGGAAATGGCGGATGAGCGGCAGCGATCCGACATGATGCACCCGGTGTTCGGCACTTCCCCGCGGCGTGCGCACCCGGCGACTGCGGCCGTCGAGCTTGCAGTACATGGCTCAGATCTCCTCGGAGCCGGCGGGCGCCGCTGCCGGCGGCGGCGACTCGCACAGCCGCCGGCGCGCGTCGCGGCACAGGGGAAAGACGTAGATGTCCTTGACCGTCCGGCCGGTGGCCTCGTGGTTGCGGTCCATGCGGCCGCGCCCCCGCGTTTGACCCACACCGATCCAGTTGGCGGCCCGGTACGAGGTGCCGCGAAAGCGTGTCGGGTCCACCAGGGTTTCGAGCAGCAGCGGCCGGTACCCGTAGCATTGCTGCCAGTCTGCAGGAAGCTGACGGGCTGCCAGCGACAGGATTTTGCTCGCCAGGCCGCGCACGGAAACCCAGGGCAGAATCAAGAAGCGGGAATTCGCCACAATGTACTGCAGGTTGCGGCGGCGCTGCTGATCGTTCCAGCCGATCCAGGCATCGCGCGCGGCCATCTTCCAGGCAGGACTGGAAAACAGCAAACAGGCCAGATACCCCGCGGCCTTTCGTTCGGAGCGCACCAGGTAGCGGAGATTGGCTCCGAAAGGGACGCGAAAGCGCAGGTAATGGTAACGGTCGATGAACTGGTTCCACAGCGAACTGAGCTCGGCCCTGTCGACGCGCTCGAGCACCAGCGGCGTGTAATCTCCGGCCGTGCCGGTCAGCAAAGCATGGGGAGCGCTTTCGTTGCCGAGCGCGATGGTGCGCGCGCCCGGCAGAGCCGTCCGGCGCACTGCAGGAAGAGAGACCGTTCCTTCGGCCTGCAATTGCTCGAGCACGGCACGGCATTCCTTGGACTTCAACTTGCCGTTGGGTCGCTTCCAATCGAGAAGCTCGCACACGGTGCTGGCCAGTTCCGTCAGCGAAAGCGCCGCGAAGTCCCGCGCAAGGTCCTCGATCAGGGCGAGATCGGAGGGCGAGAACTGGCGCCCAAAGAAGACCCGTTCCCTTCCGGGTTGGCATTGCATGAACCGGCTCATCCCACGCTAAAGTAACCGCAAGCGGGGGCGATGTCCAGCAAAAAGTGAAGCCCGGGGCAAAAACCTGCAATCTCTTGCCTGCCAAGGATCTGGATGCCTGAGGAGGATCGCTGCAAACGGTGCTACAGGACGCCGGCGGCAAGGTCGCTGTTATACTGCGACCGCGCTATGCTCGTGAGAGAGCGCCATGCAATTATCGACAGGGGGAAGTGTCCCGAAGATCGTTCTGATGAGGGTGAGCCATTCGATTTTCAAAATCCGGCGTTTGAGTGGCGCAACTCGCAATCGCGGAGTTTCGACCGAAAGACATAAGCTCTGACAAAGCAAGGTATTAGAAAGAACAGAAATTCCTCAGACTACCCACTCGAAACTGCGGAATGTAGGATCAAAAACGGTGAGCGTCCCCATTAAGGCAGGAAGCGCTCCGGGTGGCGCAGCTTCTGGGGAAGATAGGTCTCGATGACGTAATTGAGACCGTGCTTGGCCAGGGCCTGCTGCTCGGCGCGCACCCCCATGTCGACCAGGCGCTCCAGGGCGTGGATCCATTCCCCGTGGTGGCGGATGAAGGGATCGTTGCGGATGGCGTCCCGGGCGCGCTTGATGTCGACCTCCTTGAGCGGGTGCGTCGGGAGTTTGTAGTCGACGATGTCCTGCGGGGTGATCCCCAGGAACCTGGCCTGGGGCACGCAGAAGAATTCGTTCAGATGGGCGGCGTTGCCCGAGCCCACCTTCAGCGTGCGGTAGATGTTGGTGATGCCGTAAGGATCCCCGTCGACGAAAACGTAAACCGGGATGCGCTTGAAGTCGGCCAGGCGCCGTATGAAGCGGCGGCAGGCGCGCGTCGGCACCCCGCCCATGCTCACCAGGATGCAGTTGGCCTTCTTCCAGTAGTGATGCTTGACCAGCCGCTGGAACATTCCCGCGGTCTCGATGACCAGGATGAAGTCGGCGTTGGTCTCGAACTCGAGGTGCTCCACCGAAATCGGCACGCTGTAAGCCCCCGAGCCGAACCGGGTGCAATCGATGCGCAGCGCCTTGCCCGTATCCCGGTCGTGATCGATCACGATCAGGCGGCCGGCGACGTCGCCCCCCTTTTCCTCGGGAACGAATCCCAGCTGCTCGCGGTTGACGGAGAAGTAGGCCTCGACGTCGTCCATCACCGTGTCCGACTCGGGCTGCTCGCTGAAGCGCGCCTCGTCCCAGTTCTTGGAAACGTAATAGGCCTCCCTCTTGGTGGCGATGTCGTCGTTTTCCAGCAGTTCCTTCGAGAGCGCGATCATGCGCAGCGTCTGCGCGAAGGTCTTGACCGTGTTGACCGTCAGGGTGCGCTCCTTTTTCCTTCCCGCGATCTCGAAAAACCCGCGCTGCGGGTGGTAGCGCACGTTGGCCAGGGAACGTACGGGAAACTTCATGGTCGGCTTCTTGCGCGCCATGATCTTCTCCTGGATCTGGCGCGCCGAGGCCTGGATGGCCGCCAGTACTTCCCGGTTCACGGCGCCGCGCGCCGCCTTCGGCCTCCTAGCCATCGGACTCCTCCTGCGCGCGCTCGCGCGCGCGGCTGCGCTCGAGAACGATCTTGAGATTCGCCAGCAGCTCGGCCTCGGTCTGCGCCGGGAAGCCCAGGATTTCGCGCAGCGCGATGCCGATGTGCGGGATGTATTTCTCGATATAGGATCTCTTCTTCTGCTCTTCGGCGGCCCTGCGGTGCGCGCGGATATGGGCGCTCAGCCGCCGGCCCGCGTCCTGCAGGGCCAGGCGCAGCTCGCGCACGATCTCGGGATAGGCCGCGATCGCCTCCTTGCTCTCCGAGGTGAACGGCACCCAGGCCGAGGCGATGTGCACGAACAGGACCACGGGGCCGGCGGGCAGCGCTCCCTTGGACTGCGCCAGCCCATACTTGCGCCAGTCGATGCTCAGGACGGCCTTGGTGATGGCGCAGGCGGACTGCTGATATTGCAGGGGCACGCGATTGGCGAAGCGCAGCAGGTCGGCCAGCTCGTCGCCCGGCAGGTCGCCGCCGTAGGCGAGCCCCACTTCCACCTGGAAGGGATTGCCGCGATAGACGGCAGGCGGGCGCGTCAGCGCCGTATAGAACGACGCCCGGATCTCCTTCTGCAGGCCCGCCAGAATCTGGCGCTCGCCGATGGGAGAGAGGCAGTTGGTCGGCGGGCCCATGATCTTCACGCTGTTGATGGCGCGGTATAGGCGCTCCGCCTCGTGGGCGGCGATCGTATGGGGATTGGCGTTCTCGCTCAGCTGCGCCGCCCGGCAGATCTCTTCGGCCACCCTCGGGCTCACGCGCGAAAAATCGAGCTGCAGCGCCGCCTTCAGCTGGCGCGCCCGCGTCTCCTTGAGCATGCGGATCAGCATGCCCAGCTCCACCCCGTAGGGATGGGGCTTGATGGCGCGCGGCTCGGGGGGCAGCGAGTCCGTGGCGCGCGGGTAGTGCAGGACCTCGCCGCCGTTCGGCGGCGCGTACCATATCTCGCAATGAGGATTGGCGATGGCCGTCTGGCGGATGTAGTCGTCGACCGAGCGGCGGCCCTTCTTGTACGTCCCGAGAAGCTCGATCTCCACGCGCGTGCCGTGTTCCGGCTCCCATTCCACCGCGGAATCCTTGATGACCTGGGGCGTGTTGTTGCGCGTGTTGATCTGGATCTCGTAGTAATGGGCCGGCTTGCCCGGGCCGGTGCGCGAGGTCACGGCCAGCGACTTGCCGGTCGTCAGAAGGCCGTACATGCCGGCCGCCGATATCCCGATCCCCTGCTGCCCGCGCGCCTGCTTGAGTATATGGAACTTGGAGCCATAGAGGAGCTTGCCGAAGATCTTGGGGATCTGCGCCTTGACGATCCCGGGGCCGTTGTCTTCCACGGCGATCCGGAAACGGTCCTCGGCCAGTTGCCGGATCTCGACCTTCAGCGTCGGCAGGATGCCCGCCTCCTCGCACGCGTCCAGGGAATTGTCCACCGCTTCCTTCACGGCGGTCAGAAGAGCCTTCTGCGGGTTGTCGAAGCCGAGCAGGTGCCGGTTCTTGATGAAAAACTCCGACACCGAGATCTCGCGCTGGCGCGCGGCGATGCTTTCCGCGGTTTCCCTGCGCCCCCCGGATCGGCCTGCAGCCTGCTCCGGAGGCGCCTGCGGCACTGACCCGGCGGCAGCCCCGTCGGCGCCGCCCGACGGCGCCGCGGCGGGTTTCGCCGCCAGATCCACAAGGCTCAACTGATACGGCCCGCCGGCAGGCGGGCGCGCACGGCGGCGCTTGCGTGCGCTCGCCGCAGCTGCGGACGGAATCCTGCCGGCCGGATTTTTCATTCTCGTGGAAGCCTCACTCCCCGGAGAACATGCTGGCCGGCCGATTGCCGGCCCCTCGGTTGCACCCGACCGCCGGAGGCCTTCCGGCGGCTTTCAAGAACGTGAGATGATAGAAGATGCCGCCGGCCAATGCAACTGCGCTGCGGCGGCCCTACCTGGGAGGGTTCGGCGGATTCAGATACCTGGCCAGGAATTGATACACTTCCTTCCGCGATTCCCGGGCCGCCTTGGTGTCGAGCCGGTTGAAGCTGTGGCCGCCCGCCCGGGCTGCGCATTCCATGGCGCCGGCCCGCGAATGCAGTGCTATGATAGCCGGGCGCCCGGCTGTGAAGAACTCGGGCAGAACTGCCGTCCGAGCCGGCGCTCGCCATGGGCCCCGATCGCGTGGATGACCGGCCGGAAACGGCCATGACTTTCGAGCAGCTCTTCGCCGATTACCGGTCGCTGGTCTACGGCATCTGCCTCAAGTTCATGGGCACGCCCGAGGACGCCGAGGACGCCGCCCAGGAGGTCTTCACCAAGATCTGGAAGAAGCTCGAAGACTTCCAGGATCAGTCCTCGCTCAAGACCTGGGTCTACAGGATCGCGATCAACACCTGCATCGACCATTCGCGCCGCCCCTGGCGTAGGCTCACGCGCAGGCGGGCGGCGCTCGAGGAGCTGGAAAGCCAGGGGGAGGAGGAATCGCTGCTGAGCGGCGAAAGGTCGGCGGAGGAAAGACTGCTGGCCGAGGAGCAGGCGTCCCAGGTGCGCCGGGCCGTAGCCCGCCTGAAACCTCACTTGCGGGCGGTTCTCATTCTCAAGGATCTCGAGGGCTTGAGCTACGAGGAGATCTCGGCGGTCCTGGGAATCAATCTCGGCACGATCAGTTCGCGGCTCAACCGCGCGCGCAAGGCGCTGCAGGATCACTTGCGGGCGAGCGGGACGGTGCCGTCCTCCGGGTCATGAGCGGCCCGTTCAGCCGCCGGCGTTCCAGCGCGCGTCCCCGCGTACGCGCAACTCGTCGAGGGCGGCCTGCAGCTTCCGCTGCGCCGCCTCGAGCTCTTCCTCGGTGGCATCCGCCGGCACGAAGATGGGAGCCCCCATGAGCACCAGAACCCTGGCAAAGGGTTTGGGGATCTGGAAAAGGTCCCAGCTATTCAGGACCCACTTCCTGTCGGCCGACATGTGAAAGGGAAAGACGGCGTCGCCCGTCTTGGAAGCCACCCATACGGCGCCGGGCTTGGCGACGTAGCGCGGGCCCCTCGGCCCGTCGATGGCGAATCCGACGTCCCGGTTGTTGCGCAGCTCGCGGATCATCTCGACCAGAGCCCCGCGGCCGCCGCGGCTGCTCGAACCGCGCGCCGCCCCGTAACCGAAGCGCCGGATGACCCCCGCGATGTACTCGCCGTCGCGGTTGCGGCTGGTCATCACCACGATGCCGCGCCCGCGCCAGAAGTAGGTCGCCATGAAGATCCTTCCGTGCCAGAAGGCATAGATCACCCTCTTGCCCGCCGCGCCGATGCTGCGGAAGTTTTCCCAGCCCTCCACCCGCCAGCGCAGAGTTCTGCCGATGAGCGAGATCACCCAGTAGCCCAGGTGGGCGACGATACGGAATTTCAGCCGATCCAGGCGGCCGTATCGGTCGGCGGGCTCCGCCTTCGGGACATGCTGTGACGCTTCGGCCGGCATGATCTTCAACCCCGCGGACCGGATTGTGAGCGATCGGCCATCCCAAGTCAATGCGGCCTGGTCTATAATCTCGGCTCGCCTCGAGCGGCACGAAGGTGAGCTATGAAAACATACGAGATGCGCCCGATCGGCTTCATACGCAGCCCTTATACGGAAAGCTCGCAGATCCCCAAAGGCCTGGGAACCAGGCACACGGCCGAGGGCATGCTCGAGGTCCTGCCCGAGTTCGTCCCGGGCCTCCAGGACATCGAAGGCTTTTCCCACCTTTTCATCCTCTGGGTGTTTCACTGCTCCGAGGGCTTCAATCTCGTTTCCTCGCCTCCCACGGACAACCGGCCCCACGGCGTGTTCGCGACCCGCTCCCCGCGCAGGCCGAATCCGATCGGGCTGACGGTGGTCGAATTGCTGCGCCGCGACGGAGGGACGCTCTACCTGCGCGGCGTGGACATGATCGACGGCACGCCGGTGCTGGACATCAAGCCGTACCTGAGCGGCATCCCCCCCGAGAGCGTGCGCCGCGGCTGGCTGGAGGAGGCCGAAAGGCGCGCCGGGGAGCAGGGGGGATCCTGAGCGCGTTCCTTCACGCCGGAAGGGCGAGCAGTTCTTCGGGGAAGACGGTCAGCTTCTCGGCGCCCGCGGCGGTCACAAGATAGGTGTTTTCGACCCCGACGCCCCCCTGCGGGAAAAAGATCTTCGGCTCCACGGCGATCGTCATGCCCGCCTCCAGCGGCAGGTCGAAGCCGGCCGCCAGCACCGGCAATTCGTCGAGCTCCAGGCCGATGCCGTGGCCGATGAAGCGCACGCGGTTCTCTCCCGCGCCCATGAAGCCGTCGGCGTAAGGGCTTTCGCCGACGCGCTCCATGACCGCCTCGTAGACGGACGAGCACGGCTTCCCGGGCTGCAGCATGGCCTCGATCTCTCCGAGAAGCCCGAGCACGAACTCGTGCGCCCGGCGCATCTCCGCGGGGATTTCCCCGACGGCGTAGGTGCGCGTCTTGTCGGCCAGATAACCGCCGTAGCCGCCCACGACGTCGACCATGAAGGTTTCGCCCGGGGCCAGCGGCCTCCGGCTCGCGCCGTTCGGCACGGCCGGGTACAGGCCCAGGCAGCCCACCGGCCCGGGGTAGCAGATCGGATGGCCGGCACTTGCCCCGGCCGACAGGGTTCCGTAGCCGATCTCGAAATTGAAGCTGCGCGCGCGCACAATCCCCTGATGTCCGCGTGCGCGCAGGAAGCCCTCCAGGCGGGCGGCGACATCCAGTTCTGTCGCGCCCGCCCGCGCCCATTCGGGAATATGCGCGAACGCCTCGCGCAGCATGCCGGCCGCGCCGCGCATCTGCTGCACCTCGTAGGGCGACTTGACCATGCGCACCTTGCGGATGCCTTCCGATGCGTCGGCGAAGTCGACCCCGGGGAAGAGCTGAACCAGGCGCAGGTAGTGGGCGGCGGGCAGGACGTCGAGCTCAAGCCCGATGCGCCGCACGCCCGCCAGTCCTTCGGCCGCGAGGGCCTGCGGCGCCTGTTTCAGGCCGCGCAGCGGCACGATGCGCTCCCAGGGCGACTCCATGCGGGCGCGCGCCGGGCTTCTTTGGACGAGGTAGAGCGGCTCGCCCTCGGCGGGCAGGCAGAGCAGGCCCGTCTGGATCGTGCCGGCGAAGTAATACAGGTCGGTATTCTGCAGTACGAAGAGCGCGTCGATCGAAGAGTGCCGCATCCACTCCTGGATGCGGCCCAGGCGGTGCACGGCTTCGGACTTCGGCAAAACGTCCATGCTCTTCCTCCACCAAATCGGCATGCGCCTGCGGCGCTCATCGCCGCTGGCGCATTCCAGCGGCCCGGCGCGGCGGTGTCAGCTTCCCTCTTCTTCCCGGGCGGCCGGACGGCACTCATAGTACAATGGCACGACTCTCAGGGGGAGAACGCCGTGTCGCAAATCCTGCATTGGCTCGGGCTGAAACCCTCGGCCCAGTCGGTCGACTACGTGGAAAACAAGAAGCAGTTTCACCTCTTCAGCCTCCTGACCGAACAGCGGCATCCCCGCACATGGAACCTGAGCTTCGCCGTGCAGTCCGACACGGCCGCCGGCCTGCGCATGTTGCTGTCCGTGGACCGCGACATTTCGGCGCGACTGGCCGAGTTGCGCCGCTCCCCGTCCGCGCTCGAGCAGGCCGCGAACGCCGTCGAGGAAGCGATACGGAGCGGCCGCAGGATATACGTCTACGGGTGCGGGGCCACGGGCCGGCTGGCGAAACAGATGGAGAGCGCCTTCTGGCGGCCCTTCTGGCGCAAGGTGCGCCGCCACCCGTGCTGGAGCAAGCTCGAGGCCGGCCTGCCCCGGGAGATCGAGGACCTCGTCATCGGCGAGATGACGGGCGGCGACCGAGCGCTCGTCAGTTCGCTGGAAGGTTTCGAGGATCTGCCGATCATCGGACGCCTGCAACTGGAAGACCACGGCGTGCGGGCGGGCGATATGGTCGTGTGCGTGACTGAAGGCGGCGAAACCTCCTCGGTGATCGGCACGATGCTCGCGGCTCTCGACCAGTACGGCGGCGCCGAAGAGCGCCGGCGCGCCGGGCCGCGCGAGCGCCTGTACTTCGTCTACAACAATCCCGACGAGCTCCTGCGCCCCTTCGCGCGCAGCGCTGCGATCATCGACAACCCCGACGTCACCCGCATCAACCTCACGACCGGCCCCCAGGCGATCACCGGCTCGACGCGCATGCAGGCGACCACCATCGAGACCTTCGTCCTGGGAGCGCTGTTCGAAGAGGCGATCGCCCGCATACTCAGGCGCCGCCTCACGGTGCGGGAGGTGCAGGAACTGGGCTTCGCCGGCGACTCGGGAGTGGCGGGCAGGCTGGCGTCCTTCGACGCGGTCAAGGGAGCGGTCGACGAAGCCGTGCAACCGGCCGCCGAATTCACCGCACTCGAGGCGGACACCTACCGGCAGGGCCGTTTCGCCACCTACTTCGCCGCCCGCGCCCTGATCACCGTTTTCATCGACAGCACCGAACGCAGCCCGACATTCCGTCTTTTTCCCCTCGACAAGGCCGGCGAGGATGAGCGTCGCTGCTGGGTTCAGGTGTGGACGCCCGCAGCCGATTACCGCGAAGCCTGGCGGAGCTTTCTCGGAAGGCCGTTCCGCGGCTTGAGGGAATCCTTCTACCGCCGCCCCCTGGAAAGCGAGGTCTCGGACCCGTACCTGCGCGCGGCCGCACTCAGGAGCCTGGCCGATGCCGGCGACGAGCAGGAACGCGCCTACGACTTCTCCTTCGCCGGGCACAACGTCGAACGCCGGGCTCCGGCGGCGGGCGATCTCGCCGTCGCCGTGGCCATGGATGCGGAGGCGGCCGAGCTGGCCCGGGGACAGGGCAGCTTCGGAGCATTCGCCTCCCTGGCCCGCGGGCGCGGCGCGCGCCTCGCGCTCGTGACCGTGACCGGCAGGAGCGGGCCCGGCGCCGACGAGGCGGCCTCCATGCGCGCCCGGCCCCCGGACGTGCGCCTGCACATCGCGCTCGATTGCCTCGACGACCCGCTGACCCTGAGGCGGCAGATCGCCCTGAAAATGCTGCTCAACGCGCACTCCACCGCCGTCATGGCCGCACTCGGCCGCGTGGTCGGCAATACCATGACGAGCGTCAGCCCGAGCAACCTGAAGCTGATCGGCAGGGCGACCTATTTGATCATGACGCACGTCAACGACACGCTCGGCTGCCCGGAGTGGAGCGAGCGGCACGGCCCGGCCGAGCCTGTGACCTTCGCGGAGGCCAATGCCGTGCTCTTCGATGCCATGGACTACGTGCGCGAGCACCCCGCAGGCCAGACTGCCGAGGTGGCATTGAGCATCGTACGGATCCTCGAGGCGGCGCGCCGCCGCGCCTTCGTTTCCTGGGACGAGGCACGCGCGGTCGTGGATACGCAGGGCCTGGCCGCATACCTGCTGGCGCACAATCCCGCACTCGGCCGCTCCCCGGAGCCATAGGCGGGTACGCCGAGGGCCCGCCGGTCAGACGTGCAGCTCCAGGATATCGCCGTCTTCGAGGCGATAGGTGCGCTCGACCATCTGGCCGTCGAACTTCGGCCCTCCCCGCGCGTGCGGCGAACTCCACACCCGGGCGTACTTGAGGGAATGGACGAAATCGCGATGGACGGCCCGGGCCACGTCCAGCACGGTGCTCCCGCATTTCAGCACGTAGGGCGGCTCGCTCAGGTCGACCTTCTTCCCCGGGACCTTGGTGTGGACGCGCACGATCTCCAGCCGCTCAAAGACCGTGCGCGGAAGCGTGTCAAGGCCGGCGCCGGTGTGCGCCGAGACAGGAAGGATTTCGAAACGCTCCCCATAGAACTCGCGCAGGATATCGAGCACTTCCGGGGCCTGAGGGGCGTCGAGCTTGTTGGCGAGCAGGATCGTCCTGCAGAGCGCCGGCCCGGAAATCTCCTGCGGATCCGCCCCGGCGTTCCTGCCGACGAGGCGGATCCTGGATTCCGCCAGGATCTCGATGACGCCTTCCACCTCGTCGAGCACTTCATCGCTGCCGAGATCCGCGACCAGCAGCACCAGGTCCGCATGGCGCAGGATGCTCCCCATCCAGGGCCGGTAGAAATCGCGCGCGATGGCCGGCATGTCCACGAGCTGGATCTGGATGTTTTCGAACGGCATCATGCCCGGTTGCGGAAGGCGGGTGGTGAAGGGATAGTCGCCGATCTCGGGCACGGCCCGGGTAAGGCGCGCCAGCAGCGAAGATTTCCCGACGTTCGGAGCCCCGGCGAGCACCACCTGGCCCGCCCCCTCGCGCTGCACGGTATAGGAAGCCCCGGCCTTGGAGGTTCCGTACTTCTTGTCCTTCTCGGCATTCAGCTTCGCCATGCGGCGGCGCAGATCGGCACGCATCTTCTCGGTGCCTTTGTGTTTCGGGATGGTCGCCATCATCTCTTCGAGGGCTTCGATCTTCTCCTCGAAGGTGACGGCCTGCTTGAACTTCTTCTCGGCTGCCAGGTACTGCGGCGTCAGGTTGGCAGGCATGGCTCCGGCTGTTCCTTTACGCACTTATTGTACAACAGCCGGCCGCCGCGTGCGGCTAGCGGAGGAGTACCGGCGCGGCGGGCGCCATGGGACGCAGCGCGTCGGCGATGCGGAACATGGAACGAGTCGCGGGCGCTTCCGGATCGGCCTCGACGAGCAGCTGCTGGCGGCCGACCGCACGCAGGACCGCGGGATCGGTCGGAATGACGCCCGCAAGCTCGAGGCGCACGGGGGTCCGGCCGCCGGCGGCCAGGAACCTGGAGGTGACGCCCCGCAAGCGGCCGGCGATCTCGGCCGCCGTCTGCTCCGGGCGGGTGCTGCCGGCCTGGTTGACGATCAGCGAAAAATCCCGCAGGCCGTAGCGCTGGGCGAGAACCTTGATTGTGGCATAGGCGTCGGTGAGCGACGTCGGTTCCGGAGTCACCACCAGGAGCACGGTGTCCGCCATGCGCGCGAAAAAAATCACCACCTCGCCGATTCCCGCCCCCACGTCGAAGAGTACGGCCTCGTACCGCTGGTCGAGATCGCGTATCAGCGACTCGAGGTTCTCGGCCATGGCCGCGGTCATGTGGGTCCCTTCCAGGATCCCCGATCCCGCGGGAACCAGGTCGAAGCCCCCCGGAGCCCGTATGAGAACCTGATCCAGCGTGCAGTGCCCGCGCAGCAGGTCCGGCAGGGTGCGCGCAGGATTCAGGCCGAGGATGACGTCGACATTGGCCAGTCCGAGATCGGCGTCGAACAGGGCCGTGCGCACGCCCGCGGCGCTTAGCGCGGCCGCGACGTTGGCCGCGATCAGGGTCTTGCCCACGCCCCCCTTGCCGCTGAGCACGGCGTAGCGGTGCGCCCGCTTTTCAGCGCTCATGGTAATCCCTCCTCCGGCATGCTCAAAGACAAAGCGGCCCGCTCCTGGACCGACACCTGCGTGGCGGTCAGCACGGGGTAGCACAGGCGCGCCCGGCCCGCCTGCTTGGCGCGGTACAGCTGCTCGTCGGCCCGGGCGATCAGCTCCTCCACGGTGACCGCATCCCAGATCTCGGTCCATACCAGTCCGGCGCTCGTGGTGACGCTCAGGCGCGCATCGCCCGTTTCGACCACCAGCGGGTTGAGAAGCCCGTGAATGCGTGCGGCGGCACTCACGGCATCCATGGCGTCGCATTCGGGCAGGATCACGGCGAACTCCTCGCCGCCCAGCCGCGCCGGGGTGTCCATGCTGCGCAGCGAGCGCCGCAGCTGCGCGGCCAGTCGCTGCAACACCAGGTCGCCCACCGGATGCCCCCAGGTGTCGTTCACCCGCTTGAAATGGTCGATGTCCAGCAAGAGCAGGCCGCAGGGACGCCCCGTGCGCAGGCTGCGGTCGATCTCGCCGGCCAGCGCCGCCCGGAAAAAGGTGGCGTTGACCAGGCCGGTCAGGCCGTCATGGAGCGTGAGGTCGCACAGGGCATCGATCAGGGCCTGCAACTGTGCCGTCGGGTCACCCTTCTTCGCGGTGGGATCGGCCCGGCCGGCATGCGCAAGGATGCGCAAGGCCGCAGTGAGATCCAGCCCGTGCCATTTGTGGTCGGCGTCGTCGTCGCGCATTGTCGGATCGGGGACCGCCCGCACCGGTCCCCAACTACCATTTCGGCAGCCTCAGCCTGCAAGAGCACCAGATTTTTGGATTTTGCGACCCGAGATTCGGCTTATGTCGTGATCGACGGACGCACTCCGGGAAACTGCCGTCCGATCAGCGCTCGGGAATACCGAGCAGCGTGCGCAGGAACATCCTGTCGATTTCGTCCTTCGCGCGCGGCGCCTGCTTCAACCTCCACATCAGCTCGGCACCCGCGAACGGAATCGCGACATCTTGGATTTCCGCCCATGCGATGCCGGAGGCGGCCTCGGCATAGGAGACTCCGCAGGCCGACTTCATCAGATCCACCACGATCTCGTCGGCCACCCGCACCACCTGGTAGTCCTCGAGATCCCTTTCGCCCATTTCCCGGACCGCCCGGTCGGGCAGCGTCATGAGCGCCTGCCGTATCCTGGACCGGTTCTCAGGCGAGGGGTCGACCAGCAGATCGATATCTTCCGTGGCCCTGATGAAGCCCAGATGGATCATGGCCATTCCGCCGATGACAATGTATGCGGCTCCGTTGCGGTTGAGTTCGCGGCACAGATGGAGCAGATCTTCTAGTGTGGGCGGCCTGGACTCGCCTTTCCGGCCTGCATTTGGATCGACCAACGGTGTGCCTCCTCGAAGGATCGGAACCGGTGCACGCCCTTCGGTATGAACGGGCGTCCCGAGCGCAGTCCGAGGACCAGGTGCAGCAGGGCATTCGCCCGTTCCAGGCCGCCGGCGGTCGATCGCCGGCCCAGGCGCTTGACGTTGAGATCCTGCACGCCGTCTTCCCGGTTCGCAGATTCGTCGTCCCGGTGCACCATAGAACCTCCTCCTTGTATTATGCCTGCCCGCGGCCGGGTTGCAATCGTTCCGTTTTCCGGCGACATGCCGTCATCCCCCATTCCTGCCGCACACAAAACACTATCCGCCGGAGAGGCCTTTCCGGTATGTTGAGCGGAGCAAAACGACGTCGAATGTAACCAGGATGACGCGCGGCGAGCTGACGATCGATTTTCTGAGAACCTGGAAGGCGGCCGGCATCCCGGCGCGCGATGTCCTGAAGGCCATCACCATCAACGGCTGCAAGGTTGCGGATGTCATCCGCGAGCGCGTGCCGATCCGGCCGGGCATTGCCGCCGATTTCATCGCGGTGGCCGGAGACCCGCTGGAAGATATCGACGCGCTGCGCGATGTCCGTTTCGTGATGAAGGACGGGCTGGTCTTCAAGCGCGACGGCGTCATGACGCCCGAGAAGTTCTTCCACCCGGGCCCGGTCAAGGGGTGGAGAAGGCGCTGAGACCGGAGGCATGACCGCCGTCCGGGGATTGGGAAGATGTTCCGCCGGCGTTTACCCGCGGGCCGCATCACAGTCGCCGGCCGATCTGGTACCCGAACTGCTCGAAGTCCTCGAGGCAGTCCTGAACAAGATCGTAGATCCTGCCCCGGTCGACATCCAGGTAATCGTCCACGAGGATGTTGCGCAGCCCGGCCAGCGGTATGAGCCGCTGCGCAAGGTCGGGGGTCAAGTATCGATTTTCGCCCGGCAAACGAACGGCGTCCCGATACTCTTCCACCGCCCCCAGCCGATCGTCGGCCACGATGTGGTTGCAAATATCCAGAACGACCTGGATCGCGAGCTGCAGGTACCTTTCGACATTTCCGATGACAAACGGATCCTCTACGAAATCCTGCCGCGGCCGGCCGCGGAAACGCTGCAACAATCCCACGTATTCGCGAAGTTTCACCAGGCGCTTGCCGACAAGGACAGGATCAGTCAAAGAACGTCCCCTTTCTCAGTTGTTGCTTGACGGCACGAAACTGCGCGGCCAGGAAGGGCTTGAAATCCAGGAATCGACCGATGCGATCGGCTTCGAAGGCGGTGCGATACCGGCGATTTCGCTCCACCAGGAGCGTGCCGCGGGAGATGATTTCGTATGCCAGATGCAACGGCACCTCGTTGAGAACGACCACCTCCACCCTTTCGCTGCCCAGCAGATCCACCATGCGGGCCGTGTATTCGAGTCTGAGGGGAAAATAGCTGGATTTGTCGACGACCGCATCGAGCAAAAGCGCGATGTCGACGTCACTGAGCTTCGTGGCCGTCCCGCGCGCGTGGGAGCCGAACAGGTACACGGCTGCGATCGCATCGTCCGCGGCAAGCGCAGCCCGGATAATCCCTCCCAGCACGCTTCCGGCCTTCTCCATGCGTGCAATATAACCAGACCAAGCAGGCCCGGTCAACGGCAGCCGAGCGACGTTCCCGCTCTGTGTCCTTCCGGCAAGGCTGCATGACCCGCTTTGATCCCTTCTGATGATATGGTTCGGCTGTAGGCGCAAAAAGCGCCCGGAGCACAGCCGATGAAAATCACCCCTTTACGTCAGACTTCACTTTTTCCACCTCCAGTCGAATCGCTCCGCCGCGGCGGCCGCCGAGCATCAACCCGCACCCCTGGACGGCCGGCAATGCCGCCGGCGAGACAATTTCGTGTGCGGAGGTTTTACCCGAGCGGCACGTTCCACATTCCGTCACCTGGGTGCCTCAGTCCCAAGAGTGGGTCGCGGCGGCGGAGAAAAGTCACAGAACGCAACCTTAGGCAGCCCTGCAGGAGGGACACCATTGTGCAGCGCAGCATGATGATAGCGAGCGTTGTCCGCGATGACGACGACCCTGCGACCGGAGCGCGAGCTGACGGCCCAAAGTTGCCGCAGGAAAGCAAAGCATGTCTCCGCGTTGAAGCGATCCGTTTCTCGCCTGTAGACGAGCTTGCCGTCACGCAAGCGCACGGCACCGAAGTATCCCACGCTGCGCCGCGTCGGATGATACAGCAGCACCGGGTCCGCGCTCTCCGGCGGAATCCACATGCGACAGCGCGTGCCGTGCTGCTGGAAGTCAACTTCATCCATCGCCCAGAGATCGACACCCTCGCTTCTTGCCAGCCGCCGGAGTTTTTTTACCCGGGCCTGTTTGTCGGGGTCGGCATGGGCAATCAGCGACCTCGGCTTTCTCAAACGAAAGCCGAGTTGCCGGAAGAGCCGCTGACACTGGCGCGTCCCCAGGGTTACATCCCATTGGCTCTTCACATACGCCGACAAGGTCTTTCCATCCCGTAGGTTCCCGCTCAGGCCGAAATCCTCCGGGCTGCCGCGCAGGGCCCTGTCAATGGCTTGCAGCTGCTTTTCGCCTAACCGCCGAGGGCGCCCGGGCCGCTCCTCTTCCGTCAGGCCGGTCAGTCCGTCTCGCTCAAAACAGAGAACGCCCGGCGCGGCGGGGAAATCGTTCGCAGCGGCATGCAGCCGCGGGCAATCGCCGTTGCAGAGTGCCAGATACGGGCAGTTTCCGCAGGCGCGCGCCAGCGCCGCCTTGCGGGCCCCGAACTCGGCGTAAACCGGAGACTGCCGCAACTGCTCCCACGTATCCGTGAATATGCTTCCGAGCTTCAGTTCACGGGTGACGAAGAAATCGCAGGGATAGACATCGCCATTGTACTCGACCACGAAGTAATGACGGCAGTCGCTGTCCATGTGGCAGTCGGCCGGCCGAGTACCAGTTTCTGGATGATCGAGTCGAAAAGCCTCACCGACACACGGCGCGTGTCGCGCGCCTTCCACTCGTCGAACAGTTCGCACAAAAAACGCCCCCACGCCTCGCCCCCGACCGAGTACGGCCGAAGCCGGCCCTGGGCGCCGAATTCAACGCAGGGGATGTACTGGTGATACAGCATCCCCTGGTCGCAGAAATAGCGGTAGATCTCCCGGGCGCGGCCCTCGTCGGCCTCGGTCACGAGGATCAGGATGTTGAACTCCACGCCGTGGCGCCGCAGGCGTTCGATCCCCCTCGAGACCTCGGCATGGGTACCGGCACCGTCCAGGGTTCGTCGATAGCGATCGTGCACATCGGGCGGACCGTCCAAACTCACGCCGATGCCACGATGTCGAGCCGACCGTCCTTGTTCAGGTCCACGATGGCCAAGCCGTTCATCCCTTCCTGAATGCCGGTGAAGCCGGCCACACAGATGCTCTCGAACAGCTGGCCGCGACCGGCCGCGTCACGCGCCGGGTCGGCACCGGGCCTGCCGGGGACGGCGTGGCCGCTCTCCTTGACGAGGCAATACGCGACGCGCACGCCGTCCGACTCACCGCCCACTCCTCCTACCTTGTGGCGCCCAGAGGAGCTTCGGCGCGGTAAAGCGCCATACGGGGCACGCCTCGGAGTCCAGCGCGCGAAGTCGCCGGTCCCTGGCGAATACGCCCCCGCAACCCAGCTCTTGCGCCGTCCTTTTGTGCACCCCCGACATCGGTGCCCAAGGGCGATTCCTCGATCATGGGGCGGTTGTAGTAGATCCAGACCTGATTCCGCGTGACCAATGGCTCGGGTTCGGCGACGAGCCCTGCGCCGTCCGGGGCAATGAGCCACTGCTGCACTCGATCCCCGCTAAGGTCGGCCAGCCAGATTTCGCCGGGCTTGCGGAAGGTGGTATCGAAGAAATCCGCCCCTCTGTCGTTGACCTGGTAAACGGTGTAGAGCCGGCCCTGGAACAAAAAGGGTTCATGGGACTGGGCAAGGCTCGGCGCCCCAAGGAGGCTGCGTTCCGGAGAGAGGGTCTTGAGCAACTCGAAGGGGGCGTCAGCGGCCCGGCCTGCCGGACGGCGGTAAATGTGGCTCGTCGCGCTCGCATCGACGCCGGCAAATACGTATTCGTATTCGCCGATGACCGCCGGATACGGGTCGATGTGATTGTGGCTGTCGGCGATCAGTTCGAAAGGCGCGCGGGCCGCCCGCTCCGCATCGAAGCCGCGGATTTCCACTTTCCTGGTCCGCTGCGAACGGGCGCCGTATGTCAGGATGGCTCGACCGCGCATCCAGCGGACGAATCCGACGTCCATGGGGGCAAAGCCCATCGGCGGAGTCTCTTGCCGTTCTACAGGGATGACCTTCGCGGGTTCCTCCAGGCTAATGTACTGCAGCTCCACCCAGGAATTGCCGTTGGCCCGCACGCCGGCTCCGGGGGTCTTGTGATTTTGGATGAAGAGGACAAAGCCGCCGGACCTGTCCGGGAGGCATGTGGGATAAACGGCGCGCCGTCGCGGATCGGGCGCCACACCCAACCTGATCGCCCTGCCACGGGTCGGGCCGTCCGGGCGCACCAATATCAATTTCCCGTCCCGGTCGGCGCCGACGTAATATGGTCCTTCGCTGTCGCATCCGGGATTCGCGCGCCCCCAAGAGGTCGACTCGAATGCCCGAAAGCCGCGCCCGTCCGGAGGAATCAACTCGCCGGTTTCCTGGTCCACCCCGCAATGCCAGACAATGCCGTCGACAGAGCTTCCGCCCATCCCCTCGAACCAGACCATGTACCGCCCGTCGCAGGTAAATTCCACATTGAGGTAATTGGCCTTCGGATCTCCGACCTGTTTGACTTTCGGACGCCAGTCAGCCGGTGCCCCCGTGATCACCCCGGTCGTATCCGCCGGCCTGTTCTCGGGCAGCGAATGTTTCTTGAAGAAGGACCAGATCGCCTCCATACCGTCTATATCCATGCACTTTCGGCCCAGCAGGAGAGGCCTATCCGGTGTATTTCCGCCCGGCAGGTTATGACCTCCCCCGTTGATTCGATATAGAACGACCTCGACGGGATTGGAGTCTTCCCGATACTCGTCGACCTCGACCGTGCAACGGTCCTCTTGGATTCGGTCCTCCAAGGTTCGAGTCCGGGGCTTCAGCGGAAGATCTGCCGCACCCACCCAGTAGCGCACGGTGCGATCCGTAGAGAGTACCATGCCATATTCCCTTCCGAGCACCCGCACAGCTCCCCCGTTCCACGGCATCATCCGATCGTCGGTGCCGTTCATGATCAGCACCGGCAGCGGCCGCGCGGGCTTTCGTCCGGACATCGTCTCAGGCAGATTGGCGATGACCGCGGCAATAGCAGCCAGTCGATTTCCGAGCTCGATGCCCAAACGGTAGGTCATCATGCCGCCGTTGGACAATCCTGTCGCATAGACGCGCCTCGGGTCGGCCTGCCCTTTGGCACCAAGGGTGTCGATGACCGCGGAAATGAACCCCACGTCATCCACATCGGTGTTGTCCTGGGCTCGCCGAAAGGTCTTCCCGCGACCGTCATTCCACTGCCCATTGATACCCATCGGATACACGACGATGAAACCCTCGCGATCGGCGATACGGTTCATGCCGGTCCGGCGGGCCATCTCTCGCGCATCGGCACCCCCGCCGCCGTGGAGAACAAGCACCAATGCTTTAGGCTCGGCCGGGAGTCTGTTTCCCGGATAATGGACGAAATACGATCGTTGCCTGCCGTCGTGCACCAGCGTTTGCCGCTCGAGTTCCGGCAAGAGTTTTCCTTGAAGCCCGGCGGTCACGAAAATCGTGCCGAAGAAACCGAAAAACATGAAAAGCATAACGGGTCTGGAACTCATGATTCCTCCCTCAGCGTGCCTTTGTAGATCCACGCCGTTCGGAGAACTTCCTCAAGACCCTCGCGACCCCGCGGTCGGTTGCAAACGCCGGCGCGGCGGCGTCACTTGTGTCCTTTGCGTCCTTGTCGATGCTTCCATAGTAGAAGTTGCCGGAGCGGCTCATCGCCACGCACCGCACAACGGCGAATCCGTCCGGAACCTGTTTGGTATCCTCCGGCACCTTCCGCTCGCCCCCCCCCCGGGGCAGTGCTGCGTGAAGCGCTGTCTCTCAAAGACCGGTGCCCCTTCGGGCGCGACTTCCTCATGATCACGGGCGAGCGTGGCCGGCACAAAACAAGTATGCCGGGCAGACAGGTCGGCCACGTAACAAGGCCATGATTCAGGCATTCCGCGCACGAGCTGCGTCCTCCATGCGGCGACCCGCACTTTCCGGCCGTGCCACGGCCGTCATGATAATTTTGACATAACGTTACATTCTCTTCACATCACTCGCTTAACCTTCGCCGGTGAGCGCGAGGTCCATGTGATGCATGCAATGACACGGTTGTTTTCCATGGCCGGGGCGCGCGGGCGCGGTACAAGCCACCGCACCGCGGTCTCCCTGCACAGCCACACGCTGTTTTCCAAAGAGGGGATGATGTTCATCCCGCACTTGGTTTCCAGGATGCCGCTGCTGAAGTCGCTCCTCTCCCGCAGGATCGCCCGTTTTGCAGCTTCCAACGGCATACGGATCGACTTCAGCTGCATGCATTGGACGCCTCCCATTCTGCCGCGGGCGGTCCTGGATCAGGAGGTCACCCAGATCCATGAACGGCTCGGCATGAGGGCTCTGGTCTCGATCACCGATCACGATTGTATCGACGGCGTCATGCACCTGCAGGTGTGCAACTTGTCCCTCGAGATCCCGATTTCCGTGGAATGGTCGGTGCCGTACGAGGGCGCGCTGTTCCACCTCGGGGTGCACAATATCCCGGCCGACCAGGCGCACGGCTTTCTGCAAGAGATGCAACGTTACAGCGCAGCTCCGAGTGTGTCGCGGCTGAAGGAGATCCTTTCGGCCTTACATTCCGCCCCGCAGGTATTATTGGTGCTCAACCACCCCTTCTGGGACCTTCACTACGACAGCCCGGACCGGCACGCACGCGCGTTGGCGGCGTTTCTCAGGGCTAATGATACCCCTATTCACGCGCTGGAGCTGAACGGCTATCGTGCCTGGAGCGAGAACCGGAACGTTTTGTCGCTGGCGGAAGAGCTGGGCAAACCGGCGGTTTCGGGCGGCGACCGGCATGGCTGGCAGCCGAATGCGCTGCTCAATCTGACTGCGGCCCATTCCTTCGCGGACTTCGCCGCGGAAATCCGCCGCGACCGCCTCAGCCAGATTCTGATTCTGCCGGAGTACCTGGAACCGCGCGCGCTCCGCGCCTTCACCACCATCGACGAGGCGCTGCGCGATTACCCCCGGCATCCGTGGGGGCACCAGCACTGGACCGATCGGGTCATGGTGGGAATCGATGCGGACGGGCGTCGGCCGCTTTCTCATTTCTGGCAAAACGGCGGGCCATGGTGGCTGCGATCGGCACTGTGGGCGGTGCGAGCGGCGGCACATCCCAGGCTCCGTCCGGTGCTGCGTCTCGCGCTGACTGAAGAGGTGATTCACTGATGGCCGTGCGCCCGCCGCGCGTGGCCCTGTTTACCGACTCCTACCATGATGTCTCCGGCGTGGCCCGCACCTGCCGCAACTTCGAGGAGTATGCCCTGTGCCGGCAGCTTCCGCTCTTGATGGTGCGCGCCGGCAGTCGCACGTCCCTCTCCGACCACGGCCCGATGCAGGCCCTGGAGCTGCGCCGCGATCCTTTATCCATTCCTCTGGACACGGGCCTGTGGTTCGATCCCTGCGCCATGCGCCACGCAGGGCGGGCGGAATCCGCCGCGCGGGCGTTCGCAGCCGAGCTGATACACGTGACGAGCCCGGGAGACATGGGGATTCTCGGCGTGAGGACGGCACGGCGCATGGGAATCCCGCTGGTCGCTTCCTGGCACACCAATGTCCATGAGTTCGCCGCGCGGCGGCTGGCGAAGTGGACGCCTTTTCTGCCCGCAGCGGCGCGCCGGCGCTTGGCCGCTGTGGTCGAGCGCGCCTGCCTGTCGGCCTCGATCCGATTCTACCGGATGGCGGATCTGCTGCTCGCCCCCAACCGGAACCTGATTCGACTGCTGGCCGAGCGCACCGGCAGGCCGGTATACGCGATGGACCGCGGCGTGCGCCCGGACATCTTCTCTCCACGCTTCCGCCGTAGAAACGATGATGCTTTCGTTCTCGGCTATGCGGGCCGCCTCCGCCCCGAAAAGAACCTCCGCATGCTCGTGGACGTCGAGCAGGCCTTGCTGGCGGCGGGAGAGGTCAACTACCGTTTCCTGCTGGTCGGCGACGGAAGCGAAAGAGCATATCTGGAGCGCAGGCTGATCCGGGCGGAATTCACCGGGTTCCTGGAAGGCGAAGCTCTGGCGGCGGCGTTCGCCGGCATGGACCTGTTTGTCTTTCCGTCCGAGACCGATACCTACGGCAACGTCATCCTGGAGGCCATGGCCTCCGGTGTCCCCGCATTGGTTACCAGCCGCGGAGGCCCCCAGGAACTGGTGCAGCCGGACCGCACCGGATTCGTCGCCGCGGACGCGGCCGGCTTCTGCGAGGCAATCCGAACGCTGATGCACAATCCGAGCCTTCATTCCCGGATGCGGCATGCGGCGCGCCTGCAGGCGTGCCGCATGTCATGGGACCGGGTCTTCGATGATGTGTACCGGGCGTACGCTCGGCTGCGCACCGGTCGCCTTGCAGATGCGGAACGCGTTTGCCGCGGTGACGGCGGTTCGAAAGACCCATCCAAGGCCCTGCTTCCCGGCTGATGGAAACCGGAAGACCGTCAGCCGGGCCGGCCCGGTCGGTGCCGCGCGCTGCCATTCCTGCAACGGGTGCGGCTATTGAATGTCCCTGGAAGGTCCGCGTATTGTGCCGCGCACTTCCGCGCGGCGCCGGATATCATCAAACAATCACTTGTATTTCAACTCGTACTGACAGGCGTTGCCTATATTGGCCGCGGCGTTGGCACTACGCCGGCGGCCAGGGGGGTTACGCGGAATCCACCCGGCCGCGGATCTCATGCGGACGGTTGCGCATAGGGGTCCGCATGCCCGACCTGCGCTGCATCGGACGGCGCCGGCGGGCCGATTGTCAATTCCGAACATTCAGACAGCAGGAGGTTTGTTACATGAATCGCTTCAGAGCAGCCACAGCCGTTCTCGGCTTGGTCGCACTGGCCTTGCTCCCCTCGTCTCCGTTTGCTCAAAAGACGGGCCAGGGACGCTACCTCGCCGGCGACTTTCACAATCACACAACCTTCAGCGACGGCTCGACGGGAGCGGACGAATTGATCCGCAGGGCCGTCGTCACCTACGGCCTGGACTGGTTCGCCCAGTCGGGACACGGCGGCAAATGGAGCCGGGATGGCCGCATAGACGATCCACAATACGACGGCGACACCAATCCTCCGGGAAACTACTGGGTGAACACCATAGGCGCCGGGAATCTGAAGGGCGATTACGCCGGAACCGGCTTCGGCGGAAAGCAGAATATGTGGAAGTGGCAAATCATCCAGGAGTTCCTGTATCCGATCACAAGCCAGGCGAGCATGGAGTTTTGCAAGCCTATCTGGACCGGGCTCGAATGGCAGGTGCCCGGCCACGAACACTGCAGCACGGGCATCATCACCGAACAGCTCCTCAGCCGAGGCGGCAATGCCGATGCCATGGCGCAGTTCGAATATCTCTTCGACATGGAAGACAACGACACGAGCGGCGGCGGCGGGCAGGGCTGGGGTCCCAAAATCCCCAACCCGCCCAAGACCGGGCCGGGCGTCGGTCTTCAAGGGCACGCCAAGGCCGTCGCTGCGGCAAGGTGGATGCAGACGCACCACCCGTTCACAGCCTATATGATTCCGGCCCATATCGAACGCAAGGGGCCATTCAGCCCGGACAGGGGCGGGAACAATAACGGTTACAGTGTCGAGCATTTCCGCGATCTCAACAACGCCGCCCCCACCGTATGCTTCGGCTTCGAAGGCCAGCCGGGCCACCAGGCCGACCCCAACCGCGGCGGATTCGGCACCGGCGCCTTCGGCGGCACCTACGGCGGCACCGGTTACTATACCGCTGTCATCGGCGGGCTGTGGGATGCGCTTCTGGGAGAGGGCCGCAACTTCTGGTTGTTCGCCAGCTCCGACTGGCATACCCGGGAAGTGCCGGAATACGATTCGGGCCAGGGCAACTGGCTCGAAACGAGGGAGAGCGCAAATGACTTCTGGCCCGGCGAGTACCAGAAGGACTACGTCTTCGTGAAGCCGGGGATCAACCCGAGCGCCATGGATGTCCTGAACGGCTTGCGCAGCGGAAACAGCTTCATTGTTCAAGGCGATCTGATCACAGCCCTTGAGTTCGAGGCCAGGACCAATCGGCACGCCAATATCATGTCCGCCAACGCCGCCACCATGGGTCAGACCCTCCCGGTCAAACCCGGGGAAAAGGTGACAATCACGGTGCGCGTGAAGGACCCGGATGAGATGAACTACTGCCCGTATGCCTTCAACAATCCTTCGCTCGCCCAGATCGGCATCCATAGGCCTCTGAACCGGCCGGAGCTCGACCACGTCGACCTGATCGGCGGTTCGCTGCTGCCGCACAAGATCCACCCTTCCGACCCGCGCTACAAGGATCCGACCAACGGGAGCACCGAGATCAAGATGAGCGTAAAAAAGTCGGAAATGACCCGACAGGGCGACTGGCTCGTCTTCACGTACGAGTTCGTTCCTGAAGGCGACTGCTACTTCCGCCTGCGGGGTACCAACCTGCCTGCCGGTACGCCGAACGAGACCGACTTGCTCGGGAATCCGCTGCCGGACACCATGGCGGGCAACATCATCTATTACAATCCCGTCAAGGGCGCCATGATCGCCCTCGACAAGGATGTCGAAGCCTGGTCCGATCTCTGGTTCTATTCCAATCCCATCTACATACGGCTGAAAGACAAAAACAAGTAGCCGGTGGTTTGCGAGGGGGGCCGGCGGCCCCCCTCTGCTATCCCCTGCAGCA
>CAZHQK010000203.1:0-2280 GCA_964534795.1 uncultured Acidobacteriota bacterium
GGACATCCTTGACGCGGCCCGCACGCCGCCCATCTCGCCGGTTCCAGCGCCTCAGCTTCCATCGATCCCGACTGCACTCCCAGGTGGAGCACCAACGATGAGCCTCGCCCCTCTGATCGCCGGCACGAGCTCCTTGACGACTGTCGGCCGTGGCGCCGGGATGGTCGTTGGCGCTGGCCTGCGCGGCGCGCGCGCGATCTACAACTCGGCGGCGACCTACTGCCGGCGTCACCCTCAGTGGTGCCTTGCCAGCGGGGGTATCGGTGCCGTGGCCGGGATGATCCAGAGCGGTCAGCTGCCGCCCGTGAAGCGCCGCCGGCGGCGCGGCATCAGCGCGAGCGATCTCAGCAAGTTCCGCCGCGTGGCGAGCTTCCTGTACCGCTGGGGACCGATGTGCGCCGGTGGGGCGAGGAAACCTAGGAGGGCTAAATGCCGGTGATTCAGGTGTCGGGCAGCATCGCTGCCAACGCGACGAACGACAACGTGCTGCAGGGATCGCAATTCGAATTTCTCCCCTACAACGCTCTGCTCGAATTCGCAATCAACGGGTCGGCCGCGGGGCTCGTCATGGACTGCTACAGCGGTCAGGATGCATTGTGCGAGAGTGCGGCGGTTCCTGGGGTCAATAGGTTCGGTCTGTATCCGGACGACTTCAACTTGCAGGACGTGGCCGCGGCCGGCGAACGGATCAAGGTCCGACTGCGCAACACGACCGGCGGCGCGCTGACGCACTTCACCACTGTCCGCATTACTCCGGCATGATCGGAGACTGGCTTTATCGCCTGACGCCGCGCGATGCGCAACTCGCAGGCATTGAGCCGTTCTGTCGCGCGCAAACGATCACCGCCAGCGCGTTGAGCGCCGTTTCCACCTCGTTCTTCATCCCGCAAGACTCGGTAGCGGTTTTGACGCATGCGTTCCTGCGAGCCCGTCCAGTTGGAACGGTCACGTGCGAGTCCTGCAATCTCACGGTACGCATCGGCGGTGATAGCTCCGGCCAGCTGCACATCTTGCTAGACATGTTTTCGTCGATTGCAGGACAACGAGTCAGCGAGAGCTACGGCGGATCACCGATCCTGATCGGGCACGGCGGATCGATCTTTGCCAATGCGTTTTGGAGCGCGGGCAACTCGGGCAACATTTTCGAGGCGTCTGTCGCCGGATACCTGATTCCGCGCGGCAACGTGCAAACGTTCAGGGTGCTGGACTTCTCGGTAGCCGCGTGATCGATCCGTCGCCGGGCATACTGGCCGAGCTCACACCACCGACCCGTGAGCGCGCGCTGATCATGCTCAACGCCTATCGGCGCGCCGGGGTGCCGCTGATGGCGACCAGCGGCCGCCGCAACATCGACGAGCAACGGCGCCTAGTCGCGGCGGGCCGCTCGCGGACTCTCGACAGCGCCCACCTGCGCGGCGAGGCGTTCGACGTCGATATTCGGGGCTGGAAGAGGGATCAGATCCCGCGCTGGTTCTGGGATCACATCGGACCCTTCGGCGAGGCGCTGGGCCTCGTCTGGGGCGGTAGGTGGCGGTCCCTGTGGGACCCGGGGCACTTCGAACTGCCGAGGCGCACCTAGAACGACCGCGCGCGCCCGCGCGTAAGCCTCCTGCCACAGCATCCGCCGGCGCCAGCCGCCGGGATCCTCGCCGGTGACATCGATGTCCCGCTGCACGTAGGCGCGGAAGGTCGCCTTCGCCAGTTCCCATACCCTTGTGGACAACCTTGTAGACATCATGTGGACAACTCCCATCCCGCCAATCAGGGATCGCCGGACCACTGGCGGCTGAGGCTACAGGACTGCACAATTTCTGACCAATTGAATCTGGCTATCACGATGGACGGGACGATAGTCGCCAGCGTAGGCGCCGCAGCTCTGAGCGTCGGCGGCGCCGTTATCTCGGCGTGGTTCGCACGTCGGGCCGCGAGCGCAGACGCGCGGAAGGCTGTGGATGAGCTTGCAGAAACCGTCGAAAGGTTCACCCGGATCGCGCGCCGGGAGCAGATGCGCAGGGTGCGAAGCGCGACGCCTCTTCCTCCAGCGGATGGCGATGATGGTTCGCCGCCGCCTGAGCTTCGCCCTGAGGCTGCCAACGGTCAGGCGTTGACGAAAGCGCAGCTGCGCGCGATGCTGTTCAGGCAACGAGCACAAGGGGGGCTCGCCAGATGAGCCTGATCAAGAAAATCGGGCGGGCAATCAAGCCGCTCGTCAGGCCGGTCCTGCAGACGGTCGGCCGGGCGGTGCCCGTGGTCGGCGCGGTCATGACTGCACGGGACATC
>CAZHQK010000204.1:0-3871 GCA_964534795.1 uncultured Acidobacteriota bacterium
GTACGGGGGGCACTCGCAGAAGTCGATGCCGCGGATCGCAGGAGGCTTTTTCCATTTGGGCCTATGCCCCTCTGCCCCTTTGGCCCTCGGGGTCAGCGCGCCGGGTGGTCTGGATTCCCACGAAGCGAGTCATTGGAGAGCAAAATAGAAAAGAGATCCGTCACGAACGCGGCGGACCTTGAATCATTGCCAAAGGCACGGATTATGGACGATAAGGACGCAAGCGGCAAAGTTCCTCTGAATCTCGGTGCGCCCGAAGATTTCCGGCGGGTTGCGGGCATGCTGCGCGATGCGGGTTTCACCGAGCAGGCGATCTGCACGAGGCTGGGGATCGATGAGTTGCACCGGATTGACAGCCCCTTCATCGCGAAAGCGGCGAAGGATCTGGAGGAGGCTGGTGATCCGCTCGCTTCCTGGATCCTGCTTTTTGTCCTGGGTCGTCCTCTGCACAGGAGCAGGCTGGAAGCCTTGCTTTCGCAGGAAGAACTGGCGGTACTGCGCGCGCTCGATCTGTTGCGTCTCGATGCGGCGCGCGAGCTTTGCGTCGCGCCCGTGCGCCTCGTCTCGCTTGCCGCCATACCCGGATCCGGCAGCGAACTTCTCATCGCCAGCGACCGCGGGAACAATCCCGACGGAACTCCGTTGCGGCCCTTTCCCGATTTCGTCTTCTCGGCCCACAACCCCCCTGACGCGGCAATTCCTGTCGCTGCTGCCCGCAGGCCCCGCCGGGACCGTGCTCGACTTGTGCACGGGCACGGGCGTAGCGGCGCTGGCCGCCGCTTCCTCGGCACAGCGTGTCGTGGCGGTCGACATTGCCGCCCGCTCGGCGCACTTCGCCGCCTTCAACCGCCTGCTCAACGGGGTCGGCAATGTCGAAATCATGACCGGGGATCTGTACGAGCCGGTCACCGGCATGTCCTTCGACCGGATCATCGCGCATCCGCCTTACGTCCCGAGCTTCTACGATGCACCCATCTATCGCAACGGCGGGGATACCGGCGAGAAGGTCGTGCGCCGGATTCTGCAGGGCATACCGCAGCATCTGAATCGCGGCGGGACGTTCCATACGCTCGGGATCGCCATGGATGCCGAGGGGAAGCTGTTCGAAGAGAGAGCGCGCGAGTGGATGGGCGGCGGGCAGGATATCGACCTGATATTCGCGCTCAGGGAGCCGAAGGCACCGGAGGAATTCGGGCGCCTTCTCGGGAGCCGGAGCGTGGGCGCGGAACTTCAGGTATACGAGCGCTGGATGCAGCTCGCCAGGAGCATGCGCATCGAGAATGTCGTCTACGGCGCGCTGGTGGGGCACCGCCACCTGGTGCCGCGCAGGGCGCAGACGCGCAGGGTCCAGTTCGGCCCGGGGGTGAGTGCCCGTAACTTCGAGCGCCTTTTCGGCTGGTTCGACTGGCTGGAGGCGCCCGGGGCCGCGGAGCGGATTCTGGAGGCCAGGCTGCGCATGCCCCCGGAATTGAAGCTCGAGGTCACCTACGGAGCGGCCGGAGGCGAATTGCAGCCCGAGCAGTTTCACCTGGTCGGCGGGGGCGCGACATTTCCCACGAAGGTCCAGGTGGATGCCTGGGTGGTGTCGGTGCTCGTCGGCTTCGCGAGCGGCAAGCGCGGCCTCGAAGTCTATGCCGACCTTTCGGACCGGGGCAAGGTGCCGCCGGGGGGCGGCAAGGCAGAGTTCGCGGAACTGCTTCTCTGGCTCGTGGAGCGGGACATCCTGCGCATCGAAGGCCCCCAGTAGACTGTTTCTCCTTGCGCTTTTCTGATATCGTCGCGCGAATGGTGAACGACCGGCGGCCCGCCTCAGGCAAACTCCTGCGGATTCTGGGTGTCGGTTTCGGCCTGGCCGTGACCGTGGGCGGGACGATCGGCGTGGGCATCCTGCGCACGCCCGGAATGGTGGCCGCCCAGCTGGGAAGCTCCTGGTGGATTCTCGGGGTCTGGATATGCGGGGGAGCGTACGCCCTGCTCGGCACGATGGTGGTGACCGAGCTGGCTGTTTCGCTGCCTCTGGCCGGCGGCTGGTATGTATATGCCCGCAGGGCCTTCGGCAAATACGGCGGCTTCCTGGTCGGATGGAGCGACTGGATCGGGCAGTCGGGAGCCCTGGCCTATCTGGCCACCGCCAGCGGAGAGTTCACGGGGCAGCTCTTCGATCCCCCGCGCCCGGAGGCGGCCAGGCCCGTGGCCGTGGCCCTGCTGTCGGCTTTCGCGCTGCTCCATTGGACGGGCTTGCGCGCCGGAAGCCGCGCCCAGGGCTTGACCAGCCTGCTCAAGGCGGCGGCGCTGGCGGCCTTTGTGATCCTCTGCTTCGCGTTGGTGCCCGCCCCGGCCGCCGAACCTTGGCCGAGCCCGCAGTTCCCCGCCCTGCTCGTCGCCCTGGTGATCGCCCTGCAGTCGGTGGTCGTGACATACGACGGCTGGTACAGCGCCATCTATTTCACCGAGGAGGACCGCAATCCCGCCCGGAACATGCCGCGGGCGCTCATCGGCGGCATCGCCTGCACGATCGCCATCTATGTCCTCGTCAACCTGGCGCTGCTGCACGCCTTGCCCATGCGGGCGCTCGCCCAGTCCAAGCTGCCGGCCGCCGACGTCGCCGGGCGCCTGTTCGGCGCGGCGGGCGCCCGAATCATCACCGGGCTGTGCATCCTCTCGCTGCTCGGCATCCTCAACGCCGTGCTCATGCTCACGCCGAGAATCCTGTTCGCCATGGGCCGCGATCGCCTTTTCTGGCGGCGGGCGACCTCGGTCAACCGGGGCGGAACGCCGGATGTCGCCATGTTCCTGAGCACGCTCGCAGGAATTGCGCTCGTCATGAGCGGCACGTTCGAAAAACTGGTCGCGATCACCTCCTTCTTCTACGTCTTCATCTACGGCTCCGGCTGCTGCGCCCTCTATGCCCTGCGGCGGCGCGAGCCCGAGTTGCCGCGGGCCTTCCGGGTACCTGGATATCCGTGGTCGCCCCTCGTGTTCCTGCTTGCTTCCGCGGCCTTCCTCGTCGGATCGGTACTGAGCGACAAGGAAAACAGCCTGTGGGCCCTGGCCCTGATCGCCGCGAGCTATCCCGTGTACCTTGCCGGATTCCGGCGCCGCTGATCCGATCGGCGGATCGCGCGCCGCGCGCCCTCAGCGGATGAACAGATCCTGCCCGGATACCTTGAGCACGAGCAGGGCGAAGGCACCGACGAACTCACCGGTCGTGAAATTGCAGTGCCCGTAACGCACGATCGGCAGATTGGTGTGCAGCCACGCCGAGCCGTTGAGCAGCGCCTTCAACCAGTACAGGCTCTCGTGCCAGTAAGGCACCACGGGATCGCCGGCCGTATGCATCGTCACCAGCGGCACCCGGAGCCTGCCGCTCGTTTGATAATTGTCCGCGATAGCCTTGAGCGCGGCGTTATCCGCACTCACCCGCTGCACCCGGCGGTTCAACTGCCAGTCGTTGTCCGAACCGCTGTACCAGCGGCGGCTGTTGTCGAAAGGCTGGCCGCCGAGTTTCACGATGGCATCGTTGGTGGCGAAGACGTCGTACCAGAGTATATCCAGGATGGTCCTTTCGACCGAGGCCGGATCTGCAGGATCGGTCGCCGCTCCGGTGACTTTCAGCAATTGCCTCGTGGCCGAGGGATTGAGTTTGATCGCATCCTTGACCGCCGGTTTGTAGGTACTTTCCCATCCCGATATGACCTGCCCGTCTACTCCAAGCGGGGAGGAATTCGGCAGCACGCCGGGGAAGAAGTAATTGAAGACGACGAAGAAGTCGCCGAAGTAATCGATCTGCTTCCGGAAATCGCCTACGGGACCGCAGCACGCCAGCCCGCCGCTGAAGACGCCCGGGTGCTTTTCGACGGCGAGCGCCGTC
>CAZHQK010000205.1:0-4562 GCA_964534795.1 uncultured Acidobacteriota bacterium
CTCGACTATCAACTCGGTTACCGCGAACAACTGGCCGAGTACTTGAAGGCCTTGTCCGCCCTGGAAGAGCTGGCAGGGGATCCCGGCACTTCCGATTCCGGCGCAACGATCCCGAAAACGAAGGAAGTGCGACCATGAGAAACTTTCTTCTCGGGTTTGCGCTGGCGTGCGCCGCCGCAGCCGGCGCTTACTTCATCGTCTCGAGGCAGACGGCCGAACACGAGCATGCCTCCCCCGGGGAGACGGCCCGGAAGTATTACTGTCCCATGCATCCCGACTATGTTTCCGACAGGCCGGGCGACTGTCCCATCTGCAACATGAAACTTGTTCCCATGGAAGAAAAGGAAGCCCCGAAGGAGGCGCCCAAGGAAGAAGTGCATGGGAGGGAGGGCGCGCCGGCCGAGCCGGTACCGCAGGCGGCCGCGGCGGCGCCCGGCCATGCGCCCGTCAGGATCGCGCCGGAGCGCCTGCAGATGATGGGCGTGACGCTGGCCGAAGCCAGGCTCATGAACCTGGAACAGAGCGTGCGCACGGCGGGCATCGTGACCGCCGACGAGACCCGCACCTATCAGATCCGCACAAAGTTCGAAGGCTACATCGAGGAGATCTACGCCGATTTTACGGGCCGGTTCGTCCGGCGGGGCCAGCCGCTGTTTTCCGTTTACTCGCCCGAGCTCGAGGCGACCCAGAGAGAGTACCTGCTGGCGCTGCGCGCGCGCGACCGCCTGCGACAAGCCGACTTCGGCGAGCGCCTGCCCGGAATCGACCTGGTGGAGGCGGCCCGGCAGCGCCTGGCGCTGTGGGATATCAGCCCGGAGCAGATCGCCGAGATCGAGAGAAGGCGCGCCCCCATCCGAGCCCTCACCTTCTACTCGCCGGTGAGCGGCTACGTGATCGCCAAGAGAGCCGTGCAGGGCAACCGGGTCGCGCCCGCCGACACGCTTTACGACATCGTGGATCTGTCCAAAGTGTGGATCATGGCGGATCTGTACGAAATCGATCTGCCCTTCGTCAAGGTCGACGATCCGGCAACCGTTTCCCTCCCCTATATGCCGGGCCGGGTCTTTCGCGGGCGCGTCGACTATATCGATCCCGTGCTCGACGGCAAGAGCCGCACGGTCAAGGCGCGCATCGAGCTGCCCAATCCGGCGGGCCTGTTCAAGCCGGATATGTATGCACAGGTGGAGATCAGGGGCGAGTCGGGCCGCGGCGTGGCCGTCCCCGACAGCGCCGTGATGGGCACGGGGGAACGGCAAATCGTTTTCGTAGCCAGGGGCGACGGCCTGTTCGAGCCGCGCACGGTCACGACCGGCGTCAAGGTGCGCGGCTACTATGAAATCAAGAGCGGCCTGGCCGCCGGAGAACAGGTGGTGACCGGCGCCAATTTCCTTCTCGATTCCGAGTCGAAGCTGAAGGCCGCCCTTTCAGCCGCGGCACCGGAGGGCGAGTGATCTGCCGGTGCCGCCTGCGCTCTCTCCGAGGACTCCCGTGATCGCCAGGCTCATCGAATTCTCGGCGCGCGAAAGGTTCATAGTCCTCCTCATGGCTGCCGCGGCCGTGGCCTTCGGCTTCTGGGCCCTCGACACCCAGCCGGTGGATGCGATCCCCGACCTTTCGGACACGCAGGTCATCGTCTACTCCAGGTGGGACCGCTCTCCCGACATCATCGAGGATCAGGTCACCTATCCCATCACCACGGCACTGCTCGGAGCACCCGGAGTCAAGGCGATCCGCGGCTATTCGGACTTCGGGTTCTCCTACGTCTACATCATCTTCGAGGACGGGACCGACATCTACTGGGCCCGGAGCCGCGTGCTCGAGTATCTCAGCAAGGTAATCCCGGCGCTCCCCGCGGGCGTGCGCACCGAGATCGGTCCGGACGCCACCGGCGTGGGTTGGGTTTTCCAGTACGCGCTCGTCGACGAAAGCGGCACCCATACCCTGGCCGATCTGCGTTCCTTCCAGGACTGGAACCTGCGCTACGCCCTGCAGGCGGTGCCGGGCGTGGCGGAAATCGCCACCGTCGGCGGCTTCCAGAGCCAGTATCAGATCACGGTGGACCGGGAGCGCCTGGCCGCCTACGGCATCCCGCTGCAGGAGGTCTCCCGTGCGGTGCGCGATTCCAACGTCGAAATCGGCGCCCGGCTGGTCGAGTTCTCGGGCGCGGAATACATGGTGCGCAGCCGCGGCTATCTTCGAAGTCCGGAAGACATCGAGCAGATCGTGCTTCGGACCAACGAGCGCGGCACGCCCGTCCTGCTGCGCGACGTCGCCCGGGTGGAGCGCGGCCCCGAGATCCGCCGCGGCGTCGCCGACCTCGACGGCAAAGGAGATGCTGTCGGCGGCATCGTCGTCATGCGCCACGGCGAAAACGCCGAGCGCGTCATCCGCAGGGTCAAGCAGAAACTGCTCGAACTGACGCCCTCGTTTCCCCGTGGGGTGCGCGCCGTCGTCACCTACGACCGCTCCGAACTGATCGAGGCCGCGATCGACAACCTCAAGGAAGAGCTGATCATGGAGATGATCATCGTCAGCTTCGTGATCCTGGTCTTTCTCTGGCATATACCCTCGGCCGTGGTTCCGATCGTAACCATCCCCGTGTCCGTGCTCCTGGCCTTCATTCCCATGAGATTGATGGGCTTGAACTCCAACATCATGTCCCTGGCGGGCATCGCCATTTCCATCGGCGTGCTGGTCGACGGCGCGATCGTCGAGGTCGAGAACGCCTACAAGAAGCTGGAACTTTGGATCGAAGGAGGCCGCAAGGGGGACTTTCACGCCGTGCGCCTGGAAGCTCTCAAGGAAGTCGGCCCTTCGGTGTTCTTCTCCCTGCTGGTAATCGCGGTCGCCTTCCTGCCGGTGTTCACGCTGGTGGATCAGGAGGGACGCCTGTTCCGGCCGCTGGCCTTCACCAAGAACTTCGCCATGGCGATCGCCGCCGTGCTCGCGGTCACGCTCGATCCGGCGATGCGCATGCTCTTTGCCCGCATGGATTACTTCACCTTCCGGCCGCGCTGGCTGGCATGGGCGGTCAATCAGGCCGCCGTGGGCAAGTACTACCGCGAGGAACGACACCCGATCAGCCGCCTGCTCTTCGCGCTCTACGAGCCTGCGGCGCGTTTCGTGCTGCGCCATCCCAGGAGCACGATCGCGGCCGCCCTGCTGCTGACGGCGAGCGCCGTGCCCGTCTATCTGCGGCTCGGCAGCGAGTTCATGCCGCCGCTGAACGAGGGCACGATTCTTTACATGCCCACGACGCTTCCCGGCATCTCCATCGCGGAGGCCCAGGCCCTGCTGCAGCTTCAGGATCGCCTCATCGCCGGCTTTCCCGAGGTGGCCCGGGTCTTCGGCAAGGCGGGGCGGGCGGAGACCTCGACCGATCCGGCACCGCTCTCCATGATGGAGACCACCGTCATGCTCAAGCCCCGCGCCGAATGGCGCTACCGCAAGCGCTGGTACTCCGATTGGGCGCCCGGCTGGCTGAAAAGCCTCCTGCTCCACCGGATCGTCCCGGAGCGCATCACCTGGGACGAGCTGATCGAGGAGCTCGACCGCGCCCTGCGCCTGCCCGGCGTCACCAACGCCTGGACCATGCCCATCAAGGCACGCATCGACATGCTGAGCACCGGCGTGCGCACCCCCATCGGCATCAAGGTCCTGGGGCCGGACCTGGGCGAGATCGAAAAAATCGGCAGCCGGCTCGAAACCCTGCTGAAGAAGCTGCCCGGCACCCGGTCGGTGTTAGCCGAACGTGCCGCCGCGGGTTATTTCCTCGACTTCGATCTCAAGCGGGAGCAACTGGCGCGCTACGGCCTCACGGTCGCCGACGCCCAGGAGGCGATCATGTCGGCCGTGGGCGGAGAAAACGTGACCACCACCATCGAGGGCCGGGCGCGCTATCCCGTCAACATCCGCTACCCCAGGGAGCTGCGCGACAACATCGAGCGGCTGCGCCGCGTGCTCGTCTCCACTCCGGGCGGCGCCCAGATTCCCATCGCGCAGATCGCCGACATCAGGAAAGTCGACGGCCCCTCGATGCTGCGCGACGAAAACGGCATGCTGGCCGGCTATGTCTATGTGGACCCGTCCTCCGGCGATATCGGCGGCTACGTGGAAAGGGCCAAGCAACTGGCGAGCCGGGAACTCGAGCTGCCCGCCGGATATTCCCTGGTGTGGAGCGGGCAGTACGAGAACATGCTGCGGGTGCGCGAGCGCCTGAAAATAGTAATCCCCGTGACGCTGGTGCTGATCGTCGCGCTCCTGTACATGAACACCAGGTCGGTTTTCAAGACTTCCCTGGTGATGCTCGCCGTTCCCTTTTCCCTGATCGGCGCGGTCTGGCTGATGTACGCCCTGGGTTACCATGTTTCCATTGCCGCCTGGGTGGGCATGATCGCCCTGATGGGGCTCGATGCCGAAACCGGCGTTTTCATGCTGCTTTTTCTCGACCTCTCCTACGAAGAGGCCAGGCGGCAGGGACGCCTGCGCAACGAGGAAGAATTGAAAGAGGCCGTGATTCACGGTGCGGTCAAGCGGGTGCGGCCCAAGGCGATGACGGTGAC
>CAZHQK010000206.1:0-34591 GCA_964534795.1 uncultured Acidobacteriota bacterium
CATCACGGCCGTGCTGCTCAGCTGCCGGCGCTAGCCTTCCGGCATCCGGTGCCTCGAGGCTGTCGCAAAGCCGGCGATCCTCTGCCGCCCCTCCGGGGCTTGCGGGATCGATACGCTCCTTTCCGGGGGTTCGCCTGCGGCTCACCCCCGGCTGCCGGCTCAGGGCCCCTGCCGTGGCCGCACGATCGCCCCGAACCGCATCGCCGCGATTTCTCCTCAGGCCGGCCAATCGGACAGAAACCACCGCTCGAGGGCCCGCAGGGAGCGCTCGATCTCCTCCCAGGGATCGGCGACATGCACCGCCCCGGCGGCGTACTTCCTCGGCCGCGGGGCGCCGATCGGCTCAGGCGCCGGCCGGAACCACAAGTTGCGAAGGTCCAGGTGATGGACGAAGGCGGCCTGCCGCGGTGAGGGCCATTGGGATGGCGGCGCTTCGCGAGACCTGGCCGCTGTCGCGCGTGTGCGATCGTAAGCGGCGCGTTTCCGGGGATCCATCAGGATGTCGTAGGCGTCCTGAACGGCGCGGAACTTCTCGTTGGATGCTCCCGGGCCCACGTCCGGGTGGTATTTCTTGGCCAGCCGGCGGCGGGCGCGGCGTATCTCCTTTTCGTCCGCGTCGGGCGACACGCCCAGAGTCTCGTAAGGATCGAATGCCATAGGCTTGCGTAACCTTCATCGGATATTTTAGCCGAATCCCTTTTATTTTCGTACCCGGCCGCCGGATACTGTGGTACCAGATAGGCGGGAAGGATCATGCCGGTTACGGAGGACGCCATGGAATTCCAGAACCTGATCGTCGAAAAGCGCAACCGGGTGGCGGTCGTCACGGTGAACCGCCCCGACAAACTCAACGCTCTCGATGTGCGCACGCGCCAGGAGCTGCTGGCTGCCTTCCGCGAGCTGGAGGAAGACGACGCCGTGCGCGTCGTCGTCATAAGGGGGGCGGGCGACAAGGCCTTCATCGCGGGCGCGGACATCCGGGAGTTCGCGGGCAAGCGCCCGCTGGAAGAGCGCGAGATAATGCGCAAGAGCCGCGCCTTCGACGCCATGGAGGACTTTCCCAAGCCGGTTATCGCGATGATCAACGGGTATGCCCTCGGGGGCGGATGCGAGCTGGCGATGGCCTGCGATATCCGGATTGCCGCGGCCGGGGCGAAGTTCGGGCAGCCGGAGATCAAGCTGGGGCTGATTCCCGGGGGCGGGGGCACCCAGCGCCTGCCGCGCCTGGTCGGGGAAGGCAAGGCCATGGAGCTGATCCTCACCGGCGACATGATCGATGCCGAGGAGGCCTGCCGCCTGGGTCTCGTCAACTGCGTCGTGCCGCCGCAGGAACTCGAGGCCAGAACCATGGAGCTGGCGAATCGGATTGCGGAGATGAGTCCCGTGGCCTTGCGGCTGGCCAAGCAGGCGGTCAAGGCGGCCGCCCGCCTGGAGCTGCGCCCCGGTCTCGAACTCGAATCGGAGCTCTTTGCGCTCTGCTTCGCGAGCGAGGACACCGAAGAAGGCATCCAGGCCTTCATCGCCAAGCGCAAGCCCGACTTCCGCGGGCGCTGACGCACGTTCCGGCGCGGCCCGCGCTCACGGCCCCTGCGTGGGCTTGCCCTTCTTCTTGGACAGGTCGCCCTTCAGGTGGCTGTCGTACCAGTCCAGGATGCGCTGGTGGAAGTCCTTCAACTCGTCGACGGTGGTGGTGGGCATGCCGTGCCCGCCGTTGACGTACTGCACCCAGGCCACTTCCTTACCCAGGCGGCGCAGCGCGTAGTACATCTCCATGGCCTGCCGCGCCGGCACGTTGCTGTCCTGCTCGCCGGTGATCAGCAGCAGCGGCGTCTTGATGCGGTCGGCGAACATAATGGCCGAGTGCTCGATGTATTTCTGGGGCTGCTGCCACAAGGTCGCGCCGATGCGGTCCTGACTCTTCTCCGGGGCGTGGATGTTGCGCACGCCCAGGCGCGGGCTGTCGGTGTAAAAGCTGATCATGTTGACCTTGCCCGAGATGTTGATCGCGGCCTTGAACCGGTCGGTCTGGGTGACGAGCAGGTTGGTCGCGTAGCCGCCGTAACTCGTCCCGTGGACCCCCAGGCGCTCCGGGTCGGCGATCCCCATTTCGACGAGCTTGTTGGCGGCGCAGGTCACCGCCTTGAGCCAGGCCTCTCCCGGGTATCCGGTCTCGAAACGCACCGAGGGCTGCATGACCGCATAGCCGTGGGCATTGAGCACCGCGGTCGTGCCGTTGAAGCGATCGTCGAAGAAATCCTCGTAGATGATGAAGATCGTGGGGTACTTTTGTCCCCGGACGTAGTCGCTCGGGTAATAGAGCACGCCGTAGAGTTTTTTGCCGTCCACGTTGTAGTACGACACCAGCTCCGCGCGCGGGAGGCGCTTGGCGGCCAGCTGCGGATTGCTCTCCACGATCCTGCGCACCGACTTGAAGTCGGCGTCGGCCGCGAAGAGGTCCGGCGGCCGGTTGTTCTCCGCGCGCAGGAAGACGAACGTGCGCCCGTCGCGCGACAGCGTGAAGTTCGAACAGGTGCGCGTGTCCCGGTACAGTTCATCCGTCCGTTTGGAGGGTATGTGATAGCGCAGCACGCTGCGCTGCCATTCGGTGCGCGAGGAGCGCAGGAAGTAGAGGTTGTCCCCGCCGGCGTCCCAGTCGATCAGCTCGTAGCGCGGCGCCTCGGGATCCTCCTCGTCGCGCTTGATGAAAAGTTCCCGCGCGCCGCCGGCCGTCTCCATCAGCCAGAAACCTTCCTTGTTCGACAGCACGATGCGCCGCCCGTCCCGGCTGAGGCGCACCGGGTTGAAGGTCTCGGCATCCCTTTCCTTGTCCTCGGATCCGGTCTTGCCGGCCTCGGTCTTTTCCTCTTTCCTGCCCGCGATGCGCCGCGCTTCCTTGTCGTCGATCGAAGCAAAAAACACGCTGCCCTTTTCGGCGTAAGCATAGTGGCCCGGCCCTGGACCAGATGAGGCGGCGGTCCTTGGTCGTGGGCAGGACGGTGCGCGCCTCGCCGCCGCCGACCGGCTGCACCTGCACCTTGCTCTCGGTTCCCCCTATCACGTCGTAATCGGTCTTCTGGGTTATGTCTTCCAGGTAGGTGACGAGCAGCCCGTCCTCGGTGAAGCTGTAAGAGTTGATGCGTTTCTCCGGAAGGACCTCGAGCGTCCGGCCGCTCTGGATTTCGCAGGCTGCGACCGACCGGATCTGCGCCAGCCGGCGCACCTCGTCCCATGCCAGGAATGGTTCCTTGCTCGAGTGGAACACGATCGGCCCCTTGGTTTCCAGCTGGAAGCGCTCGGCGGCCGTCTTGCGCCATTCGTCGGTCTGCAGGGAAAGGTAGAGGCGGTCCCCTTGAGGGGCCCAGTGGATGTCGGTGTTGTTGGCGGGATTCCTCCCCGCCGGCAGGTTGACCGGGTGCAGCTTCCCGCTCTCCCTTTCCCAGATCACCGGCCGGTACAGGCCGTCTTTCAGGATGAGGAAGGCCAGGTATCTGCCGTCCGGCGACCATTTCAGGCTCTGGACCTGCGACCTGGCTGCGAGAAGCCTGCGCTTCTCCGCCGTCTGCAGGTCGACGATCCAGATGTCGGCAAGCGAGGGGGCGATGTAGGTCGGATCGCCGAAGCGGTAGTTGTCGATGCCGATGCGGTCGCGCTGGGTTGCGGCGGCGAGTGCGAGCCAGCGCCCGTCGTCGCTCAAATCGGCGATGCGCAGATTGACCACGTCGAGCATGTCGTCGACGGTGAACGCCGACGGATCGGCGTTCTGGCGCGGCGGCGCCTGCGCGCGCGACACGGGAACGCTCGTGCTTCCGAGCACGGCGAGGAGCAGGAGTGCGGTACGCGGGAATGCGATGCGGGCCGTCATGGTCAAACCTCCGAGGCCTGAATGGTGCGAATGGAAACGGGCGGCTGCTTGCGCGCCACGACGATTAGCGTTCTGCCCAGCAGCAGGGCGGGCGATGTCAGCACGCGCCGGATCTCGCGGTTGGCACGGCGCTGGCGCGGGTCCTCTTCCTTGCGCATGGTGCGGGCGGAGCAGAGGCGCACCAGGGGCCAGAGGAAGCAGAGCGCGAGGGCGCTGCGGCGCGCGAAGTCGGTCGCGACCTGGACGATGCGGAATCCCTGCGTGTGCAGCATGTAGCGCAGCTGATAGTACGTTACCGGATGGATGTGGTCGAAGACGGGGATCTTGCTGAACTCGTTGATCGGGCGCGGGAACAGGGAGTAGAAGCCCGAGAGCAGGAACTTCAGGCGCGAGCCCAGGTTCAGGATGTTGGGCGTCGAAAGCACGAGCACGCCGCCGGGCTTCAGGATGCGGCAGCATTCGCGCACGAACTGGAACTGGTCCTGCAGATGCTCGATCCCCTCGATGCAGCTGATGTAGTCGAACTGCTCGTCGTCGATCGGGAACCTGCGGTTGAGGTCGACGTAGATGCAGGGAATGACGGTGACCTTGAAAAACTTGGGGTCGATGTCGCCGGCGGTCACCGAGTAGCCCAGTTTGTGCAGCTGCCAGGCAAGCGCGCCCTCGCCCGCGGGAATTTCCAGCAGCGTGCCGCGCGCGGGGAAACTGCGGAAGATCTCGATGACCTTGCGGTGCGTCCTCTCGTGCGCGATGATCTGGAGGCTTTCGAAGCGGCGGCTGTCCGCCGCAACGGAGGGCTGCGCTGCATCGGGGGGCGTCGGGGCGCCGCGCATGCGCCATTGATATCAGAGGCCCGATCGGCTGTCAACGAATCCGCCGGGAGGGCCTCAGTTTGCGATGCCGTAGCGGAGCTTGAGGTCGGCCAGCCAGGCGGCGGTCGTCGAGCAGATGCGGCGAAAGCCCTCACCGTCGATCGACAGCCGGCGGCAGGAGTCGGCGATGTCGGGATGGAGATGGGTGCCGTCGACCTCCATGCCGGCCGCCACCAGCTTGGCGACCTCGTTGGCGATCACCACCGTGTCGAGGATGGGGAGCCCGTCGGCTGCCGGGGACTGATGATGCAGCTCAATCCCCTGAATGATGGGCTCGGGGAAGGACCACTTGCGCGCCATGGCTCCGCCGACCTCGGCATGGTCGCAGTCGAGGACCTGCCTTTCCGCCTGCACCAGGGTGATGTTCTGCTCGTGGCAGATGTCGTAGAGCGAGGGGACGTCGGCCTTCAGGTAGCGCACCATGATGAGCTTGCCGATGTCGTGGATCAGCGAAGCGACGGTGGCCACTTGCGGGATCCGCATCCTGCGGGCTTCCTTGGTCGTCGCCTTCGCCGCCAGCGAGGCGGCGGCGCCGTGCAGCCACAGGTCGTCTTCCGACAGGTTGTAATGGGGCGCAGCGACGCGCATGGAACGCAGGTGGCCGATGAGCAGGATGTCGAGCAGCGTGGCCGTCCCCAGGCGCACCACGGCGTTGTGCGTCTTGCGGATATAGGAAATGCCGCCGAAGGCGGCCGAGTTGGCGAGCCGCAGCACGTTCGACGTGATGGCGCCGTCGAGCTCGATGATCCGGGCGACCTCTCCGAGATCGACCTCCTCGTCGTCGAGCATGAGGATCAGCTTCTGCACCGTCATGGGCAGAGGCTCCAGCCGATCGATGCCGTCGAGGATGTCGCCCGGTATGCCCATCGTCCGCTTCTCCGACACCTGTGCCCTGATCATTTATCGGCACGGGCGCCGCGGAGCGTAAGCGAAAGGCGGACGCCGCCGCGCGGATATGCTAACATCAAAGCTCCGACGGCCGCCCGCGCAGGGCGGCCCGCGAACAAGGAGAAAACGATGCGATACAGGATACTGATACTGCCGGCGGCCGTTCTGCTGTGTGCCTGGGCCATTGCCGCCCAGGAGCCGGTCAAGACCAAGTCGGGACTGACCTACATCGACCAGAAAGTCGGCGAGGGGGACGTGGCGGTCAAGGGCGCGACCGTGATCGTGCACTACACCGGGTGGCTGTACGAAAAGGGGAAGCGCGGCCGGAAGTTCGACAGCTCCGTCGACCGGGGACAACCTTTCAGCTTCAAGCTCGGAGCCGGCGACGTGATCCGGGGATGGGACGAGGGCGTGCAGGGCATGAAGGTGGGCGGCAAGCGCGAGCTGATCATACCCCCGAGCCTGGCCTACGGCGAGCAGGGCGTCGGCAACGGCCTGATACCGCCCTTCGCCACGCTCGACTTCGAGGTCGAACTCCTGAAAGTCATCAAGAAATAGGGACGCTCCCCTATTCTTCCCATACGCCGTCCTGCAGGCGCGTGCGTCCGGCGGTTGCCCGTGCTTTCGGGAAGTTTTTTTGTTGACGGGCGGAACAGCCTTCGGGTGCCGTGGCACTCAAAGGTGCAGCTCGAAAACTCCATCGCCTCGGTGCCGTTCAAGGTTCAAGGATGAATTCCGTATCTTGGAAGGTGCGGTCCTGCGGACTCGGGGCCGCGCTGGTTCTTTGCTTCGTTGCGATCCCGGCCGTCGCGCAGAAGAACCTCGCGGGAGCGGTGCAGACCAGGCTGGCCCTGCACCGGCTGGCAACGCTCGGCAGCGTTCTTCTGATCGCCGCTCATCCCGACGACGAGAATGCGGCGCTTCTCGCCTATGCGGCGCGCGGCCGGGGAGCGCGCGCGGCCTACCTATCCCTGACCCGCGGCGATGGCGGGCAGAACCTGATCGGCTCCGAACGCGGCGAGCTGCTCGGGTTGATCCGCACCCAGGAACTCCTGGCCGCGCGCCGCATCGACGGGGGCGAACAGTTCTTCACGCGCGCCGTCGATTTCGGCTTTTCCAAGACCGCCGAAGAGACATTCGAGAAGTGGGGCCGGGAGACGATCCTGGGAGACGTCGTCTGGATCGTCCGCAACTTCCGGCCGGACGTGATCGTCATCGGCGTCAGCAGTGGTCACGGGCACCATCAAGCCGCTGGGATACTGGCCCGGGAGGCCTACTCCGCCGCCGCCGACCGCAGCCGTTTTCCGGAACAGCTGCGCTATGTGGAACCATGGCAGGCCGCGCGCCTGATTGCAGGGGGCTTCGGCGGCCCCGGCCGGGGCGGCGCATCCGAAACGGGTTTGGGGTCGGTCCGCGCGGACTTCGGCGAGTACAATCCGCTCCTGGGCTATTCCTACACGGAGATTTCCGGGATGAGCCGCAGCATGCATCGCACCCAGGGTGTGGGCGCCCCGGAGCGGCGCGGCTCGGCGGTCAGCACCATGCCGGTAATAGCTGGCCTGCCCTCGCAGGGCGGCCTTTTCGACGGCATCGAAATCACCTGGCGCCGGTTCCCGGAAGGCGCCGCGATCGCCGCCATCCTGGAGGAAGCCGAGCGCACATTCATCCCCGAACAGCCCGAAAAGACGATCCCGCTGCTGCTCAAGGCGCGTCCGCTGGTGGCCGCGGTCAAGGATCCCCGGGCCGCACTCAAGCTTCGGGAGCTCGACGAAACCGTAGCGCTCTGCGCCGGCCTTTACCTGGACGCCTCGGCGGACCGGCATTCGGTGGCGCCCGGCGAATCGATCACGGTGAACATCGAAGCGACCAACCGTTGCGCACACCCGTTCTCTCTGGCTGCGATCCGGCTCGAAGGGGTTGCAGGCGCCCCGTCCGAGGAATTCGCCCCCGTGCCCCTGCCTGACAACCAGCCCGTGCGCCGTTCCCTGCGCGTGACCATGCCTGCCGACCAGCCCTACTCGCAACCTTACTGGTTGAGGAAGCCGAATCGAGGATTTGTCTATGAGGTCGACGACATACGCATGATCGGGCCGGCCGAAACCCCGCCGGTACTCAGCGCACGGATTCGTATCCAGGCCGGTTCCGAGACCCTCGATTACGTGCGCCCGGTGTTTCAGCGCTATGTCAGCCGCACCGAAGGCGAAACCACGCGGCCCCTGGTGGTCGTGCCGCCCGTGGCCGTGAACATGGCCGAAACCGCCGTGCTGTTTCCCGAAGCCCGGCCGAAGCCTGTAGAGGTGACGCTGCGGCCCAACACCTCGGGCGTGTCCGGCGTGCTTTCGCTGCAGGTTCCCGCGGGCTGGCACGCCGAGCCGGCCGGCATCCCATTCCGTTTTTCCGGCCCGAGCGAAGAAGTCACCCTTTCGTTCACCGTCACTCCCCCGGCCGCGCCCGGCCGCGGCGAGCTGCGAGCGGTCGCCCGCCTGGGAGATCGCGAAGTCTCCTCCGGAATGCGGGTCATCGAGTATGCGGACATCCCGCCGCAGACCGTCTTCCCGCCGGCGACCGCAGCGCTGGTGCGCACCGAGGTTCGAACCCTGGTGCGCCGCATCGGCTACATCATGGGCGCGGGGGACGAGGTGCCGCGCGCCCTCGAGCAGCTGGGGTGCGAAGTGACTCTGCTCGGCGCGGCGGATCTGGCGCGCGGGGACTTGAGCCGCTTCGACGCCATCGTCACCGGCGTGCGCGCCTACAACGTGCGGCGTGACCTGATCGCCAACCAGGCGCGGCTGATGGAGTACGTGGAGCGCGGCGGCACCCTGGTCGTGCAGTACAACACGGCCGACGGTCGTTCTTCGCTGCGCTGGCAGGATTTCGCGCCCTATCCGCTGCAGCTCGGCGGCTCGCGCGTCACGGTGGAGGACGCACCCGTCACGTTCCCCGATCCGCGGCAGATCCTGCTGCATGCGCCGAACCGGATTACCGAGGAAGATTTCCGCGGCTGGGTGCAGGAACGCGGCCTCTACTTCCCGTCGCAATGGGACGAGCGCTACGAAACCGTGTTCGAATCCCACGACCCCGGCGAGCCGGACCTCCCGGGCGGCAGTCTCTTCGCGCGCCACGGCAAGGGCGCTTACATCTACACCTCGTATGCCTGGTTTCGCCAGTTGCCTGCCGGTGTGCCCGGAGCGTTCCGCATCTTCGCCAATTTCCTGAACGCCGGCCGAGCGACGCCATGAATCCGGAAGCCGCCCCGGCGGAAGATGCATCGCGACCGAAGGATGAACCGCCCCCCATCGGGGGAAGCTGGCGGCGCCTGTACGCCGCCGTGCTGGGCTGGCTGGCGCTGCTGATCCTGCTCTTTTACCTGTTCAGCCGGAGGTTTGCCCCTTGAGGACCGCCGACTGGCTGGTGCTGTGCGGTACCCTGGCCTTCATGGTGCTCTACGGCCTGCGCCGCGCTCGCGGCAGCGACACGGTGCGCCAGTACCTGCTGGCAGGCAAGACCATGCCCTGGCCCGTCATGGCGCTGTCCATCATGGCCACCCAGGCCAGTGCCGTGACCTTCATATCCACCACGGGCCAGTCCTACGTCGACGGGATGCGCTTCGTGCAGTTCTATTTCGGGCTGCCGCTGGCGATGGTGATCCTGGCCGCTGCCGCGGTGCCGATATTCCACCGCGCCAACGCCTATACGGCCTATGAATACCTGGAACAGCGCTTCGACGCGCGCACGCGCGCCCTGGTCAGCCTCATCTTCCTCCTGCAGCGGGGACTGGCGCTGGGCATCACCATTTACGCGCCTGCCGTCGTCCTGACCGTCATCCTGGGATGGCCGGACCGCATCACCACCCTGGTGATGGGCGCCGTGGCATTGGCCTTTACCACACTGGGCGGTGTGAAGGCCGTGGCCTGGACGCACGTGCAGCAGATGATGGTCATGACCCTCGGCCTGCTGGCCGCGCTGATCGCGGCGGTGATGCTGCTGCCGGAGCACGTCTCCTTCCTGGACGCCGTGACCCTGGCCGGGGCGGCGGGCAAGCTCAATGCGGTAACGCTGCACGCCGACTGGAACGATCGCTACAACCTCTGGAGCGGCCTGATCGGCGGCATGTTCCTGGCGCTGGCCTACTTCGGGACCGATCAATCCCAGGTGCAGCGCTATCTCACCGGCAAGTCCGTGGCGCAGAGCCGCCTGAGTCTGCTCTTCAACGGCGTCGCCAAGGTCCCGATGCAGTTCTTCATACTGTTCATCGGCGCCATGGTGTTCGTGTTCTACATCTATACGAAGCCCCCCATCCTGTTCGAGCAAACCGAGCTGCAGCGCATCCGGGCCTCGCCGGCACTGCAGGCCGAATACGCAGCCGTCGCGGCCGGCTACGACCGGGCCTTCGAGCAGCGCCGCGAAGCTGCGGGCCGGATTCTCCAGGCCCGGCAGAACGGAGATGCCGGCCTGCGCCTCCAGGCTCAGGAGCTATACCGTCGCGCCCAGGCTGACCTGGACGATGCGCGCCGCCGCGCCGCCGCACTGGTGGAGAAGGCCGGCGGCCCGAAGTCGCTCAACGATACCAACTACATCTTCCTGACCTTCGTCACCCGCCACCTGCCTGCGGGTCTGGTCGGCTTGGTGCTGGCCGTGATCTTCGGAGCCACCATGTCGGCCATTTCCTCCGAGATGAACTCGCTGGCCACCGTGAGCATGGTCGACATTTACAAGCGGCACATCCGCAAGGCTGCCTCCGACCGTCATTACCTCAACGCCTCGCGCGCCGCGACAGTTCTCTGGGGCTGCTATGCCGTCGTCACGGCGCAGCTCGCCAAGCACCAGGGGTCGCTGGTGGAGACGGTGAACCTGCTCGGATCCTTCTTCTACGGCTCGATGCTCGGCGCCTTTGTGCTGGCTTTCTTCTTCCCGCGCATCGGGGGCCGGGGCGCGTTCTACGGGGTGCTGGCCGGGGAAGCGGCCGTGGTGGGATGCTATCTGTTCGGGGTCAAGGTCGCCTTTCTCTGGTACAACGCCATCGGCTGCCTTGTCGTCGTTGCGACCGGGCTGCTGATCTCCCGCGTCGAGCGAATCCTGGCACGCAGTGCCCCGTGAGCCGCGCCCGCCCGCGCTCGGTGCAATTGGGACGAGTTTCGGGGCCGCGCTGCGCATCCCTGCGACCAAAAATGGTGAGCGTCCCTATTTTAGGAGGGTGAGGAGGCCGGCGACGGAAAGGATGGCGCGCGGCTCGGTCGTTTCGGTCAGCATGCCCTCGAGCAGGCGGCGCACGCGCTGATCGGAATTGGCGCGCCGGGCGACGAGGTTGCAGACGCTCGGCCAATAGAGCCAGTCCTGGGCGATCCGGTAAGCGCGGAATCGTTCGCCGTATCTGGCGCGCAGCATCTTTTCGTATTGCGGGCCCGCTTCAGCAGGGTCGACGGCGAGATGGCGCGCCAGGATCTCGCCGGCCAGAATTCCGCTCTCCATGGCCTTGCCGATCCCCTCTCCGCTGAACGAATACGTCAGTCCGGCCGCCTCGCCGATGACCAGCAGCCCCGGTCTGTGAAGGCGGGCGCCGCTCAGGCCGGTGCGCAGCGGCGCTCCCTGCAGCGGTCCGATCCGTTCGCCCTCCTCCACGATGCGCCGGGCCGGGAGAAAGCCGCGCGTGAAGGCCGGCCACAGCAGCCGCGGGTTTGCGGCCGGCGAACGCCTGCCGCCGTCCTGGAAGACCCCCACCCCCACGTTGAAGACATTATCGGGGCCGGGAAAGATCCATCCGTATCCCGGGCGGACGGCGCGGCCGTAGGAAATGCACAGCTGATCCATCTCCTGCGCCAAATCATCCGGAACGCGATAGTATGCCCTGACGGCCAGCGCGCTCGCCCGGCGCCGCAGGCAGACGCCGAAATCCGCGAGCGCGGCCGGCGACGCGCCCGTGGCCAGCAGGGTCATCTCGGCGCGCACCTCCAGGTCCGAGCCGCCGCCCGCAGGCCGGAAGCGGGCTCCGGCGACAGTGTTTCCTTTCATGAGCGGCCCGAGGGCACGGGACAGCGGAAGAAAGGCGGCCCCGGCCGCAACGGCGGCCTGCTGCAGCAGGGAATCGAACGAGCGCCGCGGCAGGCAGACGAACTCGCTCTGCAGCGCGACCCGCGTGCCGTCGGGTGCGTGGATGTGCAGGGTATGGCATTGCCTGCCGGCTGCGGCCGCCGAATCCTTCAGTCCCAGGCGCTCGAGCGCGGCCAGGGAATCCGGAATCAGGGCGTCGCCGCAGACCTTGTCGCGCGGGAAATCGCTGCGGTCGGCCAGTATGACCTCGACGCCTGCGCGGCGCAGCGTCAGGGCCGCGGCACAGCCGGCCGGCCCCGCCCCGATGACGAGTGCCTGCGTCTTCATGAACCGACCCGGTGCTGCCACCGCGGCCGACGGCAAAGAGCCGCAGGCCGCGGATCAGCTCTCGTCCTCTCCGCAATAGATACAGCCGCAGGTGCAGTTTTCCTGGACCGTGACCCGGCACAGGCCGGGCAATGCCCCACGCAGGCGTCTCCAGATCCAGCGGGCCAGGTTTTCGCTCGTCGGATTCTCCAGGCCTTCGATCTCGTTGAGACAGGCGTGGTCCAGGCGTTCCCGCAAGGGGCGGAAAGCCGCATCGAGATCGGCAAAATCCTGCACCCAGCCCGATTCCTCCCCTACCCGGCCGCGGACGCGGATCTCGACCATGAACGTGTGGCCGTGCAGGCGCGCGCATTTGTGCCCGGGCGGCACTCCGGTGAGGCGGTGAGCGGCATCGAAGGTGAAGGTCTTGAAGACTTCCATCGCCGTCGTCCTCAGCGGATGCCCAGAATCTTGTGGGCCTGCAGGCTCAGCCTCCATTTCGGGTGCTCGAGGCAGTAGCGCAATGCCAGATCGGTATTGGCAGCGCGCGCCGGCCCGTCCATGGGCTGCAGATAAAAATAGCGGAATTCCAGGTCCTCGAACGCCTCCGGTTCCAGGCCGCGCTGGGGATAGACCAGCTTGAGTTCGTCCCCGCGGCGGATTCTCAGCGGGGCGCCGGCCTTCGGGCTGACGCAGATCCAGTCGATTCCGGCCGGGGGATCGAGGGTTCCGTTGGTTTCGACGGCGATCTCGAAACCCATCCGATGCAGCGCATCGAGCAGCTGCCGGTCGACCTGGAGCAGGGGCTCGCCGCCGGTCAGGACGACGAAAGGACGCAGGCCGAACCCGGCGGCGGGCCATTGCTCGGCGACGGCGGCCGTCAGGGCTTCGGGCGAGGCGAAGATTCCGCCCCCGGGGCCGTCGGTGCCCGCAAAATCCGTGTCGCAGAAGCCGCAGAGGGCCGCCGCCCGGTCCTCTTCCCGGCCGGACCAGAGGTTGCAGCCGGAGAAGCGGCATAAAACGGCGGGTCTTCCCGTATTCGCGCCCTCGCCCTGCAATGTGTAGTAGATCTCTTTGACCCGGTAGGCCATCGCACGCCGGTGAGCTGCCGCCGGAATCAGGATTTCATTTCTTGATCCGGATGGTCTTGATGCCGACCGTCTTGGTCGGGAGATTTTCGAACACGCCCTTGGCGGCCGTCGGGAGGCTTTCGATCTTGTCGACGACGTCCATGCCGGCGATCACCTTGCCGAATACCGCATAGCCGCCGTTGTATGCGGGATAATCGAGGCGCTTGTTATCGACGGTGTTGATGAAGAACTGCGAGGTGGCGCTGTTGGGGTCGTTCTGGCGCGCCATGGCGAGCGTGCCGCGCACGTTCGAAAGGCCGTTCTTGGACTCGTTCGGGATCGCCGGCAGCGTGGGCTTGGGCTTGAGATCGAACGAGTAGCCCCCGCCCTGGATCATGAAGCCCTTGATCACGCGGTGGAAGATGGTGCCGTTGTAAAAGCCGGAATTGACGTAGGCGAGGAAGTTGTCCACGGTCTTGGGGGCCTTGTCCTTGAAAAGCTCGACCGTGATATCCCCCATGGTGGTCTCGATGATGACGATCGGATTCTTGGCGGCTTGTGCCGCGGGCTCCCCCGCTGCCCCCGCCATGGCGGACACGAACGACAGGATCGCCGCCGAAATAACCGCACACGCCGCAACCATGAAATTCATACGCTCTACCTTTCCAGTTTCGGTGACAGGCTACTCAACCCCGAAACCCGACCCGTCCCGACCGCACCGCTGCGGCGGCCGGAGACCTCAGCCTTGTTCGACAGAGGGTCGAGCTTCGCGCGAATTCTATCACGCCCGGCGGCGATCTCCCAAAGGCGGCTATCCGGGCTGCGGGCGGCAAGGCTTTGCGGGGCAGGGCCGCCTCCTGTCGGGAGCCCGGTGCCGGCCGGCTTCTATGCCTCAGCCGGTTGTCGGGCCAGATCGGCGGGCAGAACGACACGGTTGCGCCCGCGCTGCTTGGCGGCATACAGGCAGCGGTCCGCTTCCTCCAGCATGGCCCGCGGGGTCTCGTACGAGTGCTCTGCGGAAAGCGTGGCGCAGCCGAGCGAGGCGGTCACCGCCACGCCCAGCTTGCCCTCCACGATCACGGGCTTCGAGGCGATGGCGTTGCGCAGCCGCTCGCCCACCATGCGGACGGCGTTCTCGTCGGCATTCGGCAGGATGCATACGAACTCCTCGCCGCCGTAGCGCGCGACGATGTCGGATGCCCTCATGGCGGCCTTGAGCAGGCCGGCCACGGCCACGAGAACCGAATCTCCCACCTGGTGGCCGTAGGTATCGTTGATTCTCTTGAAGTCGTCGAGGTCGATGAATATGACGCTGAGCGGCTGGCCGAGCTGGCGTGCCTTTTCGAAGTACTGCGGGAGAATCCCCTCGAGATAGCCGCGGTTGTGCGTGGCGGTGAGCCCGTCGTGCAGCGCCATCGTCTGGATCTGGTGCATCTGCTGCTGGATCTTCAGATTGAGATATATCAAGGCCTCGCGCGCCTGGTCGAGCAACTGGGTGATCCGTTCCTCCCCGCCGAAATCGACGTTGAGAAAGGCCGTGACTTCGGGCAGGGATTTCGCCGTCTCCTGGATCACCTGGTCGAAGTTCTCCGAGGACATCTTGAGGAGGACGGCCGAAGCCTCTCGGGCCTCGGCGGTCGCGCTCACGGTGTCCGGGTTGCTCCAGATCTCGGCGATCTCGCCCGCGAGGGCGGCCGTCCGCACGAGCTCGGTCTTGTCCGGCCGCGGGTTGCTTTCGGGCTCGTGGCTGAAGACGAGGGACAGGCGCAGATCCTCGGGTAGGTTCCAGCGCTCCAGCAGCCATGCGCCGACCGAGGCGTGATCGGTCCCGAGTTCTTCTTTTTCGAGCAGGATCAGGCGGCGGTGGCTGCGCTGCGCCGCGGCGACCAGAGGGCCGTATTTCTGGGGGATGGCCTCGCTCAGGACCAGCATGCCGATGTCCTGGAGCAATCCCGCCAGGAAAAGCTCCTCGCGGTTGAAGACCGAGGACCAGCGCGCCATGGAACGGGCCGCCACTCCGGTGATGACCGAGCGCTGCCAGTAGGAGGAATGGTCGAAGCCGTGTCGCTCCCGCTTGCGCAGCACCTTGACGAACGACAGGCTGAGCGCCAGGCTGAGCGTGGCGTTGATTCCCAGGGTGCATACCGCGCGATCGACGGTCTTGACCTCCGAGCGCACCCAGTAATAGGCCGAGTTGGCCACCTTGAGGATGGCCGCCGCCAGGGCCGGGTCGCGGCTCAGCACCCGGGCGATCTGGCCGAAATTCACGTTGTCGTCGCCGCACATCTCGACGATTTTCATGACCACGCCCGGGACGCTGGGGAGCGTGCGGCACGATTCCAGCCTGCCGTGCAGTTCTTCCGGAAGCTCGATCATCGGCTGTCCCGAGGCACTCCGGCCAGACCTTCCCCCAGCCGGCCGGAGGCCTCATGTATCAACTCATCGGCCGCTCGGGCGCGCAGGTATACGGGCGAGCGCAAGCATTTGACAGCATGCCGCCTGCGTGATAAAGAGCGATGGTCCTACGACATTCTTTCAGGAGGTTCCGATGAAGAAATCGTGCTGCGGCGCAACCGTATGGCTTTCCCTGTTCCTTGCCGCCGGGACTCTCGGCGCTCAGACCTCGCCCGAGCAGTTCCTCGGCTTCCAGGTGGGGGCGGATCGCAAGCTGGCCGACTACGGCCAGATCACGGCCTATTTCGAGAAGCTGGCCAAAGAGACGCCGAAGATGAAGCTCCTGACCATCGGCGAATCGACCCTGAAGAAGCCCATGATCATGGCGGTGATCTCCACGCCCGAGAATCTTGCTCGGCTCGACCGCTACCGCGAAATCGCCCGCAGGCTGCGCGACCCGCGCACGACCTCCCCGGAAGAAGCCGCCAGGCTCGTGCGTGAGGGCAAGGCGATCGTGTCCATCACCTGCTCGGTGCACGCCACGGAGATCGCGGCCTCGCAGATGTCGATGGAACTCGCTTACGATTTGGTTACGGGCCGGACGCCCTACGATGCCGATCGCATGCTCAGCGAGGTCATACTGCTGCTGATGCCCAGCATCAACCCCGACGGCAACCAGATGGTGGTCGACTGGTACCGCAAGTATGTGGGTACGGAGTACGAGGGAGGCCCGATGCCCTGGCTGTACCACCACTATGCGGGCCACGACAACAACCGCGACTTCTACATGAACAACCTTTCCGAAACCCGCGCCGTCACCCGGGTCCTGTACCACGACTGGCTGCCGCAGATTCAGGTCGACGAGCACCAGATGGGATCGACGGGCGCGCGGCTTTTCGTACCGCCCTTCATGGACCCGCCCCTGCCGAACGTCCAGCCGCTCGTATGGCGCGGCGTGAACCTCGTCGGCACCAACATGGCCTTCGACCTGCAGAAGGCGGGCCGCTCCGGCGTGGTCAACGGCCGCTCATACACGGCCTGGTACATCGGCGCCGGCGACGACACGCCCTGGCTGCACAACGTCATCGGCATCCTGAGCGAGGCGGCTTCCGTGCGCGTGGCCACGCCCATCCACATCGAGCCGAGCGAGCTGCCGGCATCGTTCTACGAGAAGCGCATGGACTTCGTCGATCCCTGGCCGGGCGGCTGGTGGCGCCTGCGCGACATCGTGGAATACGAGCTGACGCTTTCGAAGAGCGTGGTCAAGACCGCGGCGTTGCACAGAGAAGACCTGCTCGCCAATTTCTACCAGATGTACAGGAATTCGATATACAACGTCGACCGCAATCAGCCGTACGCGTTCGTGATCCCGGCACGGCAGCACGACTACGCCACCGCGCTCAGGATGCTGGAAGTGCTCATGACGGGCGGCGTCGAAATCCACCGCGCCGTTGCGGACTTCGTCGCCGGCGGCCGGTTCTATCCGGCGGGCTCGTTCGTCGTGCGCATGGACCAGCCCTACAAGACCTACGCCTGGGCGCTGCTGGAGCGGCAGAAATATCCCGACATCCGCCAGTATCCCGGCGGGCCCCCGGTGCCGCCGTACGACAATGCCGCCTGGACGCTGCCGCTGCAGATGGGAGTCGCGTGCGATCAGATCGACGAACCCTTCGAGGCGAAACTCGAGCCGGTCAAGACCGTAACCTACCCCAGAGCTTCGGCCGGGACGGGCCGGGGAGCCTATCTGCTGCTGAATTCGCAGGCGAATGCCTCCTATGCGGTGGCGCACGCGCTGCTGCGCAACCAGGCCGAAGTGTGGCGCACCGGCCGGGGTGTCCGGCAGAAAGGGGGCGAGATCCCCGCGGGAAGCTTCGTCGTGCGCAATTCCCCCGAGGTCGCCAGGGCACTGCCGGCGCTGCTGGAAAAATACCATGCCGGCGTCGCCGAACTCGACGAGGCCGACCTTCCGGCGCGGGCGCCGCTGCGGCTGAAACGCGTCGGGCTGTACCAGAGCTGGCGCGGCAACATGGACGAGGGTTGGACGCGCTACGTGCTCGACGACATGGGCATTCCCTACAAGACGCTGCGCAATGATGACATCCGCGGGACGAAGGAGAAAAAGCCCGACCTGAAAGCCGATCTCGACGTGATCGTCTTCGCCGACGAGAGCGCCAACGCCATCAAGGGCACCAGGCCCGGCGCGGCTCAGGGAGGCGCCGAACCCCGCGGCGGCCGCGGGATGCAGCCGAGACTGCCGCCCGAGTACGAAGGCGGAATCGGCCAGGAGGGCGTCAACAACCTCGTCGCCTTCGTCGAGAAGGGCGGCATCCTGGTGACGCTCAACGGCGCCTGCGAGCTCGCCATCGGCGATTTCGAGGCCCCGGCGCGCAACATACTGCAGGGCGTCGAGCGGACGCGCTTTTTCTGCCCCACATCGCTCCTGCGCATCCTGGTGGACAACGAGACCCCGATCGGCTACGGCATGCCGAAGCAGGCGGCGGCCATGTTCGTCAACAGCCCGGCGTTCGATACCACGATGCCGGCCTATAACTGGGACCGCAAGGTGGTCGCGACCTACCCCGAGGACAACATTCTGATGAGCGGCTGGCTGCTCGGCGGCGATCTGATCGCGCGCAAGGCGGCCGTCGTGGATACCCGGTACAAGGAGGGTCGCATCGTACTGATCGGCTTCCGCTGCCAGAACCGCGCGCAGTCCCACGGCACCTATAAGTTTCTGCTCAACGCCCTGATGTACCCCGACAAGGAGTGAGGCGAGCCCACGCGGAGGAATCCCTCAGCCCGGAATCACGACGTAGTGAAAAAAGGCGTCCGCTCGTATCAGGGAGTAGAGTTCGTCGATGAGCGCCGGCCCGTAGCGCGCCAGATATGGATGGATGCCGAAAACCCGCTCCTGCAGGATGCCGCCGGGGCGGCAGGCGTCGAGCAGCCGCGAGGCGTCCTGCCGGAGCTCGGCGTCCTGCATGCTTTCCATCCGAGCCGCCCTGCGGGGCAGCCGCTCGAGGTTGTGAAGCATCTTGCGCCGGGCCGTGTCGAGGGCGGCGCCGAGCGTACAGTCCAGCGCAACGGCGTCCGGGCGCAGCTCAGCGAGACCCTTCTCGATGATCTCCCGCAGATCGCCGATAAGCCAGGCGACCTCGGAGAATTCCGAGGTGCGCCCGATCGCGTCCATGACGCGGTCCTCTCCCTGGAGGACGTCTTCGAATGAAAGCCCGCGCTCTTCGATCAGCCGCGCGGAATCTTCATCGAGCAGCGTAAAAGCGGCGCGCGGCCATACAACGGGCATGGGGCGGCCGAAGCGCCGGTAGAGCGGCTCGGCTTGCGCGAAATAGGCGATTTCCGCGGGCCCGCCCACATAGGCGGCCGTGGGGAAGAGGTGGTCCTCGACGACGGGGCGCAGCAGCACGTTGGCGCTGAAGCGCTCCGCCTCGCGGCGCGCCAGCTCGAGCAGCTCCTCCGCGGTCCAGCGCAGTTCCGAATTGCGCAGGCCGAAGCCGTATCCGTCTCGGAGCACCGCTTTCCTTTCGTCGTCGCAGCGCAGGAAGAGCAGTGTCGAATCGGGCGCCACCCGCACCTGGCCGTGAAAGCCGGCTTCATGCAGCGCGCGGCCGCGTTCGAGCAGGGACGCGCGCAGGAAATCGGCCTCGGCGATCGCCGTCTCGAAGACCGGCGCGGCCAAGCGTTTGGCCTCCGCATCCATCGGGTCGAAGAGAACCAGCCCCCGATCTCCGAGGAGGCTGTGGAGCGCTCTGCCGAAGGCCTCTGCAAGCGTGCGTCCCGGAGCGTAGGCGGCTTCCAGCTGCTGCCGGAGTTCGGCGGCCGCGGGTCCGGCCGGCCAGCAGCCGGCGTATTCCGCGAGGCATTCGCCGATCGCCTCCGGGAGAGCGAGCGCGCCGACCGGCCGCGCGCGCGTATGGGCTTCACCGAAGAGACGCCGCCCCCAGTCGTGGCGCTCGGCGCGTCCGTCGGGCGCGCGCATGTAGACATGGGCGACCTCCGCGAGGTCGTGATCGTCGGTGTCCATCCAGAAGACCGGCACGGCCGGGACCCCCCGGTCTTTCAGCTCCGCCGCCAGCCGGATCGCGGTCAGGGCCTTGTATATCGTGTAGAGCGGACCGGTGAAAAGGCCGACCTGCTGTCCGGTGAGCACGGCCACGCTGCCCGGGAGGGCCAGGGCTTCGATGTTTTCGAGCGTGGGCGCGCCGCAGCCGAAAGCCCGGTTCTGCCGGCGCAGAATCGCCGCCATTTCCTTGCGGGGGAAGTGCGCGCGGCCCGCGATCTCGCGGGCTTTGTCGAAGAGCGCCTCCGGCGCGGGCGCGACCTGATAGAAAGCGAGGGCGGCGGGGTCGAGGTCGAGATACTGCAGGAATATCCGCGAGAATCCCGGTATACGGCGAAAGGCGATCTTGTAAGCGCGGGTCATCGTCGCTCGGGATCCAGGCCGCCGACGAGGCGCTTCAGTTCCGCCGCCTTTTCCTTGGGGCAAACCAGGACGCGGCCGCGCGCCTGTACGACCACCAGGCCGGAAACGCCGAACAGTGCCACCGTGCCGGCGTCGGAGTACGTGATGCAGCCGTCGGCCTCGAGTGCATGCAGCGGCCCGACGGCGACGTTGCCCTGCGCATCGGCAGGAAGTATGCGCTCGAGCGCCGTCCAGTTGCCGATGTCGTCCCAGTCGAATTCGGCGGGCACGAGCCGCAGGCCCGAGGCCTTTTCCAGGATGCCGTAATCGACCGAAATGCGCGGCAGCGCGGCGTAAACCTTTGCCAACTCGCCGGGCGGGTGCGGGCCGTTCATGAGCGAGCGGATTCGCTCCAGGCCGCGGTAGGTATCGGGCATGTGCCGGGCGAAGAGTTCGAGCAGCGTGGTGTTGCGCCACAGGAACATGCCGCTGTTCCAGTAAAAGTTGCCGGCTGCCAGGTAGCGCGCGGCCGTCCGGGCATCCGGTTTTTCCACGAAGCGGATCACCGGGAGCGCCTCGCCGGCACCCGCGGCCGCGCCGGCTTCGACGTAGCCGTAGCCTGTGTCGGGCCGCGCCGGGCGGATGCCGAAAACCACGGCGGTGGCGCCGGAGAGGTTCTCCATGCCCTTGCGCAGCGTGCGCCGGAAGGCCTCGCCGTCGGCGATGTGGTGATCCGCCGGCACGGCGAGCATGGCTGCTTGCGGGTCGCGGCGCTCGATATGCAGGGCGCAGAATCCCAGGCAGGCCGAGGTGTCGCGCCCGACCGGCTCCACGACGAAATTCTCCGGGGGCAGACCGGGCAACTGCCCGCGAGCGAGGGCTTCGTGCACGGCTCCGATGGAAATCAGGATGCGTTCGCGCGGGATGAGCGGCTGCAGGCGTTCCGCGGTCTCCTGGAGCATGGTCCGGGGACCCAGGAGGCGCACGAAAGGCTTGGGCAGATCCTCCGTGCTCAACGGCCAGAAGCGTTCGCCGCGCCCCCCGGCCATGATTACCGCGTAGACGTCCGACATCGATCGCCCTCGCCCGTAAAAATTCATTCTAGCCGAGCGTACTGCGGCCGCAAAAGGGAATCCGCGGCTGCCCGAGACTCTGCGAAGCGGCTAGCGCGTCGCGCGCACCAGGCGGTAGAGGAAGAGCGACATCCGGAGCGACGCGCGCGCTTTTTCCCAGCCGCCGGGTTCGTGCTCGGCCGGATGGGTGTGCGTGAGAAAGGGGCTGATGATCAGATGGCAGGGTGCGCGCAGGATCTTCCTTTCGAGGTCCAGGCTTTCGGCCGGGGGAATCAAATCGTCGTATGCCCCGTGGGCCAGGAATATGGGACACGCGATCTCGGCCGCAGCCTGATCGGGCGAAAGGCGCGCGGCGTCGCGCGCGAGCAGATGCGCCAGGATTTGCTGCGCGAGCTGCGGATCGCCTTCGTCCTCGCGCGCGCATGCAAACCGGCGCCAGCGCGCCGCCTCGCCGCCGATGCGCCCGGATTCGGGCGGCGCCTCCTTTTGCAGCAGGAGGCTGCGAAGCAGCTGCGCCAGATACCGCCGGTCGTTCCCCTCGGGCAGCAGGTCCAGCGCGGCCAGCATCGCGACCCATCGGCCGTAATACCGCGTCGGGTAATTTCCCGGTGCGGCCGTGACCGGTCCGGGCTCCAACCACCATCGAATGCAGCGACCGAGATCGCTGTATGCGCCCACGGCGAGGACGAATGCCGGCGCATGGCCTGCTTCCGCTTGCGCCGCCGCGATCAACGCCAGCGTTCCGGAAAAGGAAATGCCCGCCAGCCCGCTGCTTCCGACACGGCTGCCGCCCTCCAGCGATCGCATCTGCACATGCCAGAAGGAGATCGCCTCCACGGCCTCGGGCTCGATGCGGAATTCGCGCAGGGAAGGGATGTCGGGCGTCACGACCAGAAAGCCGTTGCCCGCCAGAATGCGGGCGAGGGCCGCCAGCCTCGGATGATTGCAGCCGAGCTCGCTGACCCCCGGGACGAGAACGACGGCGCGCCCGGCGGGCGAACCTGCCGGCCGGTAGAGGACGGCTTCGACTTCCCGGCCCGCCATGGTGCGCCGGATTCGAGTTTCGACCACCGGCGGACCCTGCGCCGCATGCCCGCGCGCGAGCGCATAGAGACCGCGCAACAGGCGCAAGGTGAGCGCGAAATCACCCGCCGGCCCGAGCGCCGCCAGGCCGGCAAGCAGTAGAACACCGGCGAGCAGCCACTTGCCGGCGCCGCGCCTCGGGCTCATTCCGCCTCCGTGGCCGGCGCGTCCTCAGGATGGCCGCCGCAGGAATCCCTTACGGCGAGCGCGCTTTGTTCGACCGCGGGTCGCATGAGCCCTCATCTTCCTGGCCGGATCAGCTTGACGGGAGCATTTGCGCTCAAGGCCTGGTCGGGATCGAGGCGGTTGAGCAAAGCCAGCTCCTCCAGGGTTGTTCTCGTTGGAGCTTGCGCTTGGGCGATACTGCGCAGTGTCTGTCCCTTTTGGGCCCTGTAGATCCGGATGCGGTCCGGCTGGACCGAGAGGATGCGCGCATCGCTGAGCTCGCGGAAGCTGCGCATCGAACTTTCAAAGGGCTGCGCATACGATGAATATGCGGCGGTCGGGGTCATTCCGGCCAGCCGGTAGATGTTGTTTCCATATGAGATGAACGCAGCCAGGATTTCGATAGTCCCCGAATCTGTTTGCGCCCGATATCGGCCCATGTAAGCGGCGTTGCCGTTGATGCGAAGCGAGGAGCCGTCCATGAGCCGGATCCCTTCCCGGCGCGCGACGGCCGCGCCTGCAGCCTCCGGAGTCTGTGCTTCAGTCGGCGACACGAGCGTCAGCTGCATCACGGCCTTTTCGCCCGGCGCCGCGAATGTGACCGAGCTCCTGGTATTCCGGACCGCCCATCCTTGAGGGAAATCCAACTGGAAGCGCAGGTCGGGGTGAAGGAAACGATTCTTTTGCACAAAACCCTCTCTCGGGTTCTCCCCGAAGACCATGCCGTCGATGTGTGCCATCAGCGGGTCGGCGTTGATCTTGTACTGGCGGCCCGGGTTTTCCCGGCGGATTTTTTCCGCGGCGGCCGCCGTGGTTTCGAGCCGGTCCGGCGGTGCCGGGTGCGACGAAAGCCAGTCGGGGATGGCGTCGCCTTCGCCGGCGCTCATGCCGACGAAAAGCTGGAAAAATCGGCTCATCTGTGAGGGATCATAGCCCGCCTGCGCCATGTACTGGATGCCGAGCTGGTCGGCCTGCCGTTCGTGATCGCGACTGTATTTCAGCATCATGATCGCGAGTCCAGTTTCCGCGAGGCTGCTCAGTCGGCGGAACGTGGGCGAGAAGATCGAGCCGAGGCCGAGGCCGAAGCCCAGCAGCTGCTGCTGGGAAATCTGGGTCACGGAATGGCGCGCGGTGATGTGGCCGATTTCGTGCCCGAGCACGGCGGCCATCTCGGCTTCGTTGTTCATGTGGGCCAGAATGCCGCGCGTCAGGTAAATGAATCCTCCCGGCAGGGCGAAAGCGTTGACTACCGGAGAGTCGAGCACCGTGAAGGTCCACGGCAGTTCCGGCCTGTGGGAAACCCGGGCGATCTCGAGCCCGATTCCGCTGAAGTAGCTCTGCAGGGCCTGGTCTTCCACGATGCCGAATTCCGCCACAATTTCCGGATGCGACTCCCGGCCGATGGCGATCTCCTGGCCTTCGCTGATCAGCGCGAGCTGCCGTCCGCCGGTGACCGGGTTTCTGGCGCACGAGCCCTGGCAAAGAAGCGCTGCTGTCACGAACCACAGCCGAAATGTTCGAGCTCTCCTTGCGCGCATGGTGGCGTTCCCCCCTTGAGCAACGGCTGCGCCGAGTATGCCACCGGCCGGAAAGATGCGCAACCGTGGTCGACCCAAGGAGATCGCAGGGGAGTGGATGCCGATCCGTTACCCGGAAAGCTCGGGACTGCCGGCACGCATCACCAGAGGCAAATGGAGGGTTTTGTTTCCGGCCGTGAAGCTCGCCGTATCGGGCGAGGCTTCGAAGCGGAAGCCGAGCCCGCAGTCGAGGTTCCATGCCTGGCGCAGGAGCCTGAAGGTCTGCCGCTTCTCCTGGTACATCTGAAGCGCTTCCTCGGGATCCGCGTTGTCGTACGTGTTGTCGTCGTAAAGGTACGAGATCGCTTCGCCGGCCATGGCGGCGGCCAGCTCGATGGCCTGCGCGACGAAACGCCGGAAAACGGGCGGTTGGACGACCGTCTCCAGGTCGGACCGGTTCTGCGCATCGTGCTCCCTGCGCATGCGCTCCATCGACGGGATGATGTTGATGTAATAGTTGCGGAACGAAACGTTCGATGCCGCGCTCGTGTCGAAGAAATAGTCCATCTTGCCGCCTTCTTCGTCGCGGGTGAAGCGGCCGTAGAGGGTGTCGGCGCGGTAGTGATAGAAGTCTTCCAGCTCGCGCACGATGAAGCGGTTGGCGGCGCTGCTGTCGATGTGCAGGCAGGCGGTGCGCGGAAAAGCGAGCATCTCCCAGTCGTCGGCGGGCAGGCGGGCCTCGTTCTGGAAGAACTCGGTCCGGGCGTAGGAGTCCTGGTAGTGCTCGATCTTGTGGTGCATCATGAAGATGTCGATCGGATTGCCGCCCTCGCTGTTTTCGAACTGTCTTGGCGTGTTGGTGTGGTAGGCGCCCGCCATGGTATTGACCAGCGGGTGGATGCAGACGTCGGCGGCGATGTGTGTGATGTGTCCGATGCAGTAGGCGAGCCGCAGGGCATAGCGCATGTTGCGCGTGGAGCTGTGCGAAAGAATCATTGACCGCTTGATGCGCCTGAGAAAGAAAATGATGAACGATCCGGCCTTGTTGTAATGCATGAGGTCGGAAAGCTCGATGCCGTCGATGTGACCCATGGCGTCGAAGGAATCATCGGGGGCGAGGAACAAGTCGGGTCCGGCGGCTCCGAGATAGCCGTAACTCGCCAGCAGGGAGTCCGAAGCATAGTCGGCGTAGTTGTAATGCGAGCGCCAGCGGCTGTGGTCGCGGCGCAGCCGGGCCTCGAGAGCCTCGTTGCTCTGCTTCATTTCCGCGATCACGCCCCGCTCGGGCAGGCGTCTCAGGGTCTCGCGGAAAATCCAAAAGTGCGTGATCGTTCCCGGCACGGTCCACTCCCTCCAAAGAATCGCGTCCGGTCCTGCGTCATTTCAAGCGGATAAGATGAATCTTCCCCGGATCGGCCGCCCGGCCGTTCATGCCGACGAGCATGAGCAGTTGCCCGGAGGACGGATCCGACAGGAGAGCCGGAATCGCGGCGACTCTTTCCGTCCGGTCCAGGAAGGGATACTGCGACCGGAAGGTGATCGGCATTCCCTCGAGGGGCTTCCTTTTCGAATCGAGGACCCATATTTCGGTGCCGGATCCGACGGACAGCAGCTCCGCCGTCCTTTGCTCTCCCAGCTGGTCGACGAGCAGGTCGCGCTTGTATTCGCGCAGGTCCCTTGCGATCTCGGCTTCCTGTCCCGGCGTGAGGGGCGCGCTCTGCCCGTAGCTTTTCCGCAATGCCGCGCTGAAGCGCTCGAACTCGGCCCTGGTTTCGGGGGAGGCTTGCCGATCGAAGACGGGATCGACATCGGCCTCTCCTTCGGGCGTGCATAGCTCAGCCACGATAAGACTGCCGTGCACGCCGGCCGGTTCCACAGCCGCCATCTGGACGGGGATCTTGGCCGGGCCTGCCGGAAGCGGGCTGGGCCACAGCAATTTTTCGGCGCGGTTCCAGAAAACGAGCTGCTGGATCCTGCCGTCGTAGGCGCATATCAGAGGAGCGCCTTCTTCGGTGGTGCCCGACACCAGGGCGGTCAGAACCAGATCGCGCAACGACAAGGGCCAGCCGGCACAAGGCTTGCCCGAAGCGCTTGCGCACTGGATGGCGGCATCGCCGTGCACGAACAGCAGTTCGTCGGCGCCGTCGCCGTCGACGTCGGCCGCGGCCAGGCGCAGCCGCGCCGAGTGCTCCGCCGGCACGGAGCCGATCCGTGCCATCCGCCCGGCGGCGTCGCACAGCCAGATCGAGCCGTCCTTGCGGCAGAACGCGGTGGCGCAAGGCCCCGAGGGCGCAGGGCGCAGGGTCACGGGCGGTGAGATCGCCGGCGGCTCGAGCCCGATGGGGTAACCTTTCAAAGGCAGGCCCGTGGCATCGAAAGCCGCGAGCATGCTCTTCGATCCGGTGAGCGGCTGGTCGGCACCCAGGAGGACGATCTCTTCACGGCCGTCCCCGTCGATGTCGCGGATCAAAGGAGGGCCCGTCAGAACCCTCATCTCCGAAGGAGGGGTGGGGAAGCCGGGCAGCGGCTTGCCGTCCGCGCCGCACGCATGCACGCGGCCGGCAAGGTCGAGGACGATCAGTTCGTCCTTCCCATCGCGGTTGAGATCACCGACAGCGATTTGATGCCCGGCAGCCACCTGAGCGCCGTTCAGGACGAACGATGCAATGGGCTTGCCGGAACGGTCCAGGATGCGAACCGCCGTTGTCGCGCCGCGCCCGGTGCCGTCTTCTTCGATCGCGAGGTAACCCACGACCCATGCCGCATCGGGCGCAAAATTGCGCCAGAAAAACGGTGGCGCGTGCAATCTTCCCTGCAGTTCCTTGGTGAAAACGATGCCGGCAGGCGGACTGGTGTTCATATGCTTTCTATCCTCCCGTTTCCCGCAGCAAAGGAATGCCGCCGCAAGTGCGCCGGCGAGAGCGCCCAGGTGGATGGTGCGCGCAAGGAGCCGGCGGCGCTTCCGGCGCCTACTCCACAACCATGCGATCGCCATCCAGATAGACCTCCTCGATCCGGATCGACCCGTCGACCTGCGGACTCAGGACGACCACCAGATGGTTGATCCCGGGTTCGATGCGGTTCTGGCTCTCGCCCGTGATGCGCCCGTTGCGGTCCAGGTCGGTGCGGTCGCTGCCCATATTCTTCCAGCGCCGGTATTCATCGGAATCGTCCGGAAGCGGATCGGTGGGTTGGGCGGGGAAATAATTCAGAACGTTGGTATAGCGGTTGCCGCTGCGGATGTAGACATGACATTTGACGAGGATTTGTTCTGCGGGAAAGGGGCCGCTGCGGATCCTCACCGAAGAGCCGTAGCTGAACTGGCCGCTGCGGCGCACCGCCCAGGTGTTGGTGCGCGTGGGAGCGAGCATCACCATCTTGCGCAGCATGGCGTTGATGCCCGAGGCCGACTCCTTGGCCTCGCGGTTGTTGAACAGATCGAGCACGAAGCGGCTGCGGTTTCCCTCGCGCGGCAGGCGATAGATGCGATTGCGGTAGGCCGCCCCGGCCGGGACCTCTCCGTTTTCCTTGGCGCACATCGGGATGGCGTCGGGCCCCGCAGCCTGCGCGCCGGAGCGATAAAGGGGATTGACTTGGTTGGTGCCGGCGTAGGCCCTCCCGGCTTCCCGCTCCTCGAGATCTCCCTGATAGAACTCGCAATCCTCGCGGCTGCCCTCGAGTGTGGGTACGTCCTGCACGACGCGCAGCCCCCAGAACTCGGCCCCCGAGTCCATGGTGTTCGGCGTCCCGCGAGCCGCGCAGTGCCGCCGTTCTTCATCCGCCATTGCCGGTTGCTCCTTCCGCCGCTGTCATCGGTGCGCCAGCTGCCGTGTTCGCGCACGAGCGCGCCCCGCGTCGCCGCGTTTTAGATCCCCGGCATGTCAGGCCGTGCCGGTAGGCGATGCTGGAAAGGCAATCGCCGGGCCGCGCCGTGTATGCGCCGCTGCCTATCGGTCCGCTTCCCTGCTCCTTCTCGGCATGCATGATGTTGCAGCCGATGACGCTCTCCCTGCCGGCCCCGACAGGGCAAGTCCCTGGGAAATTCGAACACGGCCGATTTTACCATCAGCGCCATGCTGTGCTTTGCGGATCACGGGGAAGGCGACGCAGCGGGCCGGACCTGCCGTGGCGCCTCAGCCGGCGATATATAATGAAGGCGTGGCAGGTATCGGGGAGATCAGCCTGTGCGAGCTGCAGCGCGCGGCGCGCGTTCTCGACAAGCGCCTGGCGGGCGCCATCGTCCAGCGCATCGTGCAGCGGGACGAATTCCGGCTGGTCATCACCTTCCATTCGCCGCAGGGCACCCTCCACCTTTCCCTGAATTGCCACCCGGAGTTTGCACGGCCCGGCTTGCTTGCCGAGGCCCCGCCGGCGCCGGCCGTGCCGCCTGCCTTCGCGCAGTACCTGCGCGCGCACCTGGGCCGAGCAGCCTTCGCCGGCGCGGCGGCCGCCGCCGGCGACCGCCGCCTCGAGATAGCCCTGCGCGCGCGCGAGGGCGAGTTCAGGCTGGTTTTTTCCATTTTCGGCCGACGCAGCAACGTCTATCTGCTCGGGAGCGGCGGCATTCTGCTGTTCGCGATGCGACGGCCGGCGGACACGCGGCCGGAACTCGTCGTCGGCGCTCCCTGGATCGATCCGCCGTCGCAGCTGCGCTCACAGGGAAGCGAGCGCTGGGCGGGAGTCCCCGATGATTTCTACCTGGAAACCGTCGAGAGAAGCTACGCCGAGTTCGAGGAGGCGAAGGCGCGCGAACGCCTGGCGCGCAGGATCGAACAGGCGCTCGACAAGGAGATCGAATTCCTGGGGAAAAAAGCCGCGAACCTGGCCGAGGACCTGGGTGCGGCGCTCCACGCCGAGGAATACCGGCGCAGGGGAGAACTGCTCAAGGGGGCGCTGGGCGCGATCCGGCCGGGAGCCGATTCGGTGACGGTCACCGACTACGAGACCGGCGAGGAAGTGCGCATCCCCCTCGACCCGCGCCTCTCGGCTGCGGCCAATCTCGAGGCCTGCTTCAAGCGCTATCGCAAGGAGCTGCGCGGCATCGAGGCGATCCGCCGACAGATGGAAATCGTGCGCGAAGACCTGGAGGAGCTCGAGGCCCTGCAGGAGAAGCTGCGCGCCTCTGAGGCGAACCTCCAGGAGCTGGCGCAGCACCCGCGGCTGCGCCGGCTGCTCGGGCGCCGCCGGCCGTCGCCCGCGGCCGGGCGCGCGACTTCGGCCGGGGCGGGCGGCCGGCAGGATACGCCCGCCCGCCTCCTCCCCCGGCGCTTTCGCAGCTCGCACGGGCTGGAGATCTGGGTCGGCAAGAGCGACGAGGGCAACGATTATCTGACGCGCAGATTGGCGCGCGGCAACGATCTCTTTTTCCATCTGGAAGGATACCCGGGAAGCCACGTGATACTGCGAACGGAAGGCAGGAAAGACATTCCCCCCGACGCTCTGCTGGAGGCCTGCGAGCTCGCGGTCCATTATTCCAGCCAGAAGGATGCGCCGAGCGCGGATGTCCACATGGTGCACGTCAAAGATATCCGGAAGCCCAAGGGAGCCAGGCCCGGCCTGGTTTACGCAGCCAAGGGCAAGACCATCCATCTGCGCCGCAGCCGCATGCGCCTTGAGGGCATCCTGGCGGCGCGCCTGGACGAGTAGCAAGGTCGTTGCACGCGATCAGCAGGAGGATTTCTTGCCGCGGTCGCGCGCTTCCCTGGGCATGAAGAGCTGGCAAGGGAGTCCCGAGGCATCGTAGACGACTTGGGCGGGATTCCTGCTGGATTTGAAGCCGTGGGCCGCGCAGCCGTGCGGCATCCTCGGATCCCAGCTCACCCTGTAATGGATGCAATGCCGGCAGGCCCTCCGTAGAAGGTTTGGCTCATTGCCGGCGCCCGCTTTTGCCAACGCGCCCTCCATGGATACCTTTTCGGCATTCGGCGAGGGGCTGCTGATCAGTTTCGGTCCGGCACGGCGTGCCCGACCCGCCCGACGGCCCCGGCAGGGGCCCTGGATACGCGTTTCCGGCGGCCCTCCGGGGCTTGGCGTCGGCGGATCCGCTTTTCTCCGGGTTCGCCTTCGGCTCACCCGATGCTACCCGCTGCCGTGCCTCCGGCACTGGCCCGGCCCCGGAGGGGCCCTGAGCTGGTAGCCGGGGGTGAGCCGAAGGCGAACCTCCGGAAAGGGGCGTGTCGATCGGTCGAGCCCCGGAGGGCCGGCAGACCGGGGTTTATTATTTATCTTCAGGTTCGCTCCGCTCGCCTGGAGCTACCGGCTTCCGTCCCTCCGGGACGGATCTGGCCCGCGCGGCGGTGACCGAAGCGCCGCGATACCTGGACTTTTCTTGACTTCGGCGGGCGCCTCCGATATACGGTCGCCGGATCGCGGCTACCCGGAGGAAACGCCATGCTTCCTGATGGAATTCGCACATGCGGGCCCGGCCGGCCCGTTTGCGGCAGAACCGCCGTTCTTACCGTCGCCATCGTGCTGCTCACTGCGCCTGCCGCCTGGGCGCAAAGCCTCGCGCTCCCGGCGACGCAGGCCCACGATGAGGAATTTGCGCGCCTCGTGCGCGAATGGACCACGCGCCCCGAATTTCTCAGCCCGCTCGTGGATCACCTGCCGGCGGCCGCGGGCGTACCGAGCCCGAAGGAAGTGCTCGGCTACCATATCGGCGCGCCCAAGAAACTCACCTATTACGCGGACATCCTCAGGTATTATCGCGCGCTGGCGGCGGCCAGCCCGCGCGTGCGCGTGCTGCCGATCGGCAGGACCGACGAGGACCGGGAGTGCGTGGTCGTGTTCGTCGCTTCCGAGCAGTCGATCCGCGAGCTGGAGACGTACCGCGGCTATCTGGCCGAGCTCGCCGATCCCAGGAAGATCACCGAGGAGCAGGCGCGGGGCGTCATCGCGCGCGCGAAGCCGATCTATCACATCATGGGCGGATTGCACAGCGGCGAGACCGGCGCGCCCGAGATGCTGATGGAGCTGGCCTACCGCCTGGCCGTGGAAGACAGCTCCCTGATCCGCGAGATCCGCGACCGCATCATCGTCAGCATCACCCCGGTGGCGGAGCCCGACGGCCGCGACCGCTATGTCGACTGGTATTACCGCCACCTGGTGGATATCGACAACGAACGGGAACGCGTCGGCGGCCCGCCGTACTGGGGAAAATACGTGCTGCACGACAACAACCGCGATATCAATTATTCCCAGATGACCACGCGCGCGCTGCTGCAATGGTACCTGCAGTGGCACCCGCCGATCATGCACGACATCCACGAGTCGCTCCCTTACCTGTATACCTTCAGCGGCCAGGCCCCGCAGAACCCTACGCTCGACCCCATCCTGTACGGCGAGCTTCCCTGGTTTGCCAACTTCGAGATGTCCCAGATGACCAAGTACGGCATGCCGGGAGTGTGGACGCACGCCTTCGTCGACATGTGGTCTCCGGGCTACCTCGGGTTCATGTCCTCCAATCACAACGGCATGCTGCGCATGTACGAAGTCTTCGGCAACGGGGGCGCCACGACCATGAAGCGCAAGCTCGAGAGCGCGCCCGGCAGGCCCAGCCCGCAGACGCAGCGCGAGTGGTACCGGCCGCTTCCGCCTTACAGGGAAACCGAATGGTCGATGCGCAACAATATCAATTACGCGCAGACCGGCGTGCTGTGCGCCCTGCAGCTCACGGCGGCGTTCCCCGGGGTCGTGCTCGACAATTTCTACCGCAAGAGCCGCAACTCGGTGGAGGCCGGAAGGAAGAACGCCCCGCACGGCTATGTCATCCCCGCCGGCCAGCGCGACATGACGCGCGTGCGCACGTTGATCGAGCTCCTGCTGCTTCAGGGGATCGAGGTCGGGAAGTGCGCGCGCGAGATCAAGCTCAAGGAAGGCACGTTCCCGGCCGGCTCCTACGTGGTGAAGCTCGATCAGCCTTACGGGCGCCTGGCCAAGATCCTGCTCGAGAAGCAGGAGTTCCCCGACCCGAACCTGCGCACCTACGACGACACGGCGTGGACCATGGGCTTGATGACGCGCAGCGATGTCCGGGAGATCTCGGACCGCTCGGTGCTCGATCTGCCGCTGGAGCCGCTCAAGGCGGCCGAGGCGGCCGGCGTGCTGCGCGGCGGCCCGGGGGCGGGCACCTTCGCCGTCGCCCATTACGGCTCCAACAACATGATCACGCTGCGCTATCGCCTCAGGGATCTGGCGGTGCGGGCGGCGGAAAAGCCCTTCCAGGCTGCGGGTGCGGAATTTCCCGCCGGATCCTTTATCGTGCAGGCGGGCGGCGCGGCCTTCGAGCGCATCCGCAGCGCGGTGGAGTCGCTCGGGCTTACCGCAGTCGCCGATCCGCCCGGCGCCATCGCGGGCCATGAACTGGACCTGCCGCGGCTCGCGGTTTTCAGCACCTGGGGCGGCACCCAGGAAGTCGGCTGGGTGCGCCATGCACTGGACAGGTTCGAGGTGGGTTACGATCTGATCTTCAAGGAACGCGTGCGGCGCGGCGGCCTGCGCGCGGACTACGACGTCATCGTCATCCCCAGCCAGGGAGGGAGCGGCAAGAGGATCGTCTACGACATCGAGGGCCGCGGCCGGCCGCTGGCCTACACGCGCACCGAGCAGTTCCGCTTTCTCGGGATGTACGGCGAATCGGAGGACATCTCCGGCGGCATGGGGCTCGAGGGGCTGCTCGAGCTGCAAAGGTTCGTGAGCGACGGGGGCGTTCTGATCACGCTCGGCGCCGCCAGCTTCCTGGCGCCCGAGTTCGGCCTCACGCGCCGGGTCAACGCGAGCCGGCCATCCGCGCAATTCTATGCTCCCGGGCCCATCGTCGAAGCCGAGATCCTGCGCGGCGACCACCCTGTCTTCTACGGCTACGAGCGGAAAACGATCCCGGTGCGCTATGCCAACGGCCCGCTCCTCGACCTTCCGGAGGAGGACCGAGGCCGGCAGGTATTGATGCGGTTCGCCGGAGGAGAGAAGTCGGTGTTGAGCGGCCTGATGAGAAATCCCTCCGAGGTGCGGGAACGGCCCGCGATCCTCGACGTGCCCGTGGGCAGGGGACGGGTGGTGATTTTCGCCACCAATCCCTGTTACCGCTGGCAGAATCACGGCGAATTCAACATGCTCTTCAACGCCATTCTCAACTACAACGACATGGATGCAGCCAGGTGAGCCCGGGCCGCCGGCCCGGGCGAACGGGAGTTCGGGGAAATGAAACGGACCTTTCTACTCGCCGCGCTTCTTCTCGTGCCGGCGCTTCGGGCCGCACGGTCGCAGGAAGCGCTCGACCTTGCGATCCGCAACGGCACGGTCGTCGACGGCAGCGGCAGGAGGGCTTTCCGGGCCGACGTGGGAGTGCGCGGCGGCATGATCGTCAAGGTCGGCGACCTGGGCGGCCTGCCGGCGCGCGAGATCATCGACGCCGCCGGGCTGATCGTCGCTCCGGGTTTCATCGACGTGCACACTCACGCCGACGGCATCGATTCGACGCCCCTGGCGGAGAATTTCGTGCGCATGGGAGTGACGACCGTGGTGGCCGGAAACTGCGGCGGCTCGACGTTGCAGGTTGCGGAAGCGTTCCGGAAGATTCGCGAGGTCGGCATTTCGGTCAACTTCGCCACCCTGGTGGGACACAACAGCGTGCGCCGCGCCGTCATGGGCGGCGAGCGCCGCGCCCCGACGGCCGAGGAGCTGGCGCGCATGAAGGAACTGGTGGCGCGCGCCATGAGCGAGGGGGCGGTGGGCCTTTCGACGGGCCTGGAGTACGTGCCGGGCGCCTACGCCGCCACCGACGAGATAGTCGAGCTGGCGCGGGTGGCGGCCGCGGCCGGCGGCATCTACGCCTCGCATCTGCGCAACGAGGGGACCGCGATCGAGCAGGCGGTCGAGGAGGCGATCCGCGTGGGCGAGAGCGCGCGCTGCCCGGTGCAGATCTCGCACATCAAGATCGACAGCCCGAGCCGCTGGGGCCGCAGCCGCCGGGTGCTGGCCATGATCGATGCCGCGCGGGCGCGCGGCGTGACGGTGCAGGCCGACCAGTATGCCTACACGGCCGCGAGCTCGAGCCTGTCGATCCGCTTCCCGGCGTGGGCGCTCGAAGGAGGGCAGCAGGAAATCGGCCGCCGCCTGAGCGATTCCGCAGTCTGGGAGAGGATCAAGCCCGAGATGGTGGAAATGCTCCGGGGCCGCGGTTTCCGCGATCTTTCCTGGGCGGTGGTGGCCTCCTGCCGTGCCGACCGGTCGCTGGAAGGACTTTCGCTCAAGGAGATCGCGCTCCAGAGGAGGGGAGAGAGCTCGAGCGATGCGCAGCTGGAAACGGCGCGCGAGCTGATGCTGCAGGGAGGCGCCGGCATGGTGTACCACCTGATGTCGGAGGACGACCTGCGGCGCTTCATGCGCCACCCCGAGGTGTCGTTCGGTTCGGACAGCGGCGTGCTGGCCCTGGGCGAAGGCATGCCGCACCCGCGCGGCTACGGCAACAACGCGCGCGTCCTCGGCTACTATGTGCGCCGCATGAAGGTCCTCCGGCTCGAGGAGGCCGTGCGCAAGATGACCTCGCTCGCAGCCTCCCAGTTCGCCTTCGCCGACCGCGGGCTGATCCGGGAAGGGTACGCCGCCGACCTGGTCCTGTTCGACAGGCAACGGATCGAGGATCGCGCCACCTACACCCAACCGCATCACTACCCGGAGGGTATCGCAGCGGTCATCGTCAACGGAGTGCCGGTGCTGCGCGACGGCCGCCATACGGGCGCCCGTCCCGGCCGACCGCTCGTTTCCAGGAGATCGGGGTCGCGCCCGCAGGTCCCGCGCGGGACCGGCAACCTGGAGCAATGAGTCTGCGCTCCGGCCCCGGAGGGGCCGAAAGCGGGCAGCCGGGGGTGAGCCGCAGGCGAACCCCCGGAAAGG
>CAZHQK010000207.1:0-45939 GCA_964534795.1 uncultured Acidobacteriota bacterium
CCGGGACATGAAGGGCCCGCTCCGGGAGAGGCCGGTCTTCCATCAGCTCGAGCATCGGGTGCAGACGCACATTTTCCTGTGTGTCCCGGCCTATCACCTGCTGGTGGTCATCGAGCAGTATTTTCTGGATCGGGACATGCACGCGTCCTGGCCCGCGGTGCGCGATGCCTTGCGCACGCACCAGGTGGTCACGGTGGTGCTGCCGGCGCAAGCGGGAGGAGTGCTGAGAATTCGCAAGGGGACCACGCCCGGGCCCGAGCACCGGCGGATCTACGAAACGCTCAAGGTGCCCATGGAAGTCATGAGGCCGGTGAAGAGCTGGATGCGGCGGGAAGATCATAGTGATTGAAAAGAAGCGTAATCCCGCATGAACAAAGGATTCCTATCCGCCGAATTCAGAAGTTATGATAATAGTCGCGTTTATGAGCCGAGGAGCTTGCGGGTGGAAGACGACTCTGCGGAAATCGAACTGATCCGCGTGCCGGGAGGAATAACCGCCGAAGTCATATTGGCGGCGCTGCGCGGCAACGGCATCGACGCCCGAGCGCGCGGCGAGATTATCGGCAAGGTTTACGGCCTGACATTGGATGGCCTCGGCGAAATGTCGATCCTGGTGCCGGAGTCGCAGCTGGAAAGGGCGCGCGAAATTCTGGAAGCCGGCAATGGCGGCGCCCTGCTGGTCGGCGACGATGAAGGACGGTAAGCGCCGCTGCCGGGCGGGCGGCATATGGCGGGGCCGACCGGGCTCGAACCGGCGACCTCCGGCTTGACAGGCCGGCGTTCTAACCGACTGAACTACGACCCCGCACGGGATGCTCGAGGCTGCTCGGCTTGTGATTTCCGGGATGATCTTCGGTCAAGGACCACAAACGGGCAACCGGCGAAGCCTTATGATATCCCATCGACAGGCACGCTGCAACAGTCCGTTTGCGCCAGCGCCGCCGCCGGCAGCCCGACTCGGCTTACCGCCGTCCGCATTCGCGCCCCGGAAAAAAGCACAATCCCTTCTGTCTACTAATTAGTAGACAGAAGGCGCCGGCGCGGCGCTGCGACGGCTGACCCGCCAGCGAGCGAATGCCGTCGCATCGGCCTGCAGGCCTGCATCGTTGCGCGCGTGTCCCCGCGGCCGCAGTCGCCGTCCGCCGTCGATCGCAATGCGCACTCGCTGATCGACCGGGGCCAAAGACTGCGAAGCAACCCACCCTTCCAACCGGCCGCGAAAAAATTTCAAAAAAATGATTGACAGCGATGCAGGCCTTTGGCAAGGTGTAGGTGGTCGCTGTGATTTGCCTGACCTTGAACACCGGTAGATGAGCGACGGACGGGCTTAACAGGTTTGTTCGTTGTTCTAGGCAGCCGGGGCCGGCGGGATGAAGCCAATCACCCGTCGGTGCGATCGGAGTAGCGCTCCGAAAGCGGGTAGCACCCACCGGCTGATACTCGATCCCGGGCAGCGGGAGAGAGGGTTCCGAAAGGATCGGGTCAAGCAAAGGGAGTCGCAGCGGCCATTTTTTGCTCTGCGCTCCCCGCGACCGGCAAGGCCGTCTCCCATGCCTTTCATCTTCGACGGCAACAACATCATCGGCCAGTCGGCCGCGCAGGCGCGCGCCGACCCGGCGCCGCGGCGCGCTTTCCTCGACCTTCTCGGCCGCTGCGCGGCCGGCAGGCGCGCGAAGCTGATCGTCTTTTTCGACGGGGACCCGGCGGAGCGCACACTGCCGCCGCGCGGGGTGCAGGTGCGCTACAGCGCCCCTCTTTCCTCCGATCAGGCCATTCTCGACGCCGTCGCCGGCGCGCGCCGCCCGGCCGAGCTGGTCGTGGTCACCAACGATCGCGCCCTTGCGGCGCGCTGCCGCCACGCGGGCGCGCGCGCCATGGACTGGAGCGAGTTCGCCTCGCGCCTGGCCCGGTGGCTGCCGCCGTCGCCGGGCGAGCCGCTGAAGGAAAAACCGGTCGACCTCGACGAGTGGTCGGAGTTCTTCGGCCTCGATCCGGATAAATTGAAGTGACGGCCGGGGTGCACCGCACCGTCACTCCCCTGTCTCCTTGCGCTTGTGTTTCTCGAACCAGGCCAGCAGGTACGCCTGCTGCAGCATGCGGTGCGACGGCCGGCGCCAGCCGTGGAATTCCTCCGGCATGCGCACGAGCAGGGTTTCTTTCTTCAGCATCTTGAGCGCGCGGTAGAATTCCTCGCTCTGGCCGATGGGGGTGCGCAGGTCCGCCTCGCCGGTCATTATCATCGTAGGCGTCTTGACGTTCGCCACGTAGTGCAGGGGCGAGCGTACGGCGTATTCCATCGGATCCTCCCAGGGGAACTTGCGGAACTGGTCGTACCAGCTGGCGCCGTCGGTGGTACCCACGAAGGAATGCCAGTTGATCACCGGCCGCATGGACACCGCGCCCGCGAAGCGGTCGGTGTGCCCCACGATCCAGGCGGTCAAGACTCCGCCGCCGCTGCCGCCGCACACGAAAAGATTGCGCTCGTCGATCCAGCCCTTGGCCAGGGCCGCATCGACGCCCGTCATGAGGTCGTCGTAATCCTTGCCGGGATAGCTGTACTGGATGCCGTTGACGAAATCCTGCCCGTAGCCCGTGCTGCCCCTGGGGTTGGTCCAGAGCACGCCGTATCCCTCGGCGGCGAAATTCTGGAACGACCAGTTGAAGCCCACGTCGTACATCGACCACGGCCCGCCGTGAATCCAGAGCACCATGGGATACTTTCTGCCGGCCTGGAAATCGACCGGCTTCATGAGCCACCCCTGGATCCTCAGGCCGTCGGTCGACGTCCACCAGAGTTCCTCCACTTCACCCAGCCGCACGCCAGCGAGCACGTCGGCGTTGACATCGGCCAGAGTCTTCATGGCGGCCGGATTCTTGACGTGGAAGGTGACCAGGCAGCCGGGGCTTTGCGGCGTGGAGACGGTCGCGGCGGCCTGGCCGTTGCCGGCGAGCGAGAAGCCGCCGAGCACATGATTCCCGTCGGTCACTTTCCGCGGGGAACCGTCGAGCGGCGCGAAATAGACATTGACCGTGCCCTTCTCGCCCATCGAGTAATAGACGCCCGAGCTGTCCGGAGCCCAAGTCACATCGGAGGGCGAGTTCGGCAGTTTCCCCGCCCACAGCCGCCGGTTGCCGCCCTCGCTGTCCATCAAGTAAAGGCTCGACAGGGTGCTGGTGAAGCGCTGCTCGTCGTAGCCGGTGTAAGCGATCCACTTGCCGTCGGGCGATACGCGCGGGCCGCGGTCGGGTCCCAGGCGGTCCGTGAGCGCCCGCACCTCCAGGGTGTCGAGGCGCACGGCATAGATCTCGCTGTCGCCGCGCAGGTATTCGGCGTCCGGCTTGCGGATGCCCGAAACGTAAATCGTCCTGCCGTCCCGCGACCAGGCGACGTCGCCGTGATTGTAGTTGCCGCTGGTCACCTGCCGGGGGGTCCCGCCGAGAACCGCGTCGACGACAAAGACGTGGCTGTAAGCCTTCGGCACGGGGCCGACGCCGTCGCGGCGCCAGTTGAGCCTGTCGATGATCACCGCCGGTCGCGCCCACTTGGCGTTTTCCGGCCTGGGCGGGAGCTTGACCGGCAGGATCGGATCCTTGTCCTCGACGGTGGAGGTGAAGGCGATCTGCCGGCCGTCGGGCGACCACACGGGATTGCCGATGTCGCCCGTATAGTGGGTGAGCTGCGCGACCTCGCCGGTATCGGGCCACATCACATGAAGCTGGCGCGTGCCGTCGCGGTCCGAGAGAAAGGCGATCCTTTTGCCGTCCGGGGACCAGACCGGCGAGCTGTCGCTCCAGTTGCCGCGCGTCAGCTCCCGGATCCTCTCCCCCTGCACGTCGACGATCCACAGATTCGACCGGTTCTGATCGTTGATCTTGTCGACGAAGCTGCGCGAGAAAACGATTTGCCTGCCGTCCGGCGAGATCGCCGGCGATCCGATGGATTCCATCTCCATGAAGGTATCCATCGTCAGCCTGGCATCCTTGGCGCCGCCCGCCGAGGCCGGCCCGAAAACAACGAGCGTTGCCACAAGAGTCGCAAGCAGTCTGCTTGAATTCATGATCCCCCTCCTTTGCCGCCTGCCCGGGCAGGCGGTCTGCGGAAATGATTCCCGATCGCGGCGTCGCGCGCCGTTCCCGCCGCGCGCGAACGGATTCACTCGGGTACGAATTGCACCAGTATGGCGGTGATATTGTCCGGCCCGCCCCGGTCGTTGGCCAGGTCCACCAGCGCGGCGCAGGCATCCTGCGGCCCGCGCGAATCGAGGACGATATCGAGCATCTCGTCGGCGGTCATCTGCGTGTGCAGCCCGTCGGAACAGAGCAGCAGGATGTCGCCCGGCTGCACGGTCGCACTGCGCAGCGCCAGTTCGACGCGCGGCCGCACGCCCACGGCCTGCAGCAGGATATTCTTTTCCGGGTGGCGCCGGGCCTCGGCCTCGGTCAGTCTGCCCTCCTCGACAAGCTGGGCGACGAGCGACTGATCGCGCGTCAGCTGGCGGATCTCCCCCTCGCGCAGCATGTAGGCGCGGCTGTCGCCCACCTGGCCGATGAAAAGCCGGCCCGACGACTGCAGCACCGCCGTGAGCGTCGTGCCCATGCCCTCCAGCGCCGGATCGCGCCGCGCCATGTCGTAGACGCGATGGTTGGCGTTGCCGACGGCCTCGATCAGAATCCTCTCCAGGGCCCGGTCGCCCGCCCAACCCAGCATGCGCACATTTTCCTGCACGTCGTGATAGAGGCTGCGCAGGCACAGCCGGCTGGCCGTTTCGCCCGCCGCCGCGCCGCCCATGCCGTCGGCCACGGCAAAAAGCGCCCCGCACGGCCCGGAAGAAAAGCTCAGGTGACCGCTGCGCTCGATGCGCACGCCCTCGCCGAGGTTGGCCACCAGGAGGAAGTCCTCGTTGGCGGAGCGGACGCAGCCGACGTCGGTGCGCGCCACAGCATGGACCTGGAATCGAGCATTCGCCGCCATGTACGGACATTTTTATCTTCGGAGTTCGGAAATTGTCAACTCAAAAGCCCCACGATATTGATATAATCGAATGGCTTGCAGGCATCGATAGAGAATCGTGCGGGTCATGCTTTCGACGCCGACCACCGGGCTGCGGGCCGGCAGCCGCCCGCAGCACACGAGCGCAGCCGCCGGGCGGCCGGCCGAAGCACGGCGCGCATCATGAGCAGATCGGCATCGGTCATGCCGCAACGGCACCGGCGGCGCACGGAGAGTCCCCGGACATGATACAGAAGCTGGGCAAGTACACCATCGTCGAGAAGCTCGGGGAAGGCGCCATGGGCGCCGTTTACAAGGCCTACGACGAAATCCTGGACCGCTACGTCGCCGTCAAGACCATGGCCGAGGACATCAAGTGGGATCCGGAGCTCAAGCTCCGCTTTTACCGCGAAGCGCGCTCGGCCGCCGGGCTGCATCACCCCAATATCGTCACCATTCACGACCTGGGGGAAGAAGGCAAGATCACCTACATCGTCATGGAGCTGCTGCAGGGCGAGGATCTCAAGAGCCTCATCGCCCGCCAGGCCCCCATATCGCTGGAGAAGAAGCTCTCGATCATCGCCCAGGTCGCCGACGGCTTGAATCACGCCCACCTGAACGGCATCATCCACCGCGACGTCAAGCCCGGCAACATTCACGTCTCGCCTTCAGGCAACGTCAAAATCGTCGACTTCGGCATCGCCCGCATCCCGTCATCCGACCTGACGCGTTCGGGAGCACGGCTGGGGACGCCCATCTACATGTCGCCCGAGCAAATCCGCGGCTCGGCCTACGACGAGCGTTCCGACATTTTCTCGACGGGCATCGTCTTTTATGAGCTACTGACCTACCGGCACCCCTTCCGCGACAAGAACATCGCCAAAACCCTCGACAACATACTCTTCCAGAGCCGCTTTCCCTTCGCCGAACAGTTCCCCGACGCGCCCCCGGGGCTGTGGGAAATCGTCGAGACCTGTCTCGCCAAGGAGCCCGATCAGCGTTACGCGAGCATGGCCGAGCTGGCCAAGGCCTGCCGCGACCTGCTGGTGCGATTGAACGTGGAATCCCAGCAGATGCTGAAGCAGCTCGAAGCTTCCATGCAGTCGCTGCGCCGGGCGGCGACCGAGGGCCGGGCCTCGCCGATGCTGGCGCAGGCGCTCAAGCAGGCCGAGAGCCTGATGGCCCGCGAGGACAGGTCGGACTACTGCGAGCTCAAGCGGATCACCACCGTGCTGGCCGACCTGGCCCCGGCGACCGAGGCCGCCGCCGCGCCGCCCGGCGTTCGGCCGGCCGCCGCCACGGCCGCCGCGCCTCAGGAGGCCGCGCCCTCCCCGGACGAAGCGCGGGGCCGCGAGCTGATGCAATCCGGAAGGTCCCTGCTCGATCAGGGACGCCCGCAGGAAGCCCTGGAGCAACTGCGCCGTGCGATGAGCCTGCTCGGGCCGAAGGAAGAGGTCGTGCAGGCGCTGGTCGCTGCCAGAAAGCAGCTCGAGGAGCGACAAAGAGCACGCTCGCCGCAGCTCGAAGCGGCGGCCCAGGCACTTGCGGCGCGCGAGTTCGAGCGGGCCCTCGAGGCGGTCGACCAGATCCTCGCTGCCGAGCCCGCCAATCCCGAAGCGCTCGAGCTGCGACGCAGGATCCAGGGCGAAATCCAGGCCGAGGAGGACCGGCGGCGGCGCAGGGAAGAAGGGGAAAAGCAGAAGGCCGCCGGCCTGCGGCTGGCCGCGGAACAGAGATTCCGCGAGGCGCGCCCGCTGCTGGAGCGGGCCCTGGAGCTTCTGGGCGAGGACCCGGAAGCGAAACTGGCCCTCGATCGGGCCGCGCAGGCCGTGCGCGCCGAAGAGCTCAACCAGAGGATCCGCACCGAGCTGGCCAGAGCCGGCGAGCTCCTGCAATCGGGCCAACCGGACAAGGCGCGCGCTCACGTGCGCTTCGTCCTCAACCTCGCCCCGGGCCATGAAGAAGCCTCGCAGATGCTGGCCCGCATCGAACAGGCCGAGGCGGAGCTGCGCAAGACGGCCGAGATCGCGAGCCGCTTGAAAGGGGCGCGCGAGGCGCTGCAGAGGAACGACCTCGAGTCGGCGGGCGCACGCGCCGGCGAGGCCCTGGCGCTCGACCCGGAAAACGCCGAGGCGCATGCCCTGCTCGAACAGATCGAGCGGGCGCGCGAGGAAAAGCGCAGGCGCGACGAGATCGACGCCCTGCTCGCGCGCGGCCGGGAGGCGCTGCGCCGGCAGAGCTTCGACGAAGCCGCGGCGCGCGCCGACGAAATCCTGCAGCTCGACCCGGGTCATGCCGAAGCCCTGCAGCTGCGGCAGTTGATCGAGCAGGCCCGCGAGGCCAGGAAGAAGCTGGACGAGATCGACGCCCTGCTCGCGCGCGGGCGCGAGGCCTTGAGCCGGGAGAATCTGACCGAAGCGAAATCGCTCGGCGAGCAGGCGCTCGGCATAGACCCCGGACTTGCGCAGACCAGGGAGTTCCTCGCGCGCGTCAGCAGCGCGCAAGCAGACAAGCACAAGCGCGAGGAGCTCGCCGCGCTGCTCGCCAGGGGGCAGCAGGCTTTCCTGCGCGACGATTTCGCCGAGGCGGAACAGTGCGCCCGCGACATGCTGCTCCTCGAAGCGCAGCATCCCCGGGCTGCCGAACTGCTGGCCCGCATCCAGGGGGCGCGGGCGGCACGCCGGCAGGAAAATATCGATCGCTGCCGTGCCGACGTGACCGAGGCCCTGCAGAAGGGCGACTTCGAGCGCGCCCGCGCCCGCGCGCGCGAGCTTCAGGAGCTCGAGCCCGAGGGCCCCCAGGCGGCGCAGATGCTCGATGAAATCGCGCGCGCGGAAGAACGGGCGCGCCAGGAGGAAATCGCCCGGCTCCTGGAAGAAAGCCGGCGGGCGCTGCAGGTGGAAGACTTCGAGCTGGCAGCCCAACGCGCGCAGCAGGCCCTGGATCTCGATCCCCGCAACAAGGCCGCGCGCGCCGAGCTCAAGAAGATCGAAAAAGAACGCGCCCGGCAGGAGAAGCTGCGCGCGCGCGAGGCCCGGCGCATGGAAAAGGAAGGTATGAGGCCGCAGCCGCCGGGTCCGGCCGAGGGCATGGCCCTGCTGGATTCTTCCGACAAAACCATCATCCTCGACCGGCCGAAGCCCGCCGGCCTGCCCCGATGGCTGCTCTGGGCCGCCCTGGGGGTCGCCGCTCTCGCCGTGATCGGCATCGTCGCCTACCGCATGACGCGCCCCGCGGCGCCGCGCGAAGACGTCGCGGCGCTGATCGAAACGGCGCAAGCCGCCCTGAGCCGGAAGGACTACAGCCAGGCGGTGGAAATCGCCGACCGGATCCTGGCAGGCCGCCCCGACAACGCCGAGGCCCGGGCGCTGCGCGAGGAAGCCCTCCGGTTGCGGCGCCAGGACGACATCGACGCCCTGCTCCTCGAGGCGCAGAGCATGAAGGCCGCGGCGCAGTACGAAGACGCCTTGAACACGGTGGGCAGGATCCTGCAGGTCGATCCGTCCAACGCCGCGGCCCTGGCCGTGCGCGATGAAATAGAACTTCTGATGAAGTCCGCCGCGCCGCCCTCCGATGAGAGCCGCCAGGTCGCGGAATGGGCCGCGGGCGCGCGCAAGTTGATCGCCGCGGGCAAACTGGTCGAAGCCAGAGCCGAGATCGACAAGATCGCCCGCGCCGCGCCCGCCGCCCCCGAAGTCGCGCAACTACGCAGGCTGCTCGCCGCCAGGGAACAGGCCGCCAAATCCTCCGAGCCCGGCCAGAAAGAGCGGGAGGCCTTCGATGCGGCCCAGCGGCAGAACAGACTCGCGGAGTTGCGGCGGCATGCCGAGGAACAGTTCCGGAGCGGGAAATACGGCGAGGCGCTGACATACATCGACCAGTGGCTGGGGCTGGCGCCCGAAGACGCCGCGGCGGCGGCGTTGCGCGGCCATGCCGTCCAGGCGCTGCAGAGCCGGCGCGCCGCGGAGCTGCATCTGGAGCAGAAGCATTACGACGAGGCCCTCCGGGCGCTCGCCCAGGTGGAGAAGATCAACCCGGCGGACCCCGCGGTCGCGGAGTTGCGCCGGCGTGCCGTCGCGCAGAAGGCCGCCGCGCGCGCGTTCCTGTCGATCTTCCGCCTGGGCGCCCCGGCCGCGCTTTTCCTGGACAACGAGCCCATCGGACGCGAGGGAGAGGTCAGCAACCTTGCCGTCCCCGTGGGCACGCACAAGATCACGCTGCGCACCGCCCAGGGGAAGCAGTTCGAAAAGGAAACCGAGTTCTACGAGGGCCAGACCCTGACATTCGTCTATGACGCCGCCGGCCCGAGCCTGCGGGAAATGGCGGAAGGGGACCGCGCCGCGCTCGACAACCGGCGCATGCGGGAGGAAGTCCACGCATTCCAGGTGGAACACCGCCACCGCTTCGGCCACTGCACCGGAACGCTGCTGATCAGCGGCCTCAAGGTCGAGTACAGCGGCAGCGAAAAATCGCACTCCTTCAGCCTTCCCTTCGAAAGCCTCAAGCTGACCGTGCGGGAAGACCGGGTGGAGATCGACACCAAGGACAACAAGCGCAACTGGGACTTCAAGATGAAGAACGCCAACGAGGCGGCCCAGGTGAAGGCCCTTTGGGAAAAGCTGCTGCAGACAGCCAGGTAGCACAAGGCCGGACGCCCGCGGCCGGGCTGCGCGCACGGCAGGGGGCGCCGAGCATTCGATTTGAATTGGCGCCCACGGTAGAGTATCCTCAGCCGGATTCCGATCAACAACCGCATAACGATCAGGGGGACACCCATGAACAACACCCGTCGCTGGCTTGCATCGGTCGTGACGATGCTGTGCGCCCTGGCCGCAGCCGGCTGCCCCAAGCAACCCGCCCGCATCAGCATGGTCCTCGTCGGCGGGGCGGACCTCAACCCGGACCAGAACGGCCAGCCGCTGTCGGTCGTCGTGCGCGTCTACCAGCTCAAGGACAAGGGGCGGCTCGAGAGCGCCGACTATAACGCCATTCTGAAATCCGAGAGAGAAACCCTCTCGGACGATTTCATCGAGAGGCAGGAGCGCGTGGTTCAGCCCGGCACCCAGGAGATGCTGGAAATCAGCGCCGGCCCGGCCGCCAGGTACATCGGCATCGTCGCCCTTTTCCGCAACCCGGTCGGCGACACCTGGCGCAAGATCCTGCCGGTCACCCAGGGCAAGACGCAGAAGGTCAGCCTGACCTTGCGCGCTCAGACCCTGGAAGCCGCGACCATCAAATAGGAAAGGAAAGTCATGGCGTCTCTGCAGAAAGTTCTCTGGAGCGAAGGACTCTTCATCGCACCCCACCATTTCCAGCAGTGGGACCGTTACCATGAAGACGTCCTCAATTTCCGCATCCGCGCCCTGACGACCTTCATGTGGGGAGCGGAAGAGCTGAAATTCAACGAGGAAGCCTTGGAAAACGGCGTCTTCGAGCTCGTGCGCTGCCGCGCCGTCCTGCCCGACGGCGCTCCCGTCGACATCCCCGACGTCGATCCTCCTCCCCCGACGAGGAACTTCATGGATCACTTCCCGCCGACCGCGGAGCGCATGGACGTCTTTCTGGCCCTGCCCGCCGCGCGCACCGGCGTGGCCAGCGTCGCCGCAGGGCAGCCGGCCGCCGATTTCCAGGCGCGCTACGTGCCGGTGCAGGTCCAGGTCCCCGACGAGAACACCGGGGAGAACAGCATGCCCGTGACCCTGGCCGCCAAGAACCTGCGCCTGCTGTTCGGGGAAGAATCGCTCGACAACCATGCGGCGCTGAAAATCGCCGAGGTGCGGCGCACGGTGGAAGGCAAGATGGTTCTCGACGAGAACTACATCCCGCCCGCGCTGAGCCTCGGGGCGGCGCGCCCGCTCACGGACATCGTCAGGCGGCTGCTGGAAATCCTGTCCGCCAAGAGCACCACGCTCGGCGAGCAGCGGCGGCAGAAGGCGGCGGGCGTGGCCGACTTCACCACCACCGACGTCGCCAACTTCTGGCTGCTGCACACCGTGAACGCCTACGTGCCCATCATGATGCATTTCCATCACGTGCAGCGCGTGCACCCCGAGCAGCTCTACCTCGCCATGGCGCGCCTGGCGGGCGAACTCATGACCTTCGTCACCGAGGGTCATCCGAGCGAATTGCCCAAGTACCTGCACACCGACCTGACACGCACCTTTTCCGAACTCGACCGCCGGCTGCGCGTGCTGCTGGAGACGGTCATCCCCACGCGCTGCGTCCCCATCCCGCTCGAGCGCACCAAGGAGTCGCTCTATGTCGGGCGCATTCTGGACGAGCGCCTGCCCGCCACGGCCGAGTTCTTCCTGGCGGTTTACGCCAAGCTGCCGGAAGCCCAGCTGATCGAACGCGTGCCGCGCAAGAGCAAGATCGCCTCGCTCGACACGATCAATTACCTCCTGGGCCAGGCGCTGCCCGGCGTCCTGCTGCGGCCGGTGCCGGTGCCCCCGGGCCCCATACCCGCGCGCATGGGCTTCAAGTACTTCCGCCTGGAGAAGCTCGGGACCTACTGGGACACCATCGCGGCATCGCGCAACATCTGCATCTACTTCCCGGCGGAGTTTCCCGATCTGCGCCTGGAACTCTACGCGGTCAAGGACTGACGCGCGCGCCGGGGAACCTTCCCCGGCGGGCGCAGGGCCCGAGAGGAGAACCCGATGCCACACAGCCGAGACCCCTTCGAAAGCACCTCCTGGAACGCGACCGGAGGAGGCGCCGACCTCAGCCTGGCCGACCTGTGCGCCGAGGCCTTCTCGCTCATCTTCCACATCCAGGCGGGCAAGGATCCGGGGCACGTCGACGCGCTGCGCAAGGAAATCGCGATCCTGCTCCAGGATCTCGAAAGGCGCGCCGCCCGCTCGGGGCACGCCGAGGAGGACATCAAGGCGACGCGCTATGCCCTGTGCGCGCTGATCGACGAGACCATCCTGAACTCGAACCTGACGTTCAAGGACCAGTGGGCCGAGCGCCCGCTGCAGCTCGAGTATTTCGGCGATCACATGGCGGGCGAGCGCTTCTTCGATCTGCTGCAGCGCATCCGCCAGAAGGGCAGCCGCAAGGCCGACCTGCTCGAGGTTTTCTGCTTCGTCCTGATCCTGGGATTCGCCGGCAAATACAAACTGCGGGGCAACGAGGAATTGCGCCGCCTGATCGTGGAGCTCGCTTCCGAAGTGAACTCCTATCGCGGCGGCGCCGAGCACGAGCTGGCGCCGCATTGGAGGATCCCGCAGGAGGCCGAGGAGCGGCCGCCGAGCGTGGTCCCGCGCTGGATGTGGATCACGGCGCTGGCGTCGGCGGCGCTGGTCGTCGTCCTGTTTCTGATCTTCAAGCTTCAGCTGGGATCGGCGGCCGCCGAGGCCGCCGCGCGCCTGGTTCTATGAAATCGCCCGACTCCCTGCTTCCCCGGGGAAGCGGATTTGCCCGCGGCTGGGCGCGCCGCAGCGCCCGAGCCGAACCGTTGGTTTGCCTATGAGCGCGAACATTCCACCCCTTCCACCCCGACCGTCCCCGGTCTCCCGGGCCGTCAAGGCCGCGAGCGTCTTCCTGGCGCTGGCGGCGGCAGCCCTGTGGGCGATCGACACCTTCCTGGGACGGGAAAAGATGAAGATCGTCCTGATGATCCTGCTCGTCTTCCTCGGCGCGCTTCTGGTCATCTGGATCGTCATCTGGCTGGCGCGCAGGATCGCCGGCGCCCTCTCGGCCGCCCGCAGCCGGCGCCGGGAAGCCGCCGCGGCCGCACCGCGCGCGGCCGTCCCGCCCCAGCAACAGGCGGAGCTCGACGGTTTCCACGAAAGGATCCACACCGCCGTGCGCGTGCTGCGCGAATCCAAGCTCGCCCGCGGCCGCAAGGGCGACGAAGTGCTCTATTCCCTCCCCTGGGTCCTCCTGCTCGGGCCCGCCGAGTCGGGCAAGACCACGGTGCTGCAGGAATGCGGGCTCGACTTCCCCTACACCACCGCCGAGGGCATCCGCCAGCGCGGAGCTCCGCCCGCGAGCTGCGAGTTCTGGTTCTCGCGCCAGGGGATCGTCATCGACATGGCGGGCCGCATCGCCGTCGAGGAGGAGTGGTTCGACGCCTTCAAGGGATTCCTGGACCTGCTGAAGCGCGCGCGCAAGGACCGGCCGATCGACGGCGTGGTCGTAACCGTCGACGTCGCCGACCTGCTCAAGCGCACCGGGCGCGAAGCCGAACGTCTGGCCAACAGCCTGCGCCAGCGCTTCGACGAGATGATCAAGCGCCTCGGCATCCGCTTCCCCATCTATGTCCTGTTCACCAAGTGCGACCAGCTCGAAGGTTTTCACGAATTCTTCGGCAACCTGCGCAGCAAGGAGCGCGCCCAGGTCTGGGGTGCGACCATCCCGCGCGCCTTGCGGCGCACCATGGCCAACGACAAGATCTTCGCGCAGGAATTCGACCGCCTGGTCGAATCCATGAACCTTCACCGCCTGCGCCTCATGGCCGCCGAGCCGGATCGCAGCAAGCTGCCGTGGATCTATGCTTTCCCGTCCCGCATGTCCGCCCTCAAGACCAGGCTGACCGAATTCATGGGAGTCCTCCTGCAGCCGACCCCCTATTCGGAACGTCCCTTGTTCCGCGGCTTCTATCTGACCGGGGCGGCCGGCGGCGCCGTGCGCATTCCCGAGCCCCAGGCCGCCCAACCCTCCTGGGAACCCGGGCGCAAACTGGCCGCGGCCGAAGAGCCCCCCAGACCTTCGAAAAACTACTTCCTGGAAAACCTCTTCCCGCGCATCATCTTCGCCGACCGGCCGCTGGCCACGGCTTCCGTGGGAACACGGTTGCGCCGCAGGCTGTGGATGGACGTCGCCTTCGCCGCCGCGGTGCTCTGCTGCGCCGTCCTGATCGTGGGCATGGCCTTCTCCTTCAGCGAAAACCGCGCCCTGATCGCGCGCGCGCGCCAGTCGGCATTGCAGCTTGCCGACGCCGGCTGGGACGGGAAGCGCACCACCGACCTCATGGCCATGGAAGGCCTGCGCCAGATCGTCGAGGAACTGGACAAGCACGCCACCGAAGGCCCGCCCTGGAAGCTGCGCTTCTGGCTGTACAGCGGCGCAAGGATCAATGGGCCCGTGCGCCACATCTACTTCGAGCGCCTGCGCCGCTCCTTTGTGACCCCGACGGCCGAGGCCCTGCGCCAGAAGCTCGCCTACCTGGTCGCGCATGCCGACAGCGCCACCGGTTTCGAGGAGTTCTACACGGCCCTCAAGGCCTACCTCATGATGACCGAACCCGCGCGCGCCGAGGAGTCGTTCCTCAACAACGCGCTCGCCCCGATCTGGAAAGGCTTCAGCGCTCCCGAAGCCGAGGATGCGGCGCTCAAGCAGCTGCGCTTCTACGCCCAGCAGCTGCCCAGGAACCAGCCCGAACTCCAGCTCACCCAGGACAGCGGCCTGGTGGCGCGCGCGCGCCGCGCCCTGAGCCAGTTCCCGGCCATGGACCGCCTCTACAACGCCCTGAAGAGCCAGGGCAACGCCAAGTTCCCGCCCTTCACGCTGTCGGCGGCCACCTCCGGCCGGGGCCTCGACTATCTGAGCTCCTCGTACGACGTGCCCGGAGTGTTCACGGAAGCCGCATGGCGCACCTACTTCAAGCAGGCATCGACCGAGGCCGGCAAGGCCGTGCTCAAGGACGATTGGGTCGTCGGCCCCACCTATGCCGGCGCACGCCCCCAGCAGATCTCCGACGCCGACTACCAGAAGCAGATCCTCGACCGGTACTTCGCCGAGTATTCCACCGAGTGGCAGCGCTTCATGGAGGGTATTTCCGTCGTGCCGCTGGCGGATCTTGCCGAGGCGCGCCAGGCCCTGAACGTATTCTCGCAGCAGGACTCCCCGATCTCGCGCCTGCTCATGAGCGTCGCCGGGCAGACCATGCTGCGGCGCGAGCCGGAAAAGGGCGGAGGTCTGGGCGACATGGTCACGGGCGCGCTGGCGACGCTCGGCCTCACGACCAGGATGAACCGCGACGACATGGTGGCCGCCGTCGCCGAGCAGTTCGCCCCGCTGCATGAGATGGTGACCTCGCCCGACGGCAAGTCCCCCTCCCTTTCGGCCCAGTATGTCGAAACCCTGGGAAGAGTCCACGCAAAACTCGAATCGCTCTTCGGCGCCGGCATCCAGTGGGAACAGGCCAAGGCCTATATCAATATGATCGCGACCAACCTGTCGGGCGACGAGTTCCACGATGCCTACCGGTTGACCTCGCGTATCACGCGCATGTGCACGACCAAGAGCACCCTGCCGATCGGACCGCTGCTCGAGAAACCTCTGCGCCAGGCGTGGTCGGCGACCTTGCGGGAGGCCGGCTACCGCCTCGACGGCTTGTGGAAACAGCGCATCGCCGATACGTTCCGCAGGGAGATCGAGTCGCGCTATCCCTTCAACCCCGCGGGCCAGGACCTGCCCCTGTCCATGCTCGCGCAGTACCTGAAACCGGGCCAGGGACTGATCTGGACGTTCTATGAAAACGAACTGAAGAGCTTCCTCAGACCGACCGAGGACGGCTGGGAGCCAGCGGACCTCGTGGGAGGGAAGGTCGAATTCGCGCCCGACTTTCTCGCCTTTCTCAAAAAGGCCGGCACCGTGCGCGAGGGAATGTTCGGCTCGGGCAGCCCGGAACCTTCGATCACCTTCGATCTGACACCGCAGCCGCCTTCCGGAGGAGTGACCGAGAGCCGCCTCGAGATCGACGGCCAGCGCCTCGTTTACGGAAACTGGGCGCCCTCGCCCCAGGCGTTCACCTGGCCCGGGAAGTCGGGAGCTCCGCAGGCGCGCATATCGGTCAGCATCACCGGAACGGGCGAAAGGCCTGCAAGCCCCACTTTCGACGGCGAATGGGCATTCTTCCGGCTGCTCGGCCTCGCCCGCATCACGCCGCAGTCGCCCACCACGTACAATGTCACCTGGTCGCTCAACAGCTCCGACGGCCGGCGCCTCGACGTCAACTACCGGCTCATGGCGCGCAATGTGAGCAACCCCTTTGCGCCCGGATTCTTCTCCGGGATGCGTTGCCCCGAAAGGGTGACGCAGGCAATGACGGCGGCCTCGTTCCGCTGAGCCCGGCACGCCGCCGCGGCCGCGTGCTGCGATCGAGCCGGAGAGATCCGGTTCGCTGCCGGCCGCGCTCGGCCTACCGGCCTTTGTCGAGCTGCTCCTGAAGGTTGCGGATGCGGATGTTGGCGTCGGCCAGGGCGCGTTCCAGCCGGCTCACCAGCCCGCGCAGCCTTTCGACCTCGCCGCTCTCAGGCTCGGGGGCCGCCGTCGAGGATGTGCCGCCGCGAAAGGTGGTGCGCAGCTGGCAGACTTCGAGCCGCAGACGCTCGTTCTCGGCCTGCAGGCTCTCGATCTTGCGGGTAAGCGCCTGCAGGCGGCTGTCCTTCTCCGGCAGGACCTCGTCGCGCAAGGTCGGGCTCGCTTCGCCGGCACCCGTCCCTTTGGGCGGCCGCGCCCGCGCGAAAGGCTCGCCCAGGCCGCCCGTGGGCGTACCATCCAGATCGCTGCTCTTCCTGCCCGCCAAGGGATCTTCGACCAGAGGCGCCGGCCCCGTGGCCCGCACGCCGCAGCGGAACTGGGCCTTGACTTCGCCGAAGCACAGCCGGTCGCCGTCGGCCAGCATCTGCAGCCGGACCTTCTTGCCGTTGACGGTGGTGCCGTTGGCGCTGTCGAGATCCTTGACCCAGAAATGCCCCGCTTCGAAGAACAACCGGGCGTGGTTGCGCGAAACCGAGCCTACGTTGATATGGACCTGGCAGTCCGAAGCGCGTCCCACGGTGGCGACCTGATCGATGGTGAAACTGCCGAAGCCATCGACATGCAGCTCCGCGCAATTCGAGACGGATCGGGCCTCGTCGGCCGGTTTTCGCCGCCCGAAGGGAGATGATTGGTCAGCCATTAATTTTTATTATAGCACGGAATCACTTAATCCCGCGCCACATCTCTCACGGGATCCGCGATTCGGACAATGTCGAGCCCCGCAGGGGCGATTCAACCTGTTGCACCCCTGCGCGGTGCGAATCATTGCCATTCCGGCAGCGGAGCTCCGGTGCTGGCGGCTCCCGTCCCTGCCGGTATCCAAATTACAGCCACGGGATAGCGCTTTCCCGCGCCCTTGCGGCAGCCGGCCGGCAAGCGCCGCCCGCCTGCCGGCGTGCTTTGAAATGCCGGCGGCTTTCGCTATCATGCAGATCCATGACGATCCGCTTGGTCCATCGCACCGGCTCGCTTGAGGGCCGCCGCGACCAGTTCGACGAGAAGATCGTCCGCCTGGGCCGCAAGCCCGACAACGACGTCGTTTTCCAGGACAAGGTGGTGTCGAGCTATCACGCCGAGATCCGGTTCTCGGGCGGCCGTTACACGCTCGTCGACCTGGGCAGTACCAACGGCACGTTCCTCAACGGCCGCCGCATAAACCGGGAACCGCTCGATGACCGCGACAGCGTGCAGCTCGGCGAAGACGGACCTGTCTTCGAAGTCCGCGTAGAGGCAGCGGGCAAGGCCGACATCCCATCCATAGTCCCGCTCACGGGCGAATGGGAGGGCGGCCGCGAACCCATTCCCCTCAACCGTGAAACCATCCGGCTGGGAAGGAGCCAGGACAACGACGTCGTGGTCGGACGCGTCCCGGGTTCTCCCGTATCCGCGCGGCACGCCGAGATCCGCATGCGCGCGGGCGCGTGCGAAATCGAGGATCTCGACAGCACCAACGGCACCTTCGTCAACGGGGAGCGCATCCGCGCGACCCGCCTCGAGCACGGTGACCGCGTGCAGCTGGGCGAGGGCGGGCCGACGTTCGAGTTCCGTCACAAGGGAGGCGCCCGGCGCCGCAAGCCCGGGCATTCGTCGGAAAGCGACAAGATCCTGCGCAAGCTCGAGCACGCCGCCAGAGGCGGGGCGGCGGGCGAGCGCACGATGCTCTTCCTGCAGGCGGCGCAGAAGTATTACAAGCGGCGCCGCTGGCCCCTTCTCGTCCTGGTGGGCGTGCTCCTGGTGGCCGCGGCGGCGATCTCGGTCGAACTTTACCGGAAGAACCGCGAGCTGCAGCAGATGAAAAGGCTGGCCGAGGAGGTTTTCTATCAAATGCGCCTCGTCGACGCCAAGCTCGTCGGCCAGCGCGAGAGCATGACCCGGGAGCAGCTGCAGGATCTGAGCAACGAAAGGGCGCGAGCCCAGAAACTCTACGACGAATATCTGGAAAAACTGGGGGCCTATCGCGGCAAAAGCGAGGTCGAGAAGGCCATCATGAGGCTGGCGCGCGATCTGGGGGAGACGGATTTCCAGGTGCCCCCGGACTTCCAGAAGGCCGTGCTCTCCTATGTGGAAAAGTGGCGCGCTACGCCGCGCCTGCGTACCGCGCTCGAGCGCGCGCGTACCCGCGGGTTGCTCAAGGTCATCCGCGAAGCCCTCGACCAGTACAGCCTGCCCCGGGACCTGCTGTTCATCGCCCTGGAAGAGAGCGACTTCGACGCGCGCCAGGTCGGGCCGGAGACGCGCCTGGGATTCGCCAAGGGCATGTGGCAGTTCATTCCGGCGACCGCGGTGGAATACGGCCTCACGCTCGGGCCGCTGAAGCATCTGCGGCAGTATGACCCGTCGGACCAGCGCCACGACGAATTCCGCTCCACGCATGCCGCGGCCCGCTACCTCGCCTACCTGTACTCGAGCAAGGCCGCCGCTTCAGGCCTGCTCGTCATCGCCTCGTACAATTACGGCCAGACGCGCATCATCGAAAAGCTCGACCAGCTGCCCAACGATCCGCGCCAGCGCAACTTCTGGAACTTCTACCGCAACGGCTGGCTGCCGGACGAAACCAGAAACTACGTCATGGACATCTTCTCCGTGGCCCTGATCTGCCAGAAGCCGCACCTGTTCAATTTCGCCATGGAACCGGTTTCCGCCCTGTGGTAGCTCCGGGCGCCCCGCGCCGCATACCGCCGCCCCGCCCGGACCGAGCCGGGACTTTCATTTTGTCGAAAGAATGGGCTATCATGCTGTGCGGACGATACGGTATGCGATCGGAGCTGCGGATCGTCCGGGCACCGGTCCGCCGGCACCGGCTTGGACAGCGAGGCAATCGATGAAATACTGCTCCACATGCAAGCGCAGCTGGGAGGAAGACTTCCGCGTCTGCCCGATCGACGGCTCGCCTTTGCAGGACATGCCCGCAGGAGCCGATCCCTACGTGGGCAGAGGCGTGGGCAGTTGCCGTGTGGTGGAAAAGATCGCCGACGGTGAACTCGGCCCGATCTACAAGGCCGAGGAGCCTGTGCGCGGCCCGGTGGCGCTGCAGATCATCCCGCAGGACAAGCTCGGCAGCCCGATCCTCCTCGAGGCCTTCGGCGACGCCGTCAAGCTCGCCGCCCGCCTCAATCATCCCAACATCCTCCGGGTCTACGGCATGGAGACGGCGCCCGACGGAACCAACGCCGTCCTGATGGAGTGTTTCCAGGGCACCAACCTCCAGACTTACCGCCGCCAGTATCCCGGGATCACGCCTCAGGAAGCGGCGCGCATCGTGCGCCAGGCCGCCGAGGGAGTGCTCGCCGCCCACCGGTCCTCCATGCTCCACGGGGCGTTGCATCCCACGAGAATCCTGATCGGGCCGGACGGGAGCGTCAAGGTTTCGGGATTCCATCGCAGCGGCGTCCGTTCCGGGGCCGACGTCTTCACCGCGACGCCGGAGACCCTGCCCTATCTGGCGCCCGAGCAGATCGGCATCGTGCGCGACCTGCCCGCCCCGGACTACCGCGCGGACGTCTACAGTCTGGGCGTGATTCTGTACGAGCTGCTCGCCGGGCGTCTGCCCTACGACGCCAAGAACGCGCAGGACCTGGCCGCCATCATGGACGGCGCCCCGCCGCTGCCGCCCAGTTTCACCAACCCCAACGTCCCGCCGCTGCTCGCGCGCATGGTGCTGCGCGCCATCGCCAAGCACCCGACCGAACGCCACGCCTCCGTCGACGAATTCATCCGGGAGCTCGACGCCGCCTGCAAGCAGCCGCTCGAGCCCCCGCGCCCGTCGGTCGCCGTGCCTCCCCCGCAGTACCCCGCTCCTTCCTATCCTCCGCCTTCCTATCCTCCGCCGCCGGCGGAGCCGGTCCTGTATCCTCCTCCTTCCGCCGCGGCCCCCCCTTCGGATCTGTTCGCGCCGCCGGCGCCGCCGCGCAGTGAGAGCCTGTGGCCCGAGGCGGCCCAGGAAAAGACCGGAGCCGGCGAAGGGAGCGTGTTCAGCTGGTTCAAGACGCGCGTGGGCGCAAGGCCGAAGCGCGGCGAGCCGGAGCGTGCGCCGCGGCGCGACGCGACCTTCCCGGGGACCTTGCCGGACCGCGCCGACGAAGGGGAGGAGCGCACCGTGGTCGTTTCCGGACGGGGCGCCGGCAAAAGAAGGAGCCTGCGCGACACGCTCACCGGATTCGGCTGGGGCGCCGATCAGGACATGACGGGCACCGGAGCGCTGCCGCGGCGCCGCCTCTCGAGCAAGGTGTACCTGGGGATCGGCATCGGGGCCCTCTTGCTGCTCAGCATCATCTTCGTGCTGCTCTACTACTCGTCGAGTCCGGCCAGCGGCAGGCTGGTGGTCAACTCCACGCCTCCCGGCGCCCAGGTCTACCTCAACGACGAGTACCGGGGATCGACCCCGCTGCCGTACACCGAGCTGCCTCCGGGCGTATATCGCGTGCGCCTGCAGCTGCAGGGTTACGAAACCAAGCTCGACACGGTGGAGATTACCGAGCGCGGCGACATCCAGAGAGATTACGTTCTCGTGGCACAGGCGCCGCTGGAGCCGACGCCGCCGCCGGTGGAAACCACCACCACACCGGCGCCGCCGCCGTCGGCGCCGCCCAAGACCCCCATATCGACCGAGCGCTTCGAGAACATGTTCCGCAAGGCCCTGCTGGCGCGCAATTTCTTCGCCCCCGCCGCCGAGTCCGCCTGGGACGCCCTCGAGCGCTGGCAGAACGCCGAAGGCGAAGATCAATCCCCGGCCCTGCGTCAGGCGCGCCAGGGCTTCTGCAACGAGCTGGTTGCGGCCGGGCGCGAAAAGCTGGACCTGAAAGACTTCGCGGCCGCCCGCGAGCTGGTCTCACAGGCCAGGTCGCGCAACGTGCCCGAAGGCTGCTATGCCGGGCTGCAGTCGGCGTACGATCAGGCCGTCACCGGCACGATGAACGACCTCAAGGCCAGAGCGCGCGCCGCCATGGATCGCCAGAACTACGTAACCCCCGAAGGCGAGGAGAATGCGCTGCGCCCCGTCCGGCTCATGCTCGCCATCAACCCGCAGGACGGCGAAGCCAGGGTCCTCGACAGGGATATCTTCATCCGCGCCTGGGACCAGGCCCAGGCGAAAAGCACAAGCCGCCAGCACCAGGACGCCCTTGAAATCCTCACGCAACTCAAGAAGCACTACCCGAATCCCCCGGAGCATGCCGACGAGATCGATCGCCGGATCGCGACGGAAAACCGCAAGCTCGGGCTGCTGAGCTCCATGAAGGTTCCCTTCAGCGTGCGCGTCAAGCACCAACACGGCCGCAAGTACGTCCTGTTCGGCGGCAGCGAATGCACGGGGATCCTGCGCGTCGACGGCTTCACCATCGAATACCAGCCGAGCACCGGGGATCACGGCTTCAAGATCGCCATGGGATCGCTCAAGCCGCCGCAATTCCAGAAGAACAAGATCACCTTCCAGGGGGCAGGCGTGCCGGAAGGCCGGATCGAACTCGAACCAGCCGACGCCACCCAGACCCAGGCCTTCGCGCAGCTCGGAGCCAAGATCCAGGAATACCAGAAGCTCTACGCGGAGTATTCGAAGCCCTGAGCCCGGCGGTCGTTCGCTGTTCGCATGATCCCACCGCGGGCATGTCCCGCGATCTATTTCGGCGGGCGGGATGAAAGCGGATCAAGAGTCCGCAGGCCCCGGAAGCGCGAAAAATCTCGGTCCGTCGTGCATAGGACCGCCCCGTGTTCAATCGCAAGAGCTGCCAAGTGCGCGTCCATGACGAGCGGGCCGGAAGCCTGTCCGCTCTCCAGCATTTGGAGGAAAATGTCCCAGTGCCGGGCTGTAGGCGTCAAGACCACCAGCATCGGATGGGCCAACCACTGAGCGACTATCTTGGTGGCCTCCCGGAGGGTGAAGGGAGCCTTATAGGCCCTGGGATTCGTTCCGATGCGCAGGAAGGCCGTGATCGATTGCCATGACAGCGCGACGGGATCCGCGCCTGAAAACAAGCGCTCCAACCACCTGCGGGCCTCTTTATGGCGCTCGGCCGATGTGTCGTACGCATAAAGAAGGATGTTTGCGTCGAGCAGCATCATGGGTGCGAAGGCCCTTCCAGCTGTTCGAGCAATTCGCCGATGTTGTCGTAGTTCAATCCAGGGCGTCCGACCAGAGCTCGGCCGCGAACTCTGAAGGGACGCCGCTTCTTGACGCGGACCTCCATCACCAGCGCGCGCCGCAGCAGCTCATTGACGATCTGCTTGTACGGCCTTCCCGTCCTTCTCGCCTCCGCCGCGATCTTTGCGTGTACGTCATCCTCGAGAGTCAACGTGGTGCGCATGCTTTGATGCTCTCATGTTGTCATCATGGTGTCAAGCCTGAGCCATTCGGACCCGCGCGTGCCCGCCTTCGGGTGCGGTGCAGTTGCGCACTATCGCCATACCGCGTGCACCCCGCACACACAGCTGGGATCGTGCTCATCCAAAGGCGCCGACCGGCAATCGGCGGACGGGGGCCCGCGACCGGCATGAAGGAGCCTGCGGTTTGCATCAAACCGGGCTATTACGGCCGGACTTGTGGTATCCTGACGGCCGGCGGACAATGCGATTTAGTTTGTATTCGAAGTATCGCTCCCGGGGTGCCGCCGCGCCCCGGCCCGATCCTGCTGCAGGATCCTGGAGCGACCGAGTGCATGCCGCCGATGATCCCGATGATCCGAACTCGTCGATCCATGGCATCAAGGAGGCTACCGATGGCGATACTGATTCAATTTCTGGCGTCGGGCATGCTGGTTTTCCCGGGAACGCCGGCAGCCGCAGCCGGGCAGTCGGCTCCCGTCACCATCGAAGTGATGAATCCGCGCTCCGACCTGGAGCCGCCTCCGGTGATCGCTCCCAGCCCCAGGGTGAAGGAGCTTGCCGGGAAAAAAGTGGGCATTTACTGGCTGGGAAAGGCCGGCGGCGATAACTTCTTCGACGCCTTCGAGAAAGTCCTGAAAGAAAAGCATCCGACCGTGACCACCGTCCGCTACCGGGGTCCCCTGGATATCGGCGACAAGATGGCGGCCCAGGTCGCCAAGGAGGTCGATACCCTCGTCTACGGCGTGGGTGATTGAGGGGGCTGCACATGGGCCGGCGGCGCCGGCTCCTCCAGGTTGGAAAAGCTGCGAGTCCCCACCGTATATCTGACCACGTCCAATTTTCTGAAAGGTGCGCGCCTTGCCGCCGAGGACAACGGCGTGCCCAAGTTGCGCATCGTCGCCATTCCCGCCGAAACCTACTACACCGACGGGAGGGATAAACAGAGGGCGATCCGCGTGGTATCGGCGCATTTCGACCGGATCATCGATGCTCTCACCCGGCCGATCACTGCCGAGGAAAACGACGTCAGACCCAAGCCACCCGAAAAGAAGGAAAACATCAAGGTTTCGGGCGCGACCTATGCCGAAGCCCTGGAAGAACTCCACGACCTGTTTCTGCGGAATCGCTGGTCGGACGGCCTGCCCATCGTACCTCCCACGCCCGAGCGCGTCCGGTGGATGCTGACGGGCACGGACCGTTCGCCGCAGGAAGTCATCGGCGTGATCTACCCGAGAAAAGGCATCGCCACCGTGGAAGGCATCGCCGTCAACGCGGTGATGGCCGGGGCCCGACCGGAGTATCTGCCCGTGATCATCGCGGCGATGGAAGGGGTGCTGGACAAGGACTTCGATCACCAGCACTTCCTGACCTCGACAGGATCGTTCAATCTGGTCATCACGATCAGCGGTCCGGTCGTCGAGAGGCTCGGCATGAACGCCGACATCGGGATGTTGAGCTACGGCAACCGCGCCAACAGCACCATCGGCCGCTCCGTCCGCATGGCCATGATCAATCTGGGCCAACTGTGGCCGCAGGAAAACGACATGGCGCTGATCGGGCGCGCCAATCCGCACACCTTCATCGTCATCGCCGAAAACGGGAAGGACAGTCCCTGGGATCCCTACCACGTCAGCCAGGGCTTTGCGGCAACCGACAGTTGCGTCAGCGTGGACGTGATCTACGGTCACACCTACGGCCTGGGAAGCCCATATGTCCACGGCGGCGGCGCGGTGGCGATCACCACTCCGGAAATGATCATCAACAACATTCTGGGACAGATCGCCCGCGATCGCATGGGGAGCAACTACAAGGGCCCGGGAGGATGGAACCGGCACCTGGTTGTTCTCAACCCGGAGATCGCCCAGGAGATGAAATCGCGGCTGGGATTCAGCAGGGAAAAGCTGATCGAGCACCTCTACCGTGAGTCCGGCACCCCCTATGAACAGCTCGGCGCGTCGGACATCGACGCGATCCGGAAGGCGATCGCTTCGGGCGACCTGCCGAAAGACCGCGAGGAGGCGCTCAAACCGGGAGGCAGGATCCCCGTCCTGTACGGCCCGGAAGACCTTCACGTCATCGTGTCCGGGGGCTTCCCCGGCTATTCGATGACGATGATCGGGTACCGGAGGGGACTCATGATGAACAACCAGCGCCTGGCGCACATGACCAAACGGGTCCGCCTGCGCGAGGCCGGCGGCCGATGATGCTGCGTTGCCGGACTTGCGCGCCTCCATTACCACGATCGATCATGGAACCGTTGCTGATGGAGTCCGCCGCATCGCTCGCCCGCGCAATCCGGGAGAAGCGCATCTCTTCGGAGGAGCTCGTCCGGGCATGCATCGCGCGCATCGAGGAGGTCAATCCGAAGCTTAATGCCGTCGTGCAACTGCCTGCCGAGCAGGCTCTGACGGAAGCCCGCGAGGCGGATCGCGCCCTGGCGCGCGCCGAGCTGCGCGGGCCTCTCCACGGCGTTCCCTTCACTCTCAAGGATGCCATCGAGAGCCGCGGCGGCATCTGCACGGGCGGCACGGAGGGGCGCGCCGCATTCGTGCCGGCGCAAGACGCCGTGGTCGTCCAGCGCCTGCGCGGGGCCGGAGCGATCCTGCTGGGCAAGACCAATTGCCCCGAGTTCGGCTGGGCTTGGCAGAGCGACGATCTTTATTTCGGTGACAGGCTACTCAACCCCTAAACTCCGAGTTTAGGGGTTGAGTAGCCTGTCACCGAAATAAATGTCAGCGAAATAAAAGGGCGGAGCGGGCAAAGAGCGTAAGGGCGCGTTCGAGGTCCCCGCGTTCAGGAAGTGGGAAGTCGCCGGCGGCACCCTGCGAACGCGCTTGGGCACGCAGCAACTCGAGCAACTCCGCGCGGTCGCGGGTGCCGTCGAGACGCTGCAGCAGCTCGCGCAACAACAGATCCTGCAATGCGACCGTGTTGTGCAGCAGGTTGGTCAATAACGATCCGCTCCGGGCCTGCAGGCGCGCGAGCGGGCTCGCCGCAGGGCGCTCACCGGCACTCGCCGCCAGTCGAGGCCTGCGCGTGCGCAGCTCCACCAGGCCGGCGCAAAGACAGGCGAGGATCACGTCGGCCAGCTGCGAGCCCTCGTCGCCCTTTTCGCGCACCCCGTCCCGGCGCAGCTCCGAGCAGACGCGTGCCAGGAGCTCTTCGAAGTGCAGCGCCTGAGGCCGGGCTTGGCCGAGCGTGATCAATACCGCTTTGACCAGCGCATCGCCGGTCTTGAGGCACGAGCCGGTCACTCCCTGGAACTCGAGTTCGGCGCCCGAGCCGGCGTCTTCGAAGTCGCGATCCTCCCGCAATCTCGCCGAAATGAAAAAATCCTTCATCCGCTCGGGCGGCAGTTCCCGTGACAGCCGGACCCCCTCGCGGCACAGCAGCGTCTGGCGGAAGCGCCGGCATTTGAGGAAATCCAGATACTGCTCCTTGGAGGCAAGGTCCGGGGAAATGGCATGCAGCTTATCTCGTACCGCCCGGCCGAAGCGGCCGCCGAACATGTCGGCGAGGTCCGCCTCCGCCAGATAGTGCAGCCCGTGCGCCGCCGCCAGCTCCATGAACTCGTGGAAATAGAACGGCTGGTTGATCGCGGCCAGCTCGTCGTGGAAGAGCGCCTCGTCCTTGCGCTCGTTGAGCTCTTTGAGTTCCGCCTCCAAAAGGGCGCGCAAGGGGCTTGCATCGGGCTGCGCTTCCGCCAAAAACGCGATCAGCGCCCGCCCCTGCGCGATCTTCTTCGAAGGATCCTCGAGCGCGCCGACGTGAAAAAGCATCATCTCGCGTACCATCCGCCGGATGTGCCAACCGGGATAGGCGTTGTAGCTGACGTACGCCACGCCTTGCGGTGCGAGATTGTCGCGGCACACGGCCAGGATCCTGCGCCGCACTTCCTCGGGCACCCAGGAAAAGACGCCGTGGCAAATGATGTAGTCGAACCGGCCGAGCTCCGGGGATATTTCCAGGATGTCCGCTTGTTCGAGGGCGATGTTGGCGAGGCCGAGCTCCGCGATGACAGATCTGCCCCGTTCCAGCGGACGGCGGGCGCTGTCCACACCGAGAAAGAGGCTGTCGGGCAGGCCGAGGGCCATCGGAATCAGATTGCTGCCGTCGCCGCAACCAAGCTCCAGAACGCGGCAGCTCTCGACGCGCGCGGGTTGCATGCCGAACAGCGCCGCCAGCGCCGCCAGGCGGTCCGGGTGCGTCTGGGAAAAACAGTGGCTGGGGTAAAGAACGGCGTCATAGGGATTCTGCCATGCGTCCTGCATCGTTCCCTCTCTCCTGCCGGGCGGAACGCGCCGGGCCTTTCGATCGGCATCATATAACAGGTCCTGGTCGCGCCTACAGCCCCCGCTCTCGCACCGGCACATGATTTCGCGCGCCTCTCCCCCCAGGCCGCACCGATCCCGGGGCGCGCGGCGATTGTGCCGCTTGCCTGCCGCCCGCGGCTCGATGATAATCGGCTCCGTTACCGCTTTCTGAAAGGAGGCCTGATGTTCGCTTACCGCTACGACAAAACCTGCCGCAGATTGCTGTGCTCGCTGGCGATCGCCGCCCTTTCCGCCGCTCTCTGCGCCGCCCAGGACAAGCCGGATCTGGACATGATGAACAGGATCCGCTTCGAGGGTTTGAAGCACAGCCAGGTGGGCAAGCTCGCGGCCTATTTGTCCGATGTCATCGGGCCGCGGCCGACGGGGTCGCCCGAAATCGACCGCGCCAACAAGTGGGCCGCAGGCAAGATGAAGGAATGGGGCCTGGCCAACGTGGCCCTCGAGCCTTACGAGGACTTCGGCGTCGGCTGGGCGCTGCGCTATGTTTCGGCGCACCTGCTCGAGCCGCACTACGCCCCGCTGATCGCCATCTCGGTCGAATGGGGATCGAGCACCAAGGGAAAGATCTCGGGCACGCCGGTCTACGTGGATATCCGCTCGCGCGACGACTTCGCGCGCTACAAGGGCAAACTGGGCGGGAAGATCGTCCTTTACCAGCCGCCGAAGCCCGTGCCTACGAACTTCACCCCCGATGCCAGGCGCCATGACGCAGCAAGCCTGGAGCAGCTATCCGAAACGCCCGTCCGCATCCCCGCGCCCCCCGAGCCCGATTACGTTCGCGGGTTCGAGGACGACCTCGAAGATTTCTTCCGGAGCGAGGGGGTCGGGGTGCTGGTTTCGTCGAGCGGAGCCGCCCGGAGAGAATACGGCACGGTCACGGCCCGGGGAGTCCGACAGGCACGGGATCCGAAAAGGCCGCGCCCGCTGCCGGAGATCATTCTGGCCGCCGAGCATTACAACCGCATCCACCGGATCATCGAGGAGTTCAAGGAGCCCGCCAAAATGGAGGTCGAGGTGCGCACGGAGTTCTACGACCGGGACCTGCGCGGCTACAATGTCGTGGGCGAGATCCCGGGCACGGACAAGGCCGACGAGGTCGTCATGCTCGGCGGGCATATCGATTCCTGGAGTCCGGGCACGGGCGCGGCGGACGACGCCGCCGGATGCGCGGTCGCGCTCGAGGCCGTCCGCATCCTGAAGACCCTGGGGGTCAAACCGCGCCGGACGATCCGGGTCGTGCTCTGGAGCGCCGAAGAGAAAGGCTGGGTCGGCAGCAAGGCGTATGTCCAGGAACATTTCGGCGATCCCGAAACGATGAAACTCAAGCCCGGCCACGCAAAACTTTCCGGCTACTTCAATCTGGACAACGGCAGCGGCCGGATCCGCGGCATCTACGCTCAGAGCAACGCGGCGGTCAAGCCGATCTTCGAAGCCTGGCTCGAACCGTTCCACGATCTGGGGGCGACCCACGTCGTGTTGCGCGACACCGGCGGGTCGGACCACGGGGCCCTGGACAATGTCGGCTTGCCGGCTTTCCAGTTCATCCAGGATCCGCTGGATTACGGGACGCGCGTCCATCACACGAACATGGACGTGTTCGACCACCTCAGCATCGAGGATCTGATGCAGGCCTCGGTGATCATGGCGGCTTTCGTCTACAACACCGCCATGCGCGAGGAGATGCTGCCGCGCAAGCCGCTGCCCGACAGGATGCACTATCCGGTCCGGCGCTAGACCGCCGGCGGCGGTGGACCGCCGCTCACAGGAGGGCGCCCACGACGAGCAGCGCCATGACGCACAGCGCGTAAATATTGATGAAGCGGAAAGCGCGCCCGTGCACGCCCGGCTGCCATTGCCCGCCGAACAACCGCAAGGCCGCCGGAACGACCCAAAGGCCGAGAGCCGCGAGGGCCGCACCCGACCAGGCTGCGCTCTTGAGGCCGTAGGGCGCCAGCAGGCTCGAAGCGAAGGCGGCGAGCATCCAGACGGCGGTCAAGCGCGACAGCCCTCGGACGCCCAGCAAGGCAACAGGGGAAGGCAGGCCCGCGCGCTCGTAGTCGGCGGCGCGGGCGAGCGCCAGCAGCCAGAAGTGCGGCACCTGCCAGAGGAAAAAGAAGAGGGCCAGGGCCAGCGCGCCCGCATCCCACGGCGCGCCGCCCGCGGATACCCACCCGATCACCGGGGGAAGGGCGCCGATCAGCGCCCCGGGAATCACGGCCAGGGCCCACCTCCGTTTCAGCCAGGCGTACAGGGCGTTGTACCAGAGCACGGCGGCCGCCGCCAGCGAGGCGGCGGCGACGTTGTGCGCCAGGGCCAGGACCGCCGTGCCCAGCAGGACCAGGAATACGCCGGCGGCCGCGGCCGCCGAGGGCCGCACGGCGCCGCGCGGTATCGGGCGCCGGCGCGTGCGCTCCATGCGCGCGTCGTAGCTGCGATCCTGCACCTGGTTCAAGGTGCAGGCTCCCATGGCCACGGCCAGCACGCCGGCGCACAGCGTCGCCAGGCCCCAACCCGCGGAGCGCGCGCACAGGACGGCGCCCGTGGCCGCCGACAGGGTCGACAGCGCAGAGATTCGGATCTTGCCGAGCTCCAGCACGAGGCGCAGCCGCGACAGGACGGCGGCGCCCGGCGTCCCGCCGGCCCGGCTCACGGCCACGGTGGAAGCGAATTCGCCGGCACTCACTTCAGGCCCCGGAGGAACTCGATCACCTGGCGCATGTCCGCCTCCCCGAGCTCGGCGGCCGGCATGGCGGGAGGATAGCCCTGCACGATCTCCGACATCGGATCCCGGATGGCGCGCTCCAGGTAGGCTTCGTCCGCGCGCACCTGGCGCGCGACGCCGCCGCCGTCCCTGACGGTGCGGACGGCACCGTACATCCCGAGAAACGTGGGGCCGACCATGACGCTGCCGTCCAGCGAATGGCACGTGAGGCAGTCCCCGGCGCGCAGGATCGCCAGCGCCGGATGCTCCGGCACGGCAGGGGCGACGGCTTCGGCCGCCGCCCCCCTCCCGGGAGGCTCGGCGTCCTCGTCGCCGAAATACCACCGTTCGAAATCCGCGACCGGAACCACCACGACCTTGGAGAGCATATTGGCATGCTCCGTACCGCAAATGACGGTGCATTCGATGTCGAACGACCCCAGCTGGGTCGGCGTGAACCAGGTGTAGTTCTCCTTGCCGGGCACGACGTCCTGCTTGATGCGGAATGCGGGCACGAAAAACCCGTGAATCACGTCGAGCGAGCGCAGTTCCAGCTTGACCGGCTTGCCCAGGGCGGCATAGAGCTCCGTGGTTCTCTTGCCGTTCGGATACCGGAATCCCCAGGCCCACTGCCGGGCCGTAACCTCGACGACCATGGCATCCCGCGGCACGTTGCGCATGTAACGGAAATTGGTCCACCCGTAAAGAAACATGGCGACGAACAGGACGGTCGGCACCAGGGTCCAGGCGATTTCGAGCCAGGCGTTGCCCTCGATGTCCCGCCCCCTGGGATGGCGTTTGCGGCGATACTTGACGACGAAATACACCATCAGAAACGTGACCAGAAGCAGGAACACCACGCTGACGGCGAGGATGGCGATGAATACCGAATCCACTCCTTCAGCGGCGGTCGAAGCGGCGGGGACAAAGGGCATGGCGTCACCTGAATGAAATGTCGAGGAAGATCAAGCCGATGAACAGGACCAGCAGGGCCAGCGTCACCAGCACCATGGCCTTGATGTAGGTCCGCTCGTACTTCAGGTGCATGAAATAGAAGAACACGAGGCCGGCCTTCAGCGGCGTGATGGTGAGCATCGCCCAGACCGACAGGGCCTCGTGGTAGGCCTTGCTCACGAAGACCAGCAGGGCCGTCAGGCAGAGCAGGGCGAGCCAGACCTTGACCAGGGTCGCGTAAGGGATTGCATGCTCCCGTGCTTGGTCCCGTTGCATCGCCGACTCCCGCAAAGCACCGCAGTTCAGGCCGCCAGATAAAACAGGGGCAGCAGAAATATCCAGATCACGTCCACCAGATGCCAGTAAAGTCCGCTGTTGTACAGTTTCGTATAATCCGAGCGCGCGGCCCCCTCCCGGCGCAGCATCACCAGCATGACCGACAACAGCACGACGCCCGCGAGCACGTGGAGGCCGTGCAGGCCGGTCATGCTGTAGTACAACCCGTAGAAGAGCTGCTCGCCTCCCGGCCGCTCGAGCAGTTGCGGCGAGTTCGGGTAGATGCCGTGCCGGATTTCGGCGCTCCACTCGAGGTACTTGTTGAACAAAAACAGGCAGCCGAGCGCCACGGTCGCGCCCAGGCACAGGCGGCTGAGGCGGCGCTCGCCGCGGCGCAGGGCCGTCACCGCCAGCGCCACCGTCAGGCTGCTCGTCAGCAGCAGTACGGTGTTGGCAACGCCGATCACGGCGTTGAGGTGCTGGCCCCCGTTGTGAAAATCCCGGGGGTAGACGGAGCGGTACGCCGAGTAAAGAAGGAACAGTCCTCCGAAGAGCAGGATCTCGGTGAACAAAAACAGCCACATGCCGAGCTTCGCGCCCTCGAAGTCCCCGTGCGCCCCGTCCGTCGCCGTGCTCATCGCGCGACCTCCGGATTGAATACGTAGGGCCGCCCGCGCACGACCGGAATGGCCTCGAAGTTCTCGGGCGGCGGCGGCGTGGCCACCTGCCACTCGAGGGTCACCCCTCCCCAGGGATTCTCCTCCGCCTTCCTGCCGCGCACGGCGGCCACCGCCAGATTGGCGAAAAACAACAGCATGCCGGCGGCCAGGATGAAAGAACCGACGGTCGCCACGACATGGCCCGCATGGTACTGCGGAAGGTGCGTGTAGTAGCGGCGCGGCATGCCCATGGCGCCGAGCACCAGCATGCTGAAATAGAGCATGTTGAAGCCGATGAAGATCGGGAACCACGAAACCACCGCCGCCTTGAGGTTGTACATCCTGCCGGTCATCTTGGGGAACCAGTAAAGCAGGGCCGCCAGAAAGCCCATGCCCGTGCCGCCGAACATGACGTAGTGAAAGTGCCCGACGACCCAGTAGGTGTCGTGCAGGTGGGTATTGACGTTGAGCGCGCCCTGCATGACGCCCGTCATTCCCCCGATCATGAAAAGGAAGATGAAGGTCAGGGCGAAGATCATCGGGGGCTTGAGTTCGATCGATCCCTGATAGAGCGTCGCCGTCCAGTTGAAAACCTTGATCGCGCTCGGAACGGCGACCAGGAAGGTCAGCAGGGAGAAGATCGTGTTCGCCAGCTCCCCCATGCCGCTGGTGAACATATGGTGGCCCCATACCAGCGAGCCGAGGGCCGCGATGGCGATCGAGGAATAGGCGATGGCCCGGTAGCCGAAGATCGTGCGATGGGCGAACGTGGGAATGATCTCGCTGATCGCCCCCATGGCGGGCAGGATCATGATATAGACCGCGGGGTGGGAATAGATCCAGAAAAGGTGCTGGTACAGCACCGGGTCGCCGCCCTTGGCGGGATCGAAGACGCCGACGCCGAACAGCCTCTCGGCGATCACCAGCAGGAGCGTGATGCCGACGATCGGCGTGGCGAGCACCTGGATCCAGGCCGTGCCGTACAGCGACCACACGAACAGCGGCATCCGGTGCCAGGTCATGCCCGGAGCGCGCAGGCGGTGAACCGTGGTGATGAAGTTCAGTCCCGTGAGAATCGAGGAGAAGCCCAGGACGAAGGCCGCGAAGACGGCGAGCGTCACGTTCGTGCCGGTCCGGATGCTGAAGGGAGCGTAGAAGGTCCAGCCGGTGTCCGGGGGACCGTTGCCGGTGAACAGGGCGGCCAGCGCCAGCAGGGCACCGGCGATGAAGAAATACCACGAGGTCAGGTTGAGCCGTGGAAAAGCCACATCCCTGGCGCCGATCAGGATCGGCAGGAAGAAATTGCCGAACACCGCCGGCAGCCCCGGCAGCACGAACAGGAAGATCATGATCACGCCGTGCACCGTGAAGAGCGCGTTATAGATCTGCGGCGGCAGCAGCGGCGGATCGAGGGTCAGCTGTTCGATCCGCATCAGCACGCCGATGCCCATGGCCACCACGAACAGCGCGAGCATGGACACGAGGTAGAGTATGCCGATGCGCTTGTGATCGGTGGAGAATATCCACGCCCCGATGCCCCGGCGTGCGCCTGCCTGCAGATAGCTCGCGGCCGGAGCCGCTGCCTGCGAATTCGCTGTCATGGCGACGACCTCGCGTTGTCGGGCCCGGGCCCGCCCGTCTTCCTGGGCCGGCTCCTCACGACCAGGATCACGAACCCGGCGACCAGGATCAGGGTGGCGGCGCCGATCACCCGCGTCAGATTGAAGACATACACGCGGCTTTCAGGATCGTAACTGTAACAGAAGGCCAACATCTTGGCGACCGTGGGGCGGAAACGGCCGCCGATCGCTTCCCGCACCGCCATCTCGACGTCGGCCGGCAGGAAGTCGATGCCGTACATGTAGCGGCTCACCACCCCGCGCTCGGTGAGAAAGATCACGGCCCCCGGGTGGCTGTACTGGTCCCCCTCGGCGCGGAATCGGAACCCGACCGAATCGGCGAGCCGGCGCGTGGCCGCCTCGTCTCCCGTAAGGAAGCGCCACGCTTGCGGGTCGACCGGCCGCTTCATGCGGGCGAGGTAATTGATCCGCTTCTGGCGCGCGATTTCGGGGGTATCCCGCGGATCGAAGCTCACCGTGACGATGCGGAAATCGCGGCCGGGTTCGAGCCGGATGCGATTGACCATGTCCACCAGCCCGTTGAGCAGCGGCGTGCAGATGCCCGTGCAGCGGAAATAGTTCAGCGTCAGAATGGTCGGCTTGTCGACGATCTGGCGCAGCGTGACTTCCCCGCCTTCCTCGTCCCTGAGGACGACGTCCAGCGCCGCCGTCATGCCGAGCTTTTCGTCGATGCCGACTTCGAGCGAGGCGGTTGCCTGCGCCCGGAGCAGCGAAGCGCCGCCGGCCAGGCAGGCGAGCACGGTCGCCGCCGCCCAGCCGGCGCGAATTGCGTCTTTCCTCTTCATGGTCACCACCCCGTCGTGCCGCGCGGCCGCAGGAAGCCGGCCGCCTGCCGGCCGCCCGGCCCCGCGTCCCAAGCGGCTCTGCCCGATTGTTCTACGGTCCGGCCCTTCCGATCAGCTCCTCGTAAAGAGCGCGCCATTCCGCGCCGTCCAGGGTCGCCAGGCGCGCCGAAAACCCGTTGGCCGGCACCCCGGGCAGAAGGCCGGCGGCCAATGCAGAGACTCCCGCGCGCCAGGCCGTCGATCCCGCCAGGGTCTGCGCCGCGCGCGCCGGATCGATCAGCACGCGCCGGAGCACTTGAGCCCCGGCGCCGCTCTCCTGTGCGCCGAGCTTCAAGGGCGCGGGCGCCGCGAATTCCATCTCCAGCCTGCGCATGGCCTGGCTCACCGGAATCCGGTTGGGCGTCCTGCCGCCGGGGGCGGCAAGCTCCTTCTCCAGCGCAGCCAGCGCCCCGGGACTCGGGGCGCTGTGCGGGAAGTCGCCCAGGGCCTGTACGTAGTGCGCCAGGGCCATGCGATCCCGCCTGGAAAGGTAGTCGAACGCCGGCATCGATGTGTCGCGTATGCCTTCGGTCAACGTCCCGTAGATCGAGGCCAGGTCATGGCCGCGCCGCCAGCCCTCGGGGCTCGCAAGGTTGCGCGGCCGGGGATCCATGGTGCCCGCCGCCGTGCCGTCCCCGCGCCCCAGGGCACCGTGGCATTGGACGCAGTTGGCATCGAACAGCTGCTTGCCGCGCGCCGCCAGTTCCGGGGAATACGCGATCAACGTCTTCGGCTCCACCGGCGGCACCTCCCTGCCCCGCTGCGGAGGAAACTCGGTAGGGTCGAGCCACCCCGGTTCGCCGGCGACGGGAGCCACCGGCGTCGGCGCCGCCGGTTTGTTGGCGTTGCGCAGGCCCGGAACGACGATGACGGCGAAAAGCGCCGCAATCATGACGGCGCCGACGACCACGACCAGACCGGCCAGCAGGCGCTTGAGTTCTTCGGTGTCGAGATAGCGTTCGATCACAGGCGAAACTCCAGTCCCTCGCGCAGGAAGGGATCGCCCACGGGCATGTCGGCCCCGACCCGCATGGCGCGCCCGATCCAGGCCAGCGCCGTGCACACGAAAAAGAGCGCAAAGGAAAGCTCGGGCCAGCCCAACAGCGGCCCGCGCCCGATGGCGGGGAATATCATCCAGTACAGATCCAGCCAGTGCGCGAGCAACATCAACCCGGCCACCCACAGCAACTTGCGCGGATCGCCCTTGGCCGCGCGCGGAATCAGCACGAAAAAGGGGACCAGAAAGTGCACCGCCGCCAGCACCAGCAGCAGAACACCCCACGAGCCTTCCAGGCGATCGCGGTACCAGAAGACTTCCTCCGGCAGGTTCGCGTACCACATCAGCATGTACTGGGCGAAACCGATATAGGACCAGAACACGGTAAAAGCAAACAGGAAACCGCCCAGATTGTACAGATGATCGGCGCGAACGCCGGGCAGCCTCTGCCGGGCCGTCAGATAGAGCACGCCGAGCGTCGTGGCGGCAAGGCCCGCCAGGAAGGTACCGGCGAAAACGTAGATACCGAAAACGTCGCTGTACCACGCCGGCGCCAGGCTGGAAATCCAGTCGAAAGCCACCAGTGTGATCGTGACGCCGAATATGACCATGAAGACGGGAGCGAAACGGCGCGCGCGCATGTTGAAGCGCGCATCCCGGTCGGCATCCTGCCGGATGGAGCCGCGCACCAGGATGCGATGGGCGATGAACCAGAGCAAAATGCAGCCGGCCGCACGCGCGGCGAAAAAGGGAACATTCAGCCAGCCGGCCTTGGCCGCCACGACGGGATCGGTCAGGCCTTCCGGGCGCGCCCAGGAATAGAGCACCGGCAGCGAGGCGAGCGCCGGCACCATCGCCGGCGACACGAGCAGGACGAGTCCCGACAGCCTTTCGGGAACGCGCCGCAGCGGAACGCTCCATTTCGCCCCCACGACGTGTTCCAGGGCCACGATGAAGAGGCAACCCAGCCCGACGGTCAGGAGGAAAAGGAACCACACGATCCAGTTGATCCAGAAGCGCTCCCAGCCGGACCACAGGATCGTACCGCCGAGACCGGCGGCGCCCGCCAGGATTCCGGCCGCCAGGGCTTTGCGCACCAAACCTCCCGTCACTTGGCCACCTCCTGGGGCAGGTCCGAGTCGCGCGCGTTCAGGGCGCGCTGCAGGGCGCGCACATAGTGAATGACGGCCCAGCGCTCGTCTTCCGTCAAGTCGGCGGCATAGGAGGGCATGGCGTTCTTGCCGGCCGCGACGGCGTGATACAGCAGGCCGTCGGGATACCCGGTGATCTGCGGCGAGACCAGGTTGGCCGGGCGCGCCCCGTAGGCCGCCGTCAACGTGGGCACGCCGTCTCCCAGGATTCCATGGCACACCGAGCAGTAGGTCGCGTAGAGCGAACGTCCCCGGCGCAAAACCGCGGCGCTTCTGGGCAGCGGATTGACGAGCAGCGCCGCATCTTCGGCGCGCTCGACCCGGTAGGGCATGTGCCCGCGCGCGACCGTCCCGGCCGCCGGCATGCGCATGCCGAAGCCGTCGCGGAACCACAGGCTGGCGCGCTGCGCATCGAGGCGCGGCTGATCCAGCATGTGCACTACGGGCACGGTGACCGGAAACAGCTTCACGCCCCAATAGACGAGCGTTCCGGCGATCAGGCAGGCGACCGCGACCGCGCCGGCGAAGCGGGCGAAGAACCGCGGTGAGGCCGGGCCCGCCGGCTCGGGCAGTTCGACCACTTCGACCATGCGCGCGCCCGCGGCGCGCAGCGCCGCCGCGACGGCGTCGACATCCAGAGGGGCGCCCTCGGATTCCACCGCGAGGGCGAACTTGTCGCGGGTGATGAGTGCCATGGCCCGGGAACGCAGCATGGGGTGACGGAACATGGGCAGCCGGTTCAACAGCAGCAGCATGCCCAGCCCGGCGGTGAAGCAGGCGAAGAGCACCATGACCTCGAACATGATGGGCACGAAGGCTTCCCAGGAAAGAACCGGCTTGCCGGCCGTCACGATCGGATAGTCGATCCCGCTCGCCCACAGCTCGAAGGCGAGAGCGGCCAGCGCGCCGATCACGCCCATGACCAGAACCATGCCCGCCACGGGCGACTTCCGCAATCCGAGAAGATCCTCGATGCCGTGCACCGGGTAGGGCGTATAGGCCTCCAACCGCCCGCTTACCCGCGTTTTCACCACAGGCACGGCATCCACCAGCTGCTGCGCGCCGTCGAAGATCCCCAGGACGGAAAACACCCGTTCATTCATGGGTGGCACCTCCGCGATGCGGCTGCGATCCGGGGAGCACCATTTTCATTTCCGTGGTTGCGATCACCGGAAGAACCCGCGCGAAAAGCAGCACCAGTGTGAAAAACATCCCGAACGATCCCACCAGAATCCCCACATCCACCACCGTGGGCTTGTACAGGGCCCAGGCCGAAGGGAGGAAATCCTGATGGAGCGAGATCACGATGATGACGAAACGCTCGAACCACATGCCCACCGTCACCGCCAACGCCACGAAAATCATGACGAAGTAACTGCGGCGGAAGCGGCGCACCCACAGAAGCTGCGGGATGAGGATATTGCATGCGATCGTCGCCCATCCGGCCCACCAGTAGCTGCCCGCCACGTACTGCCGGAACGTGTGGTGGATATAAGCGTTCATGCTGTACCAGGCGGTGAAACCTTCCATCAGGTAAGCGTAGCCCATGAGGCAGGAGCAGGCCAGGATCACCTTGTTCATCACGTCGAGGTGGTACATGGTGATCAGGTTCTCCAGGCGCATGGTGGAACGTACGACCACGAGCACGATCACCACCATGGCGAAGCCCGCGAAGATCGCGCCCGTGACGAAATAGGGAGGGAATATCGTCATGTGCCACCCGGGCACGAGCGAAACCGCGAAGTCGAACGACACCACGCTGTGCACCGACAGCACCAGGCCCGTCGCCAGCCCCGCGATCACGAGGTAGGCTTTCTCGTAATGGCGCCAGTGGGCGGCCGAGCCGCGCCAGCCCATGCTGAGGACGGAGTAGACGAACTTGCGGATCTTCGACCCGGTGCGGTCGCGCAGCGAGGCCAGGTCGGGGAGGAGCCCCAGATACCAGAACATAAGGGAGACGGAGAAGTAGGTGCTGACCGCGAACACATCCCAAATCAGGGGCGAGCGGAAATTGGGCCAGATGGCCCGCTGGTTGGGATAGGGGAAGAGCCAGAACGCCAGCCAGGGCCGGCCCACGTGGATGAGGGGGAAGAGCCCGGCGCACATGACGGCGAAGATGGTCATGGCTTCCGAGAAGCGCGAGATCGCGTTGCGCCAGCGCGCGCGGAACAGCAGCAGAATGGCGGAGATCAGCGTCCCCGCGTGCCCGATGCCCACCCAGAAGACGAAATTGATGATGTCGAAGGCCCAGGAGACCGGGATGTTGTTGCCCCAGACGCCGATGCCGGTCGCGATCGTATAACCGATCAGGGCCATCCCCGCGAGCATGGCCGCGGCGGCGACCGAAAAAGCGACGAACCATGCTCTCGGCGGCCTCCGCTCCACGTGGGCCAGAACCTGGTCGTCGAGGCTTGCAGGGGTGACCGCGCCGAGAAGGACCGGCTCGGTTCGCAGCGACTCGGGCAGAGCGGATTGCGGCCAAGCCGATGCTCCGGAACTCATCCCCGACCCCCTTCGCCCGGCGGATTGGCGATGTCCGCGAGATAGGTCACCGCCGGCCCGATGCCGAGCTCCTCGAGCATGCGGTATGCGCGATCGGCCTCCGAAATCCTCGAAACCTCGCTGTGCGGATCGTTGCGGTCGCCGAAAACCATCGCGCCCGCGGGGCAGGCGGCCACGCAAGCGGGCCGGATTTCACCGTCCGCGACGGCCCTGCCTTCCACCCTGGCCTGCTGGCGCGCTTCCTGGATGCGTTGCACGCAGAAGGTGCATTTCTCCATGACCCCGCGCGGCCGCACCGTCACCTCGGGATTCATCGCCAGGTTCTCCGGCTCCTTCTTCATCGATGTATAGTCGAGGAAGTTGAACCTCCGGACCTTGAACGGGCAGTTGTTGGAACAGTACCGGGTGCCGACGCAGCGGTTGTAGGTCATCTGGTTCAGGCCGTCGGGGCTGTGGGTGGTGGCATTGACGGGACAGACGATCTCGCAGGGAGCGTTGTCGCAATGCTGGCACAGCACCGGCTGGTGCACCACGCGCGGGTCGGACGGGTCGCCTTCATAATAGCGGTCGATCCGGATCCAGTGCATCTCGCGGCTCCTCGCGACCTGCTCCGGCCCGACGACCGGAACGTTGTTTTCCGACTGGCACGCGATCACGCAGGTGCTGCAGCCCACGCAGGCCGACAGGTCGATGGCCATTCCCCACTTCTGCCCGGCGAATCGGAGCGGCGGTATCAGCGATGCCGCGCCGTGGCCCGGATGCGAACGCGCGTGCCCCGCGGTTCTGCGCGCGTATTCCGACCGGCTCCAGGAACGTGCCAGGTCGCGGCCCTCCATGCGGTGATGTTCCTGGGTCCTGGCGAGGACGCTGCGCCGGCCGGTCGGCGTCACCTGCACGCCGAAGCGCAGGCAAGGCGATGCCGAGGCGGGGTCGACCAGGCGATAGGCATTGGCGCCCACCCCGGCCCCCACATGGCCCGTCATGCGGCCGTACCCCAGGGCGAGACCGATCACTCCCGGCGCTTGACCCGGCTGCACGACGACCGGCACCTCGACGCTCGCCGCACCGGCCGTCACGCGCACCAGATCGCCCTCGCGTACTTTCAGGCTCGCGGCGTCGCGATCCGCAAGCAGCAGCGGATTGCCCCAGGTCACCTTGGTCACCGGATCGGGCAATTCTTCGAGCCAGCCGTTGTTGGCATAGCGCCCGTCGTGAACGCACGTCCCGGGATACAGCACAAGCTCGAGCCCTCCGGGCGCTCCCGAGAACCCGGCTGCGGCCTGCAATGCCTCCCGCAGAGCAGCGGCATTCGGGATGCGCGCAGGGCGCGGCCGTGCCCGGCGCCGCACCACGCCGTCGTGGAGGGCAGCCTGCCAGTAATCCTCGAAGGGCACCGGGCTGTCCCCGGGATACACTTCCCTGCGCCAGCGCGCCTTCAGGTACTCGGCGTAGGATGGCGGCGCACCCGCGCCCAGAGATCGCAGGCAATCGAGCAGAAAATCCTCCCCCTGCCTCGAATCGTGCAGCGGCGCAGCGGCCGGCTGGCGCAAGTGCAACAGTTCCAGCGTCGCCTCGAAGTCCCCCCACGACTCCAGCCAGTGATGCTCCGGCAGTCTCCACTGGCAATCCAGGGCCGTCTCGTCTTCGTACAGGCCGATGCGCACTCTTTTCGGAATCCCCGCCACGGCCTTCTTCCAGAGGTCTTGATCGGGGAACGAATGGCCCGGGTTGGCCGCCCAGAACAGGGCCGCAGCGAATTCCCCCCGGGCAGCCTGCTCGCATACCGCTCGCATCTCGGCGAAATCCGCCGCCTCCGGCAGGGCCACAGCCAGAGAAGCGTCCACCGTGTTGCCTTCGGCGCCGAGCATCCAGTTGAGCAGCGCGGCCGCGGCGTGCGCTTCGGGCGCCAGAGCCGCGCCGGCGATCACGAGCGCCGACGCGCGCGCACGATGGAGGTCGCCGGCGAGCGACTTCAGAACGGCCGGGTCCAACCCCAGATTCCGTGCCACGGCGTCCGGCGCGAAAGGCGACAGGTCCCCGGCCGTCAAGCCGGGCGGCAAAGGCGCTCCATGTTCCTCGTGCAGGCGGCGCGCCAGAGCACAGGCCAGCGCGGCCATTCCCGAAGGGCGCACCTGCAATCGCCGGTCGGCATTGGCCCCCGTGAGCGTCATGCAGCCCTCGGCCGCCCACAGCCGGCTCACGGGATCCTGCGCTCCGGCCGGCCGGCGCCGCCCGGCGAAATCCATGATCGTCGCCGGACTGGCGGCCGCGCCCCCCAGAAAGTCCGCCTGCAGCGAAAGCACAACATCGGCGCGCTCCATGCGCAGAGCCGGCAGCACGGCCTCACCGTAGAGCGAGCGCGCCGCACGCAACGCTGCATGATCGGCGGCGGGCTCCCAGGCAACGTGGCGCAGCGACGGCAATGCCCTGCGAAGTTCCGCGACGAGAGCCCGGCGCGTGGGTGAAAGCGAGGCATCCGTCAGCAGGAGCACCGCTCGACCGGTCGCCCGCGCCCGGTCGAGCGCCTGCGCCATGTCGGCAACCGCCGCGCCCCAGTCCGCCGCCCTGCCCTCGAACGAGGGCGCGCGCAGCCGATCCGGATCGTACAGCCCGAGCACATCGGCCACGGCCCGCAGGCCGGCTTTGCCCCGGGAGCAGGGATCCTCTGGGTTGCCTTCGACGTGAATCGGCCTCCCCTCACGCGTCTTGACCAGAACACCGTGGCTCGAAAATCCCTCCTGGAAAGCGCTTGCGTAATAGGTCGGCACGCCCGGGAGTATCTCCTCCGGCTGCCTCGTGTAGGGAACGACCTTGCCGCGCTCGATGCGGCTGCATCCGGCGGCTGCGGCGAAAGCGGCCGACGCCGCCAGCAGGCTCAGGAACCGCCGCCGCGACAGCTCGTCGCCCCCGGGCTCGCCGAGCCCCGCGCCGCCGCTCGGTTGCGCATCGTTCATGAATTCCTCCGGCATCCCTCCACTCCCCCGCCTACCGGTGGCAGGCATTGCAATGTTCCGGCCCGCCGGCAATGTCCGATCCCGCCGGCAGCGCATCGTGAGCGTCGCGGTGACATCCCAGGCAATTGCCCATGCGCAGCGAAATCTCCTGAGAAAGCACCTCCATGGCCTGCACCTCGCCGTGGCAGGTCTGGCACAGGATGCCGGCGCTCACATGGGGACGGTGATCGAAGTACACGTGATCCGGAAGGGCATGAACCCTCGCCCACTGCAGGGGCCGTCCCGACTCATGCAGCGCCGCTAGCCGCCGTATATGCGGGCTCTCGGTCTTGGTCACCCGGTGGCAGTTCATGCACGTGTCGACGGACGGAATTCCCGCCAGGCGCGAACGAAGCACCCCTGAATGGCAGTACTGGCAGGGAATCTTCAGCACCCCCGCATGAAGCCTGTGCGAATACGGGATGGGCTGCAGGGGCGCGTAGCCGCGCACGTATCGGTCGGGCTGCGTATACCATCCGACCCCGAGAACGGTGAGCAGAACGGCCGCTCCTCCGAGGGGAAGGAGAAACCGGGCGTATGCCAGCGCATGCCGGCCCGCCAGCTGCAGGCTTGCGGATGTCAGGTATGTCCGGCGGGTCGCCACGCCCATTCCCTCCTTCGCAAAAAACTCCGCGGACAAGGCTATATATTGCTGTGGCGACCCGCATCAGTCAATGCCCGGCGCGAAGATATCCGCGCCGCTTCGCTTCCGGCGCGACGGCCGATCAGAAAAAGCGCAGGCTGTAGCTGAAGCGCACCCCCCTCCCCATCTCGGGAGCGAGATCCTTGATGAACGACAGGTGGTTCCGGTACAGCCGGTCGCCGACATTGAAGACCGAAGCGGCGAGGACGTGCGCATGATGCGCCCGGGTGAGTATGTACGACGCCTCCAGATTGACCACCGTGTAACCCGCGGTGCGCGTTTCCGTGGGATACAGCCGGTCCTGATCGGAGGCCATAACCACCTCGGGCCGGAAGAGGAAGCCTTTGTAGCGCGCATCGAAACCGAAACGGGCGCGCAGCGGCGGAATCCGCGGCAGGGGTACGCCGCCGTCGGTCAGTTCCGCCCGAACCCCGTCCATGCCCAGGTTGAGCCACAGAGCGGGACTGAGCGCCAGATCCAATTGCGCTTCGCCGCCGGCAAAGCGCGCGCCTGCCTGCGAGAAATGCGCCACACGCAGGCCGTGGCGCTCCTCGTCGGTGAAAGCCAGAAAGACGAAGTCGCGGATGCGGTAGAAGAACAAATTGACCCGCGCGTGCACCAGCTCGCCGTGGTGGCGCAGAGAGGCGTCCAGACCGTCGGCCGCCTCGCGCCGCAAATCGGGGTCGCCGATCTCGAAGGCGATGTTACCGATGTGCGGCCCGTTGTTGTAGAGCTCTTCCAGCGCCGGCACCCGATAGGAATGGGTGTAGTTCGCCACCAGATTGGTGTCGTGCGAGAGCTTCAGGTTCAGGCCGGCCGCCCCGGAGAAGCCGGTGAAGGAACGTTCGGGAAGGCCCTCAGGTTCGTAGCCGGCGTGCTCCAGGCGCCCGCCGAACTGCAGGGTGCCGCGGCCGAACTGCAGTTCCTGGAGCGTGAAGATCGCCAGGCCCCTCGAGGCCGTGGGCGGCGCCAGCGACTCCTCTCCCTCCGAGCGGTATCGGCGGCGAAAGGCCTGCACTCCCGTGGTGCCGTTGAGCGGGCCGCTTTTCTTCTGTTCGACGGTGGCCCGCAGATTGTATGTCCGGTTGTCGAACGCCGTGGCGACAACGTCCGACTCGCGCTCCTGGTGCATCCAGCGCGAAAAACCGGCTGCCACGCGGATGCGCTCCAAGGCGCCGCCGAGGTCTTTCAGCCCGGCGGTCAGGCGGACGTTCTGCCAGGTGAAGGTCTCGTCGACCTGATCGGCGTCCGGGTCATCGTGTTCATCCTCAGGATCCACGCCTTCGTCGTGATGGTGATGGAAGCGGCCGGCGTAAGGAATGCCGAAGCGCCCGTCGTTGAAGTAATAGCCCAGGCTGACAAACGGCCGGGCGCCGAACCAGCCGAAGCCGACATTGCCCGAGGTCATCCGCGTCTCCGAATTCTCGACCCGCCCCAGCGGGCTGCGGTAATCGCCGGCCACCTGACGCGATCCGTGCCCCCAGACAATCCAGCGGCCGAATCCGTATTCGGCGCCGGCGCCTCCCGAAGCCCGCCGGTTGTTGGTGCTCCCCTCGGCGACGAACTGGCCCCGCAGCCCTTCGTGCGCATGCTCGTGCAGCAGATGGTGCTCGGTCACGGCGTTGACGACGCCCCCGATGGCATTGCTGCCGTAAAGCAGGGTGGCCGGCCCCTTGACGATCTCGAGCCGGTCCAGGTGCCCGGCATCCAGAGGCTCGGCATGCTCCCCGGACTGGGCCGAGAGCGTCCCGGTCGGCAGCCCGTCGGCCAGAACGAGAACGCGATCCCCGTCGAAGCCCCGCAGCACCGGCCGCGAGCTGCCCGGCCCGAAGCTTCGGGCGTGCACTCCGGGTTGATCCCGGACCACCTCGCCGAGGGCGAAGGCGTTCTTGCCGACCAGGTTGAATGAATCCAGGCTCGTCACGGCCTGGAAGGACTGGAAAGCGGTTTCCTCCCTCCCGGTCGCCGTCACCGTGATCTCATGGCGCAGCGGTGCGAACGAAAGCTCGAAATCCGCCACTGCGACCTCGCCGGGGGCGATCGTCACCGTGCGGACCTCGTCGCTCAGGGCATGCATGTGGCAGACGAGGTCGTACCTGCCCGCCGGCACGGCGTCGAATTCGTACCGACCGTCGCCGTCCGTCGATGCAGAGCGGCCGAGCTGGAGAATTCTCACGGATGCCTGGATCACGGCCGCCCCGTTGTCCCGCACCGTTACCCTCCCGCGCAGTGTCCCCGTTGCCGACTGCCCGGCCCACAAGTGAAGTGCGTGCGCGGCGCCCAGCAGCAGGAAGAGACCGAACAACGATATCGTTCGTGAACTGAACATGATCGAGCTTCCCTCCATAGGCGACCGGAGCGCACTCCCCGACCCCTCCCGCGGAATCGGGCGCGCGACGGCCGCCCGATGTTGCAGAATTCCTGTCGGCCGCGCCGAAAGCCGAAGATCCCCCTGCGGCATTGCGGCGCGACGATTACGGTTTGCGCTACCCTACTCAGAATCCTGCAGGCGGGGCGCGGGCCTCATGGGTTTTGCGAATCGGTTCGGCAGGTCCATTCGGCGCCGGAAGCTCGCGATATACGGAGCACGGTGCCGGTGTCGGAAGTGCGGCAGCGGGTTCAGGCGCCGCGGCGCTGAGATCGCCCAGGTGACAGGCGGCACAGCCGTGCGCGCGCCCATCCTCATGATGGTGGAGCGGACCCGCCACCAGAAAAAGCAGGGCGAACAGCGAAGCCGAAAATCCGATGCGATGCCGGAGCAAAGTCACCCCACACTCCCCGAGTCAGCATCGAAGGGATAGCATGGCTCCGAAAGGCTGTCAAGAGCGGCTGCGCCCGCATGCGCCGCCGGCCGGCATGCTCTATTCTTCGAGCCGCCGCTCCATGGCCTTGAGCCACGACTCCATCAGCGAAGCGTGATCGAAAATGCGGCTGTAGATCTGCTCTGCCAGGGCCTCGTTGTAGGTATGGACCGTCAGGTTGCGGTCGTCGGCCATGGCAAGCGCTCGGCGGGATTCTTCTTCGGTCAGCAGGCCGATCCTGTAACAGGCACGGATTGCGGCTTTGGGCGAACCGGCGTCGAGACCTTCAATTCTACTGAGGAAAGCCTGCACCGCCTTCCAGACCGCCTCGAAGGTATATTCGAACCTCTGAATGGCGGCATCGCGTACGATGTCGGTCTTGGATTCCCGAAGAAGATCCTGCAATGTCCGCAAAGCGCGGCCCGCTGTCGCGAGTCTCTCCCTCAATCGTTCCATGCGACTCCTTCGCCCAAGACCTGCTCCCGGAGGCTCTCGGATGCCTCGGAAAGATCCACCAAGTCGACCGGCAAAAGGACGTCGCTTTGATCGAGTGCTTCCCGGATCTCGCTGAAAACGTGTCGCGGGATCGGCTCGAGCGGCAAAACCCCGACGTCGATATCGGAAGTCCGCCCGCCTCCGGCAGCGGCCCGGGAGCCGAACAGATAGATGCGCGCCCGGTATCCACGCAGCCCGCAGGTCACGATCTTGCGGACCTCTTCAAGATCCCGCGCCGTACCGGCGCGGGGGCTTTCCTCGTCCCGCATATGTCGCGATCCACTCAAGACATGATCGATTATACCACCGGGGCGCGCGCGGACCACGTGCCGGGTTACGCAGGGACCGAGGAACTGCGGGATCGGAGTGCACGCGCGCTCGCGCAAAAGC
>CAZHQK010000208.1:0-1966 GCA_964534795.1 uncultured Acidobacteriota bacterium
TCGGCGACCATGTGAACACCGACCAGATCCTTCCTGGCGCCTACCTCGACCGGCCGATGGAGGAGGTGGGTGCCTACGCCATGGCGGGGCTGGCCCCGGCCTTCGCCGCGCGGGTGCAGCCCGGCGACTTCATCGTCGCAGGCCTGAACTTCGGCTGCGGCAGCAGCCGGGAGGCGGCGGTGATGGCCCTCAAGCAGGCCGGCATCGCCGCGGTCGTCGCACGCTCCTTCGGCCGCATCTTCTACCGCAACGCGATCAACAACGGCTTGCCCGCCGCCATCGTGCCCGACATCGCCGGCATCCGCCAGGGAGACCGGTTGCGGCTGGACATCGCGGAGCGCACCGTGACCAACCTGCGCACCGGGGAGGCGTTGCCGTTGCAGAACCTGACCGGAACCTCACTGGAGATCCTCGAGGCCGGCGGCATCGTCCCCTTCACGCTGCGCCGACTGGAGGCGGGGCGGTGACCGGCCCTGTCTTGCGGGAGCGGCTGTCGCGGCCTGAGATCTTGGTCGCCCCGGGGGTTCACGACGCCCTCGCCGCCCGCATCGCGGAGCGCACCGGCTTCGAGGCGGTCTACTTCACCGGCGCCGGTTTCTCGTACACCCACCTGGGCGCGCCCGACCTGGGCCTGGTCAGCCTGAGCGAGACCGTCTGGCGCCTCGCCGCGATTACAGAGGCGACGCGCCTGCCGGTCATCGCCGACGGCGACACCGGCTACGGCAACGCGCTGAACATCGGCCGGACGGTGCGGGAGTTCGAGCGCGCCGGCGCAGCGGCGATTCAGCTGGAGGACCAGACCTTCCCCAAGCGCTGCGGCCACCTCACCGGGAAGACGCTGGTCAGCGCGCGCGAGATGGTTGGGAAGATCAAGGCTGCGGTGGACGCCCGCCGGGATGGCATCCTCGTCATCGGCCGCACCGACGCGCGGGCGGCGGAGGGGTACGAGGCCGCCCTCGAGCGGGCCCTGCGCTATAAGGAGGCGGGCGCGGACATCCTCTTCGTGGAGGCGCCGGAGAGCCGCGCCGAACTGCAGGCGTATGCCCGCGCGTTGCCTACGCCGGCGATGGCCAACATGGTCGAGGGCGGCATCACGCCCATGCTCACCGCGGGGGAGCTGGAGGCCATGGGCTACCGCCTGGTGATCTTCCCGGGCGCGGCGGTGCGGGTGAGCGCCGCCGCGGTGATGCGCATGATGGCCGTCCTGCGCCAGCATGGCACCACCGAGCCCCTGCGTGGCCAGATGCTCACCTTCAGGGAGCTGAACGACCTGCTGGACCTACCGGAGTTCCGGCGACGGGAGGAGCGGTACCTCAAAGACGTCTGAGCGGAGGCGGGAGATGGCGCGCTACGACCTGGCCGTGGTGAACGGTACGGCGGTGATCCCCTATACGGGCACCGTGCGCTGCGACATCGGGATCCGGGCCGGGAAGGTCGCCGCGCTGGCCGATGCCATCGACCCCTCGCAGGCGGCGGAGGTCGTGGACGCGCGCGGGCGCCTGGTCTTCCCCGGCGCGGTCGACTCCCACTTCCACCTCGGGATCTACCGTTCCATGGGAGAGGACACCGAGTCCGAGACGCGCTCGGCGCTGGCCGGCGGGGTGACCAGCGTGGTGAGCTACTTCCGCACCGGCCGGCACTACCTCAACAAGAGTGGGCCGTACCAGGAGATCTTCCCGGAGGTACTGGGCCTGACGGCGGGGCGGGCGCACGTGGACTACGGCTTCCACATCGCCATCATGACCGGCCAGCAGCTGGAGGAGGTGGACTGGCTGGTGCGCGATCACGGTGTGGCGTCGTTCAAGTACTACATGTTCTACAAGGGCCTCAACCTGACGGCCGACAGCACGCAGGCCAGTGAGTACACCATGGCCGATTCCTACGACCTCGGTCATCTCTACCTGCTCATGCAGCAGGTGGCCGCGGCGTCGCGGCGCTACGGGAGCGCGGGCCGCATCTCGCTGTC
>CAZHQK010000209.1:0-20545 GCA_964534795.1 uncultured Acidobacteriota bacterium
GCATCGTCGTGCGCGTGCCATCGAGGCCGGACCTGAAGATCCGCGCGCGCCAGGGTTACTACGCCCGCACGGCGCCGCCCGAAAGCGCGCGCCGGTAGCCTAATCCTCCAAGGTCACGGTCCCGCGACGGCGCGCGCGACCCGCCCGGCGCGCGGGATATATTCCGCTTCCGGGTCTGCCGGCCCTCCGGGGCTCGCCTGATCGATACGCTCCTTTCCGGGGGTTCGCCTCCGGCTCACCCCCGGCTACCGGCTCAGGGCCCCTCCGGGGCCGGATGATCGCCCCGAACCGCATCGCCGCGATTTCCGATGCCTCGCCTGCGGCTCACCCCCGGCTAATTTCTCCCGGCCCCTCCGGGGCCGTGTGCGTGCCGGAGGCACGGTAGAAAATAGCTCCGGGTGAGCCGAAGGTGAACCCGGAGAAACGGGCATTGCGGTGCACGAGCCCTGAAGGGCCGGCAGAAGGATATGCCAAAAACCCCGGTCTGCCGGCCCTCCGGGACTCTGTTCATCGATGCGCCGCTTTCCGGGGGTTCGCCTCCGGCTCACCCCCGGCTACCGGCTCAGGGCCCCTCCGGGGCCGGATGATCGCCCCGAACCGCATCGCCGCGATTTCCGATGCCTCGCCTGCGGCTCACCCCCGGCTGACAGCTCAGGGCCCCTCCGGGGCTGAATCGGCACCCGTCCCGCGCGATGCGCGGGCTCTCGTGGTACGAGGGATATGATCATAATGTGATATGCTGCATGTAATCCGGGAGGGCCTCATGAAAACTTCGCGCAGAACCTTCCTGCGGGCGGCGACGGTTGCGGGACTGCTCTCGGCCGGGCCATCCGTCCGGGCGAGCGCCCGTGCGCGCGACTCGGAGTTCGATCCATGGATCGAGGTCGATGCCGCCGCCATGCGCCACAACGTCGCGCAGGTGAGCCGGCGGGTGGGCGGAAGGCCGATCCTGGCGGTCATCAAGAACAACGGCTACGGCCTCGGCCTTGTCGAAGCCGCCCGCGTGCTCGAACCGCTGCCCGCCATCGCCGGCCTGGCCGTGGTCAAGGTTCAAGAGGCCCACGCGCTCGCCGACGCGGGCATCCGCAAGCCCATACTCTTCATGGGGCCTTTCAGCGAAAAGGACCTGGCCGATGCGGTCGCGCGCGGGATCCGGCCCATGATCTATACGCCCGCCGGCCCGGCGCTCGACCGCATCGCTTCGCGCCTGCAGCGCGCGATCCCCATCCACGTCTGCGTCGACACCGGCATCGGGCGCGTCGGGGTGCCCTATCATGAGGCCGCGCCGCTGGTGCGCGACCTGGCTCGGCGCCGCTCCGTCCGCATCGAAGGAATCATGATGACCTTCACCGAGGATGCGCAGTTCGACGCGGAGCAGCTGCGCAGGTTTTCCAACCTGTGCGCCCAGCTCGAAGCCGAAGGGATCGGGCTCGGGAGCCGGCATGCCGCCTCGAGCTTCGCGCTCTTCCAGCACCCGGACGCGTTCCTGGACATGGTGCGCCCCGGCATGGCCCTGATCGGCATCTATCCGGAAAAGGAGTTCCGCGCGGCGGGCATCCTGGACCTGCGCCCGGCGGTCGCCCTGAAGGCAAAGGTGATTTACGTGAAGCGGCTGCGGCAGGGGGAAAGCGCCGGCTACAACCGCGCCTATACGGCCGGGAAGGACGTGTGGGTGGCGACGCTCCCCGTCGGGCACGCCGACGGCTACCCGCGCAACGCCGCCGGGCGGGCGCGCGTGCGCATCGGCGCCGCGCTCTACCCGGTCATCGCTTCGGTCTCCGCCAGCCACACGATCGTGGAGATCGGCGACGAGCCGCGCGTGCAGGTCGGGGACACGGCCGTGTTCTTCGATGCCGCGGAGGGATCGCGCCCGGAGGATGTCGGCGCCGCCACGGGCGTTTCCGTCTACGACCTCACCATGCATCTGGGCGCCCTGCTGCCGCGCCGCGTGCTCTGACGAGCTTCGCCCCGTCGCCGGCGCGCGCCGCCCGGCAGCTCAGTCGCCGCCGGAGTGCGAACCTCCGGGCCGGGCCCCGGCAAGCGGCGCGCCGACCGGCGCCGCGCCGGGAGCGCGCCGCAGCCTGTGAACCAGGCCGTCGAGCAGCGAGTAGACCACGGGCACGGCCACCAGCGTCAGCAGAGACGACGTGATCAGGCCGCCGATGACCGCCCGGGCCATGGGCGCGCGGATTTCCGCCCCCGCGCCCAGCTCGAACGCGAGCGGCAGCATGCCGAAGATCATCGCCAGGGTGGTCATCACGATGGGGCGCAGCCGCACGCCGCCGGCCTTCGCCAGCGCCCGGTCGCGCTCCATGCCCGCGCGCCGCAGCCGGTTGGTGTAATCGATGAGCAGGATGGCGTTCTTGGTCACCAGCCCCATGAGCAGGATCAGGCCGATCATCGACATCATGTTCAGCGTGTCGCCCGTGAGCCACAGCATGCCCGCCACCCCGATGAGCGAGAAGGGCAGCGAGAGCATGATGGCGAGCGGCTGGGTGAAGCTGCCGAACTGGGATGCCAGGATCAGGTAGACGAAGATGACGGCGAGCGCGAGCGCGTCGTACATGTAGCCGAACGACTCGCGCATCTCCTCGGCCTCGCCCGTGTAGTCGATCTCGAAACCGGCCGGCAGATCGACGCGGTCGCATGCACTCCGGATGTCGCGCATCACATCGCCCGTGGGCCGCCCCGACGTGTTGGCGCTCACCCGCACCTCGCGGATCAGGTCGCGGCGCCGGATCTGGGAGGCGCTGCCGCCCCTTTCGAACCGGGCCACCTGCCCCAGGGGAATCAGCAGGTCGCGGCCGGAGGCGTCCTGGCGCGAGCTGGCGACGTCGACATCGTTGAGCATCTCGAGCGAACGCCTCTGCTCCAGCCCGAGGCGCACGCGCACGTCGTAGGCGTCGCCGTCCTCGTCCTCGTACTGGGTGGCCACCTCGCCGTTGAGCAGCGCCCGGAGCGCGAGGGCGATCGCGTCCAGGTTCAGGCCGAGGTCGGATGCCAGCCTGCGGTCGACATGCACCTTGACCTCGGGTTTGTCGCGGTCGACGCTGCGGTCGACATCGACGGCTCCCGGCACCGCGCGCACCGCCTCGCTCACCTCGCGGGATATCCGGTCGAGCAGCGCCAGATCGGGGCCGCGCACGCTGATCTGGATGGGCTTGGCATCCCCCATCTCGGTGACGTCCTCGACGCTCGTGATCGCCCGGCCGTAGCCGGCCAGCTGCGCGCGCACCCGATCGCGCAGCACGTCGTACGATTCGCTGCGCTCCGACTTGGGCTTGAGGCGCACGTAGACCATGCCCTCGTTGACGGCGTTGGAAACGCCGGCACCGATCGTGGTGTAGGTGTAGGCCACCCCCGGCTGCGCCCGCACCAGGCGCACGATCTCGCGCGCCACGTCCTCGGTTTCCTCCAGGCTCGAGGCGGGCGCGGACTTGAAACTCACCTGGAATTCCCCGCGATCGTAATTGGGGAAGAAGGCGGTCCCCAGGCCGGCAAATAGCGCCAGGCTGCCGCCAAAAAGCAGCAGGGCCACGGCCAGCACGGCGAAACGGTGGCGCAGCGAGAACGTGATGGCTTTCTCGTACACCCCGTGCAGATCCATGAAACGGCGGTCGAAGGCTTCCAGCACGCGCGCCAGGCCGCGCCGGCGTGCGCCCGCCGCCACCGCCGGGTCGTACCAGCGGGAGGAGAGCATGGGGTCCATGGTGAAGGACACGAAGAGCGAAACCAGCACGGCGAACGCCACCGTGATGCCGAATTCGTAAAAGAAGCGGCCGACGATGCCGCGCATGAAGGCCACGGGCACGAACACGGCGATGATGGAAAAGGTGGTGGCGGTCACCGCCAGGCCGATCTCCGAGGTGCCGACGCCGGCGGCCTCGTAGTGCCCCAGGCCGCGCTGCATGTGGCGCACGATGTTTTCGCGCACGACGATGGCGTCGTCGATCAGCAGGCCGACGGCCAGCGACAGGCCCATGAGCGTCAGGATGTTCAGGGTGAAGCCCATGATCTTCATGATCAGGAAGGCGGAGATGATCGATATCGGCAGCGTCAGGCCCGTAATCACGGTGCTGCGCCAGCTGTTGAGGAAGACGAACACCACCAGGACCGTGAGGACCGCGCCCAGGATCAGCGTGGTGCGCACGTCTTCGACGGCGTCGTGGATGAAGGTCGACAGATCCTTCACCACCGCCAGGCGCGCCCGCCCCTGCAGCTCCTCGTTCAGGCGCGGGATCGCCGCCTTCACCCGGTCCGCCACGTCGACCGTGTTGCCGCCCGACTGCTTGCGGATCTCGATCGCCAGCGCACGCGCGCCGTCGATGAGCGCCAGGGTGCGCTGTTCCTCGTAGCCGTCGACCACGGCCGCCAGTTCGCGCAGGTAGATGGGAAGCCCGCGCACGCTCTTGACGATGATGTCCTCGAACTGGTCGGCGCGCGGCAGCTTGCCCTCGACGCGCACCAGCTCCTCGACCGGGCCGTGGACGATCTTGCCCGCAGGCACGTCGAGGTTCTCGCGGCGCAGGGCCGCGACCACATCGGCCACCGTCAGCCCGTAACGCTTGAGCCGCTCCAGATCGAGCAGCACCTGGATCTCGCGGCGCTGCCCGCCCACGATCGTGAGGGAACCGACCCCTTCGATGTTCTCGAGCCTTTTCTTGATGTATTTCTCCGTCAGGCTGGTGAGCTCCTTGGGGGAGAGCCGGTCCGACGTCACCGACAGCGACAGGATCGGCAGGTCGGCGGGATCCATGCGCTGGATCACGGGCTCTTCCACGCCCGTGGGAAAGTCCCGGCGCAGCGCCGCCACCTTGCTGCGCACGTCCTGGGCGGCGGTGTCGATGTCGGTTTCCAGCACGAACTCGATCACGATGGTGGAAACGCCCTCGGTCGTCGTCGAGCTGATGTGGCGCACACCCTGAATGGGGTTGACCGCCTCCTCGATGCGGCGCGTGACCTCGGTTTCCACCGTTTCCGGCGCGACGCCGGGGTAGACGGTCACCACGCTGACCACGGGAATGTCGACGTTGGGGAACAGGTCCGTGCTGAGCTCCTTGTACGACCAGGCTCCCAGGACCACCAGCGCCGCCATCATCATGGTGGCGAAGACCGGCTGTTTGATCGACAGATCGGAAAGCAGCATGGCTCAGCGTACCTCGGAGTTGTCCGTCATGACGCGCACCTGGGTCCCGTCCTTCAAGGCAGGCCCCACCTGAACGATCACCTGCTCGCTCTCCCTGAGGCCGGCGCGCACCCAGAGGAGATCCTTGCGGCTGCCGGCCAGCTGCACCGGCCGGTAGCGTGCCCGTCCCTCCTCGACCACGAAGACCCCGCCTTCGGTTCCGCCCTCCTCTTCGCTGATGAAAGCCGAGCGCGGAATCACCAGGGCGCGCGCTTCGCGGCGCACCTGGATTTCGCCGCGCGCGAACATGCCGCTGCGCAGCTCCTCGCCGGGATTGGCGATCCGGATGATCACCTTCACCGCCCGGTTGTCCGTCTCGACCATCGGGCTGACGGCGGCGACCCTTCCGGTGAAGAGCCGGTCGCCCCAGGTGGGGGTGGAAAAAGCGGCGACCTGTCCGGTTCGCAGCTCGGCCAGCTGGTGCGAGGGGACCCGGCACTCCAGCTCCAGCCGGGTGTTGTCGACCAGCGTGCACACCGGGGCTCCCGGGGAGAGCAGCGTTCCCGGATCGGAGAACTTCTCCTGCACCCGCCCGGCTGCGGGCGCCGTGATGCGGCAGTCGCGCAGGCTCTTTTCGGCGATCGCCAGCGCCGCCCGCGCCTGGCCGCATTGCGCCTCGGCCAGGCGATACTGGGTCTCGGCATCGCGCACGGCGGTGACGGCGGCCTGATGGTCGCGCTCGGTGATGCCCCCGCTGCGCAGCAGGTTGTCGGCGCGCTCCTTTTCGCGGCGCGCGTGATCGAGCAGGACGCGGGCCCGCTCCAGGCCGGCTTCGGCCACGTCCAGGGCCGCCCCGGCCTGGTTGCAGGCCAGCTCGTAGTTGGCGGCATCGATTTCGGCCAGCAGCTGGCCTTTCTGGACGGCGCCGCCTTCTTCGAAAAAGATCGCCGCCAGCCTGCCGCCCACCTCGGTCCTGACCTGGACGATCGACTGGGAACGAAGGCTCCCGGAAATCGGGATGGTGACCGCCCATTCGCGGGCGGCCACGGAAAGCACGGGCACGGCGAGCGCCGGCTCGGCCGCGGGCGTGCGCTCGGCCGCCGCGGGCTTCCGGCCCACATCGCAGGCCGCCGCCCACGGCAGGGCGGCGAGCCACAGGGCGAGGCAAGCGCGGTGAATGGTATGCGTTCGGTTCACGGAATCGTCTCCTCGTCGAGGATCGCGCTGCCGGCGGCCAGTCGCAGGCGCGCCTTGGCGATCTCGTACTGGTAGGTTGCGTTCATCTGCGCGTTGCGCGCCGCGGTCAGCGCCGCCTGCGAGTCGATGACATCGAGCGTGGTCGCGGCGCCGTAGCGGTAGTTGTCCTGCATCATGGCGAGCACGCGCTCCGCCTGGCTCACGTTGAGGCGGGCGGCCGCGATCGCCTGCGCCGACGATTGCAGCAGGTCGTAGGCTTCCTTGATCTCGAGGCGCACGGCGTTCTCCAGCTGCGCCAGGGCCTGCTCGGCGGCGCGCACGCGCGCCGCCGCTTGCGCCACCAGCCCCGCCTTGCGCCCGCTGTCGTAAAACGCCAGCCGGAAGTTGACCGTGAGATTCCAGCGGGAAAAGTCGTAGTCGAACTGGTGGCGCGGGTCGCGCGTGGAAAACCCGAATCGGCCGCCCAGGTCGAGCGTCGGCTTGTTCTCCGCCCGGGCGAGGGCGAGCATGATCCTGGCCTCGTCCAGCTGCCGGCGCGCCACCAGCACCTCGGGCCGGACCTCCAGGGCGCGCGCCTGCAGCTCCGCCGGCGACGCCGCCGCCCACGGCCGCTGTTCCAGCTTTCCCTCGATGCCCAGCGGCAGGTCGACATCGACCATGATCAGGCTGTTGAGCGCCGCGCGCGCCAGGCGCACCCGGTTCTCCGCGCGGATGCGCTCCGGTTCCAGGTTGGCGAGGTTGACCTCGGAGCGCAGCACGTCGATCTCCGTGGCCACGCCCTGGGCGAAGCGCGCGCGCGCCATTTCGAGGTGCCGGCGCCGCTGCGCGACGCTCTCGCGCACCAGCGCCAGATCCTCTTCGGCCAGCAGGACGTCGTGGAACGCCTGGAATACGCGGAATGCGACGCGGCGGCGCACCGCCTCGAGGCTGGCCTCCTTTTCGCGCACGCCCTCGCGCGCCAGGCGCAGGGCGTTGCCCACCTTGCCTGCGGTATAAAGCGGCTGGCGCAGATCGAGCGCCAGGTCGAAGAGGTTGGAAGAGCGGATCTGCAGGGCGTTGCGAAACTCGGCCGGGACCTTGTCGAAGCTGGGGCTGTTGAGGAAGCTCGGGTCGCGCCAGCGCAGGCCGATCCCTTCCAGGCTCAGCTGCGGCAGCGCGCCGGCCCGCACTTCGGTGATCCTGCCCCGGATTTCGTCCACCTGGGCCTGGGCCGCCAGGACCTCGGGGTTGCGCTCGAGCGCCAGGCGCACGGCCTCGGCCAGGGTGAGCGGCACTCCCGCCGACTGGGAATGACCGGCGGCGCACACGGCCAGGACGGCCGCGCCGCACAGGGCGACACGCAAAGGCACCGACATCGTAGAAACTCCCTTCTCCCTACCGATCGGCAGGGATCACCCTTCCAGGCAGCCGTCCAGCAGCACGCCCACCAGGGCGGCGGCGTTCCGGCGCGTCAGGACGGCACGGCCGGTATGGAAGTGCTCCAGAATCGTAAAGAACTCCACGCCCATGACTACCGCGGCCAGCCGGTGCGGATCGCCGCGCAGCCGGCCGCCGCCCTCGCGGAGCATGCGCGCGATGATGGCGCGCTGCTCCTCGAATTCGCGCAGGTAATCGAACTCGGGCAGCCTCTGTTCGGGCACCAGGATCATGCGCAGCAGGAATTCCACGCGCGCGCGCTCCTCGCGGGCGGCACGGAAGCAGTCGGCGAGCATGCGCGTCAGCCGCGCACGCAGGCCGCCGCGCGCCTTCGAGGCGCGCAGCAGGATCCTGCGGTAGTAGGCGAAACTGTCGATCATCAGTTCCTGGTACAGGTGCTGCTTGTCGCGAAAGTAGTAATACAGCACCGGCTTGCTGATGCCGGCGGCCTCGCAGATGGCGCGCGTCGAGGTGCCCGCATACCCCCGGGCGGCAAACAGCTCCATGGCGGCCTTGAGAATTTTTTCGCGCATGCCGGGCATCGCATCCTCGGGAACGGGGAAATATACCGATCGGTATAGACGCCGTCAAGGGCGGGAAGGTACGTTGCGGCGCGTGCGGACGCCGGGCGCCGTCACGGGCTGCCCGCGGGGGGTCGCTCAACCAGGATGCGGCCCGTGAGGATGTAGTCGAGCGCGCGGCGCAATTCCGCCTCGTCGTCGGCGGCGAGCACGAGCGCCCCGGCGTCCTTGACCGCCTGGAAGACCTCGGCCTCGACGTCGAAGGCGACGAAATAGACGGCGGCGCGCTCCTCTTCGGGAAGCTCGCCGATCACGCGCGTGACGTCGCCGGGGGTGAAGCCGCGGTTGTTCTCGCCGTCGCTCACGACCAGGATGTGGCGCCGCGCCATGCCGCTCGCATCGAGATCCTGCTTGGCCAGGATCATGGCGTCGCCGATCGGCGTGCTGCCGTCGGCCTTCAGGCCCGCCAAGGCCTTGACCGCCGCCGCGGCGTCGGGCGGGCCCAGTTCGACCACGCGCCGGCAGGAAGGCCGGCCCGCCCGGCCGCTGAATTCGTAGACTCCCACCAGGACCGGCTGTTCCGGGTGCCGGCGCGCGAAGTCACCGAAGCGCGCCAGGATATGGAGCGCCGCCGCGCGCGCGATCTCGATCTTGGGTTTCAGGCCGCCCCCGGCCGCGCGCACGCGATCGTCCATGCTGCCCGAGGTGTCGAACAGGACGGCCGCGGCCACGCCCGGCCGCCGCGCGCCCGCGGGCTCCGGACGCAGCAGTTCGCGGATGGCATCGAGCTCGCCCCCGCGGTTCCATCTCGGCCGCTTTGCAGGGCTCTCGCATGCCGCCGAGGCCGCCAGCCACACTAGGACCGGCGGCAGCAGCCACAGGTGCGATCTCATTTCACCGGCCCCTGCTCCGGCGGATAGACGCTGATCTCGACCCGGCGGTTGAGCGCGTGGTTGAGCGGGTCGTTCTGATCCGCCGGCACGTCCCAGCCCTTGCCCTCGATGATGAATTTGTTCGGGTCGAATTTGAACTTCTCGATGAGCGCGCGCTTGATGGCTTCGGCGCGCGCCAGGCTCAGTTCGCGCACCGCCTGCACCGGCACCCGCCCCTTCATGCTCGAGTCCGTATGCCCCTCGATCAGGATCACGGCGCGCGCGAACTGCCCCGACAGCCGGGCCACCTGCTCGAGCGTGGCGTGGACGTTGGGGTCGTACAGCTTGCCCGGGATGGGATTGCCGAATTCGTCCTTGGCGCTTTCGTACGGATTGGCCGAATTGGGATAGAAATTGATGCGGATCGTCTGCGTCAGGATGGGCGCTTCGGCCGGGATCTTGCGGAAGCTGGCGGGCGTGAAGGTGGCCACGCTCTCGTCCTTCTGGTGCGCGAAGCTGCCCTTTTTCTGGAGCTTCTGCAGGAAGGAAAAGTCCATCACCTGGTCGAAAGGCACGGGCGCCGAGATGCGCCCCAGCTCGCGGTAGACGTAGCTGGCGTTGTTCCAGGTGCGCTCGAAGTTCGTCGGATTGGAGGAGTTCAGGAAGAACTGCACGTTCTCGGCGAAATTGGTGGGATGGGCGTCGTTGCGCATGGCCATGATCTCTTCGGGTTTCATGGCGAAGGCTTCGGCCATCCAGCGGGCCGCCTCCTCGGGCTTCTCCTTGATGAAGTCCATGCCCTCGAAGATGCCGGCCATCAGGCCCTCGACGATCTCGGGATGGTCGCGCGCGAAGTCGGCGCGCAGCGCGTAGACGTCGGCGATGAGCTTGTTGGCGTCGGCGGTGCTCGACAGGATGCGCGTGCCCGCGACGCGTTCCGGGATGTTGTATATGTCGGGCGCCCAGGAGACGCAGGCGTCGACCCGCCGATCGGCGACAAAGGCGGCCGCAGCCTCGAAGGCGGTCGCCGTGTAGCGCACGTTCAGGTCGGCGGGCCGCAGGCCGGCCGAAAGCAGCAGCGAGGTCAGGTAGTACTCGCTCGGCGAGTTCTGGGCCAGGACGGCGGTCTTGCCGCGCAGATCGGCGACCGACTTGATGGCGCTGCGCACGACGATGCCGTCGCCGCCGTTGGACCAGTCGATCTGCTGCACGATGCGCGGCGCGGTGCGCGAATCCTTGATCAATTCCGGCGCCATGAGCACCATCATGTCGACGGTGCCCCACAAGGTGTGCACTTCGCCCGCGGCGAAGGCGTCGCGCGCCGCCACCGGGTCGTCCATGAGCTTCATTTCGACGCGGAAGCCGTACTTCTTGGCGAAGACGCTTTCGGCGTTGGGCTTGGTGCCGCGGTTGGCGGCGATCACCGGCAGCCAGCCCGCCCACACGTTGTAGCTGAAGCGCACGATCTTCTGCTTTTCGTCCCACTGGTATGCGCTGACCCCCTTGACCGCGGGCAGGCGCTCGCCGGGCACGTATTTGTATTCCTTGACGGTGGTGACGCCGCTCGTGTCGGGCGCCTCCGTTTCGGGAAGCATGGCCGCGCCGCCGGGAGCGGGTCGCCCGCCACCCCGCTGGCGCACGACCAGCCAGGCGCCCAGACCGATCAGTCCGGCGATCAGCAGCACCGACAGAACCTTGCCCAGAGGCGTCAAGCGCGATCCTTCATCTGCCATGGCCGTACCTCCGACTGTAAAGCTGCGCCGGCGTCAGCCGGCCTGTTTTTCCGCGCTCTGCGCGGGTCCGATTTCCTTGGCGGCGGGCGCCGATTCCGCGGCGGCGGGCGCCTGGATTCCCTGGCTTGCCAGAAATTCGGCGAGCGCCGCCTGCTCGAGCGCCTTGCGCTCGGCCTCCTTCTCCTGGACCTTCTCCAGATCCACCATGTCGCGCGCCACGCGCGCCTTGCCCGCCGACACCTCGTAGCGCTTCGCCAGGATCTCCTCGACCGTCTTCATCGTGTCGCCGAGGTCGCCGATGCGAAAGGCGGCATTGCCCAGGGCGGCCGCGGCTTCCGCCTCCGCCTCCTTGATCTTGACCTGGGAGAGCTGTTTTTCCAGGCGGCGGATCTTGTCCTCGAACTCCTTTTGCGCGACCCGCGCCTGGCGCAGGTTCCCCTGGTAGGCTTCCTCGGTTTCCGCCAGCTCCTGGGTGTCGGTGGTCAGGTCGGCCTTGAGTTCCTGGAGTTCGCGCGCCAGGCTGCCGGCCAGCTCCAGGTTGCCCGCCTGATGGTTCGCCAGAATCCTGCGCTCCAGCTCCTGGGCGCGCTGGCTCTTCGACCGGATCTGGCTCTTGAGGCGCTCGGCGACGCCCGCCATGCGGGCGAGCGCCATGTTGTACTGGGTCATCTTCTCGCGGAACTCTTCCCGGGCGGCTTCCATCAGGGCTTCCGGATTGCGCTCCTCCAGGCCCCGGATGAAGATGCCGAGGAAGCCGCGAAACAGCCTGCCGATTCGTGCGAATATCGCCATCTGGCCCCCCTCGAGGTTCGGAGACGTTCCGTAACCGCGGGACGCTGATTGTCTGTACCGTGCGTCCCGGGCAAAAATTCGACAAATTATAGCCCAAAAAGAGGCCGGCCGCGCCGCTTCATTCCTGGCCGCCGTCGACGGTGACCACCCGCTCCGAGATCAGGTAGCCCACTCCGGCGGCGAGCTCCTTCTCGTAGTGCCGCTTCTGCCGCAGCCACTCCGACCAGCGCGCCTTCTCCGCGGTCACCTGCTCCGCCAGGCGCGCGCGCTGCGCTTCCAGATCCCGGATGCGCTCGTCGAGCTCGGCGATGCGGCGCTCGGCGGCCTGCCAGCGCCGCTGCGCGCTTTCGCCGGCCGAGCGCTCGAACTCGTCGAGCGCGCGGTCGCGGGCCACGGCGTCGCGCACCACGTCGCGCGCATCGGCGCCGTCGGCGCGCATGCGCTCGAGCAGTTTCTCCCGGAGCGCGCCTCTGTCCAGGCCGCGCAGCTCGTCGCTCTCGGCCAGACTCGCCACGCGCGCCGCCGTCCAGCCGTGGGCGGGCGGCGCGACGCCCGCACTTTCGAATACCCTGTCGAGAGGCGCGGCCGGATCCGCGGGGGAATCGGCCAGCGCGCGGATCTGCCCGGATCGTATCTCCGCCGTGAGCTCGGCCAGGGTGACTGCGCGCGTCTCGATCCTGGCGGGCGCCCCGCCCGGCCGGGCCGGCGCCAGTTCCACGATGCCCAGGCGGTCGCCCAGGTTGCGCAGCTTGTCCCAGATGTCCATGTTCAGACGAACCTGCGCAGCTGCTCGATGCGCGCTTCCACTTCCTCCGGGGCCAGGGAGCGGAAGCGCTCGGGCAGGAAGCGCGCGTCGGTGCATTCCTTCACGGCCACGAGATCCATGTATTCCAGCTTGCGGGTATGGGCATTCGGGCGCACCTCGTGCAGGAGTCCGGCCAGGATTTCCTTCAGCGGCCGCTTCGGTTCGCCCGAGAGCTCGTAGACGCGCAGCGCGCGCACCAGAACGCCCTCGATTTCGTGGCCGCCCAGCCTCAGTTCCCCGCCCAGCTCCGGCAGATCCGCCTCGCGCAGCGGGAACTTGAGCTTGCGCGCCACGGCGACGAGCAGGGCCCGCATCTCCTCGGGACTTTCCGGGGGAAAGAGCGGGATGTGCACGTCGAGCCTCCCCTGGCGCTTGAGATCGACCTCGAGCAGGTCGGGGCGCGAAGTGGCGAAGACCCAGATGATGCGCCCGCGGTTGCGTGTGTCGGACATCTCCTTGGCCAGCATGGCGTAGACCCGGCCCGACAGCCCCGCATCGGAATCTTCGCTTCCGCGCCGGCCCGCGGCCTGGTCGGCCTCGTCGACAAAGACCACCACCTGCCCGAGCGCGCGCAGCACCGAAAAGATCTTCTCCAGGTTGGATTCGGTCGCGCCCACCCAGCGGTCGCGGAAGTTCTTGAAGACGACGCACGGGATGCCCAGCTCGCCCGCCCAGCACTGGACCAGGAAGGTCTTGCCGGTGCCGATGCGGCCGCACAGCAGGTACCCCATGGGCAGGGCATGCGTGAGGTTGCGCTCGAGCAGCCGGGTATCCTCGCGCAGCCAGGACTTGACGGCGTCCAACCCGGCGACATCGTCGAGCGTGAAGGGCGATTCGATGAACTCGAGCAGCCCCTGGCATTCGCGCTCGATTCTCTCTTTCTTCATCGCGCTCAGCCAGGAGGCGCTGATGGTGCGCCGGCTCTTGACCGCGGTGCCCAGCACGGTGCGGGCCCCGACACGGCTGAGGCCCGTCAGCCGCGCTCCCAGGGCCTCGCGCGGCAGCTCGCACAGCGACGGCAGTTCCGGGTAGGTGGTCGCGATCAGGTCTTCCACATACTCCGCCATCTCGCGCTCGTCGGGCAGGGGTATGCGCAGCGTGGCCGCATGGGGGTTGTTCACCACGAGTTCGTTGAGATCGTGCAGGCCCTCGGCCAGCAGCACGGTGACGATGTTGGACTGCAGGATCGCCGGGTCGTTGGCCCATCCCAGCACCTTGACCACGTTGGCGCTGAAGGCGCCCCCGAGCTGGACGGCGTCGCCGCGCGGGACGACGAACTCGGCGAAGTCGATGATGACCGCGATCCGGCGCGCGCCGGCATCCCTCCCCTGCAGCGCCTGCAGATTGAGGGTGCGCAACAGGTAGCGATCGATGAGCTCCATGGCCACGCCGGGCTCGCGCGTCTGGGCGAGGCCGAGCCCGGCCTCGCCCAGAGCCTGCCGCAGCCACTCGCCCCAGTCTTCGTTGCCGCGCCCGGCGCGGATGCCCCGGCCGCGGTCGTAGTGCAGAACGACATCGTAGGTGGGGAACATCACCTCTTCCAGGAACGACTTGAGCGGCAGCAGGCGCCGCCCGGCGGCGGTTTCCGCAGGCACCAGGTCGAAGATGTTCCCGTGCACCAGGAACTGGGAGACCGAACCCGACTTGAAAAGCTCGCGCATTTCCGCGGCCCACGAGGGCAGAAGCGTGCTCATGGCATTTCCCGATCCTTGCTCCCTGCCTCTATCGGCGGCACCCCGCGCCCGGGTCACTGCTTCTCTCGCCCGCCCACATGCATCGCAAGGGGCGGCGGCTCGGAGAGCAGGTCCTCCACGGCGCCGTAAATCCGCTGCTGCTCGCGCACCCATTGCGTGGTGCCGCCCAGGGTTTCGGCAATCTGGTCGATGCGCCGCGAGACGACTTCCGGGTCCGTGGCCAGGACCGCCTGCTCGCGGATCAGCTCGATCTGCTCCCGGATGCGGGCAAGTTCGGCATCCAGAAAGGCGAGTTTTTCGCGCGCTTCGCGCCTCTTTTCCATCCTTTGCTGCAGGATCTCGATCTGCCCGCTCAGGCTCTTGCGCAGATCTTCGCCGATCTCCGCGCGCTGCAACTGCTCTTCGAGCAGGCGGATCCGCTCCGGCAGCCGCTCGCCGGGATCGTCGGCCGCAGATTCCCGGATCATGCGCGCGATCGCCTGGCGGGTCAGCAGCAGCCGCAGGTAGATCCACAGCAGGCGCCCCAGGCCCTCGCCCTGCTCCTGCAACCCGGAGCCCGCGGCGCCGCTGTGCGACTGGAGCTCCAGGATGGAGCGGCAGCGCACCTCGAGCGCCCGGTAGCTCTGCTGGCCGTCGACGTCGAGCCGGCGTACCAGGTCGTCGACCTTCGCCTGCCACGCGCCCCGGACCCGCTGTTCCTCGAGTGCCTGTACCAGGCGCCGGAAGCGCGCATTGCCGGACAGAATCCCCAGGTAGGCCAGCTCGAGGCCGAGCCCCATCACCCAGAATCCGGGATTGAGGAGCCCCAGCATGGCGAAAACGCCCACCCCGATCCAGTTCGGAGGCACGAACATCCCCATCGGGCGTGCGTTGAACGCGTGCCGCAGATAGTCGCGCAGCGTGGGCTTCATGGCCGATCCTGGCGCGCGCCGGCCGCCGACCGCGCTCCCGCCGCCGGCACGCCGGAAACCCTGAGAAATGCCTCCGTGACGACGCGAACCGCCTCTTTGAACTCCGGACGTTCCTGAGCCTCGAGCGGCGGCACACCCAGAGTGGGCGGGATCGCTTCGCGGATATCGTATGCGATCTGGCCCGGCGCGGCAGTAAAAATCCACACGCGGTCGCCCAGATAAACGGCTTCGGTCACGCTGTGGGTGACGCAGAAGATAGTGCAGCGCGTGCGGTCCCACAGTTCGACGAGCAGCTCCTGCATCTCCAGGCGCGTGGGTTCGTCAAGCGCGGAGAAGGGCTCGTCCATGAGCAGGATGCTCGGCTCGACGGCCAGCGAGCGCGCGATGGCGACCCGTTGCTGCTGCCCGCCCGAAAGCTGGTGCGGGTACTTCGTGGCGTGCTCGGCCAGGCCCACCTCCTCGATCAGCCGATCCGCTCTCTCGTAAAGCGCGCGGCCCTCCAGTCCCATCTCCCTGCCGTTGAGGCGCAGGCCGAAGAGCACGTTTTCCCGGACCGTGAGGTGCGGGAAGGAGCTGTATTGCTGGAAGATCATGCCGCGGTCCCGGCCCGGCCCCCGGACCCGCGCGCCGCGCACCAGCACTTCCCCTTCGGTCGGGGTCGCAAACCCGGAGATCAGATTCAGGAGCGTGCTCTTGCCGCATCCCGACGGGCCGATGATGGTGATGAACTCCCCGCGCTCCGGAACGTCGGGCACCGCGAAGGATACTTCGTGCAGCGCCGTGAACGAGCCGAAGCGCACGGTCGCCCGGCGAAACTCGACGATCGGGGGAGTACCGGCCGGCGCCGCCGAACTCACCGCGACCTCCTGCGATAGGGGAAGAGCACGTCGCCGAGCTGTTTCCATAGGATATCGGCGACCCAGGCGATCAGCGTGATGATGACGATGACCAGGTAGACCCGCCCCGACATGGCGCGCCGCCGGGCCGTGTCGATCAGGTCGCCCAGGCCGCCGGTCTTGACGACGACCTCGGCAAGCACCAGATACGTCCAGCCTATCCCGAAAGCGAGCCGCATCCCGTGCCAGATCTCCGGAAGGGCGACGGGTATGAGCACGCGGCCGATCAGGTGCCGGCGTCTGGCCCCCAGGCAGGAAGCGGTCCGCAGATAGACATCGGGCACGCCGTCGATTGCTTTGACGACCATGGGCACCAGGTAGATCCCGAAGGCCATGGCCAGGAACGCCACCTTCTGGGTTTCGTCCAGGCCGAACCAGGACATCGTCAGAGGCACGAGCGTAGCGATCGGTATATAGCCGCTTGCCGTAACCAGAGGCTGGAACGCGGAGCGCACCCCGGCGAAGGCCCCCATGAGAATGCCGAGCGGCACGACGAGCGCGAGGGCCAGAACGAACCCCAGAAGCACGCGCCTCAGGCTGAGCCACGTATGGTCGAACAGACTGCGGTTCTCCTGGTCGCTCGTGGTCACGAGGTCCGCCAGGCTGGCGACCACTTCGGCGGGACTCGGCAGAATCGTAGGGCCGATGATCCGCTCCTCGGGTATTCCGCGCGTCGCCATCCACCAGAAAAGAACCAGCACCAGGACGGGGACGAGCCCCAGAATCACGGAAGCCCCGCGCGGGACGTTGCCGCGGATGGCGAGCAACCAATCGGGAATCATGGCTGATGACATTAAGCAACATCTCCGGGCTCTGTCAATGGATTGCTGCCGCGACGAGCCCCGGAGGATATACCACCCGGGCCGCGGTGCCATTCGCGCGCGGGCCGTGGCGGCCGCTGGAGCGGCGAAAAACCGTTGCAAGGGCGGGTGAAACCATCTATCTTTTGCCTTTGATCGCCAGCAAGCTTCCTCAGGCCTGAGCCGGATCGAGCGCACAAGATACGCAAACACCATAACGAGGAGACAGCCATGCCTGACACCGAGGGCACCAGCGAAACCAGAGATTACTTCCCGGAGGTTCCATCCCGCAGGGAGGCGTTTTTTCTCAAGGGGAGCCATTCCCTCGACTGGGGACTGCAGAACCGCCTCGCCCGCATTTTCCGGCCGGAGTCGGGGCGTACCGTGATGCTGGCCATCGACCACGGGTATTTCCAGGGGCCGACCACCGGACTCGAGCGCGTCGATCTGCGCATCGTCCCGCTGCTGCCGTACGCGGACGCCCTCATGCTGACGCGCGGCATCCTGCGGGCCACGATCCCCTCGACCTTTTCCGGAGGCATCGTGGTGCGGGCAAGCGGCGGGCCCAGCATTCTGAAGGAATTGTCCGACGAACACCTCGCGGTCGATGTCGAGGACGCCCTGCGCCTCAATGCGGCGGCCATGGCGGTGCAGGTTTACATCGGCGGCGAGTTCGAAAGTCGGACGGTGCATAACCTGACGCGCCTGGTGGATGCGGCCAATCGTTACGGCATGGCGGTGCTGGGCGTCACCGCCGTCGGTCGCAACCTGACGCGCGACGCCCGCTACCTCCGGCTGGCGTGCCGCATTTGCGCGGAACTGGGAGCCCACATCGTGAAGACGTACTATGTCGCGTCGGGCTTCGAAACCGTGACCGCCTCATGCCCCGTGCCCATCGTGATGGCGGGCGGCAAGAAGCTCCCCGAGGTCGAGGCGCTGGAAATGGCCTACCGCGCGGTGCAGGAGGGCGCCGCCGGAGTGGACATGGGGCGCAACATATTCCAGTCCGAAGCCCCGGCCGCCATGATCCAGGCCGTGAGAAAGGTCGTGCACGAATCGATGCCGCCGCGCCAGGCCTACGAGCTGTTCTTGACTTTGAAGAACGAATCCGGCCGAGCCTAGCCGCCGCACCCGCTGCGTGCACGACGGACGAACCGTGCCATGAAGAGCCTTTGGTCCGAGGCCGATGCGGCCCGCTTTATCGACACTTACGCCGGGCGCTGGGGCGAGGAGTTCGCCTTGCGCCTGTACCTGAGCGCGCTGGTCGGCGCGGAGGAGGGGCTCGCGCCGCCCGGCGGCGGGAGCGCCTCGCTGAAGAGCACCGTCCGCAGCGTCCTCGGGGATGACATCCCCGTGCTGTGCATGGCAGCGGCCGGTCGCGGCACGCCGGCCGTGCAGCCGGAAGACTTTCTGGCAATGGATCTCGAGTTCCTCCGGCGCCTCCGGTCGCTGGGGAATCTCAGCGCCGAGGAACTCGTCACCCAACTGCGGATTCATCGCCTGGACACGCACGAGGGCATGCCGCCGGCCGAAGCCGTCGTGCATGCGGCGCTCCCCGGAAGATACGTCGACCGCACCCAGGCCGACGCCGTGCTGGCGCTGATGAACCAGGCGGAAGCGCGACGATGGGCGCGCGCGGCGCTCGGCCCGGAGGTGATCGTGCTCGAGTGCGGGCAACCCGGCCTGCCGGCGGCCCGCGCCGCCGCGGCCGCTCTCCAGGCCGATCCCGGCAGTCGGGCGATACTGTGGATGGGCCACGGGCTGCTCACATGGGGCGAGACGGCGCGCGACGCCTACGAATCGCTGGTCGAGCTGACGACCCGGGCGGAGGACTTCAGGGCGCGCGCGGCCCGCAAGCCGGCGCAGGTTGCCGCGCCCGCGCGGGCCGCGGCGGAGGAACGCTGCGGCCGACTGCTGCCGGTCGTGCGCGGGCTGATGGCACGTCCCACGGGCAACCCGGACACTCCGCATCGCCGCGTGGTGCTCCAGGCGCTGGTCACGCAGGAAATCCTGGATCTTCTGGCGGCGGACGGCGCCGAACAGTTCGCGCTCACTGCGCCGCTCGCGTGGGACCATGCGCCCTGGACGCACATGTTTCCCCTGTGGATCGACGCGGCGCCGTTCGAGGATGCGGATGCTTTCCGCGACGTCGTGCGCAGCGCCCTCGAGGGCTACATCGCGGCTTGCGCAGCCCGCATGCAGGGCAACGCGCCGCCCCTCCCCGCGGCGCACCGGCCCGAATCCTTCCCCCGGGTCGTCCTGATTCCCGGGATGGGAGTCGTCGGCGCGGGCAAGGATGCGCGCGCCGCGCGCCTTGCCGCCGAAATCGCAGTGCGCACCTTGCGAATCAAGACCGAGCTCGCGGCGCAGGGGGCCTGGGCCGGGATTCCGCAAGGCGACCTCGTCGCCATGGAACGTGCAAGCCTGTGGCGCAGCGCACCGCAAGCCGAACGCGAGCCGCCGCTCGCGCGCCATGTGGCGCTCGTGACCGGGGCTGCCGGCGCCATCGGCTCGGCCATCGCCGAGGAGTTGCTGGAAAACGGCTGCCACGTGGCCGTGAGCGACGTGGCCGCCGACCGCCTCTCCACCGTGGTCGAGGAGCTGCGGGAAACGTACGGATCGCGCGTCACCGGTGTGGTCCTGGACGTGACCGACGAGGGGTCCGTGGCCGCCGGCTTTCGCGCCGCGGCCCGGACCTGGGGCGGCGTGGACCTGGTGGTCGTCAACGCCGGCATGGCGCTGGTCGCCCCGCTGAGCGAAATGGATCTCGAGACGTTCCGGCGGCTGGAGCGGGTGAACGTCGAGGGTACGCTCCTGGTTCTGGCGGAAGCCGCGCGCCACTTCCGGCTTCAGGGCACCGGCGGGGACATCGTCGTGATATCGACCAAGAACGTTTTCTCCCCCGGAGCGCATTTCGGCGCCTACAGCGCCACCAAGAGCGCCGCGCACCAGCTCGGGCGCATCGCGAGCCTCGAGCTGGCGCCCATGGACGTACGGGTCAACATGGTCAGCCCGGATGCCGTCTTCGCCCACAAGGGCCGCAGGTCGGGGCTGTGGGCGGAAGTCGGCCCCAGCCGCATGGCGGCCCGGGGCCTGGACGCCGAAGGACTCGAGGAGTACTACCGGAACCGCAATCTCCTCAAGGCGCGCGTCACGGCGCAGCATGTCGCCAGGGCGGTGCTCTTTTTCGCCACGCGGCAAACGCCGACCACGGGCGCCACGCTCCCGGTCGACGGCGGGCTGCCCGACGCCACGCCGAGGTGAGGCGCATTTCCATCGGGCCGGAGGCCGAATGTTTCATCGCCGCAAGACAGGATCGGTGATCTGCCCTTCGTGCGGCAAGCTCGTCGGCGTGCGCGATCCCGCCTGCTGGAATTGCGGCCGGCGCAATCCGGGGATGTGGGGCTTCGCGCCCGTGCTGCAGAGACTGGGCAACGACTTCGGTTTCGTGCCTCTGGTCATCGCGGGTTGCTCCGTTCTCTATGCGGCCACCCTGCTCGCCGACCCGCGCGGGGTGCGGGCCGGGGGTGCGCTCACCTTCATGGCCCCCAGTCTGCGCAGCCTCCTGCACTTCGGCGCCAGCGGCGCCCTTCCCGTCTTCGGCCTGGGGCGCTGGTGGACGGTCCTGAGCGCCGGCTGGCTGCACGGCGGGATCCTGCACCTGATGTTCAACATGCTCTGGGTGCGGCAGCTTGCGCCCGCTACGGCCGAGCTGTACGGCGGCGCGCGCATGATCATCATCTACACGATATCCTCCGTGTGCGGCTTCCTGCTGAGCAGTAC
>CAZHQK010000210.1:0-30690 GCA_964534795.1 uncultured Acidobacteriota bacterium
GGAGAAAAGTGACGGCATTGCGACAAGTCCCGAAGGGCCGGCAGACGGGGGTTTCTGATATATCCTTCTGCCGGCCCTTCGGGACTTGTCGCAATGCCGTCACTTTTCTCCAGGTTCGCTTCCGCTCACCTGGAGCTACCAGCTTCCGTCCCTCCGGGACGGACATGGCCCCGGAGGGGCCCTGAGCCGGTAGCCGGGGGTGAGCCGCAGGCGAACCCCCGGAAAGGGGCGTATCGATAAGGCGAGCCCCGGAGGGCCGGCAGACGGGGGTTTCTGATATATCCTTCTGCCGGCCCTTCGGGACTTGTCGCATGCCGCTCCTTTTCTCCAGGTTCGCTTGCGCTCACCTGGAGCTACCAGCTTCCGTCCCTCCGGGACGGATGCGTCGGGCGCGCGCCGCGCGGGACCGGTGACTTGGAGCAATAAGCCTGCGGTCCGCCGCGGCGCGGCGGACCCTACTGGCGTGCCGGACGCCTGCGGGTGTCTGAATCACCGTGACTGCTGAGGGCTGATGGCTGACGGCTGATAGCTATTCGGCGAACAGCGAATCGATGAAGCCTTCAGGGGAAAATTCGAGCAGATCTTCGACGCTTTCGCCCACACCGATGAAACGCACCGGGATTCCGAGCTCCTGGGCGATACCGAAGAGCACTCCTCCTTTGGCCGTGCCGTCGAGCTTCGTGACGATCAATCCCGTAACCCCGCTCGTCTTGAGAAACTCGCGCGCCTGCTGGAGGCCGTTCTGCCCGGTCGTGGCGTCGATCACGAGCAGGACCTGGTGAGGCGCGCCCGGCACCAGCCGGGCGGCGACGCGCCGCATCTTCTCCAGTTCCTGCATCAGGTTGCCGCGGGTATGGAGCCGGCCGGCGGTGTCCACGATGACGACGTCCTTGCCGCGCGCCGCGGCCGCCGCAAGCGCGTCATGGAGGACCGCCGAAGGGTCGGCGCCCGGCTTGCTCTTGATCAAGTCGGCGCCCGAGCGCCTCGCCCACACTTCGAGCTGCTCGATCGCGGCCGGGCGGAAGGTGTCCGAAGCGCACACGAGCACCTTCCGTCCTTCTCCCGCAAGGCGCGCGGCCAGCTTGCCGACCGTGGTGGTCTTTCCCGTGCCGTTGACGCCGACCACCAGCCAGACCTCGAGCCCGTCTCGGGCGGGCGCCGTTTCCTTTCCCGCCGAGGCACTCAGCACGTCGAGCAGCCGCCGGCGGATGGCATCGCGCACTTCCGCGGGCGTCTTCAGCGCCTGCTGCCTGCACTGCAGCTTGACGGCGTCCAGGATGGCCGCCGTCGCCCGCACACCGAGATCGGCGCCGAGCAGGACCTCTTCCAGCTCGTCGAAAAGGGCGTCGTCGATCGCCGGGCGCCGGGCCAGCGCCGTTTCGATGCGCGCCACGAGATTGGCCTTGGTCGCGCCCAAGGCCTTCTTCATGCGCTCGAACAGACCCGGCTTTCGGTTTTCATCCGATCTGGAAAACAGCATAGGACCTTCCGGATGCCGGCCCGGCGGGCGAGGGTCCGCTCACGCCGGCGGCAGTTGTGCGAGGATCGCTGCCAGTTTCTCGTATCTCTCGATGAGCTGCTGATGCCGCTCGCGGTTTTCCGCGATGACGGTCTCCGGGGCGCGTGCCCGGAATTCGTGGCTGTTGATCTTCTTGAGTATCTTGTCGACTTCGCCCTTGATCTCCTCGAGCTCGCGCTCGATGCGCCGTCGTTGCACAGTGAAATCGACTGCGCCCTCGAGGTCGAGCGCGAACTCGCCGCCTTTCCAGACACCCTTGAGCAGCACGCGATCGCCCGGGCTGCCGGGCAGCGCGGGTACGATATCGGCCGAGCCGAGGCGCGCAAGCAGGCGGACCTTTTCGGCATTGTCCCGCACGAAGCCGAGCATCACCGGATCCGTGACCGCGAGGACGGCGTTCAGGCGCCTGGCCGGCGGGATGTTCATATCGGCGCGCGCCGCCCGCAGCGCCCCCACGAGATCCATCAGCTCGGCCATGCGCGCGGCTGCCTGCTCGTTTTCGCGCGCGGGCCTGGGCCGCGGGAACTCCTGGATCATGATCGAGTCGCCCTCGTGCGGCAGCTTCTGCCAGATCTCTTCCGTGATGAAGGGCATGAACGGATGCAGCAGGCGCAGCGACCAGTCCATGACATGGACGAGAACGGCGGCCCGCTCGCGCCGCCCGGCCGAGGTCTTGTCGGCCAGGACCGGCTTGACGAGCTCGAGGTACCAGTCGCACAGCTCGTGCCAGATGAACTGGTAGATCACGTTCGAGGCTTCGTGGAAGCGAAACCTGTCGAGTTCCTCGGAAATCTGCGCCGCGACCCGGTTGAGCCGGTGAAGTATCCAGAGATCCTCGACCGGCATGGCCGAGCCTCTGCGGGCCAGCAGCCCGTCCACCTCTTCGGCGCTCGCCGCCCGGTCCCCCTCCTCCAGGTTCATCAGCGCGAAGCGCGCCGCGTTCCACACCTTGTTGGCAAACGCGCTGTAGCCCTTCATCCGGTCGGTCGAAAACGGTATGTCCGTTCCCGGCACGGCCATGGAGGAAAGCGTGAAGCGTACGGCGTCGGCGCCGTATTCCTCGACAAGCGCGAGCGGCTCGATGATGTTGCCTTTGGTCTTGCTCATCTTCTGCCGGCTGGCGTCCCTGACGATGCCGTTGATGTGGACCTTGTAGAAGGGCACGTCCCCCATGAACTTCAGCCCCATCATGATCATGCGGGCCACCCAGAAGAAAATGATATCGGGTCCCGTGATCAGCACATCGGTCGGGTAGAAAAGCCTCAGATCCGCCGTATCCTCGGGCCAGCCGAGCGTCGAGAAAGGCCAGAGAGCCGAGCTGAACCAGGTATCGAGAATGTCGGTCTCCGCGCGCAGCGCACCGCCGCACCTGGGGCACCGCTCCGGGGTTCCCCGCGATACGATCACATCGTTGCAGGCGTCGCAATACCAGGCGGGGATCCGGTGCCCCCACCACAGCTGCCGCGAGATGCACCAGTCGTGGATGTTGTACATCCACTCGAAGTAACGCTTCTTGAAGCTGTCCGGGATGAACTGGATGCGGCCGCTCTCGACCGCTTCGATCGCCGGCTTCGCGAGCGATTCGACCTTGAGGTACCACTGCATGGAAACCTTGGGCTCGACGACGGCCGAGCAGCGGTCGCAATGTCCGACGTTGTGCTCGTAGTCCTGGACCTTGGAAAGGTGATGCTCTGCGGCGAGGCGTTCGACCAGTTCCCGGCGGCAGGCGAAGCGGTCCATGCCCGCGAAATCGCCTGCTTCTTCGGTCATTCTGCCCTCGATGTCGATGACCGTGACCTTGGGCAGGCCGTGCCGCAGGCCGACTTCGTAATCGTGCTCGTCGTGGGCCGGCGTGACCTTAACCACGCCGGTAGCGAACTCCCGGTCGACGAACGAGTCGGCGATCACGGGAATCTCGCGCTTCATTACGGGCAGAATCACCTTGCGACCGACCCATTCCCGGTAGCGCTCGTCATCGGGATGCACGGCCAGCGCCGTATCCCCGAGCATGGTTTCCGGCCTGGTCGTCGCCACCGTCAGCCGGCCCCGGCCGTCGGCCGCCGGATAGTCGATATACCAGAGCTTGCCTTTGGTCGGCCGATAGACGACTTCGAGGTCCGAGATCGCCGTCTTGCAGCGCGGGCACCAGTTGACCATGTACTCGCCGCGGTAGATCAGGCCCTCTTCGTAAAGGCGGATGAAAACCTCCTTGACGGCGTTCGACAGGCCCTCGTCGAGCGTGAATCGCTCGCGGCTCCAGTCGACGGAGACTCCCATGCGGCGCATCTGGTTCAGGATGGTGCCGCCGCTGGTCTCCTTCCATTTCCACGCCAGTTCGAGGAAGCGCTCCCTGCCGAGGTCGAAACGCGTCTTGTTTTCCTTTTCCAGCTGCTTGTCCAGAACGAAGTGAACCGCGATGCTCGCGTGGTCGGTGCCGGGAAGCCAGAGCGTGTTGTAGCCGCTCATCCTCTTCCAGCGAACGAGGATGTCGTGCAGCGTGTGCTGCAGCGCATGGCCCATGTGCAGGGAACCGGTGACGTTGGGGGGCGGAATTACGATGCTGAAACGGGGCTTCGGGCTCGGGTTTTGAGCGATGAAATAGCCGCGCTCTTCCCAGAAGCGATACCATTTCGCTTCGACGCGTGCCGGATCGTAGGTCTTGTCGAGCAGTTCTCGAGCCATGCTCCCCCTGAAAACCCGCTATTTTATAGTTTCGGTGACAGGCTACTCAACCCCGAAACTCCGAGCAGCCTCGCGCCGCATGAATCCGGCTATTCCGCCTTTTCCTTGACGGCGCTCCATGTGGCATCGCCGAGCTGGTCCAGGACCGCCGTGCCCTTCATCGATTTGCCGTCTTCGGCGACCTCGCCCGCAAAGCTGATCGTTACCGACTGGCCTTCGGCCGACATCGTGACCGCAAACTCGATGGCGCGCCCCTTGATCGTCCCTTCGAGCGCAAACGTGCCGTAGCGGCCGGTATAGGTGCCTGTGATTTTTTCGCCTTCCTGCTTGATTTCGAGAGTCGGCGTGCCCGTCCCCATCGACATCTCGAGCGTCATGGTCCACTTGCCGGCGACCGAAACCGTCTGGCCCGCCATGGCTTGCCGCTGCGCCGAAACTGCCAGGCCGGCTGCAGCGAGCAGAACGAAAGCGAGCACCGAGAGCTTTCTCATGGGTCTCCTCCTGAATCTGCAGATACGCGAAGATTGTAACGCTTGCAGGCCGGGGCGGGAACGGCAATATCGCGGCCGATGCGACTTCGGCCCTGGGATCATTCCTTGGCCGACTTCGATGGGTCCTTGAAAACGTCGCGGATGATCATCTCCGCCATCTCGGGAACCACCTCCCAAGCCACCTCGCGCACCACGTCCTGGGACATCCGGCGCACGACCCGTTCGACGATCTCGTCCAGAAGGTCTTCCGAAAGCCAGGCCGGCCCGAGATCGGCCGTGCCCGCGCGCATGCCCGGGAACGGTATCACGTGCATGGCCTGGCCCGGCTGCGGCCTGGGCTTTTCGATCCCCTTCCCGCCTTGCGCGCGGCCCGAGCCTGGAGCTCCGGCGGCCGCGTCGCCCTGCGGGCGTGCCGATCGGTGCTCCGCAGCGGGCATGGCTTCGAAAAGATCCAGGATCCTTCCGGCGCCCAGGAAGGATTCCCTCGTGCGCGGGCTCACCAGAGCGGTTTCGGCCCGGCCGCCGGCGACCGCGGCGGCGGGTTGCACGGCCGCCCGGCGCTCGCGTGCCGCCTCCTCGAGCTTCGCGCGCACCGTGCCGACCAGCTCCGAAGTGTCGAACGGCTTCGTCAGGCGCCCGCTCGCGCCGGCCCGTGCCGCTTTCTCTTCGTCGAAGGGCTCGAAGCTTCCGACGAGAAGCAAGACAGGCGTGCCGGCCAGGCCTGCATCGCCCCGGATGCGCTCGCAAAGCTCGTAGCCGTTCAGGCCGGGCATGGAAATGTCGGCCAGGACGATGTCCGGCTTCAGTTCCCGCGCCCTGTCGAGCGCGCGGGAACCGTCCGGCACGGCCGTCACTTCGATGTCCTCGCCGGCGAAGGTGAGTGATACGACCTTCTGGATGGTTATACTGTCATCGGCCAGCAGCAGTTTTTTGGGCATGAGAGCGGTTAGCCAGGCTTTTTGGGTGGCTTCTTTTCATCCTTCTTTTTATCGTCCTTCTTATCGGTTGCCTGGGCCGTTCCCTTAGGATTGGTGGCCAGAACCGTCGAATCGGTCTTCTTTCCCGTGGCGTCCTGGGTCAGCACTGCCCGGATCAGCACGTCGTCGGCCGTGGCTTCGCGGGCCTGCTCCGCTTCTGCGGCGGCCGCCTTGGATGCGTCGATCTCCCTCCTCGCCTGCTGGTAACGGTCCGGAGGCCCCTTGAAACCCAGAGCCGATGCCAGGTCGGCCAGCGGCTTGAGGGGTGAAAAACCTTCCGACTGCGGCAGCTTCGCCCGGTTGGCCGCAGCCAGCTTTTCATCGACCGGCGGAATCGGCTTGCCCATGCTCGCCAGCCGTTCCCTGGCCTGCTCGAAGCGCTTGCTGAAAGGATAGCCGGCGGCGATCTTGGAGTAGTATTCGGCGGCGGCGTCGGTCTGCTCCAGCTTCTCCAAAGACTGCCCGAGCTGGAAGTAGGCTTCGTCCATCTCGGAGAAATTCGGATACTTGTCGGTAATGTCCTTGAAGCGCGAGACGGCCCCCAGGAAATTTCCGCGCCCGGCGTAGAACCTCCCGACCCCGAAGTCCCTGTAGGCAAGGTTTTCCTGTACCTCGTCCAGGTAACGCCGGACTATGGGCGCATACTCGCTGTTCGGGAACTGCTGGAGAAATTTCTTGATCTCCGATTCGGCGCGCTCGGTATAGTTCTGGTCCCGGTCGGGCGAGCGCATCATCCTCATGTTGACGGCAATGACCTTGAGCTGCGCATCGGCTGCCTTGGGATGGGTGGGGAAAAATACGATGAAATCCTTGTATTGATTTTCCGCCTGGAGCAGGTTTTCGGTGCCGCCTTCGTCGTAGAACGAATCGCCGATTGCGAGGTAGGCCTCCGAAGCCATATCGCTGTCGGGGTAGGTGCTGATGAGGGTCTGGAACGCCAGCCGCGCTTTTATGTATTGGTTTTTCTTGAGATACTGCTCGCCCGTCTCGAAGAGCGTCTTGTCGGGAGGGACCACGCTCTGCTGAAGTCTGGCGCCTTTCTGCCCGCATGCCGAAGCGAGCACGGCAACGATCGCCGGCAACAGCAGCCATAAACGTGACCTTCGTTCCACTTGTACCTCTCCAACCTGCTCAACCGATCGATCGCGATTCCACGGATCGATCGGACTGCATGTGGCGCTCGGCGATCTCTTTGAGTTCCAGCAGGGCCTGGCCTGCCGGCACCCGGGCGCTGAAGACGGCCGAACCTGCGACGATGATCTCGGCCCCGGCGGCCAGCACCTCGCTCAGGTTTTCGGGGCCGATGCCGCCATCGACCTCGATGCGCGCATGATAATTATATGACGTAATCAATTCGCTCAGTTTCCGAATTTTTTTCAGGCTGGACGGCAGGAACTCCTGCCCTCCGAAGCCCGGATTCACCGTCATGATCAGTATGAAATCCGCTTCCTCGAGGACTTCTTCGACCGCCGCGAGCGGGGTCGCCGGGTTCAATGCCACGCCGGCCAGCATCTTACGTTCCTTGATCGCCTGCAGCGTCCGGCAAAGATGGTGATCGGCCTCGGCGTGGACTGAAAGCCAGTTTACTCCGGCCCTGGCCATGTCGTCGATATAGCGCGACGGTTCTTCGACCATGAGGTGCGCATCCAGGGGCAGGCGCGTGGCCTTGCGGATCGAGGCGATGACGGGCGGGCCGATCGTGAGATTGGGCACGAATCGACCGTCCATGACATCCAGGTGGAGCAGGTCGGCACCTGCTTTTTCAACGGCTTGCGCAGCTTCGGCCAGATGGGCAAAATCTGCAGACAGTATCGAAGGAGCCAATTCTATCTTGCCGCGCAAGGCCGCTCACCGGGTTGATTGCAATTTGAAGCCTAGCATAGCCGCATCGCGGTTGCAATGTCGCTTTGCTATGCCCGCCGCACATGTGACTGATTGCCGCATGCCACCGATCACGCGGACTTTGCAGGCGGTCTGACGGGAAAGGCCAAGGCGTGGAAGGAGCCCTGAGCTGGGAGCCGGGAGTGCGCCGCGAGCGAACCCCGGGGAAACGCCGCGATGCGGTTCGGCGCGATCGTGCGGCCCCGGAGGGGCCCTGAGCGGGTAGCCGGGGGTGAGCCGCAGGCGAACCCCCGGAAAGGAGCGTACCAATCAGCCGAGTCCCGGAGGGCCGGCAGGAAGGACATCCCGCAGAATCGGCGATGCCGAATTCTGCCATTGCGCCGACGTGCGATAAGGCAGTGCCGGAGGCACGGCAGCAGATAGCCGGGGGTGAGCCGCAGGCGAACCCCCGGAAAGGAGCGTACCAATCAGCCGAGCCCCGGAGGGCCGGCAGACCTTCGCGACCGCGCTGCCCATACAGCGTTCGCGCGCGGGATCTATGCGGCCCTGACCATCAAGGCCGCGAAGAAACCGTCCCATAGCCGCTCGCAGGGGAAGCTGCGGAACATGCCCCGGCTGTCGAGGAAACGTTCGACGCCCGGAGGATATTGGGGCCGCGCAAGCCGAAACTCCTCATGGCGGGCCAGGAAAGCATCGACGACTTGCTCGTTCTCCTCGGGCTCCGTCGAGCAGGTGGCATAAAGAAGCTTCCCTCCCGGGCGCACTGCGCCGGCCGCGCCCTCCAGGATCATTCCCTGCGCCTTCTGCAGCAATTGGAGCCGGGCGGGCCGGAACCTCCATTTGATCTCCGGGTTCCGCCGCAAGGTTCCCAGTCCCGAGCAGGGCGCATCGACGAGCACCGCATCGAACGAACCCAGAAAAGGCGCGCTTCTCGTGGCATCGGCGGCGAGCAGCTCGCAGCGCACGCCCGGCGGCTTCGGGAGCCGGTCGCGCATCATCGCCAGGCGGGCAAGGGAGGCATCGCTTGCCACGACGACTCCACCGCCCCCGACCAGTTCCAGCAGAATAGCTGTCTTGCCTCCGGGCGCCGCACAGACATCCCACACGCGCATGCCCGGCGACGGGCCGAGCATATACGGAACGAGCTGCGAAGCCTCGTCTTGGAAATGGACGCAGGCCGGTTCGGCCGGCGCACCGGCAGGCACGTCGCCGCGCAGGATGTACGCCCCGGGCACAATATCGGAAGGCTCCGTTCCTTCGGGCGGCGCACCGGCTGCGTTTCCTCCCATGAAGCGAAAGGCTCGTGCGGGCGGCCGGTTCAGCGAAAGAGCGAAGCTTTCCGCCCGCTGTTCGCCGAAGCGCGCGCGCCATCGCCTCCACAGCCACCTGGGCATGGAAACCCGCACCCAGGCAGGCAAGCCGGCGTCGAATCCCTCGGCCGACCAGGGCCGCTCGCGGCTCAGGCGGCGCAGGACCGCATTGACGAAGCCGCGGACATTGCTCTTGAAACCCCGCGCCGCCAGCTCCACGGCGTCGTTGATGATCGCATGGTCGGGAAGCCGCGACATGCGCGCCATCTGGTAGAGGCTCATGCGCAGCAGGATCCGGAGCCTCGGATCGACGTCCTTCCATCGGCTCGCCACCGTCGCCGCGAGCAGATGGTCGAGCCAGCCGCGCCAGCGCAGGGTGCCGTAGACGATCTCGGTCGTCAGGTTGCGATCGACGGGCCTCAGGCGGCCGACGCGCTCGGAATGAAGCGCCTCGTCGCTGAAGGCGCCGCCGATCTCGACCGATTGCAGAATTTCGAACGATGCACGGCGCGCCGGCGCAGTCACGGCAAGCTCCCTAGCCGCCCTCGACGTCGGCGAAAGCGAGTTCCCCGGCCCTGAGCCTGGCGCCGTTGGCAAAATCGCGTCCCGACACCGCGTGACGCCCCTCGAGCTGCACCTCGAGCACCTCCAGGACCCCTGTGCCGCACTGCACCAGGATGCCTTCGCGCGTGAGCCCCAGGAAAGTCCCGGGACGCGCTCCCGCGGCCTTTGCGTCGGAGGCGGGTGCGCTGCGCAGGAGTCGAACCTTCCGGCCGCGGAAATGCGTGCAGGCCAGGGGCCAGGGATTGAGTCCCCGCACCCAATCGTGAATCCTCCTCGAATCCCAGCCCCAGGAAACCGGCGCCATCTCCTTCGTGATACGGGGCGCATAGGAAGCCAGGCCCTCATCCTGCGGCGTGGGGGCCAGCGTACCCTCGCGTATGCCGTCGAGGGTAGGAACGAGCAGCTCAGCGCCCGCATGCGCAAGTTCGACGGCCATCTCTCCCGCGGTCGCGGATTCGGGCAGAGGAAGCCGTTGCTGCATGAGAATCGGTCCGGCGTCCATGCGCTCGACCATCCACATGGTCGTCACCCCGGTGAAGCGCTCCCCGTTGAGGATGGCCCAGTTGACGGGCGCCGCGCCGCGGTAGCGCGGCAGCAGCGAGGCGTGCACATTGACGGGAGCCAGGCGGGCTGTTTCCAGCAGCCACCGCGGAAGGATCTGGCCGAAGGCCACGACGACGAGAAAGTCCGGAGCATAGGAGGCGAGCACAGCCTGGTGCTCCGTATTGCGGATCTTCTCGGGCTGATGCACCGGAAGCCCGTGCGCTGCTGCCAGAAGCTTGACCGGCGACGCCTGGATCCTGCGGCCGCGGCCCGCAGGCCGGTCCGGCTGCGTCACGACGGCGCAGACCTCATAGCGGCTCGCCAGCAGTTTCTTCAACGATGGTATGGCGAATTCCGGCGTGCCCAGGAATATGACACGCATGCTTTACCACTCGCCCGCCCGGGCGAGCTTCCGGATCTTGTTTTTGATCAGGTTGCGCTTGAGGGCGCTCAAATGGTCGATGAACAGCACGCCGTTGAGGTGGTCGATCTCGTGGCTGAAGGCGCGCGCGAGCAGATCCTCCACGCGGTACTCGACTTCCTCGCCGTGCAGGTCCAAGCCGCGGATCACCATCTTTTGCGGGCGCACGACCGTCTCGGTGAAATCGGGGATGCTCAGGCAGCCCTCCTCGCGGCGCTGCTCGCCCTCGGCATGGATGATCGTGGGATTGCAGACGACGATCAGTTGGTCCTGGCGCTCCCCGGCGGACAAATCGATCACGGCAAGGCGTATGTTGATGCCCACCTGGTTTGCCGCCAGCCCGATGCCGCGCGCGCCGTACATGGTTTCGATCATGTTTCGGGCGATCTTTTCGAGCTCGCCGTTGAACACATCCACCGGCTTGCTCGGAGTACGCAGTTCGGGCGCGCCGTAGCGCAGAATCGGCATGATCATGACGGTTGAATTTTACGGGAGCCGCGCGCCCTTGTCCATGGCGCCGCGCGGCCGCGGCCGACCGGCGCGATCTTCAGAACCTGTCGAGCATGCCCCGGTAGTTCGAGAAATTGGCCTCCGTTTCGGCCAGGGAGTCGCCGCCGAATTTCTCCAGAAACGCAGCCGTCAGGACCAGGGCCAGCATGGCCTCGGCCACCACGGCCGCCGCCGGCACGACGCAGACGTCGCTGCGCTCGTAAGAAGCCGCGGCCGCCTCCTTGGTCTCGATGTCCACCGACATGAGCGGCTTCGGCAACGTCGGGATGGGCTTCATGTAAACGCGCGCGCGGATATCGGCTCCGTTGCTGATTCCCCCCTCGATCCCGCCGGCCCGGTTGGTCTTGCGATAGAAGCGGCGCGCGGCGCGGTCGTAATGGATCTCGTCGTGCACTTCCGACCCGCGCGCGCAGGCCGCCCGGACGCCCGAGCCGATTTCGACCGCCTTGGCCGCCGGTATGCTCATCAAAGCCTGCCCGAGCAGGCCGTCCAGCCGCCTGTCCCACTGCGCATGGGAACCCAGCCCCGGCGGGACGCCGGCGGCCACAACCTCGATGATGCCGCCGACGGTGTCTCCCGCGCGCCGCGCCGCGTCGATCGCCGCCTGCATGCGCGGCGCCGCCTCGGGATCGGCGCAGCGCACCGGCGATTCCGGGTCGATGGCCATAATCCGCGCCACGGCCAGGTCCAGGAAAGACTCGCCCACCTTCTCATGCCCGATGGCGAGCACATGGCTGCCGATCTCGATCCCGAAGCGGGCGAGCAGCAGGCGGCACAGGGCGCCGGCCGCGACGCGCGCCGCGGTTTCGCGCGCGCTCGCGCGCTCCAGGACGTCGCGAATGTCGTGCGTCTGGAACTTGAGAGCGCCCGCGAGGTCGACGTGCCCCGGGCGCGCCCGCGCCAGCGGGCGCGTGTCGGAACCTGCGGGAACGGGCTCGGGGGACATGGCCGTGCGCCAGTTCTCCCAGTCTTTGTTGGCTATGCGGAAGCAGATCGGGCTGCCGATCGTCCTGCCGTGGCGCACACCGGCGATGAACTCCACGCGGTCGCTTTCGATGCGCATGCGCGCGCCCCGGCCGTAGCCCGACTGCCGGCGGCGCAGCTGCGCATCGATGTACGCCACATCGATCGGCAGGCTCGCCGGCAGGCCTTCGAGAATGCCGGTCAAGCACTGGCCGTGGGATTCCCCTGCGGAAAGATAACGGAACATGCAAGTCCTCCGGCTATGTCCGGCACGCCACGTAGGTCCGCCGCGCCGCGGCGGACCGGCTCATTGCTCCAAGCCCATCGTCCCGGAGGGACGGAAGCTGGTAGCTCCAGGTGAGCGAAGCGAACCTGGAGAAAAGGCACCGCGTCCGACAAGCCCCGAAGGGCTGGCAGAAAAACCGCACGCAATCGAATTCTGCCGGCCCTCCGGGGCTCCCCTGATCCATACGCCCCTTCCCGGGGGTTCGCCTCCGGCTCACCCCCGGCTACCCGCTTTCGGCCCCTCCGGGGCCGCAAGGTCCGCCGCGCCGCGGCGGACCGCTGGCTCATTGCTCCTAGTTGCCGGTCCCGCGCGGGACCTACGGTTTCCCCCTTGACTTGCAAATCCGGCGCCACATACACTTCCGCCGGGCCGGCCTCTTATGTCCGAACTTCTCAAGACCGCACTGGGAGCGCCTTTCCGCTTCCTCCTGAACGCCTTATGGGAAGTGCAATCTTACACTTTTCTGAGTGCGCGGGCCATCGCCAACGTCTTCACGCGCCCGGTCTATTTCCGCGAGATCCTCATCCAGATGGATCGCATCGGGGTGGGTTCGCTGACCATCATCCTGCTGACGGGCTTTTTCACCGGCGCCGTCCTGGGCATCCAGTCCGAGAGCGCCCTGCGGCGATACGGAGCCGCCAGCCTCACGGGCCAGCTCGTTTCTCTTACACTGGTGCGCGAGCTCGGGCCGGTGCTTTCCGCATTGATGCTGGCCGGGCGCATCGGTTCGGGCATCGCTTCGGAGCTCGGTTCCATGGTGGTTTCGGAACAGATCAGCGCGATGCGCGCCCTGGGCACCGACCCGACGCGCCGGCTGGTCACCCCGCGCATGATCGCCACCGTCGTCATGCTTCCGCTTCTGACGATCCTGTGCAACGCCGTCGGAATGGCGGGCGGCTGGATCATCGCGCGCTACAAGCTGCTGATCAGCTCGAGCCAGTACTGGTCGGACGCCGTCAACACGCTCGAGGTGTCCGACGTCTTCGGATCGCTGATGAAACCCATCGTTTTCGGCTTCATCGTAGCCATGACCGGATGTTACGTGGGCCTGCGCACGCACGGGGGTACCGAGGGCGTAGGGCGCTCGACCACCCAGGCGGTGGTCAGCAGTTCGATTCTCATCATCGCGTGCGATTTCTTTCTCAACAACCTGATAATCTATATCGCGCCTTACTTGAACGCCTGAGCATTTACCGGCCATGCCCGGCCGCATGCGCAGGCAAGGCCTTCTGCGGCCGGGCGGCGCTTGCATGACGACCATGTCGCAAACAGGCCCCGGCGGCCCGATGATCGAATTCCTCAACGTCACCAAGAGCTTCGACGAGGACGTCGTCCTGCGCGAGATCGGTTTCCGGATCACGCGCGGCGAAACCATGATCATCCTCGGCGCCAGCGGCTCGGGAAAATCGACGATACTCAAGCTTCTGCTCGGCCTCATCCGCCCCGACTCGGGCGAGATTCTCGTCGAAGGGCGCAATATCGCGGCCATGACGGAACGCGAGCTCGTGCATGTACGCCGCGCCTTCGGCATGGTCTTCCAGGAGGGCGCCCTGTTCGATTCCCTGTCGGTACGCGAGAACGTGGGCTACCGGCTCTACGAGGAGGGAGTGCTCGGAGAGGACGAGATCGAAGCCATCGTACGGCGCATGCTGGGCTTCGTCGGCCTCGAGGATGCCATCGACAAGATGCCCGCCGAGCTTTCGGGCGGGATGAAACGACGCGTCGGAATCGCCCGGGCCCTCGTGGGAAACCCGAAAGTGATACTCTACGACGAACCGACGGCGGGGCTCGACCCGATCACGAAACGCACGATCGTGGACCTCATGATCAAGCTGCGTGATCTCGAAGGCGTGACGAGCATATTCGTAACGCACGACCTGCCGGCGGCGGAAATGATCGCCACCGAGTACGCGTCGGCCGAAGACAGCGGCGAGATACGTTTCGCGCGCGCCGGAAAGGAACTCTGTCTCCTCAACGTACGTTTCATTCTGCTCAACGAGGGACGAATCGGGTTCGAGGGGAGTTACGAGGAATTGAATCAATCCGGGGATCCGTATGTTCGGGCTTTCCTGGCACGCCGGTAGTTTTGCGCGCCGCGCGGGACCGGCAACTTGGAGCAATAAGCTTGCGGTCCGCCGCGGCGCGGCGGACCTACGGGCGTGCCGGACGTACCCATGGCATAGGAGGAAATCATGGCTCGGAAAAAACAAGTGACCATCGCCCAGCTGAAGGTCGGAATCCTGGTCACCGCGGCGCTCGTTCTCTTCGCCGCCGTGATCCTGCAACGCAGCTGGGGCATCCAGTTCTTCGTCAAATCGGACCTGGCCGTCACTTACCTTCCGGATGTCGCGGGCCTGAAGCCCGGCGCTCCGGTATGGCTCGCCGGGATCGAAATCGGCAAGGTCAAGCAAGTCACCATCGTCCCTCCGGAGGTCTATTCCGGAAACGAGCCCGTCTTCCGCCGCATTGCCGCGATCCGCGAAGCCATGCAGAAAGTCCGCCCGACCGACCCGAATGCCGCCAAAATCAGGTCGGATCTCCAGGACCAGTTGCGCGATGCCAAACTCGAACTGCGTTACGTGGAAGTGGTCATGGAAATCCGGCACCAGTACCTGAACCGCATCAGCCGGGACTCGGAGGTCAGCATCGAATCGAGGGGCCTCATCGGCGACTCGTTCATCGACATCTCCCCGGGCGCCCTGGGCGAGCCCCCCGGCAAACAAGGAACCTACTACCTCATCGAAGGAATGCGCACGGCCGGCTTCCGTGAAATAATGACCGGTGCCAACGACGTGATCGCCAATTTCGGTGTGCTTTCGGACCAGATCAAAGACATCGCGTTGAAAGTCAATCCCGACAGGGTCGGCGAAGGGCTCGCCGACACGATGCAAAGAGTGCAGGACGCTCTCAGTCAGGCCTCCGCCGCCTTCGATCGCGCCAACATGCTCCTGGAAGAGCTGCGCGCCGGCAAGGGCACCTTCGGCAGGCTGGTTTCCGATCCGGCGGCCTACGATCGCCTGGCGGATGCGCTCGAGAAATTCCGCCGGCTCGCCGACGAGCTGCAGAACGGCTCCGGCACCATGGCCCGGCTGATCCGCGACCCGCAGGTTTACGACGAAGCGCGCGGGACGCTCGCCAAGGCGCAAACGGTGATGGAGCGCATCGAGAAGGGCGAAGGGACGCTCGGCCTGCTTTCACGAGACGAGAGGCTTTACGAGAACATGCGCGAGGCCGTCGAAAGGCTGGCCTCGCTCGTCGACCGGATCGAATCCGGCCAGGGTACGATGGGGAAGCTCCTGAAAGACCCGGCCCTGTACAACAACCTCAATCAGTCGGCAGCGGAGATCGCCAAGCTTATCTATGATTTGAGGCAGGATCCGCGCAAGTACCTGACGATCCGCCTGCGCCTGTTTTGACCTTGACAAGGATTTTCGATCCGCATAGCCTAGCGCCATGATAAGCTCGCTTATCGGCCGCGGGGGAAAGTTCATCCTGGATCGGCTCGTCGGGGCCCTGACGCGCCTGCATATCCATCCCAATATTCTCACCTTCACCGGCGTCGTCATCAGCCTGTGGGCCGCGTTCCACTACGGCCGCGGGCAGCTTTTCACCGGATCACTCATCGTCATCCTGGCCGGGCTTTTCGATATGCTCGACGGCGGCGTGGCGCGCGTCAGCCGTTCGGTCACCCCCTTCGGCGCCTTTTATGACTCGGTGATCGACCGATACTCGGATATCATCCTGCTGCAGGGACTGATGGTCTGGTACGCGCGCCAAGGCAGACTGGGCTATGTCGTTCTGGTCGGGGTCGTCTTCATGGGCGCCGTCATGACCAGCTACGCGCGGGCGCGCGCCGAATCGCTGATCGTGAACTGCAAGGTGGGCTTCATGGAACGGCCGGAGCGCATCGTTCTGCTGATCATCGGCGGGCTGGCGAACCGCATGGAGGCGGCGCTGTGGGTGCTGGCCGTCCTGGGGAACTGGACGGTCATCAACCGCATATATTTCACTTGGAAAGAACTCCCGCCGCACAGGAAGGCCAGGGAAGCCCCGGTCGCCGAAGCCACGCCGGCAAAACCACCCCGGGCAGTCGCCGGCACCCTCGACGCGCACCATGTGCGCGCCTCTCACTGAATTTTCTGGATTTCCACTCCCTTGGGAAGCTTCTGCTCGAACTCCGCCGGCGGGATCCTGCGGTTCAGCTTGGCCTCGGAAAAAGTGACGAGCAGGTAATCGCCGCTCGGCTCCTGCAGCTTCTGCTGAAGCGGCAGGCCGTCGCTCTTGCCGACCCACAGAGTGATCGACGAAAAATACGCCGCAGCGCCCGCGCTTTTCGGCTTGAGAATCAGGACGTCGCACTCGGCGCCGCCGACCTTTTCCGCGCCCCGATATGCGATTTCGAAGGTCTCGCGCAGCCTGGCGGGGGATTGCCCGAGCCCGAGCGCCAGGTATTCCGCCTTGTCCTTGTTCTTCCCCAGGCTGACGACCTGGGCCAGGCGGAGGCGCGGCTGGTAGACGGTCGCGACCCCTCCCTTGATCGTGAGAATCCTGGGCGCCGGCTGCTCGATCTCCTGGCGCAGGAGCGCCGTGCCGTCGGCGGCCAGGGCATATACGAATCTGCCGCTTTCGGGAGCGTCGAACTCCTCGAGCGCGGCCGTGTATTTTTTCTGGACGAGCTTCGCGTCGAAGCTGCGGAATCCCTTGCCGGCGGCTTCCATGCGGGCGAGTACCGGTTCGACCTCGCCCCGGCCAGCCGCCTGCCACGGCCGGGCCTGGCCGCCTGTGCCCGCCGCCAGGATCAATAACGCAGCCGCTGCAGTCCTGGAAAACAGCTTCATGCCCTTGTAGATGCGCACACCGGCAAGCGGTTGCAACTCGATGGAATGATCCTGCTTCATCGCGGGCCGGCATCCGCCGGCGCAGGCTTGGGCGCCGTTGTTTCCGAGGCCTTGGGCGCCGATTGTGCCTGCGGCGGCATCTGCTTGTGCGCTTCGAAGCAGCTGCGCGGCGTCAGGAAAATGAAGGCAAGGATCAGAGCGCAGATGATGTCGTACTGCAAGGTACCGCGCTCGTACGACCAGACCAGGATGCCCCGCAGCACGCTACCGAACTTGCTCATTGCATCTCGTCCGCGGCCGCCCGCCTAGGGGCACCTTTCCATTCTCGGTTCGAAGGAAAGCTGCCGGGGCGGCTCGAGTATCCGGCCGTCTCTCATGTGCACGATGCGCCTGGCGGTCGAAGCCGCCTCGGCATCGTGCGTGATCATGACGATGGTCTGCCCCAGCCTCTCGTTGAGTTCCCGCAGGATGCCGAGCACCTGCATCGAGTTCGCGGAATCCAGGTTGCCCGTGGGCTCGTCGGCCAGGAGGATGCTGGGCTGGTTGATGAGCGCCCGCGCTATGGCCACGCGCTGCTGTTCGCCTCCCGAAAGCTCGGAGGGCTTGAAACCCAGGCGGTCCTTGATCCCGAGCATCTGCACGATCTCTTCCATGCCGTAGGCGTTCAGATGGCCGTTGCCGTGGATGCGCCTTGCGAGCTCGATGTTGCCCCGCGCCGTCAGCGTGGGCAGGAGGTTGAAGCGCTGGAAGATGAAGCCCACCTTGCGGCGCCGTACGGCGGTGCGCTCGGCGTCGCTCAGGCTCGTCAAGTCGATCCTGTCGATGAAGATCCTGCCGCCGGTGGGCTTCTGCAGCCCGCCGAGCAAATGCAGCAGGGTCGACTTGCCGCAGCCGGACGGACCCATGACGGCGACGAATTCGCCCTCATGGATCTCGAGATTCACGTCGCGCAGGGCGTGGACTTCAACCGCGCCCGTGCGGTAGACCATGCTCAGGTTTCTGGTTTCGATGATGCAACGCCGGCCCGGGCTTTCCATGTGTTTTCGTGCGCCTCGTCATTCGTAGCTCAGCGCGGTCACCGGATCCATCTTCGAGGCCTTGTAGGCAGGATAGAGAGCGCCGAGGATTCCTCCAACCAGGCCCAAGAGGCAGCTCGTCACCATCTGCTCGAACGACAACTTCACCTGGAGCGTCGGGAATGTCGATACGATCGCCTCCCGCAGGATCAGGCTCAGCCCGATGCCCACAACGACGCCCAAGCCGCATATCATAGCAGATTCCTTGAGGACCAGGCCAACAATAAAAGCGCGCGAAGCGCCGAGCGACTTCAGGATGCCGATTTCGCGCGTGCGCTCGAAAATGGTGGTGTACATGGCCAGCAGGATCACCATGAAACTTAGCAGCATCGACACCAGGACGACCGTGAAGCGGAACTCCTTCAGTCCGGGCATGGGCGTGTCGGCGAGCAGCAGGCTCGGATCGGAGGTGCGCACGATGGAATATCCGGGGAAGCGCGCGTGCAGCTCGTCGAACACCCTGGGGACCTCGGCTGCATTGCCCGCCTTGATGAACATGACGGTCGCCTTGTCCGGGCTGCCGCTCAGCTCCTGCAGCGTGGTCAGCGGCACGAAGACGCGCACCACCGCGCCGGAACGGCAGATGCCGCTGACCGTGAAATCGTGGTCCAGAATGCTGACGTGCATGCCCGGCGACAGCCCCCGCGCCTTGGCGTAAAGTTCGTCGACGATGGTCTCGAATCCTTCGAGCGATTCCCTGCCGGCCACGATCCGCAGACGCCCGGGCAGCCGGTTGTAGGTCTCCGGGTCGATTCCGAATACCAGCCCGAAATCGGAAGCGCGGAAGATCGACAGGACGGGAGCGACCACGCTCACGCCCGGGACTTCGCCGACTTTCTGGGCAAGCTTCACCGGCAGCGTGGCGCTCGTGAAGGCGTACAGAATCGACGAGTCGCTGGGCTTGAGGATGAAGTCCGCCCCGACCGCCACCGTCCGATCCAGGTAGTCGCTGAGCGTTCCCTGCGTGATCCCGCCGATGACCAGCATCAGGATCACGCCCAGGGCCACGGCCAGAATGCTGATACCGGTGCGCGTCGGGCGCGCGCGCAGATTGGCGGTTACCAGGTTTTCCACGACCCTGCCTTCCCTGTTCCCTTCTCCCGCAGCACCACGCGCCGCGCTCCCGCCGGCGGCTCCATGGTGAAAGCCGCTGCGGGGAGGTCGGGATTGAGCTTCCATTCCTTCACCTCCAGATCGATCGAGTATCCGTCGGCCGGCCGCTCCAGGACGATCGACAGGGGAAGCATGACGCCTCCCACCGCCGCGAAACGCGAGCAGGAAACCGTTCCGGCCTGCGCTCCATCGGGGGTGAACCATTCTTCCTTGGCGGGCACGAGCTGAGAGCGCTCGATCCACACCCGGCGCACGGGCTCGAGCACCCGGCCGCCCTTCTCGCGGAACAGCGAGAGGACGTAGTATTTGGCCTCGCTGTCACGACGCTCTTCGAGCGCCACGCGCATCTCGGGATCGTCGACCGGCAGCGGCTGCGGCAGCAGCGCCTCCAGCAGGTGGGCCGGGCGCGCCGTGAAGCGGTCGGCCTGCGTCTCCTCGTCGCTGGCGAACTCCTTGACGCTGTTTCGGCCCGTGAAGAACTTGTTCTCCCTCGGGTACCAGATCGCAAAATCGTCGCCGACCGAAAGCATGTCGAGGATCGTGGTCTTGGTCACCGGATTCTGCACGTTCAGCCGCAGCCGCGCGGGGCGCGCGACAAGGAGATATCCCGGCGCGCTGCGATATTCCTCCAGCCTGCCGCTCTCGAGCATGCCGGAGGTGAAGGTGATCCTGAGCGAGTTGGCCACAAGCGAAACGATGCTTTCGCTGCGCGCCCGCAACAGATCGAGCAACTCGTCGAGCCCGGCGGTCTTGGCCTCCAGGATGCGCGGCGGCACCGCCACCGGAATCGCCCGCTTGACGCCGCATGCCGAAGTCGTCGCGGCCGCCACGCAGATCAGAACGGCCGCACCCTGCGCCCAACGCACCTCTGTTCTCCCTGACGCCGCACCTCCGCAGCCCCCGGCGGGCTCGTGAGATGACGGGTGACTCTAGCAGACGCTGCGCCCCGTGTCAACGCAACCCGCCGATAGCTCAAGCATTTTCAACCAGTTCTGAAAGAGCTCCCGACCTGCAAGCAGGTCCACCGCGCAAGTAGGTCCGCCGCGCCGCGCGCGGCGTACCTGCCTTCTGGGGCTGCCGGCCCTCCAGGACTTGCGTGATCGATACGATCCTTTCCGGGGGTTCGCCTTCGGCTCACCCCCGGCTACCCGCTTTCGGCCCCTCCGGGGCCGGACGGGTGCGCCGAGGCGCGGCGGACCGCGAGCTTATTGCTTCAAGCCACCGGTCGCGCGCGGGACATGTCCGTCCCGGAGGGACGGAAGCTGGTAGCTCCAGGTGAGCGGAAGCGAACCTGGAGAAAAGGGAGCGGCATGCGACAAGCCCCGAAGGGCCGGCAGAAGGATATGCGAGAAACCCCGATCTGTCGGCCCTCCGGGGCTCGCCTGATCGATACGCTCCTTTCCGGGGGTTCGCCTTCGGCTCACCCCCGGCTACCCGCTCAGGGCCCCTCCGGGGCCCCGCGGTCGCCCCGAACCGCATCGCCGAGATTTCCGGGGGTTCGCCTTCGGCTCACCCCCGGGCTGCCGGCTCAGGGCACGCGCCGGTACCTACTTCCGCCGGAAATACAAAACCGCCAGGAGAGCGAAAACCGCGACAAAGACCGCAAACAACACCACCCCGATCTCGCGCAGGTTGTCTCTCATGAACGATCGCACCGCCTCGCCGTAGAAAAACGACAGCGCACCCCACATCGAATAGCGCACCGTTCGCCCCAGGGCTACGGCCGCGGCGAATGCGGGCGCGCTCAGCCGGAATGCGCCCGCGCTGAAAACAAAAACCTTGAACGGACAGGGCGGAGGGAGAATGCTGGGAACGACGACCGTCAGTACGCCGTAGCGGCGGTACAGGCCGGCGATTCTTTCGAGCGTGTGCGCGGAGAACTTCTTTTTGAGGAGCGCGCTCCCGCCCCTGCGCCCGACCGAATACAGCAGCAGGCAGCCCGCGACCGAACCCAGCGTGGTCATGATTACGTAATAAGCCACCCGGCTCGCCGGCCTGCCGATCGAAAGCAGGACGATGAGGAAATCGTTGACCTCGGGCACGGAAAGAAAAGATGAATCGCACAAAGCCACCAAGAACATCCCCGGCCCGTCGAAGGCGAAAGCCAGCCCGCGCAAGGTTTCTGCGATCCCGCCTGCATCGAGTGCCAGAAGCAATAGCCAGCCGCGCATTCTTTCCCGCCGGAACGTTCATAAAGTTAACAGACGGGCGGGCGGGGCGCAACGCAGCGCCGGCCACACGGAAAGAATTGACAGGTCAGGTTTTGCGGTAATAGAATTGGCCGGACTTGCCGAAATGGTCTGAAGGGATGCAGTAGTTCCCCCCGGACGTTGACGCACCGAATCCTGCGAAACAGTATCGAGCATCGGGATGCCTACGATGACGCCTTTGGGAATCGACCTCAAGAAACTCCGCGAAGAAAAGAACGTCGGCCTCGATCGCATGGCGCAGGATACGCGCATCAGCATCAGGCACCTCCGCAGCCTGGAAGAGGGCCGTTACCAGGATCTGCCCGGCGGCATGTACAACCGCGCCTTCCTGCGGGCCTACTGCGAGTATCTCGGCACGGATGCGCAGGAGTATCTCGAGCGTTACCGCGCCGAAGCCGGCGACGCGGCGGGCGAAGCGCAGCAGCCGCTCCCGCAAGCGCGCCCGTGCAACCTCGCACCGTCGCGCTCCCATCCGCTGGCCGTCTGGACCGCAGGCCTGCTCCTGTCGGTCGCAGGACTCTATTTCAGTCGTGACTGGATCTCCGCGGTATTCTCGCCTTATTTTTCCCGGCCCGCGCCGACCATCCTTGTCGACCTGGACCACCCCCACGGAGATATGATGAGCGCTCACGCGGCCCGGGAGGCGCCGGCGCCGCTCCGCGTTTCGGATGAAGCGCCGCAGGCCGCGGCATCGCAGGAACCAGCCGCCGGGGAAATGGCGCAGGGCAAGTTCGTGCTCACCGTCGAGGTCGTGGACGACTGCTGGGTATCGCTCGACAGCGACGGCAACCGCGTACTCGTGCGCCTGCTCCGGCCCGGCGAGGACCACACCTACGCCGCGGACCAGGGCTTTTTCCTCGTGCTCGGCAATGCCGCGGGCGTCCACCTCAAGGTCAACGGCATGCCGCTCAAGCCGCTGGGGAAACCCGGCAGCGTCGTGAAGCTAGCGATCACGGAGCAGAACCTGCAGGAACTCCTCGCCAAGACCGCGAGTTGAGGAAATGGCAGAGAGCGCATTCCTCAGGTCTTTTCTCCAAGGTACGCCGCCCAAGCCCCTGCGCATGATCGCAGCCCAGGGTCTCGCGCCCATTCCCCCGGTGGAAATGCTCGAACTCCTGGTCCACCTGACGGGGGACGGCGATGCGGACGTAGCCGCCCAGGCGCGCCGCACGCTCGAAGGCTGGAGCGCAGAAGAACTCCTTCCCCATTTGCAATCGCGCACCTGCAGCGAATCCGTGCTCGATTACTTCGCCGCCAACAGCACCGATGCCGCCGTTCACGAAGCGATCATCCTCAATCCGGCGGCTCCGGGAAAGGCGGTCGCCAAACTGGCCGCGCGCGTCGCCCCGCCGCTCATGGAAATCATCCTCTACAACCGCGTGCGCCTGATCCAGTCTCCGGAAATCCTGAGCGGCATCAAGAACAATCCCGCGATCACCACCCAGATCCAGGTTCTGGTCCAGGAAATCGAGAATGAGTACTTCACCAGCAAGCAGACCGATTACGCGGTCGGCGCGAAGGAGGAAGAGGCGGCCGCTCCCGCAGAAGAAGCGGTCGAGCTGCAGGAGGAGGTGCCGCCCGACGACCTGATCCTGGAAGGGCTGCCGCTGGATCCCCAGGAACGCGAGGCGGCCCTGCAGAAGCGCATCGCCCAGATGTCGGTGGCGCAGAAACTCCGGCTGGCGCTCGTCGGGCCGCGCGAGGCACGCACCATCCTGATTCGCGACGCCAACCGCGAGGTCGCGCGCAACGTGCTGCAGAATCCGAAACTCACCGAAGCCGAAGTGGAAACGTTCGCCGCCATGCGCAATGTTTCCGACGAGGTCTTGCGCCACATCGGCATCAGCCGCGAGTGGACCAAGAGCTACGGCATCATTCACAACCTGGTGAAGAATCCGCGCACACCGCCCTTCGTTTCGCAAACCCTGCTGGTGCGGCTGCGCACCAAGGACCTGGCCCTGCTGGCCCGCGACCGCGGCGTTCCGGAAGCCGTGCGCAACAACGCCCAGCGCACCCTGAGAGCCCGGTCGGCTGCGGCCAAGAGCACCGCCGGGTGAGGCATCGCATGAGCGAATCGCCCATCAATGCACCACGAGTCCGCGCACCCGCGAACGTCCACCCCGGAAGCGGCGGCAGGATTCCGCACAAAAAAATACTGGACACGCTGATCGCCACGGAGCCCGGCTGCGCCGACCTCGCCGGGATCTATCGGGAAAAGGTCCTGCCGATCAGGACGCGCACGATCCAGCTCCTGGGAAGGAAGGGCAGCGCGCGCATCATGAAGACGCTTCTCGGTTACGAGGTGCAGTCGGCGCGCAAGCGCATCCAGTGTCCCGATCTCGTCACGGCGCGCTACCTGAAGCTCTTCATGGAGCTCGGCTGCCGCAGCATCCGGCTTCCCTACGACCCTACCGTGACCGCCGCCCTGGTGCCGCAGTTCGAGGCGGCGCTGCAGCGAATCGGTGAGGAAGTGCGCCGGCTCTTTCCACGCGACCGCGGCCGGCAGCTCTACGTGACGCGGCGCATCTACCGCATAGTTCGCGCGCGCCTGCGCTCGCGCCCGGCCGCGGCACCGGCGCCGGCACCTGATCTTTTTGACTGATTGTTCTGCCGGCCCTCCGGGGCTTGATGCATGCACGACCCACGTTCCGGGGGTTCGCCTGCGGCTCACCCCCGGCTACCCGCCGCCGTGCCTCCGGCACTGCCGCATCGCATGTCGGCGCGATGCCGGAACTCGGTAACGCCGATTCTGCGCGCTGCGCTTTCTGGCGGCCCTTCGGGGCTTGATGCATGCACGACCCGCGTTCCGGGGGTTCGCCTGCGGCTCACCCCCGGCTACCCGCCGCCGTGCCTCCGGCACTGCCGCATCGCACGTCGGCGCAATGTCGGAATTCGGTGTCGCCGATTCGGCGGGCTGCGCTTCCCGGGGGTTCGCCTGCGGCTCACCCCCGGCTACGCGCTCAGGGCCCCTATCGGGGCCGCACGATCGCTCCGAACCGCATCGCGGCACTTCCCGGGGCCGCGCCAGTGCCGGAGGCACGGCAGCTGGTAGCTCCGGGTGAGCGCCAGCGAACCCGGAGACATGCGTCCCCCCGCGCGCGAAGTCCCGGAGGGCCGACAGAAATTCGTGCGGATCTTATTGCGGCGCGATGTCCTGGCGCAGGACCTCGAGATCCTTCTCGCGCACGACGAGCCTTACCAGCCGGCCGTCGCGATCGACCGAAAGCGCGCCCGTAAAGACACCCACAAGCTCGATGCGGAAATTGCGCACCGGCATCTTGCCGCGCCCGTAATCCAGCTCGCCGTCGTCGAGATAGGTCAGCACCAACGGAATCTCCCCGCCGACCACGGGCACGAAGTTGCGGAACAGCTGCCGCCCCTTCTTTTTGAAGTCATACCGGCGGATCAGGTAATCATAGTGATGGTACACGTTGAAGTCGAAGATCACCGTATCGGGCCCGGCCTGCTGCTCGACCTCGCTCACCTTGCCGCCGCGGCTCAGGATGCGCCGGATCGACGCTCCCTGCACCTTGACCTCGTAATAGTCGCCGGAGGTCCCCGAGGTGTACTGCAGGCGGTAATCGACGGGCACGACGCCGCCCTTGGCGAGCGTCATCGAGGTCGTGAAGGCCAGCCGCTTCAATTCGAGCCCGTCGAGCATCTGCACTTCATGCTCCGACACGGAGACGAGGTTCCCCTGCTCGTCCGCGGCCTCGGTCACCTTCTCGGTGCCCGCGAATTCGCCGCGGATGTATATCGCGTATGTCTGGGTGTATTCGGGCGCCTTCTGCGCCGCCGCCTGCAGGCCGGCGAGCGCCCAGGCCGTGATCCAAAGCAGTACTGAATTCATCGTTTCTTTATTCCGGTGCGGATCAATGTGGAAGGGGGAACGCGCACCAGCGCGCCGCGCGCCGCCGACTGGGGCGGCGCCGCGATGTTTTCGCGCACGAAGGCGATGATCTCCTCGAGCTCCTTCTGCATCTTTTCCATCTTCTCGCGCATGTTCAGGATGACCTCGACGCCGGCCAGGTTGACTCCCAGATCGCGCGTCAGGTTGAGGATGGTCTCCAGCCGCTCGAGATCCTTGTCGGTATAGAGCCTCGTGTTCCCTTCGCTGCGCGACGGCGACAGCAGGCCCAGCCGCTCATAGAGCCTGAGCGTCTGCGGGTGCACCCCGTAGGCCTCGGCCACGGAACTGATCATATAGCCGGCTTTCTTCTTCGGCGCCATGACGGCTCACCTCCAGCGTTGCCTTCGGCCCGGCGGGCGGGAGGCCTCAGAGTCCCGCCAGGTTTGCCCTCGGATTCTCGGGATTCAGTCGCGCCAGTTCCCTCAGCAGCTCCTTGGAACGCTCGTCGACCACCCGCGGCACGACGACGCGCACTTCCACGATCTGGCTGCCGCGCCCCTCGCCGCGCAGCGAGGGGGCGCCCTTGTCGCGCAGGCGGAATTTCTGGCCGCTCTGCGTGCCCGGAGGAATGCGCAGGATCGCCTTGCCGTCGATCGTCGGCACCTCGATCTTGGTGCCCAGGGCCGCCTCGGTCACCGTGATCGGGACGGTGCAGTGGATGTCGTTGCCCTCGCGGCGGAAGAAATCGTGGGGCCGCACGGTGATGATCAGATAGAGATCGCCCGGCGGCCCGCCCATGCGGCCGCTGCCGCCCTTGCCGGGCACGCGCATGCGGTAGCCGGTATCCACGCCGGCGGGGATGCGCACCGTGATGGTCTCCTGCGCCGGCACGCGGCCCGAACCGTTGCAGGCGGCGCAGCGGCCGCTCACCTGGCCGCTGCCGCCGCAGGTACTGCACGTGGCCGAAAAGCGCATGATGCCGTGCGCGCGCGTCACCTGCCCGCTGCCGTTGCACGTCGGGCACACCTGGCGCCCGCGGCTCCGGTCCGCGCCCGTGCCGCCGCAGGCCGAGCACGGCTCGCTGCGGTTGATGGTGAGGCGCGTCGACAGCCCGCGCATGCTCTCCTCGAACGATATGTTGAGATGATGCTCGAGGTCCTCGCCCTTCTCGGGCGCCGGCTGTCGGGTCCTGCGGCTGCGTCCCTGGAACAAATCAGCGAAAATGTCGCGGAAGGTACTTTGTCCGCCGGGCTCGAAATCGCCGAAATCGAAGCCCCAGCTGGCGCCCTCGTCGAATCCCCGGCCCGGCTCCGCCCCGGGAGGCGCCTCCTTGAAGCTCTCGGAATAGAAACCGTAGCGGTCGTAGATGGCGCGCTTTTTCGGGTCGCTCAGGACGTCATAGGCTTCCTGGATGCGCTTGAAGCGCTCCTCCGCCGCCTTGTCGCCCGGATTGATGTCGGGATGGTTCTTGCGGGCGAGGCGCCGGTACGCCTTCTTGATGTCGGCTTCCTTGGCATCGCGCGCGACGCCCAGGATGGCGTAGTAGTCCGGCCTGTCCATGAATGGCGACCCTCAGCGCCGGGCGGCGGGGGCCGGTGCGCCCCCGCGCCCGGCCGGCGCATAAGGCACCTCACTTTTTCTTGTCGTCCATGTCGACGTATTCCGCGTCGATCACCTCCTCCTCCTTCCCCTTCTTTCCGGCACCCGCCGCCTCGCCGGCCCCGGGCGGAGGAGTCTGCCCGGCCGTCTTCTGGTACATGACCTCCGCCAGCTTGTGCGATGCGCGCGTCAGCTCGTCGAAGGCCGCGTTGAGCTCGTCGGTTTCCGACGACTTTTCCAGGACGCTCTTGGCCTTGGCGATCGCCGATTCGAGCGACGAGGCTTCCCCGCTCGATATCTTGTCGCGGTTTTCCCTGAGGATCTTCTCGGTCGTGTAGACCAGGCCGTCGAGCCGGTTTTTGGCCTCGATGCGGTCGCGGTTGCGCTTGTCCTCGGCGGCGTGCGCCTCGGCATCGCGCGTCATGCGCTCGATCTCCTCCTTGGTCAGGCCGCTCGAAGCGGTGATCGTGATCTTCTGCTCCTTGTTGGTGGCCAGATCCTTGGCCGAAACGTTCACGATGCCGTTGGCGTCGATGTCGAAGGTCACCTCGATCTGCGGGATGCCGCGCGGCGCGGGCGGGATGCCCACCAGATGGAACTTGCCCAGCGTGCGGTTGTCGCGCGCCATGGCGCGCTCGCCCTGCAGCACGTGGATCTCGACCGAGGTCTGGTTGTCGGCCGCCGTCGAAAAGATCTCCGACTTGCGCGTCGGGATGGTGGTGTTGCGCTCGATCAGCTTGGTGAAGACGCCGCCCAGCGTCTCGATGCCGAGCGACAGCGGGGTCACGTCGAGCAGCACGATATCCTTGACATCGCCCGCGAGCACGCCCGCCTGCACGGCCGCGCCTACGGCCACCACCTCGTCGGGATTCACCCCCTTGTGCGGCTCGCGGCCGAAGAACTCGCGCACCATCTCCTGGACCTTGGGGATGCGCGTCGAACCGCCGACGAGCACGACCTCGTTGATGTCGCGCGGCTTGAGGCCCGCATCCTCGAGCGCCTGGCGGCAGGGCGGCAGCGTGCGCTGCAGTATGTCCTCCACCATGTGCTCGAACTTGGCGCGCGTCAGCTTCATGTTCAGGTGCTTCGGCCCGGTAGCGTCGGCGGTGATGAACGGCAGGTTGATCTCGGTCTCCATGACCGTCGAAAGCTCCATCTTGGCCTTCTCGGCAGCCTCGCGCAGCCGCTGCAGCGCCATCTTGTCCTGCGACAGGTCGATCCCCTGATCCTTCTTGAACTCGCTGATGATCCACTCCATCAGGCGCTGATCGATGTTGTCGCCGCCGAGGTGCGTGTCGCCGTTGGTCGACTTCACCTCGACGACGCCCTCGCCGACCTCGAGAATCGAAATGTCGAAGGTCCCGCCGCCGAAGTCGAATACGGCGATCGTCTGGTCCTTCTTCTTGTCCAGCCCGTAGGCCAGGGCCGCCGCCGTCGGCTCGTTGACGATGCGCACGACGTCGAGTCCGGCGATCTTGCCCGCGTCCTTGGTCGCCTGGCGCTGGCTGTCATTGAAGTACGCCGGGACGGTGATCACCGCCTTCTCGACCTTCTCGCCCAAGTAATCCTCGGCGGCCTTGCGCAGGCTCTGCAAAATCATCGCGGAGATCTCCGGCGGCGCGTACGTGCGGTCACCCATGCGCACATGGGCATCGCCGTTCGGAGCCCGCACGACCTTGTACGGCACCAGCCGGATCTCCTCGCCGACCTCGTCATACTTGCGCCCCATGAAGCGCTTGATGGAAAAGATCGTGTTTTCCGGATTCGTGACCGCCTGGCGCTTGGCCACCTGGCCGACAAAGCGCTCGTTGTTCTTGCCCACCGCCACCACCGAAGGCGTCAGCCTGCTTCCTTCGGCGTTCGTGATGACCTTCGGCTCGCCGCCCTCCATGACCGCAACCACGGAGTTGGTCGTTCCGAGGTCGATTCCGATGATCTTGCTCATTGCCATCCTCCCTTGAACGTAACTTCGATCTCCGCTACCGGACCCTATATGATTGCAGCCCGACCCATCGGGGCCGTTAGCGTGCCCAATTTATAAGATTTGAGCGGGGCATTGTCAAGGTATCATAAGCCATCAGCCGTCAGCTATCAGCGGTCAGCTTTCAGCCATCAGCTTTCGGCTGACAGCTGATAGCTGAAAGCTGACAGCTAAATGCCGCCATTCCGATTACCGCGTCCACTACGACAAGCGCAACATATTAGTAGTACGCGAGATATCGGTCGAGCTCCCAGGGGTGGACCTGGCCGATATACTCCTGCCATTCCTGCCGCTTCGCCCGGATCATGTGGCCGGCGATGTACGGCCCCAGGGCTGTCTGCAGGAAGCGGTCCTTTTCGAATGCCCGGACGGCTTCGCTCAGGTCGCCCGGCAGCATGTGGACTCCCAGTCGCCCCATCTCCCTGCGGCTCAGGCTCATGATGTCCTTGTTGACGGGGGGCCCGGGGTCGAGCTTGCGCCGAATTCCGTCGAGACCGGCGCTCAGTATCGCCGCCAGGCAGAGGTAAGGGTTGCACGACGGGTCGGGAAGCCGGATCTCGCACAGGCTCCCCTCGCCCCGCCTTGTGCTCACCCGGACCAGGGGGCTGCGGTTGACCTCGGACCATGCCACGTGCGTCGGGGCTTCGTAGTTGGGGACGAGGCGCTTGTAGGAATTGACGAGGGGGTTCGTGATCAGCACCATGCCGCGCGCATGCTCGAGTATGCCGCCGATGTAATGGAGCGCGACCGACGACAGTCCGTACGCACCCTTCTCGTCGAAGAAGGCGTTCGTGCCTTCCTTCATGAGAGCCTGGTACAGATGCAATCCCGAGCCGTTACGGCCGAAGAGCGGCTTGGGCATGAAGGTCGCATGCAGGCCGTGCTCGAGCGCGATCTTGCGCACCACGAAACGGCAGGTGCTGATGGTATCGGCCGCCTCGACGACTTCGGCGGGCTTGAAATCGATTTCGTGCTGGCCGGGCGCGACCTCGTGGTGCGCGCCCTCGACGCGGAAGCCCATGCGCTCGAGGGTGCTTACCATGTCGCGGCGCGCCTCCTCGCCGCTGTCGACCGGGGCAAGATCGAAGTATCCGCCGACGTCGTGCGTCGCCGGAAGGGGCTTGCCTTCCCCGGCGCGCAGGAAAAGGAAGAATTCCACCTCGCTGGCGACGCTGAGCGAGTAGCCGAGCTCGGCGGCTTGGCGCACCACGTTCTTGAGCGCGGAACGCGGGCAGCCGGGAAAGGGCGAGCCGTCGGGCAGGCGCACGTCGCAGATCAGGCGCGCCACCTTGCCGCGGCGATCCTCCCAGGGGAAGACGCGGAAGGTCGCCGGGTCCGGAAGCAGGGCCATGTCGGCCTCCTGGGTGCGGAAGTGACCTTCGAGCGCCGAACCGTCGAAGACCACGCGCCCTTCCAGGGCGCGACGGAATTGGGGTTCGGGAACTTCGACGTTCTTGATCGCCCCGAGAATGTCGGTGAATTGCAGCCGCAGGAAGCGGACGCGTTCCTGCCGCGCGGCTTCGAGGACTTCTTCCATTGTGCGGATGTCATTCATGACGCCTCCATTCCGTCTGTCGGCCCTCCGGGGCTCGCCGTTGCGGGGCCGCATTTTCTCCGGGTTCGCCTTCGGCTCACCCGGAGCTACCAGCTTCCGTCCCTCCGGGACTTACCTGACGGCCTTTGCGGGGGCCCCCAGCCGGTAGCGGCGGCTGAGCCGGAGGCGACCCCCCGGAAAGCGCAGCCCGCCGAACCGGCGATACCGAATTCCCCCATTGCACCGACATCCCATGCGCCAGTGCCGGAGGCACGGCGGCGGGTAGCCGGGGGTGAGCCGCAGGCGAACCCCCGGAAAGGAGCGTTTGGACCAGGCGAGCCCCGGAGGGCCGACAGATTGGGGTTTCCGATGTATCTTTCT
>CAZHQK010000211.1:0-35042 GCA_964534795.1 uncultured Acidobacteriota bacterium
GGAGGGACAGGGCCTGATTCAGGCGCAGCTGGTTTTCGGATATACCCGGCTCATGGTGGCGGCCTTCGGGCTCGGAGCCGGCTGGGCGGCGCTCGACCGCGCCATCCCCTATTCGACCGGACGCATCCAGGGCGGAACGCCGCTGTCTGAGAAGCAGGGTTACACGCACAAACTGATCGTGCCCCATGCCGTGCGGCTCGAAGCCTCCCGGGCCTACATCGAGGAGACGGCCGAGAGGCTCGACGGCGGGGAGGGGGCGCTCAACACCGAGGGCGCCATCGCGAAATACCTGGCAACCGAAGCGGGCAACGCGGCCGCCGACGCCGCCATCCAGGCCCTGGGGGGCTACGGGTACGTCAAAGAGTACATGGTGGAAAAGATCAAGCGCGACGCGCGCATCACGACCATCTATGAAGGGACCTCGGAGATCATGGAAATGACGATCTGCCGGGATCGCTGGCAGGCGCACCTGAAGACTCAGGGACGGCATTACCACGACGAGGCGCGCCGGATGGAAGAACTCCATGCGCGCCGCTCCGAGGTCGGTGCGCTGGCGGCTGCGCACGCGCTGCGCGCCCTGGCCGGGCTGCTGGAAACGGCGCGGGTGCACCGGCTCACTCGCAATCAGCACGTGCTGTTCCGCCTGGGCGAAGCGATCGCATATGCGGAAGGCGCGGCCAGCCTGGCCCGATTCGCGGCCCGCGCGGGCGACGGGCGGTTGAATCCGAAATCCCCTGCGCGCTTCACGGCGGATGCCGTGGCCGCCATCAGTCGCGTCTTCGCCAGGGAGGCCGCCTCCAAGGTGGTCTCCGACGGCATGCGCTGGGTCGGCGGTTCGCTGCCGGCAGGGGAAATCCGTGCGCTGGAGCAGAAACTGGACATCCCGGCGGTGCACCAATTGCAGGCAGGGCTGATGCAGGACATGGACTGCATAGCCGACACCCTGTACGGCCGCTCGGGCGCGGGTCGATGAAGTGCGAACCGGCCGCAGCGGGCACAACGGGACTTGGAGGACACGAAAAGCATGAAAGGATCGGCTGAACGGGCTGTAGCCGTTGTCGGGATCGGGGCGGTCCTGCCGGATGCGCCGGATGCCCGGGCGTTTCTGCAGAACCTCAAGGAAGGCAAGTACAGTATCACGGAAGTTCCCCGCGAGCGCTGGAACCCCGACTTCTATTACGACCCGGACCCCAGGACGCCCGACAAGACCTATTCCAAGATCGGCGGCTGGGTGCGCAACTGGGACTGGGATCCGCTGAAGTGGCGCCTGCCGATCCCGCCGCGCGTGAGCGCCGCCATGGACCTGACCCAGAAATGGGCCGTGGTGGCGGCGCGCGAAGCCCTCAACGATTACGGTTACCCTTCCCGCAAGCTGGATCCGGAGCGGACGGCGGTCATCCTGGGCAACGCGATGGCCGGCGATACACATCTGTATTCGGCTGCCCGCGTGCTTCTGCCCGAGTACGCCCACGAGCTCGACAAGTCACCCAGCTTCTCCGGCCTGCCCGGCGAAGTGCGCGCTGCCATCGTCGAGGAACTGAGGCGCGGCATCGGGCGGCGCATGCCGGAAATCACCGAGGACACCATGCCCGGCGAGCTCGCCAATATCATCGCGGGGCGGATCGCAGCCATCTATGACTTCAAGGGGCCGAACTATGTCGCCGATGCCGCCTGCGCTTCGGCCATGGCCGGCATCAGCTCGGCCATCGACGGCCTGCTGAACAATTACTTCGACGCCGTGCTGACCGGCGGCATCGATGCCAACATGAGCCCGTCGACCTTCGTGAAGTTCTGCAAGATCGGCGCGCTTTCCGCCACCGGCTCGCGCCCGTACGCCGAGGGTGCGGACGGCTTCGTCATGGGAGAAGGCGCGGTCGTGTTCCTGCTCAAGCGCCTGGCGGACGCGGAGCGCGACGGAGATCGCATTTACGCCGTCATCCGCGGCCTCGGAGCTTCGAGCGACGGCAAGGGGAAGGGAATTACCGCACCGAATCCCGTGGGCCAGCAGCTCTGCGTCCGGCGCGCCTGGCACAACGCGGGCGTGGTTCCGACGCCCGGCGACATGATCGAGGGGCACGGCACCTCGACGCGCGTGGGCGACGTCGTGGAGTTGGAGAGCCTGGCGGAGGCGCTGAAGGAATTCAACCTGCCGCCGGGGTCGATCGCCCTCGGGTCGGTGAAGTCGAATATCGGCCATCTCAAAGGGGCTGCGGGTGCCGCAGGTATCCTGAAGGCGGTGTTCGCCCTGCACGAAAAGATCCTGATCCCCAGTCTCAATTTTCACAAGCCCAATCCCGACGTGGACTTTTCCCGATCGCCGTTCCGGGTGGTCACTTCGCTCCGCCCCTGGGAGAAGGCCGGGGGCGAGGTGCGCCGCGCAGGCGTGAGCGCCTTCGGCTTCGGCGGCACGAACTTTCACACCGTTCTCGAGGAGTACATCCCGGGAAGGATCAGGACGGAGGAAAAGGTTACGGTCTCGGTCCCCGCGGCTGTTCCGTCCGCCCCCGGACCCTCGCTCAAGGCGCCGCTGCAGGGCGCATTGCTGCTGGGAGCCGAATCGGAAGGCGCATTGATCGCGCGCTTGAAGCACGTGTGCCGGGAGGCCGAGGCGGGCCGCGCCCCTGAGCCGGGCGTGCCGGCCGAGGCGGATCTGCGTGCTCCGGTCCGTCTGGCCATCGACTACGCCGGCCCGGCCGAGCTGGCCGACAAGGCGGGCAAGGCCCTCAAGGCCTTCGAGGAGAATCAGCCGGGCCGCTGGAAGGCGCTGCGCGCCAAAGGGATCTTCCTGGGAAGAGGGCCGGCTCCCAAGGTGGCTTTCCTCTTCACCGGTCAGGGATCCCAGTATGTCAACATGCTGAAAACGCTGAGGGATAGCGAACCGATCGTCGCCGAGACCTTCCGCACGGCCGACCGGGTCATGCAACCTCTGCTCGGCAAGCCGCTCAGCCAGTGCATCTTTCTGGATGAAGCGGATGCGGCTGCCATGGCTGAGGCCGAGGAGGGCCTGAAGCAGACGGCGATCACGCAGCCGGCCGTCCTGGCAACCGAGACCGCGCTCGCCCGCATGCTCGAAGCCTACGGCATAGTGCCGGATATGGTCATGGGACACAGCCTGGGCGAGTACGGCGCTCTGGTGTCGGCCGGGTCGCTGTCGTTCGAGGACGCGCTGCGCGCGGTAAGCGCCCGCGGAGCGGAAATGACGCGCGTCGCCCTGGACGACAACGGCATGATGGCGGCCGTGTTCGGCCCGATCGAAGAGATCGCCAAGGTGCTCGAGTCGGTCGAAGGCTACGTGGTCATCGCCAACATCAACAGCAGCAAGGAGAACGTGATCGGCGGTTCGACGGCGGCGGTCGAAAGGGCGATCGCGGCGGTGCGCGAGGCCGGCTACGTGGCCCGTCCCCTCCAGGTCAGCCATGCATTCCATACCAAGATCGTCGCGCCCGCGAGCCAGGGTCTGGTCAGGGTCCTGCGCGGCATGGAGTTGCGCCCGCCGCGCCGGCCCGTCATCTCCAACGTCACCGGCGAGTTCTATCCCGCCGGGCCTGACGCGGTGCCCCAAATGATCGAGCTGCTGGGCAAGCAGGTGGCTTCGCCCGTGCAGTTCGTCAAGGGACTGAATACGCTCTACGAGGCGGGAGCAAGGGTTTTCGTCGAGGTGGGCCCGAAGCGCGTTCTCTACGGTTTCGTCGACGACGTGCTGGGCGAGCGCGAGGGCGTGCTGCCGCTTTTCACCAACCATCCGCGCATCGGCGACGTCGCTTCGCTCAATCTGGCCCTGTGCGGGCTCTATGCCGCCGGCCTGGGCGCCGGCAGGCGCGAACCGGAAACTCGGATCGAAATCAAAGGCGCTGCGACGCTTCCTTCAAGGGAAGAGCGCAAGGCCCCCGAACGGCCCACTCACCTGCAGGCCGTCACCGAGCCGCAGCCTGTCGCCGGCGCCGCGGCTGCGGACCGCTATGTTCAGCTCGGACGGATGTTCGCCGACTTCCTCGAGCGGAGTTTCGAGCTTTATTCAGCCGGAAAGAGCGGGCGCAGCACGGTGAACGTTTGCATTACCGGTGCTTCGCTCGGGCTTCCGGGCGTGGACCGGGTGTTCGACGAGGCCAATGTGGAGCGCATCCTGCGCGGCGACCAGTTCATTGACGTGATCCCGCTGCGGCTGCGCCGCGCGATGCTGGAAAAGAACGTGACGCGCCTGGTCAAGAGCGAGGGCGGCGAGGGCAGGTTCGAGACGATCGAGAATATCTCCGACGTGATCAAGCTCGCGGCGCGCGCGCGCGACTTCGACCTGGTGCAGGACTTCGGTTTTCCGGAAGAGCGCATGGCGGCGCTCGACCGGGTGACCAAACTGGCCATCGCCGCAGGTCTGGACGCCCTGCGCGACGCCGGCATACCGCTGGTGATGCGCTACAAGACCACCACCAAGGGAACCCTGTTGCCGGACCGGTGGATGCTCCCCGAGGAGATGCGCGACGACACCGGGGTCATCTTCGGTTCGGCGTTCCCGGGTTACGACGCCTTTGCGGAGATCATCTCCGAGTTCTACCGGGACCGCATCCGGCGCGAAAACCTCGAGCTGCTCGTCAACCTGCGCGCCAAAGCCCTGCACATCGGCAAGGCCGGCAACAGCCTGCTCGAGGAGCTGGAGCGCAAAATCGCCGAGCTGCGGGCGGACATCGAAAAGCAGCCGTATCGTTTCGACCGGCGCTTCCTTTTCCGCGTGCTTTCCATGGGGCATTCGCAATTCGCCGAGTACATCGGGGCGCGCGGGCCCAACACCGCCATCAACGCCGCCTGCGCCACCGGCACCCAGGCGGTCGCGCTGGCCGCCGACTGGATACGGTCGGGTCGCTGCCGCCGCGTGATCGTCATCTCGGCCGACGACATCACTTCCGATAATCTCATGGAATGGCACGGAGCCGGCTTCCTCGCATCGGGCGCGGCCGCCACCGACGAGGTCGTCGAGGATGCCGCAATTCCCTTCGACCGCAGGCGGCACGGCTTGATCATCGGCATGGGTGCTGCCGCCATGGTCGTGGAGAGCCTGGAATCGGCACGCGAACGCGGCATCCAGCCGATCTGCGAGGTGCTCGCCGGGCTCACCGCCAACAGCGCCTTCCACGGCACCCGGCTGGATGTCGGCCACATCTGCCAGGTGATGGAGAAGATGATCTCCGAGGCCGAGGCTCAGTGGGGCATCGACCGTTACGAGATCGCGCCGCAGACGGTTTTCGTCTCCCACGAAACCTACACCCCCGCCCGGGGCGGCAGCGCTTCCGCCGAGGTCTTTGCGCTGCGGCACGTGTTCAAACACGCCGCGGACAAAATCATCGTCGCCAATACCAAAGGCGCGACCGGGCATCCCATGGCGGTCGGCATCGAGGATGTAGTGGCGGTGAAGATCCTGGAAACGGGCATCGTGCCGCCGGTGGCGAACTTCAAAGAAGTGGACCCCGAACTCGGGCCGCTCAACCTTTCCAAGGGCGGATTCTACCCCGTGCGCTACGCGCTCCGGCTGGGCGCGGGCTTCGGTTCGCAGATCGCCATGACGCTTACGCGCTGGATCCCGACTCCCGACGGCAAGAGGGCGCGTCCCGACTCGCTGGGATTCGCTTACAGGATCGTCGATCCGGGTGCCTGGAATGCATGGCTCAAGCGCATCGCCGGAAACGGAACCCCGGAGGTCGAGGTCGTGCAGAGAACCCTGCGCCTCCGCGACCGGGGCGCGGCGCTGCGAAACGGCAACGGCACCGCCCTTCAGGCGGCCGCGTCCGCGCCTGCGCCCCCGCCCCCCAAGCCGGAAGCTCCAGCGCCGCCGGCTGAAAGGCAGCCGGAACAAGAGGCTGTCGCGCAACCGGCGGCTCCGCCGCGGGCGCCGGCGCCCGCCGTCGATCCCGTACGTGCCGAAGTGATGCGCATCGTTTCGGAAAAGACCGGCTATCCCGCCGACATGCTGGAAATGGACCTGGATCTGGAAGCTGATCTGGGTATCGACACGGTCAAGCAGGCCGAGATGTTCGCGGCCATCCGCGCGGCTTACGACATCCCGCGCGACGATGCGCTCAAGCTGCGCGATTTCCCCACGCTCGCCCATGCCGTGAAGTTCGTCTACGACCGCCGGCCGGATCTCAAGAGGCCCGTCGCGGCGCAGGAAACCGCGGCCGTCGAACCGACCGCCCCGACCGGGGCCGTTCCCGCCGCTGTGCCCGAAAGGCCCGAGGATCCGGTCAGGGCCAAGGTGATGCAAATCGTGGCCGAGAAGACGGGTTACCCCATCGACATGCTCGATCCCGACCTCGATCTGGAGGCGGACCTGGGTATCGATACGGTCAAGCAGGCCGAGATGTTCGCGGCCATCCGCGCGGCTTACGACATCCCGCGCGACGATGCGCTCAAGCTGCGCGATTTCCCCACGCTCGCCCATGCCGTGAAGTTCGTCTACGACCGGCGGCCGGATCTCATGAGAGCCGCCGAAGCGCCGGTCCCTGCCGCGGGGCCCCGGCAGGCGGCGCCCGCTGCCGTGCCCGCCGTCGATCCGGTGCGCGAAACGGTTCTGCGCATCATTGCGGAAAAGACCGGCTATCCGACCGACATGCTGGATATGGATCTGGATCTGGAAGCCGATCTGGGGATCGACACGGTCAAGCAGGCCGAGATGTTCGCGGCCATCCGCGCGGCCTACGACATCCCGCGCGACGATACGCTCAAGCTGCGCGATTTCCCCACACTCGCCCATGCCGTGAAGTTCGTCTACGACCGCAGGCCCGATCTGAGGGGATCGGCCCCTGCGGCCCCGTGCGAAGCTTCCGCACCTCCTGCCGAAGCCGCCGGGATCGCGGGCGCGGCAAGTATGGAAGCGGCCGAGGCGATACCTCGCCGCGTGCCGGCGGCACGCCTTCGCCCTGCGCTCCGGTTTTTCAAGCCGACCGGTGTGACGCTGAACGCCGGCAGCCGGGTGATCGTGATGCCGGACAAGGGCGGCGTCGCCAAGGCTCTCTCGGGCAAACTCGAAAAACTCGGTGCTCGAGTCCTGGCGATCGAAGGCGAACCCGACGCGGAAGCTCTCGCCCGGCAGATCGAGCAATGGAAGGCTGAAGGCCCGATCCAGGGAGTCTACTGGCTGCCGGCGCTGGATCACGAGGGGAGCCTGGAGGGGATGGAGGCCGCGACCTGGGGCGAAGCGACCCGGATCCGGATCAAACTCCTGTATGCGACCATGAGGTCGACATACGACCATATCGGCGCGCCCGGGAGCTTCCTCGTGGCGGCGACGAGAATGGGCGGCCGCCACGGTTACGACGAGGCGGGAGCCCTTTCACCGCTCGGGGGCGGCGTGACAGGGTTTGTCAAGGCGTTCAAGCGCGAGAAAACGGACGCCCTGGTCAAGGCCGTCGATTTCGAACCGAGCCGCAAGACGGCCGCCCTGGCGGACTTGTTGCTGGAAGAGACCCTTTTGGATCCCGGGGCCGTCGAGATCGGATACCGCGACGGGCACCGCTGGACGGTCGGCCTCGAGGAAAAGCCCGCCGACGACGGCCGCCCCGGCATGACGCTGGGAAAGGAAACGGTGTTCGTCGTAACGGGAGCGGCCGGGAGCATCGTTTCCGCCGTAACTGCGGATCTGGCTGCAGCCTCGGGCGGGACCTTCCACCTGCTGGACCTGGCCGCGGAACCTGATCCTGCGAACCCGGATCTGAAACGCTTCGCCACGGACAGGGAGAACCTGAAGCGCGACCTGTTCGAACGTCTCAAGGCGCGCGGCATTCGCGCCACTCCCGCGATGGTCGAAAAGGAAATGGCCGCGCTCGAGCGGTCGCATGCCGCGTCGACGGCGATCGACGCGATCCGCCGGGCCGGCGGCACGGTCTATTACTACCAGGTCGATCTGCGCGACGGCGGCGCGGTGGCCGAAGTCATGAGAAAGATCGCCGACAGGAGCGGCCGCATCGATGTACTGGTTCATGCGGCCGGGCTGGAGGTGAGCCACCTGCTTCCGGACAAGAAGCCCGGGGAGTTCGACCTGGTCTTCGACGTCAAGGCGGCGGGCTGGTTCCACCTGTTCTCCAACCTGGGCTCGATGCCGCTGGGTGCTGCGGTGGTTTTCAGTTCCGTGGCCGGGCGCTTCGGCAACATGGGGCAGACCGACTACAGCGCGGCCAATGACCTGCTGTGCAAATGCATTTCCAGCCTGCGCAACGCCCGCCCGCAGACGCGCGGCATCGCCATCGACTGGACCGCCTGGAGCGGCATCGGCATGGCGGCGCGCGGGTCCATCCCGGCGGTCATGAAGCAGGCGGGGATCGACATGCTCCCGCCCGAGGCCGGCATACCCGTGGTGCGCCGCGAACTGACGGCGGGCGGTTTCTCCGGCGAGGTTGTGATCGCGCAGCGCCTCGGCATCATGACGAAGGACTTCGACGAAACCGGCGGGCTCGACGCCGCACACGGCGGAGCGTTCTCCGCCGCACCCGCCGGCGTCATGGTGGGCCGGGTGGTTCGCCTGGGCCTGTACGACGGCCTGACGATCGAAACTGCGCTCGATCCGGCGGCCCAACCCTTCCTGTACGACCACAGGATCGACGGGACGCCCGTGCTTCCCGGCGTGATGGGGATCGAAGCCATGGCCGAGACGGCCGGACTGCTCTTTCCCGAACTCCGCGTGGGCGCGATCGAAGACATCCGCTTCCATGCAGCCTTCAAGTTCTATCGCGGGCAGCCGCGGACCGTGATACTGCAGGCGGAGTTCTCCGCCGAAGGCGGCGACGTCGTCGCCGACTGCCGGCTCATCGGGGAACGCGTGCTCCACGGGCAGACGGAACCCGAAAGAACCACGCATTTCACGGCGCGCGTGCGCCTGACGGGAGAGCAGGCTGCGCACGAAAAGGGCCGCCGCGTCGTCGTGCCGCCCGATGGCAAGCGCGTGGAGGCGGGCGATCTCTACCGCCTGTACTTCCACGGCCCGGCCTATCGTGTCGTGGAACGGGCCTGGAGGGCGGGAGACGAAGTGATAGGACTTTTCGCCGCCGGTTTGCCGGCGAACCATACGCCCGAGGAGGCGCCGGTGATTGCCTTCCCGCGCCACATCGAGCTTTGCTTCCAGACGGCCGGGATCTGGGAACTGGCGACCCAGGCGCGCCTGGGGTTGCCGCACGAGGTGGACTCGGTGCGCATCTTCGGGTCCCCGGAGAAGGAGAACGGAAGGCTTTACGCCGTGGTCACACGGAATCCCGGCGGAGGGTTCGACGCGCAGGTCGTCGGGGAAAACGGCGACGTCTTCGTTACCGTCCAGGGTTACCGCACGTCGGCCTTGCCGGAGGCTGCCGACCCCGGGTTGCTCGACCCGCTTCGTGAGGCGATCGGCTGATTCGGCGGCGACGAACGAGATAGGGGTGCCGCGTGTGCGCGGAGAAGGTGCCGATCCGGTGGCTCATGCAGTCGGCGGGCGATATCCCCGGCTCGGATGACTGGCTGAGCGACGGCGAGCAGGCTCATATCCTGCAATTGCGCACCTCCAAGCGGCGCAGCGACTGGCGCCTCGGCCGCTGGACCGCGAAGTGTCTCCTCGTTTCCTTTCTCGCGGAAAGGGGCCGGCAGGCCGCGATGTCGGCCGTAGAGATCTGCGCCCGGCCCGACGGCTCTCCCTCGGCCGTGCTTGATGGAGAACCGTTGCCCGTTTCCATCTCACTCAGCCACAGTCACGGCGTGGGACTGTGCGCCGTGTGCGCGCCGGAAGTCGCGCTGGGCTGCGATCTGGAACTGGTCGAGCCGCGCGCGCCCGAGTTCCTCGAGGACTATTTCACCGCTGAAGAGAAGGCCTTTGTGCAACAGCGTGCGCCGGGGGAAAGGGCGCTTTTCGCGACTCTGATATGGAGCGGCAAGGAGAGCGCGCTCAAGGCCTTGCGCGAAGGCCTGCGGCGTGACACGCGCAGCGTCGAGGTCTTGCCGGACCCTTCCGATGGGGAAGGTGAATGGCGGCCCCTGGCCGTTCGCTGCACCGGCTCGCCCCAGATCTTTCACGGCTGGTGGCGCCGCCACCTCCCCCACATCCTCACCATCATTATTTCGGTGACAGGCTACTCAACCCCGAAACTCCAACCGAAGTGCATGCCCGAGCAACCGGGAGTTTCGGGGTTGAGTAGCCTGTCACCGAAACTCAGAAGGCTTGGCCGATGCTGAAGAAGAAGGCGCCGCGCGACTCGCCGGCCAGCCGGTCGAGCTTCAGGCCGTAGTCGAAGCGCAGCAGGACGTAAGGCGAGCGGATGCGCAGGCCCAGGCCGGCCGACTTGCGCACGCGAAAAGGATCGAGGTCGCCGATCCTGGCGTAAACGTTTCCCAGATCCAGAAAACCCACGCCGTCGACCATGCGGTAGATCGGGAAGCGGATCTCGTTGTTCATGACGAAGACCGCCTCGCCGCCGGCCGGTTCTCCGAAGAAATCGACGGGACCCAAGGTATCCTGGGCGAAGCCGCGCACGGTCGTGCCCCCGCCGGCAAAGAAGCGCTCGGTGCGCAGCACCTCCTGGCCGCCCAGGCCCTTCACCAGCCCCAGGCGAAGACCGGAGGCCAGCACAAAGCGCGACTTCTGCCGCCCGCCGCCGAACGGAATCTCCGTCGGCCGCGAAAGCGGAACATAATGAAAGTACTGGCCGTAATAGCGCACGAAGCGGAGGTCCGACTTCAGAGAGGCCGGAGCCAGCTCGAAGGCATGCGAAGTGAACGAGCCGCGAGCGGCATCCAGAAGGTCGTCGCGCTTGTCGCGCGACGCCGAACCCGTCAGGCGCGACGTGCGGATCGTGACGTCGAATGGGAAGAAGGGATCCGGCACCTTGTCATAGGTGTGCGTGCGCGAGTACCTGTAGCCGTACGACAGAATCAGGTCGGGGCGCGGTCGCGCCTCCTGCTGCAGGGAAAATCCGAGGGTGTCGTTGATGAAGGACGGAAAAAGCTCGCGCCGGGCGAATACGGAGGCATTGTTGGCCAGAGGCACTCGCGTGCCGAGAGGCTGGCTGAAATAAGCCCGGACCTCATGGATGTCGCTGTCGTAGCGCGCGCGCAATCCGAGCATTCTGGCATTGCCCAGGAAGTTGCGATAGGAAGCGTCGACAATGGCGCCCGGGCCGCGCTCCGTGTCGTAGAAGCCGCCGTAACGGATCTGGTAGGGCGGCACTTCCCGGAGGTGCAGCTTCAGGCGCACGGGACGCTGCCCGGCCTGCACACTCCCGGGAGCCGCGCTTTCTTCCACAAGGATATCGGCCCGCGCATAAGCGCCTGTGTCGTAGAGCTTCTTGCGCGAGCGGTTGAGCCTGTCGTAATCGAGGACATCGCCCGGTTGCAGCTCGACGCGCTCGCGGGCGAACTGCTCGTCGGTTCTGCGATTGCCCTCGACGGCGATCTCCCGGACCACGTCCTGTAGTTTCTCGGAGATGTCGAAAACAAGATCCACGCGCGCTTCGGCAGTCCGCTTTTCGGTGCGCCAGCTGACGCTGACGTCGTTGAAACCGTTCTTCCAGTAGTACTCCTCCAGGCGCCCTGCGGCGCCGCTGCCGACATCCGGCGTATAGATCGTTCCGGCCAGGGGTCCGACGACGGCCCGTAGTCGCTCGTCGCCGCTCTGCGGGTTGCCGGTGAAGCCGACCGCGTTCACCCGATACTGAGGTCCTTCATCGATCCCGATGATGACGCGTCCTGTTTTGGCCTCGGGATCGAACTCGAAGCGGGGGCGGGCAATCCTGGCGTCCAGAAAACCCTCGCCGCGATAGAAGGCGGCCAGCGTCTCGACCGCCCTGTTCGGATCCAGGTAAAGGTCGGAGATGCTCAGCGACCGGCTCAGCACGTCCTCCAGGCGCCGCGAGGGCATTGCAATGTTTCCCTCGAGCACCAGCAGGCTCGATTCGTAGCGCGTGCCCGGATCGATGCGGAAGACGACGCGCTTCTCGCCGATCCCGCGTTCCTCCACTGCCGGCTCGACCCGGGGTTGCAGGTAACTCGACCGGGTCAGGGCCTGCAGGATCACCCGCACGGCGGCCTGCGTGCGGGTGGCATCGAACGCACTTGCCTGCCAGGCCCGCCGGACGGCGTCCCTTACGGCGGATGGCAGGCTTGCGCCTTCGAAATCGATGGAGACCTTCGGGCCCGGGTCTATTTCTATTTCGATATCGATCCGTCCCTGCTCCGCGCGGCGGGCGATCCTGAGGCGCGCCTCGAGATAACCCTGCCGGTAGTAATATGCCCGCAGGCGGTCCAGCGACCTTTGCAGCTTGAAGAAGTCGTAGGCCTCGCCGGACTTCAAGTCGAGCCGCGCAAGGATATCGTGCGGTTGAAATAGCGGCTTGCCGCCGATTCTCAGCGCGCCGACCTTCGTGCTCGCCCCGGTCCGGGTAGCGGGGGCTGCGGCCGGGCTTCCGCTGCCGAAGCGCAGGTCATGGCGTAGATCGAAGCGGTACGAGCCGTCGGACTGTCTCGTGGCCTTGGTATTGAACCTCCGGGTGACGTCGTAGTCCGCGATCCAGATCTGGTCGCGGCTGTCGGCCAGATCCATCGAATAGACCAGGCGCAACTGCCGCGTGACGTTCTGGCCTATGGTGAGGCGCGCCCCCGGATCGGATTCCGGGGCGATGAGGTTGGGCTCGATCCGTACCTCGCTGAGCCCCAGGGTGCGCTCGGCCTGCCGCGACAGCAATCCTCCTACGCGTCCGGCGAGGTAGGACTGCACCTGGCGGCTTGCGATGTTCAATTCGGCGCCGCGCACGTCGTCCAGGGTCCTGCCCGTCAGCAGCACCGACACGAGGTCGGGCTCCGACAGCTCGGGGTGGGTGGGCGATCGCAGGGCGGTCTTGAGATCATCCGGCGTGCCGGAGATCTCGAGGTCGATTTCGTAGGAGCCGACCCTGGTCTTGGCCAGGATGTCGAGTGACGGCTCGATCCTGGCCTGGCTGATCAGGTCGATGGTGCCCCGCTCGACGGCGTAGGTCCGCTCTCTCAGGAATAGCTCCCCTCCCTCCTGCAGGCTCATTCGCCCGGTGACGACGGGGCGGTAGTAACTGCCGGCAAGGGACAGATCGGCGACCAGGGCGAGGCGTGCCAGGTTGTTATCGATCACGACGGGATTCCGGGTGTCCACCTTGACGTCATAGCGGATCCGCGCAAGCCGGGGGTCGGGCTCTCCGGCGCCCGTGAGTGTCTGATCCGACCGGAGGTAGCGAAGCAGCTCCCGTTCGATGTCGAGAGGTTCGGTGTAGGAGCCCTCGAGTATATGAGCGGCGCCTCCGACCAGTATGCGATCTCCGGCGGAGCGCACGCTCAATTCGGCATCGACCGCCGAGCGCAACCCGGCCGGAAAGTCGAGCGAGGCGCCCGAGACTCGGGCTTCGATTTCAAAGCCGCGGACTTCGATTCCGGCAATATCCAGCCGCCCTCCCGCCTCCAGGCTGCCTCCGTTGAGTTCCCCCCGAAGGCGTTCGATGTGGAGCCCTTGCGGAGTGGCGCTCACGCGGATATCCAGGTTCTCCGCTCTCAGGCCGGGCGACTCGATCTCCAGCTGCGCTCGCTTCGCCTCCAGGAAACCGTGGATTTCCGGAGCCCCGAGGTTCCCGCTCAGGGTCAAGTTCAAACGGGTCTCGCCCGCGGCGCGCAGGCTTTCGGTCCAATAGCTCAGCAAGCCTGCGTCGAAGAGCCCGTCGACATGCAGATCGAGCGGTGCGTCGCGCAGCAGCCCGGCCGTGCCACGGATGCTCAGCTTCGTCCCCGGGCCTGAAACAATCCAAGGCTCGATGGTCGCAGTCCCGCCGCGGATCGTGATGATTCCGGCGCCGGCTTGTTCGACCTGGTAGCTGCCGGCGCTCAGGCGCAGCTCTTGCAATATCAGTCGGGCCGCCAGGGCCTCGAGCCTCAAGCGGTCGGCTTCACCGCTTATGTGCAGCGTCACGGCCCCCGCGATCCGGTCCGACAGAGCCGGAATGGATTCCGGCGTCAGCTTGTCGAGTTCCGCGGTGAAGCGCGCCGGGTCGGCGCCCGACTCCAGGCGAACGGGAAGCAGATCGGAGAGCATCCGGAGCGGCATCGACCCTTGCAGGCGCACCTCTCCCCCGCCCCAGCGGCCCCGGATCGCGTCCGCGTGCAAGGCCCCGTGATCCAGGCGCAGCTCGGCGGAGAGGTCTTCGAGGGGCGGGACTGAATCTGCAATCTGCAGCCATCCTTCCTCGAGGGCGATCCTGCCGGAAAGGCGCAGCCGCTCGAGCGTGCCCTCCAATCGCGTGCTCGCATGGAGAGCACCTCTTGCGGCAACCGCCTTCCCCGTGGGCAGTAGAGAGAGTATCTTCGCCACGTCCGCCTGCCCTTCGATCTCGAGCGCAAGGGCGGCCCCGCGATCCATGACGGGAATTCTCCCGCCGACGGCGATGCGCAAGCCCTCCGATACGAAAGCCGTCGGGTGAATCTCGAGAAACCCGCCCGCGAACTCCATCATCACCGGCGCGTCGTTGTGAATCTTCGACTCACCCACTTCCAGACTCACGAGGTTCACCCGGGCGGAAAAACTGCCCCGCAAAGGGTCGATCAGGTCGCAGATTCCTTGGGCTTCGGCTGAAAGCGTGCCCCGCAGCGGCACTCCGGCCAGGCTTGGAACGGGGATGCGGGCCAGGTCGAACCCGTCGGCGCGGACATCGAAGGTCGACGCATGAGGCGAGTGCAGGGCGATTGAAGCCCCGGTCGCGAGGCCGAGCGCGGGAGCACTGCCCGCAAGTCGCAATTCGGACCCTTGCGACGATGCTTCGAGTGCGATGTCGCCGATGTCGTAATCCGCGATCCGGATGCCGCGGCCTCGCAACGACGCAGCGACATGGGGATCTGCGAGCGTCCCGGAGCCTTCGGCCGTCATATCGAAGCTGCCCCGGACGGGCAGGTCTCCCGGAAGGGACAAGCTCTCCATCCGAAGATCACGGGCGTCGAGCCTGAAGGCTGTTTCCTGGGTCTTGAAGTCGAACCATCCCTCGGCGTGCAGGTCGGCCGACGGGGAGGAAGTCCTGTCGCGGACGAGGTCGAGACTTTCGAGTGCGATCCGCGGGCCGGCAAGGCTGAGGTCGGCAGTGAGAGTGTCGAACCTTTCGCCGTATGCCGCGAGTCCGGAGATCGCCAGAGCGACTCTGCCCTTCGGCTGAGCTGCCGTGCCCTCGAGTTCGGAACGCAGCGTGAGGGATCCTGCGAGCGGGATTTCCAGCCCCAGGCCGGCGGCGAGCGAGGTCAGGGAGAGATCCTCGGCGGCGGCAGCGAACCGGAAAGCGGGCTCCGTTGCGGACAGATCGAGGCGGCCGTCCATCCTGAGGCTGTGCTCCTGCCATACAAGGCGGGCTTCGAGCAATTCCAGGCTTTTACTGTCCAGCTGCATGCGGGCATCGAGGGCGACTCCGGCAATAGGGCCCACCCGGCCCTCGCGCACGGTCAGCGTGCCCGAGGCGCCGGGATCGTCAAGGCTGCCCGTGATCTCGAGATCGAGCCGGGCGCTCCCGTCGATCTCGGTACCGGAGGCGGGTCCGTCTTCCCAGCCCAGGAAGCGCCCGAGAGCCGCGCGCACATCGCTCAGGCCGGCCGTGGCAGCCGTAACGGACCCGGCCAGCCGGCGCCGGCCGTCGACCGACAATCGGCCCTGAACATCCGATCCCAGCATGCGCGCCGCCGGAACGTGCAGCGCGAAGAGTCCTTCCTTGTACTGCGCATCGATCGTGCCCGCGAGCGGAAGCTGCGCGCGTGCCGGCGAGTGTGTCGTCGGACGAAGCTCGATGCGCGCTGCGGCTCGTGCCGAGGCGAGATCGAGCCCCTTCCAGGAGGCCTGGACGCTGCCCGAGGCGCGGGCGGCAAGAGCGAGCGGGAGCCGCAGCGCACGGGATGCGGCTCCGAGGTCGACATTGCGGAGGGTCGCAGCAAGCGAACTCGGCGCGTCGCCGCCGGCGAGCGAGAGGGCGGCGGCGCACTCGGCGGATCCATAGGGTGATTCCAGGCGGGCATGATCGAGCGTGAGCGCAGCTCTGGCACCGGACCATGAGACGCGTGCGCGCAGGGAGATGCGGTCCAGACCAAGGGCCTGCAATCCGGTTCCCTCGACGTCGCCGCTGAATTCCGGTGCCGAGGCCGGACCGCGCGCCGAGCCTCTCACCTTCAGGCGGCCCGCGGGCTCGAAGCCTGCGGGGAAAAGAACCGCCTGGCGCGCAAGGTCCAGGTCGCCGTCCAAGGCCAGATCGAGCCTGGGATCGTCCCAGCCCGACAAGAGCCCGGAAATCCGCAGAGAAGAGCCACCCGCCGACGCCTCGAGACGGTCGATGCGCAGGCGGTCGGTTTCCTGCCGGACTTCGAGGTGGAATGCGTCGACAGCGGTGACCCTTCCGTCATAGCTCAGGCTTCCCGGCCGCGCGGCGTGCGCGGCCAGGCGGTGATTGCGCGTGGCGGCCTCGCCGCGGATTTCGAGGCTCCACTCGGGCAGTTCCGCTGCGAGGGCGCGGCCCGCATGCCTGAACCGGACCGAGCCTTTCGAGACCGTCAGGCTGGAAACGAGCAGGCGGGGCGGCGCACCCTTTCCCGCCGATCGCGTCGCCGGCAGGTTGCTGTGCCCCCGGGCGTCGTACATGACCCGGATTTCCACTTCGTCGAGAGAGCCGCCGACGGCCGGCGTGGGCCCGCCTGGGAAACGCAGGCGCAATTCACCGCGCCCGAGGCGCAGGAAGGCGGGGGCTTCGGGATCGGCGGCGGATTTCAGCTCCAGGCCGCGGACAGCGGCGCTCAAGGCGAGCAGGTTGTAGCGGAACTCCTCGACCGACAGAATGATCCCCTGCCGGTCGCGCAGGTAGTCCGCGATTTCTCCGAGGATGTAGCGTCGCGCCGCCCCGGTATGCAGCATGGTCAGTGCGACCGGCAGCGCCACGGCCAGCGAGGCGGCGGCAACGGATATCCTGACTTTCCTCGAACGCTGTTTCATGAACCTGTCGGCGCCGCCGGGCTTCTAGCCGGACTGCGATGCGGAACCGCCGCCGCATCAGCGGATCGAGCGCAGCAGCGATTGAACCTTGGAGGCTTCGGGCGCGTCCGGCGCCAGCTTCAGGAATGTCTGCAGCCTTTGGACGACCAGATCCGGCCTCTTGATCTGATTGTAGGCGAGGCCGGCATAGTAGTACGCATAGGCATTCTTCGGATCCAGTTCGATGACCTTGTCCATGGAGCGCGCCGAGGAGGCGTAATCCTTGCGCCGCGCTTCGAGCATGCCGCGGTAGAAATGGGCGTCGGGATTGTCGGCCTTGATGCGGACGGCTTCGTCGAGGGCCGCCTGCGCTTCGCCGAGGCGTTCGCGTTCCATATAGCAGCGGGCGAGTCCGACGCGGATCATATCGATCCTGGGCATCGCCCCGGATTCCTCCGGCCGGTTCTGTTCGGCCTTGCGCAGCGTCTCTTCGGCTTCATCGAACCTCTTGAGCTCGAGCAGGCTCAGGCCCAGCCAGTAGCCGGCTTCGGCGTTCCCCGGCTCGGCGTCCAGCACCCGGCGCAGGAGCGTCTCGGCCTCCTGGAACTTTTTCCCGTTGTACAGGTCGCGCGCCCTGGCCAGGTCTTCCGAAGTCTGGGGGAAGGCCGGCGCGCCAAGGAACGCGCACATCGCGATGGCCGTCAGCATTCGGAACTGCATGCTCTCCCTCCTTTGGCCTCGTATCGGCCGCCTCGGCGTTTCCCTTTCCGCCTGATTCGGCAGATGCAGGGGGCGGCCCGATGTTTCAGCGAACCGTCCGGGCCGTGCAAATTCTGGCACTTTCCGCAGAGCGCGTGCAAGTCGGGTTGAGAGCGCGCCGTTGCTCCCGGGCGCGCGGCGCCGTGCCGTCTCATGCAGTGCCCCGACCGAGGAAGTTTTCGATCAGGCGCCCGGCCTGCGCGGCAGCAGACTCGATTCCTGCGGCGGCATCCAGCCAGACGATTTCCCCGTCGGTGCGGAACCAGGTCAGCTGGCGCTTGGCGTAACGGCGCGAGGCCTTTTGCGTTTCGCGCAAGGCCTGCTCGAGCGTGAGCCGGCCCTCGAGGTGAAGGATGATCTGGCGGTAGCCGATGGCCGTAAAGGCATGGCAGTTCCTTGGGTATTTTTCGATCAGGCGGCGCACTTCCTCGACGAAGCCCTGCGCGAACATCTCCTCGACGCGCGCGTCGATCCTTTCGTAGAGCAGCGCGCGCGGCCAGGAAAGGCCGAGCTTCAGCCAGCGGAAGCCTTGCAGGGCGTCCCGGGGCTGGCGCTGCCACCAGGTCATGGTCTTGCCGCTGAGGAAGTAGATTTCGCAGGCGCGCACGGTGCGGGCGATGTCGGCGGGTGCGATGCGGGCGGCGGCCTCGGGATCGAAGCGCCGCAAGCGGGCGTGCAAATAGGATGCCCCCTTGCGTTCGGCGATGCGGCGCAGGCGGCTGCGGATTTCCTGCGAGCGGCCCGGGCCGTCGAAGAGGCCTTCGATCAGCGCGCGGAAGTAGAATCCCGTGCCGCCGACGACCAGGGGCAGGCGCCCGCGCTGCCGGATGTCCTGCAGCGCCTGGCGCGCCCGGCGCTGGTACTCTCCGGCCGTGAAGTCTTCGTCGGGCGCGCACAGGTCGATCATGTGGTGGGGTATGGCGCGGCGCTCGTGGGGCGCGGGCTTGGCCGTTCCGATGTCCATGCCGCGATAGACCTGCAGCGCGTCGCAGCTGACGATTTCGGCGCCGAAGCGCCCGGCCAGGAGGCTTGCCAGCGTGCTTTTGCCCGCACCCGTGGGCCCGACGATTCCGACAGCGGGATGGAAGAAGGAGGAATCCATGGCTTGCAGCCTGCGCCTTTCGCTTCTCCCCGGGCCGGTGTGCGCTCGCAGCCTGCGCGCGCGCCCGCGCATCGCACGGCCAATTATACAGGCTTTCGGCCGTGGGCTCAGGTGCTGGGCCGCAGGCAGCCGGACCGGCGGCGGTCATGGGCAAATAAGGCTGGACATATGGGATAATATTGATATATCTTGTCCGCATTAAGGCGGCAACCTCATGGTGAACAGGTCCTCCATATCGGCCGTGCGCGCGCTGATCTGGCTGGCGCGCCAGGACCGGCGCGTGTGTTGGTCGCCCCGCCGGCTGGCGGAAGCGTTGGGGGAATCCCCGAGTTACCTCGCCAAGGTGCTGCGCCGCCTGGTGCGGCAGGGCATTCTCGAAGTCGAGAGGGGGGCCAGGGGCGGAGTCCGCCTCGCGTGCGGCCCGGATGAGATCACCCTGCTCGCGGTGGTGGAGGCGTGCCAGGGAAAGATCATGGGCCACTACTGCCGGTCGACGCGGCCCGACAGGGACGTGTGCAACTTCCACCGGGCGGCCAGGGAGCTTCACGAAGCCGTGTGCGGCGTTCTCGGGCGCTGGACCATAGCGCGGCTTCTCGAGAAGCCGCAGGCTTCCGGATCGGCGGGCACGGGCATCCCGTGCCTGATGGCGGAAGGCAGGTTGCTCCGCGTGCATGCAGGGGCCGCGGGCCGGGACGACCGGGCGAGGGGTGTTTCGGGGTCATGACGCTGCTGCGCGTGGATCTGCCGGGAGAGAATCACCATCGCGACCTGATTTCCTGTCAGTTCGCTTGTCCGGTGCATACGGACGCGCGCGGCTATGTGCGCGCGATCGCCCAGGGGCGCTTTCGTGAAGCCTATCTGATAGCGCGCGGCCCGAACCCGTTCGCCTCGATCTGCGGACGCGTATGCGGTGCGCCCTGCGAAGCGGCCTGCCGACGCGGCAAGATACCGCTGACGGACAGGGACGGATGCTTCGTGGGCGTGGACCGGCCGGTTGCCATCAGGGCGCTCAAGCGATTCGTGTGCGAGATGTACGGCCCGGAAGCCAGGGATCCGCGAGCGGTACTGGAGGAAGTCGAGGCCTTCGGCGCATTGCTTGCGGCGGGTGCCGATGAGATGGCGGCGCTGCTGCACTCCGCTCTGCAGAGACGTTTGGTCCTCGGCGACGGCCGGCCGGTGGCCATCATCGGCGCAGGGCCTGCGGGCCTGTCGGCGGCGCACGACCTGGCGCTCCTCGGTTTCAAGCCGGTGGTTTTCGAGACGGAACCCGTTCCCGCCGGCATGCTCGCCGTCGGCGTCCCCGCCTATCGCCTGCCGCGTCACGTGATCGCACGGGAAGTGGACGTGATCCGCGCCTTGGGGGTCGAGATCCATTGCGGCGTGACCGTGGGCAAGGATGTTGCGTTTTCGAGCCTGAGGCGCGGCCACGCCGCGGTGATTCTGGCGACGGGCGCCAAGGCATCGCGCCGGCTGGGATTGCCCGGAGAGCACGGCCCGGGCGTTCTGGGGGGAGTGGACCTGCTGCGCTCGGTGGCGCTCGGCGAGCCGGTGCGACTCGGCCGCAAGGTGGTGGTCATCGGCGGTGGCAACGTCGCTTACGACGTGGCGCGCACGGTCCTCCGTCAGATCGCTTACGACACGGCGCGCACGGCGGTGCGCTTGCCCGGCATGCTCAGGGTCACGCTGGTCTCGCTCGAGAGCCTGGAGGAGATGCCCGCCGACACCGCCGAGATCGTGGAAGGCGATCAAGAGGGCATCGAACGTATGAACGGCTGGGGTCCGGTGGCGATCGAACGCGATGCTTCCGGAGCTCCGACCGGCGTGCGCTTCCGGCGCTGCCGGCGCGTCTATGACGAAAAACGCAGATTCGCGCCGCTCTATGATGACGGCGACCAGATCACCGTCCCCTGCGATTCCGTCATGCTTGCCGTAGGTCAGGCGCCGCGGCTGGAGTTTCTCGAGGACGGCGGCAGGGACGTCGAGCAGGTGCGGCCCGGGTGGCCCAAGGCGGATCCGGAAACATTGGCGACGACCGCGCCGGGCGTGTTCGTGGCGGGCGATCTGGCGCACGGCACGCGCCTGCTCATCGATGCGGTCGCCTCGGGCAAGGCGGCGGCGCGCTCGGTCTACCGGTACCTGACCGGTCGCGACCTGGCCCCGGACGCGGTCACTGCCTACCTGGTCGAGGAAGGCTACGGCCGCGAGCGGGGTTACGAGGCGATTCGCCGTGTCCCGGTTCCGCTGGCGGCGCCGCCGGAGCGGCTGCTCCTGCCGGATGCGCCGGTCGAGCTCGGCTATACGGCCCGGGAGGCCGTGCGCGAGGCCTCGCGCTGCCTGGACTGCGGCGTAACGCCCGTTTTCGACGGCGCACGCTGCGTGCTGTGCGGCGGGTGCGCCGACGTGTGCCCCACGCTGTGCCTCAAGCTGGTGCCCTTGAGCGAGGTCGACGGGGGCGAGGAGTGGTGCGCCGCCGTCGACGCCCTGCTGGGTGCCGGAGCCGACCTCTCCGGGCACTCGGCGATTATCAAGGACGAAGAACGTTGCATCCGCTGTGCGGCCTGCGCCGCGCGCTGCCCGGTGGATGCCATAACGATGGAACGCGTCAGTTTCAGCACCTCCTGGAGGAATCCATGACCAGGGCGCTCCAGAGATCGCGATCGCGCCTCGATCCCGAGGCCGTTCCCCGGCGGGACTGGCTGGGGCTCACTGCCCTGTGGGCTGCGGCCGGCGCCTTGTTGTTCGGCATCATCGGCATGCTCAGACTGCCCAAGGCCGCCGTGCTGGCCTCGCCCTCGAAGAGATTCCGCGTCGCCTTGCCCGAGACGCTCGCGCCCGGGACGCCCTTCGTTCCGCCCGGCCGCGCGGTGGCGCTCTTCCGCGACGCCCAGGGCGGCTATGGGCTCTCGACCGTCTGCACGCATTTGGGCTGCGTGGTCAAGCCTTCCGCGGATGGATTCGAATGCCCCTGCCACGGCTCGCGCTTCGCTGCCGACGGCACAGTGCGCAAGGGGCCGGCGCCGCGGCCGCTGCCCTGGCTCAAGGTGAGCGTGAGCGGCGGCGTCTGGACCATAGACGAGGGCACAACCGTGCCGCAGGGAACCAGGGTGAGGGCATGACAGGCGGCGTTGTGGAAAAGGATGCGCTCAAGGAATTCGTCCGGAACCTTAAGGCCGCGCCGCGCCGTTTCGTCGAGAGCGCCTTGCGCACGGGAGCTCCCGTCACCGACCGGGCGCGCTCGCGGTTCGTGTTCGGCAACGTCTTTCTGCATGTGCACTCCGTGCGCACGCACCGCTGGAGCCTGCGCTGGAGCACCACGCTGGGGCTGGGCATCCTGAGCGTCTCGGCGTTTCTGATCGCGCTGGTGACCGGCGTCATGTTGATGTTCTATTACAAACCCTATCCCGAGGCGGCCTATCAATCGATCAAGGACATTCACTACGTGGTGCCGACGGGGCGGCTGATCCGCAACCTTCACCGTTGGGCGGCCAACGTCATGGTTGTGGCAGTCATCCTGCACATGGCGCGTACGTTCTACACCGCCGCCTACCGCCGGCCGAGGGAATACAACTGGCTCATCGGCATCGGGCTCCTGGTGGTCACGCTGGGACTTTCCTTCACCGGATATCTGCTGCCCTGGGACCAGCTTGCCTACTGGGCCATAACCATCGGCGCCAACATCGCCCAATCGCCGCGCGAAGTCACCGATGCTCTCGGCATCACGGAGCACTTCGATCCCGGCGGGTTGTTGCGCCTGCTGCTGCTCGGCTCCGATCAGGTGGGCGCCGAGGCGTTGATCCGTTTCTACCTGCTGCACGTCATGCTTCTGCCGCTCGTGCTCGCGGCGCTCATGGCCGTGCATTTCTGGCGCATCCGCAAGGACGGCGGCCTGGTGCGCCCTGCGGACGCGGAGCGGCGCCTGGCGCGCGCCGGGGTCGAAGATAGCTATCCGGTCTTTACCGAGGCCCCGTTGAAGACCTATCACCTGGCGGCGATCGTGCGCGGGCGCACGCCCGCTGTGGGGCGCGGGCCTGAGAACACGGTCCCATCGATGCCCCATCTGTTTTACGCCGAGCTGGCCGTGCTGATGGTCACCCTGTTCATCTGCCTTGCGCTGTCGCTCGTCTCCAATGCCCCGCTCAAGGAGCTGGCAAACCCCAACCTTCCCGAGAACCCGGCCAAGGCTCCCTGGTATTTTCTCGGCGTGCAGGAGATGGTGTCCTTCAGCGCCTTCATGGGCGGCGTCGGAATTCCCGCGATCGTCCTGCTGGGTCTGGCGCTGATCCCGTATCTCGATCGTGAAACGGAAGGCACGGGAGAGTGGTGCGGCGGGCCGGGCGGCCGGCGCCTGGTGGGGTTTGCGGCCGCCTTCGGGCTTTCGACCGCCGTGCTGATCGAGGCGGTCGCCATCCGTTTCGGCTGGCTGCGCGAATGGTTCCCGCACATTCCTCAGCTTGTGATCACGCTGGTCAACCCGGGGACGCTGCTGACGCTGCTCTACGCGCTCTTTTCCTTGTGGGCCGTGCGCCGCTACGACTCCTTGCGCGCCGGTTCTCTGGCGCTCTTCACGTGCTTTCTGTGCGGCTTTCTCGTGCTCACCGTGATCGGCACCTACTTCCGCGGTCCCAACTGGGTGTTTTATTGGTCTCCGGCCGATTGGCCCGGGCACTGAGGTCATGAAACGAAACAAGTATCTGCTGCTCGGCTCCAGCAGTGCCGTTCTCCTGCTGCTTTTGTGGGCTGCGGTCGAGGAGAATCTCCTGAAGGAATGGCGGCGCATCCAGGCGCAAGGGCGCAACGAGCAGGGTCCGATAGCCGTACAGCTGCGCCAGGTGGTCAACGCTTCGCTCGGCGTTGCGGACCGCTGCACCTCCTGCCATGTGTCGATGGGCCCCGGCGAGCAGGACGTGTACGGTTCCGGGGTTCTGCACGCGCACAGGCCGGTCGTTCACGATCCGGCCGAGTACGGCTGCACTATCTGCCACGGCGGTCAAGGACAGGCCACCGAGAAGCGGGACGCCCACGGTGACGTGCCCTTCTGGCCCGAGCCGATGTTGGACAAAGAGATGTCGCAGGCCGGCTGCGGCGTATGCCATGTCGCCCTGGGCGTTCCCGGCGCCCGCCGGTTGCGGGCGGCGGCGCTCGCTTTCGAAAGGCTGGACTGTTACGCCTGTCACCGGGTCGACGGCAGAGGCGGCACGCTGCGCCCCGACGGGGGCGGCATGGAAGGGCCGGACCTCTCGAGAGCCGGGCTGGTGACATGGGACGCGGATTGGTACGCCGGGCATCTCGTCAGGCGCAATCAGGCTTCCTCCGGCTTGTGGAAGGAAGCCTTCCGACCCGTATCGGCGTGCGATCTGGCGTTGCTCGATGTTTTCCTGGCGACGCGCGTGGCGGCGCCGAAGCTGATGGAGGCCAAGAGCGTCTTTCTCTCCTCCGGGTGCCTGGGTTGCCACAAGATGAGCGGCGTGGGCGGAGACGACGGCCCGGACCTGACACTCGCGGGATTCAAGGACCCCGCGCAGGTGAGCTTCGAGAACGTTCCCGGCGGGGGCGGCCTGAAGAACTGGATGGCCGAGCATTTCCGCTCGCCGGTCTCGGTGGTTGCCGGCTCGCAGATGCCGCCGGTCGCGCTATCGGATCGCGAGATAGAGCTGCTGACGCTCTTCACCCTTTCCTTGCGGCGCAAGGAGCTGCGCGACGTCTATCTGCCGAGGGACCGCATCCGCGCCGTCAAGCTCGGCGAGCGCGAGTTCTCCGGAGACGGCGAGACTCTGTTCGGAGCCTTCTGCTCGGGGTGCCACGGCGCCGACGGGTTGGGCCGCCGTTTGCCGGGTACGCTCTCCTTTCCTTCCGTGGCCAATCCCGACTTTCTGGCGATAGCGCCGGAGGCTTTGCTGGCAAAGACCGTCGAGCAGGGGCGGCCGGGCCGCCGGATGCCCGGATGGCTCAAGGAAGGCGGCCTGCGCCCGCAAGAGATCCGGAGCGTGCTCGGATATATCCGCACGATCGGCGGTGCCGCGGCCGAGCCCGACCCGCGGCCGGCGCGCTGGGTTCGGGCGGATGCCGTGCAGGGCACGCGCATATTCGATTCCGCCTGTTCCGGGTGTCACGGCAAGCAGGGCAGAGGCGGCGAGGGTCCGGCCCTCGATAACAAGCTGCTGCTCGAATCGGCAACCGACACTTATCTGGTCGAAACCATCGCCCGCGGGCGCCGCGGCACGGCCATGGCCGGCTTTCTGGAACCCTCGCCCGTCCGGCCGGCGCTCAACCGCGCCGAGATCGAAGCCGTCGTCGCCTATCTGCGTTCTCTCGAGGGAGGCAGGCAATGAAGCACGAGATGGACCGCCGAGATTTCCTCGAGCTCTTGACCGCCGCCGGCTTCGGCGGCCTGGCGGCCTCGACGCGCGAGGCCTGGGGGCTCGAGGCGATGCAGAACCCGCTGGCCGCTTATCCGGATCGCGGCTGGGAGCGGGTCTACCGCGATCTGTGGAAATACGATTCGGTATTCACGTTCACCTGTGCGCCCAACGACACGCACAATTGCATCCTCAATGCCTACGTACGCAACGGCGTGGTGGTGCGCATCGGTCCGACGATGAAATACGGCGAGGCCGCCGACCTCGCGGGCAACCGGGCGAGCCATCGCTGGGACCCGCGCGTCTGCCAGAAGGGCCTCGCGCTGACTCGCCGATTCTACGGCGACCGCCGGGTGACGGGTTGCTTGGTGCGCAAGGGCTTCAAGGAATGGTACGAAGCCGGATTCCCCCGCGGGCCCGACGGCCTGCCCCTCCGGCGCCACTTCGCGCGCGGGCGCGACGAATGGCTGCGCGTCGGCTATGACGAAGCCGCTGCGATCGCCGCCGCCGCTCTCAAGAACATCGCGGAGACATACAGCGGCGAGGAGGGCAAGAGGCGGCTGAAGGCGCAGCATTACGACGACGTGTGCATCGAAGCCGCCGAGGGAGCCGGAGTTCGGACCCTCAAGTTCCGGGGAGGCATGCCCCTGCTCGGCATCACCCGCGTCTTCGGCATGTACAGGCTGGCGAATTCGCTCGCATTGCTCGATGCTGCCATCCGCAAGGTCGGTCCGGACGAGGCCCTGGGAGCCAAAGGTTTTGACAATTACTCCTGGCATACGGACCTGCCGCCGGGCCATCCCATGGTCTCGGGCCAGCAGACCGTGGAATTCGATCTGCACGCCGCCGAACGGTGCAAGACGCTGGTCGTATGGGGCATGAACTGGATCACCACGAAGATGCCCGACGCGCACTGGCTCACTGAAGCCCGGTTGAAAGGGGTCAGGGTGGTGGTGATCGCCTGCGAGTATTCGGCCACCGCCTCGAAGGCCGACGATGTGCTGGTGGTGCGGCCCGGTACCACGCCCGCTCTCGCGCTCGGCCTTGTCCATGTCGTCCTGCGCGAGAAGCTCTACGACGCGCGGTTCGTCGCTCAGTGGACGGACCTGCCGCTGCTGGTGCGCATGGACACGCTCAAGTATCTGCGCGCCGCGGAGGTTTTCGGCGGCCGGCCGGCGGAACTCAGGAATACGACAGTACTCAAGACGGGAGAAAGGGAACCGCCTCCGATAGCCCAGACCATGTCGCTGGTCGCCGAGCCGATGCGCCTGGAGTGGGGCGACTTTGTCTGGTGGGATCGGGCCGCCGGCGTCCCCAGGGCGCTGACCCGCGACATGGTGGGCAAGAACTCGGGAGTGCGCGATCCTCTCCTGGAAGGTTCGGTGGAAGTGGCGCTGTCGGACGGGCGCAGCGTCCGCTGCCGGCCGGTCTTCGACCTCGTGCGGGAGTACGCCGCGCACTTCGATCCCAAGACCACCGAAGAGATAACCTGGGCACCGGCGGCCGCCGTCGAGTCCCTGGCGCGCCGCCTCGCCGAGGAACCCGGTACCACGCTCTTCGCTCTCGGCATGGGGCCGAACCAGTTCTTCAACAGCGACAACAAGGACCGCGATACGATGCTGCTGGCCGCCCTGACGGGCAACGTCGGCGGGATCGCCGGCAATATAGGCTCCTTCGCGGGCAACTACCGCGTAGCCTTGTTCAACGGTGCGGCGCAGTGGATCAACGAGAACCCTTTCGACATCGAGCTCGACCCCGAAAAGCCCGCGCGCGTGCGGCAGTACTGGAAGCCGGAGTCGGCGCACTATTACAACCATGAGGATCACCCGCTGCGCGTGGGCGACAAGCTGCTCACCGGCAGGACCCACATTCCCGCGCCCACCAAGTCGCTGTGGTTCGCCAACGCCAACTCGATCCTGGGAAACGTCAAGTGGCACTTCAACACCGTGATCAACGTGCTGCCGCGCATCGAGATGATCGCGGTGAACGAATGGTGGTGGAGCGCCTCGTGCGAGTGGGCCGATATCGTCTTCGGCGTCGACGCGTGGTTCGAGCTGAAGCACCCGGACATGACGGCCTCGGTCACCAATCCTTTCCTGGTCACCTTCCCGCGCACTCCTATCCGGCGTGCTTTCAACACCCTGGGAGATATCGAGGTTCAGGCGCTGGTGAGCGCCAAGCTGGCCGAGCTGACCGGCGACCGGCGTTTTATCGACTACTGGAAGTTCGTGCGCGACTTCCGCACCGACGTCTATCTGCAGCGAGTCCTGGATCATTCGAGCAACACCAAGGGCTATCGTTTCGTCGACCTGGAAGCCAAGGCCAGGCAAGGCGTTCCCGCACTCCTGAACAGCCGCACCACCCCCAAGTGCGTGGGCTACGACCAGGTGACGGACTCGATCCCGTGGTACACCAAAAGCGGCCGCCTGGAATTCTACCGGGAAGAGGACGAGTTTATCGCGGCGGGGGAGAATCTCCCGGTGCACCGCGAGCCGGTCGACTCCACATTCTACGAGCCGAACATTATCGTCGGCCCCGGGCACGAGGCATTTCGCGCCGAGGGCCCGGAAAGTTACGGCGTAAGGCGCGACGACCTTTCCTGCGAGACGCGCTGCGGGCGCAACGTCATTCTGCGCTGGGAGGAAGCCCGCAAGACCAGCCATCCCCTGATGAAAAAGGGTTTCCGCTTCATCTTCCACACGCCCAAGTACCGGCACGGGGCACACACCACACCGGTCGACACCGACATGATCGCCGTGCTCTTCGGTCCCTTCGGCGATCTCCACCGCCGCGACCGACGCAGTCCCTTCGTCACCGAAGGATATGTCGACATCAACCCATCCGATGCGAAAGAGCTGGGCGTGGAGGACGGCGATTACGTGTGGATCGATCCCGACCCGGAAGACCGGCCGTTCCGCGGCTGGCAGAAGGACCCGAAGAACATGGAGTTCGCCCGCCTGCTCTGCCGCGCGCGTTACTACCCGGGAACGCCCCGCGGGGTCACGCGCATGTGGTTCAACATGTACACGGCCACGCCCGGTTCGGTGGAAGGGGGCAAGACGCGCGCGGATGGTCTGGCGAAGAACCCGCGCACCGGCTATCAAGCCATGTTCCGTTCCGGTTCGCATCAGTCGGCGACGCGCGGCTGGCTGAAGCCCACCTGGATGACCGATTCGCTGGTTCACAAGGCGATGTTCGGCCAGGGCCTGCGCAAGGGATTCGAACCCGACATCCACTGCCCGACGGGCGCGCCGCGCGAGGCGTTCGTGAAGATCACCAAGGCCGAGCCGGGCGGCACCGGCGCTGCGGGCCTGTGGCGGCCTGCCGCGCTGGGGATCCGTCCGGGCTACGAGTCGGCCGCCATGAAGCGGTACCTGGCGGGAGACTTCTTCAGGCAAAAAGGGGGAAAATCCTGATGGCACGCGTCTACAACTGGCAGCTCGGCCGCGAAATGTCCTTCTGGTATCCCGAGGCGCGGCCGCAGCGGCAATTCGCCGCGGTCTTCGACGTCAACAAGTGCATCGCCTGCCAGACATGCACGCTGGCGTGCAAGACCACCTGGACCTCGGGCAAGGGCCAGGAATACATGCTCTGGAACAACGTCGAGACCAAGCCCTACGGCTCTTACCCGCTGGCCTACGACCTGAGGCTGCTCGACATGCTGGATGCGCAGGAGTGGAACGGCGGCCGTTACGAAGGGCGAACCATCTTCGAGGCCGCTCCGGCGGGAGAACGGGTGCTGGGCTGGCGGCCTGAAGATCAGGACTACGCCTTTCCCAACACCGGCGAAGACGACTGCGCCGGGCAAGTGGATCGGGGATCGTTCATGTCGCTGCCGCATGCCGGCTGGTTTTTCTACCTGGCGCGCATCTGCAACCACTGCACCTACCCGGCGTGTTTGGCCGCCTGCCCGCGGGGATCGATATACAGACGCGCCGAGGACGGCATCGTGCTCGTCGATCAGGCCCGCTGCCGGGGTTATCAGGAATGCGTCAAGGCCTGTCCCTACAAGAAGGTCTTCTTCAACCCTCTGACGGGCACCTCGGAGAAATGCATCGCCTGTTTTCCCAAGATCGAGCAGGGCATGCAGCCACAGTGTTTCGCCAACTGTATCGGCAAGATCCGGCTGGCGGGGTGGCTTTCGCGCCCTGAGCAGGCGCGCGCCGACAACCCGATCGACTACCTGGTGCATATCCGGAAGATCGCGCTGCCGCTCTTCCCGCAGTTCGGCCTGGAACCCAACGTCTATTACATACCGCCGGTGCACTCGCCGGAGGCGTTCAATCGGCAGCTTTTCGGGCCCGGCGCGGGCGAAGCGGTGCGGGCCTACCGCAGTGCCCCCGGCGATCCGGACCTGGCCGGCCTGCTGTGCCTGTTCGGATGCACCGAGATGATGGTGACTCGATTCCGGCGGCGCGGGGATACGGTTACGGGTCTTGCCGCCGACGGCGCCGAGGTCGTGCGCGTACCCATGAGCGAACCCGTGTACGTGCGCCCAGCCTTCGACTCCAAGCAAGGCTTGTGGCGCCGCAATTGCCCGTAGGGAGCGGAACCTATGAAGCGAACGATCCTGCTTTGCCTGCTGTGCATGGCCGCATGCAGCCGGGCTCCCAGGACGGCCAACGAGGTCATCGCCATTCCCGTGAGGGGACTTCCCGTTTCGCCCGCGGACCCTGCATGGGAAAACGCGCCCGAATTGGCCGCGGCGATGATCCCGCAGGACCTCGTGGAACCGCGCCTGCTTGAGCCTTCCACCCTGAGTGTGCGGGTGCGCGCGGCCAGTGACGGCGCGGCCATGGCCTTGCGCCTCGAGTGGGACGACCCCAACAAGGATGATGTCCCCGGGCCTTCGAGAATGGTCGACGCCTGCGCCGTTCAGATTCCGGTCAAGATCGAGCCGGACCTGCCGGATCCGCAGATGGGCCGGGAGGGCAAACCCGTCCAAGTGACCTACTGGCGCGCCGACTGGCAGGCAACGGTCGACGGCCGGGGCGATACCCTGCGCGACCTGTACCCGAATGCATCGATCGACCACTATCCGTTTGAAGCCAGACCGCTCGAACCGGGTTCGGAAGTCCAACGCGAGATGGCGCTGCGCTATGCGCCTGCCCACAGGCTGGGCAACCTGCGCAGCGGCCCGAGGGACGTTCCGGTCGAGGAACTCGTCGCTTCCGGGCCCGGCACGCTCGCCCCTTCGCCCTCGCCGGATGCACGTGGCAAGGGCGTTTTCGGCAAGAGCGGCTGGTCGGTGGTCATCAGCCGCAAGCTGCCCGCAGGACTCGAGCCGGACCGGCGGACGTATGTCGCATTTGCTGTATGGCAGGGCTCCCGGCAGGAAGTGGGTGCGCGTAAGATGCGAACCGGCTGGATCCCATTGCTGCGGAGGGCCCGATAGTGCCGCCGTCCCGGGGGCTGAACCGGCAGGCCGCACAACTGCTGGCGCAGGCGGTCGAGTGGCGCTTGCTCGGCCTGCTTTTTGAGTATCCCTCCGGGCGCTGGCGGTCGCAAATCGAGGCATTGCTTTGCGATGTGCGCAAGGAGGAATTGCGTCGGCTGGCGCTGCGCGCCCTCGAGACCGCCTCGGAAGGAGCCTACATGACATTGTTCGGCCCGGCGGGAAGTGTTCCGGTTCGCGAGGCTGCCTGCCGCAGCGGCACTCAGCCCGGTTATTTGATGGCCGAGCTTTCTGCCTATTACGAAGCCTTCGGCTACCGCCCGGCCTGCGGAGAGGCCGACGATCATTTCGCGGTCGAACTCGATTTCCTATCCTACCTGAAGGTGAAGCAGGCATATGCCCTGGCTTCGGGTCAAGCGGAGCATGCCGGAGTGACCGCAGAGGCCGCGGCGTCCTTCTGCAGGGATCACATAGCGTTCATGGCCGGGCTGGTTGCCGGTGCCTTTCCGCAGGGCTCGCCCGAATACCTGGTCCGTGCGGCGGGAACCATCGTGCAGAAGGCCCCCATGCATGGGATCGCCGGCTATCCGAGCAAATCCCCGCCTCCCAGGTGAAATCGCGAAGTGACGGCTGCCGCGGCGGGGCGGGCGGCTTGCCGTGTCGGACGTGATCGTGCGCGGCCCGGTTGCGCCCGAAATCCGGCGCAACGTCCAAATGTGGACTGGCTGGATCGCCGGGACGCTGGAAGAAAGAGAGTATCGGAGGAAACTGGCGGCCATCACAGACCGACCCGACCGTTCCTGTCGAGAGAATCGGGCGCAGTTCCTGTGCCTTGCCCCGCTCCGGAGGGCGAGGCCGGGAGCACCTCGCCTTCCGCGACTTCTTTGAGCTTGCACAGCGCGTGATTCCAGATCACGTCGTGAACGAATGCCGGAAACAGCGCCCTGAACATCCGCCCGCACGCCCCGGCGGCGCCCGGAATTCGGGCATGAGCTGCCTGAGCGACAGAGCCAAGCGGCTCTCCTGCGGACGGGCTCCCGGTCTCTCGTTCACACCGGCTGCGAGAGCCAGAAAATCCGCCTCGATCTCCCGGCTGCAGCGCAACGGTCCTTCGCCTGTCGAGAATGAGACGATCAGGCTGCTGCCGGAATCGCGCCGGATGGCGTAGGCTTCGCCGCTGATGAGAACCGATCCTTCCTCCACCGCCTTGTGCAGAAGGAACGAATCGAAATTGACGTGGCGGTCGCTCCTGCGCATCGGCCGGGAGCCGCGGAAGACGGAGAACATCCTCCTGCCGGCGGGAAGCGCCAGCTCTATGTTTTTCCATTCCGACTGGATGGTGAGCGCTCTGACCTCGCCCTGCACCAGGCTCTCGGGAGGCGACAGGCCCATATTGCTCAAGGCGTCCGCCATTCTGGGAGAAATGCCGCCGGCGCAGTAATTGCAGCCCTCGCGACACGTCGGCGGGAGCGGGCTGCTGCAGAACGTGGGTTCGCGCTTTTTCTCGATGATTGCGACCCTTATGTTTTTCCTGAGCTGCCCCGCTCTGCGCAGCAAGTGAATGGCGAAAAGCGTGCCGGCCGGGCCGCCGCCTATAATTACAACCTGCGCGCCTTCCCGCAGCACCGTCCCCGTCGATCGCCGCCGCGCACGCGACATTTGTCTCATCCGATTTTCGGGCCTATCGTAGGCGGGCCGTGCAATCGGCTCCGGAAACGGCAGGTGACCGCGCCCTGAGGTTCAGGTGCGCGAATTCCTGCGCGATCGGGCAGCCGCCGGATTGCACAGGAATAGCTAATGCGGGCGATCGCTTGCGACCTACGCCTGCGGAGACCCGAGCGTTGGTATATTTCTATCCCCGGAATCCCATGGATGCAAGCGGAAACAGCAAGGCTTTGGGGAGGCGGCAAGCGTTGCTTGCGGTGCCGTTCGCGTCATACTGTGTTCGCGGCACCGCAAGCAGCACGCCGCCTCGTGCGGCCCCGGTTCAAAGCTTCGCGTATGTCTGGGGACTCAAGCGAGCTGGATGTGAACAGGACTTTCGGCATAGAGGAAGCCGTACTGGTGGTCGCGCCCGGCGAGGGCAGGGAATACTCTATACGGGTCTGCCTCCGGTAGGGGTAGCGCGGGGTAGCGGCCGGCCCGACACCGCTGCCGGGCATGACGATGTACCGCCTATCCGAGCCTCAGGAAGTAGCGGATGCATGCCAGGAGGAGCAGCAGGCCGGCGATCAGGATGATGCCGAGAATCTGGGAGCGGCGGCGCTGCCCATCGGGAGGCGGCCGCTGCCCGCTGCCGTTTTCACGAACGTCCGCTGCACTCAATAGGCCTTCCGGATTTCGACGCCCGTATAGTAAGTCTTGAGTATTTCCTCGTAGCTGCGGCCGGCGCGCGCCATGCCGAAGGCTCCGACCTGGCACAGGCCGACGCCGTGCCCGTAGCCGCGGCCGTCGAAGGTGAAACCGGCGATCGCACCGCTGGGGTCCAGGGATCTGCGGATTGTATAGAGCGTATCCCTGAGCCCCAGGGCGTTGCGCGCTTTGTAGCCGTTGACCACCGCGCTGCGCCGCGAGCCGATCAGGCGCAGCTGCACGACGCGGCCCGAGGCGCCGATGCGCGCGGGCTCCAGGTCGCGCAGTTCTCCGATGTCGGGAGCCAGGGGCCGGAGCTTTTCCGCGACCTGCGCCCGCGGCATCTCCATCTGCCATGACGCCAGCGGCGAGAAGCGGTCGCTGGCAGCCCCGGTGGGATTGAGGACGACCTCGAGAAAGTCGATCCTTCCCTCCGGATCGAGGTGAATGCTCAGCCTCTCGTTGCCGATCAGCAGCAGGCCGTCGGCAGGTACGCTGCGTTCTCCGGCGCGCTGGAAGAGCCGCACCTCGCGGGCCGCCGCTATCGTCTGCGACTTGTTCCCCCATTTGAGCGCCAGCACGGGCCCTGCCCGGCTGTCTGCATCCGGCGCCGCAATGTCCGCGAGCAGCGCCGAGCTCAGTGTTTCCGGGCGGACGTGCAGCAGGATGCGCACGAGCAGCGCCAGGGCGTCCTTGCGCAGGACGGGTTCCTCGGGGCGCACGCTGTTGTCGGGGAACGACAGCCACAGGCCCTTCTGGAGAAAGAAGGCGATCGCGGCGCGGGCCGGCTCGGGGACTGCGGCCCCGTCCTTCAGGTTGGCCATGTAGTAGGCCGCGTCGGCGCGCGAGACGCTGCGGCCGAGCTCCTGCGGCCCGATGATCGCCTCGGCGGCATAACCCATGAACCCGGCATGCGTGGTGATGATGGATCCCTCTCTGCGGTCGGGCGATTGTGCGCGCCGCGCCGCGCGCCGCGTGGATTCCACCCAGTGTCTGAGTTCCGCCTCTTCCGCAGGTTTTTCCAGGAACTCGGGCGCGGCGGCTTCCGCAGGCGCGATCCCGAGCAGCAGCGCGAGTTCGATTTCACGGTTGGCGATGCGGCCGTCGCCTGCGGTCACGAGGCTGCCGAGGGCGTGGCTGCCGCGGATGTTGGCCGTGCCTTCTGCCGACTCGCTTTCCACGGCGCACAAGACGCTCACAAGATACGGCACCGGGGGCGCGTCGAATACGGCGGCGAAATCCTCGGTCCTGCCGCCGCACGTGGACGTGTACATGGCGTCGATCAACTGGTCCTGGTAATACACGGCCAGACCGAAGGTGCTGCGCACGGCCTCGCTTGCCGGCGCTCTCTCGGCGGCGACGCCGCCGTAGACCTGCGTCCGGATGTCGTTGGTGAGATCGTAGCCTTCGGACCGGTACCTGCCCATGTTCTTGAGAGCGTATGTTCTGGCGGCAATGGCCTGCGCCGCAAGGGCGGCGGGCGCCGGGTAGACTGCCGGGCTCATTTCCGCAGGCACGACTCCGAGCAGGTAATCCTCCATGCCCAGCTGGTTCACGACCGTCATGCGGCCGTTCTTGTCGAGCATGAAGTCGAGAATCCCGCGATATGCCTTGCCGTCCAGGCGCAGGAAATCGGTTTCCGATGCGGGAAAAAAGAGAAAGCCGCCGCGCTGGACGCGGAAGAGATTCTGCGTTCCGCGGAGCGCCAGCACGGGTTCCCCGGAGGTTCCGGCGGCCGTTTCCTCGACCACAAAGGCATCGTCATAGCCGGTGCGGCGCAGGGGTCCGGCCGCGAAGCGCTGCGCCTCTTCGCGGGTTGCAAATTCGCCCACCCGGACCTGGAAGAGGCCGCCGCTCGACCGGCGCACCACGGTCGGTGCGCCCGATTCGGCCGCGAGCTTGCGGCTCAGGTCCTCGGCGCTCTCCCGGCGGGAAAGCGATGCGACCTGGACGCGGTAGATCCTGCCCCCGGCGTCCGCCTGTCTCTCGACGCGGATCTCGATCGGTCCCTTCACCATCTGAAGCGCGGATTCCGCGATCTTTTCCTGGAGATAGAAATCGGCCGAAGATGAAACGGTCGCCTGCATGATCCCGTTCGCCAGGCAGATGCGGATTGCGGGCCCGGCGTCCGTT
>CAZHQK010000212.1:0-29658 GCA_964534795.1 uncultured Acidobacteriota bacterium
GGACGTAAGGGCCATGAGGACTTGACGTCATCCCCACCTTCCTCCGGCTTATCGCCGGCAGTTCCCTTAGAGTGCCCAGCATTACCTGATGGCAACTAAGGGCAAGGGTTGCGCTCGTTGCGGGACTTAACCCAACATCTCACGACACGAGCTGACGACAGCCATGCAGCACCTCGGTAACCGTCTCCGAAGAGAACCCCCTGTTTCCAAGGGTAGCAGTTACCGTTCGAGCCCCGGTAAGGTTCTTCGCGTTGCGTCGAATTGAACCACATGCTCCACCGCTTGTGCGGGCCCCCGTCAATTCCTTTGAGTTTCAGTCTTGCGACCGTACTCCCCAGGCGGGGCACTTAATGTGTTAACTCCGGCACCGAGGGACTCAAGACCCCCGACACCAAGTGCCCATCGTTTACAGCTAGGACTACCGGGGTATCTAATCCCGTTTGCTCCCCTAGCTTTCGCGCCTCAGCGTCAGTCACTGTCCAGGCAGCCGCCTTCGCCACCGGTGTTCCTCCCAATATCTACGCATTTCACCGCTACACTGGGAATTCCACTGCCCCCTCCAGGACTCAAGCCAGGCAGTTTCAGATGCAATTCCCGAGTTGAGCCCGGGGCTTTCACATCTGACTTGCCAAGCCGCCTACGCGCGCTTTACGCCCAGTAACTTCGGACAACGCTCGCCCCCTACGTATTACCGCGGCTGCTGGCACGTAGTTAGCCGGGGCTTCCTCGCGGGATACCGTCCCTGCTGCCCAATAGCAGTCACTCGTCTCCCACAACAGCGGTTTACGACCCGAAGGCCTTCATCCTCCACGCGGCGTTGCTGCGTCAGGCTTTCGCCCATTGCGCAAAATTCCCCACTGCTGCCTCCCGTAGGAGTCTGGACCGTGTCTCAGTTCCAGTGTGGCCGTGCGCCCTCTCAGGCCGGCTACTGATCGTCGCCTTGGTGGGCCGTTACCTCACCAACTAGCTAATCAGCCGCGAACTCCTCCCCGAGCGGCCGAAGCCTTTGATCCCCAGATCATGCGACCCGGGGATGTCATGCGGTATTAGCCCCGCTTTCGCGAGGTTATTCCCCACTCGAGGGCAGATTGTTCACGTGTTACTCACCCGTCTGCCACTTTACTCACGGGGTCGCCCCCGCTTTCTCGTTCGACTTGCATGTGTTAGGCACGCCGCCAGCGTTGATTCTGAGCCAGGATCAAACTCTCCAATTGAAATCGAAGAGCGCCGGATCCGAAGACCCGGCCGATACTGGTTTTCTGGGTTTTCTTCCCAAAGGAATGAATCTCGGCACGCGCTATCTAGTTTTCAAAGATCCAGGCAATCGACAATGATAACGACACCCGACCCTCTTGTCAAGCGGCTGGAAAGCCGTACTTCCAAGGGAGGATCGTTACCTGAACAAACGATACATCAGCGCCGCGCCGAAATCAAGAGTTTTTCGCTGCCCGGCCGCGCCTCACTCGAGGCGCACGCGGCAGAATTTCAGCCGGCCGCAGCGCAGCACGAACTCCGACTTTCCTGCGGGCAGCGGCGCGGTCACATCGGTCACCTTGGCGCCGTCCACCGAAACGCCTCCCGCGCGCACCAGGCGCCGCGCCTCGGATTTCGAGGGCGCCAGCCCCGCCGCCACCACCAGATCGACCAGAGCGGCGGGTGCGCCGGCGCGCTCCAGACGCAACAGCGGCATCTCCTCGGGCAGCTCCCCCTGCCGGTGCACGCGCACGAAACGTTCGCGCGCGCGCCGGGCCGCCTCCGCTCCGTGGAAATCCCGCACCAGGCGCTCCGCGAGATCGGCCTTGGCCTCCATCGGATGCAGCGTTCCGGCGGCGATCGCGGCGCGCATGCGCTCGAGCTCTTCCATCGCAATGTCCGTGAGCAGCTCCCAGTAACGCAGCATGAGCACGTCGGAAATCGACATGACCTTGCCGAACATCTCCTCGGGCGGGTCGGTGAAGCCGATGTAGTTGCCGAGCGATTTGCTCATTTTTTCCACGCCGTCGGTCCCTTCGAGCAGGGGCGTGGTCAGGATCACCTGCGGCTCCAGCCCGTACTCGCGCATGATGTCGCGGCCCACGAGCAGGTTGAATTTCTGATCGGTGCCGCCGAATTCGAAATCCGCGCGCAGCGCCACCGAGTCGTAGGCCTGGGCCAGGGGATAGAGCAGCTCGTGCACCGAGATCGGCTGGTTCGCCTGCAGGCGGCGCGCGAAATCATCGCGCTCCAGCATGCGCGCCACGGTGTAGCGCGAGCACAGCCGGATCCACTCGCTCGAGGTCAGCCGCCCGAGCCACCGGCTGTTGAAGTCGATCACGGTGCGCTCGCGGTCGAGAATCTTGAACACCTGCGCCTTGAAGGTCTCGGCATTGGCCTCGATCTCCTCGCGGGAAAGCGGCGGGCGCGTCCTGGACCTGCCGGTGGGATCGCCGATCGAGGCCGTGAAATCCCCGATGAGGAAGATCACCCGGTGGCCCAGTTCCTGGAAGTGCTTCATCTTGCGCAGGAGCACGGCGTGCCCCAGATGCAGATCGGGCGCCGTGGGATCGAAGCCCACCTTGACGGACAGCGGCTCGCCCGTGCGCCGCGATTTCTCGAACTTCTGCAGGGCCTCCTCTTCGGTGATGATCTCGACCGCACCCCTGCGCAGGTATTCCAGCTGCTCGTGCGCGCTTCGCATCGTTTCTCTCATTCCTCCGGATGAAAAAAGCCGCGCCGGCGCACGACCGGCGCCCGGCGCCGCCGCCCGGCCTACGACGACCGCGCCGGCCCGCTCGCGGGCGCGTTCATGCGCTCGAGCACCTGCGCCACGGCGCGCCAGTAGAGGTCGTGCTCCTGCTCGAGGATGCGCGCCGACAGCGTCTCTTCGGTGTCGCCCTCGAGCACGGGCACGGCGCGCTGCGCGATGATCGGGCCGGTGTCCACGCCCTCGTCGACGAAGTGCACCGTGCAGCCCGTCACCTTCACGCCGTGCTCGAGCGCCTGCCGCTGCGCGTGCAGCCCCGGGAAGGAAGGCAGCAGCGCGGGATGGATGTTGAGCACGCGGCCGCCGTACACCTTCAGGAACTCGGGCGAGAGGATGCGCATGAAACCGGCGAGCAGGATCAGCGCCGGGTCGTAGGGCTGCAGAGCGGCCAGCAGGCGCCGGTCGTATTCCACGCGCTCGACGCCCTTCGAAGGGATGCAGAGCGCCTCGAGGCCGCGTTCGCGCGCGACGGCCAGCCCGCGCGCTTCGGGAACATTGCTGATCACGCAGCAGATCTCCGCCCTGAGGTCGCCGCGCAGGATGGCGTCGTGCAGCGCGACGAAGTTCGATCCCCTGCCCGACAGCAGGACGGCCAGACGGCGGTTCTCCATAGGATCCTCACTCGTGCAGGTAGCGCACGGCGCGCTCGCCGGGCACGATCTCGCCGATCTCGTACACCGGTTCGCCGCGCGCCTCGAAATGGGCGCGCACCCGGGGCGCATCCTCCGGCGCGACCACCAGGATCATGCCGATCCCCATGTTGAAGGTGCGGTACATTTCCCCCTCGGCCACCCGGCCCTGCCGCCGGATGAACTCGAAGACCGGCAGCACCGGCCAGCTGCCCGGGCGCACCGTCGCGCCCGTGCCCGGGGGCAGGATGCGCGGCAGGTTCCCCGTGATGCCCCCTCCGGTAATGTGAGCCATGCCCTTGATGATGCGGCCGTCCAGCAAGGGCTCGATCAAGGGCAGGTAATTGCGGTGCGGCGCCAGCAGGACCTCGGCGACCGACGCCCCCAGCTCGTCGATCACGTCCGCCGGCCGGCAGCGCAGCACTTCGAAGAAAAGCCGGCGCGCGAGCGAAAAACCGTTGGTGTGCAGCCCCAGGGAGCGCAGGCCCAGCAGGCGATCCCCGTGCCGGATGCGCGAGCCGTCGATGAGCCGTTCCCTCTCGACCACGCCCACGATGAAACCCGCCAGGTCGTATTCGCCGGGAGCATAAAAGCCGGGCATCTCGGCGGTTTCGCCTCCGATCAGGGCGCAGCCCGTCTCGCGGCAGCCGCGCGCCACACCCGCCACCACCTGTTCCACCGTGCCCGGATCGAGCTTGCCGCAGGCGAGATAGTCGAGGAAGAAGAGCGGCCGCGCTCCCTGGACCAGCACATCGGCCACGCAGTGGGCGACCAGGTCGCAGCCCACCGTGTCGTGGACCCCCGTCATGAAGGCGATCTTGAGCTTGGTCCCGACCCCGTCGCAGCTGGCGACCAGCAGCGGATCGCGGTAGCGCGCCACATCCGGGCGGAACAGGGCGCCGAAGCTCCCGATGTCCGCGAGGACGCCGGCGGTGAAGGTGCTGCGCGCCAGCAGCCGGATGCGCTCCTTGGCGCGCTCCGCCGCGTCGATGTCCACCCCGGCGTCCGCATAGCTCATGCCGCGCGACTCGCGCTCGTCCATGCCCTCGCTCCGCAGGCCGGCTTCAGGCGGAAGCCGGGGGCTGCGCCTCCTTGGCACTGAACAACTCCTTCTGCTCCCTCTCCCTTTCCACCTCCGTCGGGTAACGGTCGGTGAAGCACGCCGAACAGAAGCGCTCGCCGTTGCCGATCGCCTCCATCATCGACGCCAGGCTGAGATAGCCGAGCGTGTCGGCGCCGATGAACTTGCGGATCTCCTCGACCGATTTCGTCGAGGCGATCAGTTCGCGCCGCGTGGGCGTGTCGATGCCGTAATAGCACGGCCCGATGATGGGGGGCGAGGTGATGCGCACGTGGATCTCGGCCGCGCCCGCGCCGCGCACGATGTGCACGATCTTCCTGCTCGTCGTCCCGCGCACGATCGAATCGTCCACCAGCACCACGCGCTTCCCCTTGAGGATCTCGCGCACCGGATTCAGCTTGACCTTGACGCCGAAATTGCGGATCGACTGGCGCGGCTCGATGAACGTCCGGCCCACGTAATGGTTGCGGATCAGACCGAATTCCAGGGGGATGCCGCTCTCCTGGGAGTACCCCAGTGCGGCATAGACCCCCGAATCGGGCACCGGGACCACGACGTCGGCTTCCACGGCGTGCTCGCGCGCCAGATGGACGCCCAGCATGCGCCGGCTGCGATTCACCGACTGGCCGAAGACGAAGCTGTCGGGCCGGCTGAAGTAGACATGCTCGAAGACGCACTGCGCGGGCTTTTCCCGCGGCAGGGGGAACTGCGAATCCAGGGTTTCCTCCTCGACCAGGACGACCTCGCCCGGCTCGACGTCGCGCACGTACTCGGCATCGATGAGATCGAAGGCGCAGGTCTCGGAAGCGAAGACCCAGCGCCCGTCCACGCGGCCGATGCACAAGGGGCGGAAGCCGCGGGGGTCGCGCGCCGCGATCAGGAACTGGGGCGTCAGGATCAGCAGCGAATAGGCGCCGCGCACGGCGCGCAGGGCGTCGATGAAGGCATCCAGGATCGTGCGGCGCTTCGAGCGGCACAGCAGGTGGAGGATGACCTCGCTGTCCGTGGTCGAATGGAAGATGGCGCCGCCGCGCTCGAGCTCGCGGCGCAGCCGGGACGCGTTGACCAGGTTGCCGTTGTGCGCCAGGGCGATCGGGCCGCGCCACCCGCCGATCAGGATGGGCTGGGCATTGGCGGCGGCGCTCTCCCCCGAGGTCGAATAGCGGACATGGCCGATCGCCGACTGGCCGGCCAGCTGGTTCAGCTGCGGCAGGGCGAAAACGTCCGCCACGTGGCCCATCCCCTTCTGCACGTGCAGCCGGGAGCCGTCCGAGCTGACGATCCCCGCCGACTCCTGCCCCCGGTGCTGCAGCGCATACAGGCCCAGGTAGGTCAGGCGCGCCGCTTCGCCGTGCGCGCAGATTCCGAAAAGGCCGCACTCTTCCTTGAGCTTATCCCAGGGTATCATCGCCGCACCCCGCACTCACCAATACCATCTTCAAGGCCCGTTTTCCAGAGCCGCCCCGCTCCGGACGCGCGCATTATACCGGAGGCGCGTGCCGGACGACAGCGCGGCGCACGCGCCAATGCCGTGGTCATTCCGCGCCTCTTTTGTGCTATGTTTAGACCCTCCGGTATGCGTACGGCGGGTCTCGCTCCATGATAGGCCAACTGCGCGGGCAACTGCTGCTGAAAAAGCCGAATTTCCTGCTGCTCGACGTGCAGGGCGTGGGATACGAAGTGCACATCCCCCTGACGACGTTCTACGACCTCCCCGCCGAGGGGAACGAGATCGTGCTCCGGATCCACACGCACGTGCGCGAGGATGCGCTCACGCTCTTCGGTTTCGTGACCCAGCGCGAAAAGGACTTCTTCCAGCGCCTGCTTTCCGTCAACGGGGTCGGGCCGCGGCTCGCGATCGCCATCCTTTCGGGGGCGCGGGTCGAGGAGCTCGCCCATGCGATCGCCGCCGGCGACCTGGCGCGCCTGACCGCCATTCCGGGCGTCGGGCGCAAGACCGCCGAGCGCGTGGTTCTGGAGCTCAAGCCGCACGTGAAGCCCTTCCTGGCGCCGCAGGAGGCCGCCGGCACGCGCGAAGCGCCGCAGGCCGGCGCCCTGGAGGACGATGTGATCTCGGCGCTCGTCAACCTCGGATACCCGAGAAACGCCGCCGAAAAGGCGCTCTCGGGCACGCTCGCCGCCGGCGACTGCGGCCGCAGCTTCGAAGACCTGCTGCGCGCCGCCCTGCGCCGCCTGTCGGGACGTTGAAGGAGCAGCGGGTAGCATTCCATGGCCGAACGTCAGCGATCATCCCACCTGCTGAGCCCGGCGCCCCGGGCCGAGGAGCGCTCCTACGAGCTCAGCCTGCGGCCGCGCACGCTGCGCCAGTATATCGGGCAGACGAAGGTCAAGGAGAACATCGAGATCAGCATCCGCGCCGCCCTGCAGCGCCGCGAGGCGCTCGACCACGTGCTGCTCTACGGGCCGCCGGGCCTGGGCAAGACCACCCTGGCCGCGATCATCGCCAACGAAATGAACGTCGATCTGCGCACCACCAGCGGCCCGGCGATCGAGAAGCGCGGCGACCTCGCCGGCATCCTCACGAACCTGAAGGCCAACGACATCCTGTTCATCGACGAGATCCACCGCCTGCACCCTGCCATCGAGGAGATCCTCTACCCGGCGATGGAGGACTTCTACATCGACATCATGATCGGCGAAGGGCCCGCGGCACGCAGCGTCAAGATGACGCTGCCGCGCTTCACCCTGGTGGGCGCCACCACGCGCGCGGGCCTGCTGACCGCACCCCTGCGCGCGCGCTTCGGCATCATCCACCGCCTGGAGTTTTACTCCCCCGAGGAGCTGGCGATCATCGTGCGCCAGTCGGCGGCGCTCCTGGGCGCCGAGATCGACGAGGAGGGCGCGCGCGAACTGGCGGCGCGCAGCCGGGGCACGCCGCGCATATCCAACCGGCTGCTGCGGCGCGTGCGCGACTACGCCGAGGTCAAGGCCGACGGGCGCATCACGCGCGAAGTGGCCATGGACGCGCTCGCGCTGATGGACGTCGACACCTTCGGCTTCGACGAGATCGACCGCAAGCTGATGCTCGCCATCATCGAAAAGTACAACGGCGGCCCCGTGGGGATCGGCGCCATCGCCGCGGCCATCAGCGAGGACGAAGAAACCATCGAGGATATCTACGAACCCTACCTCATCCAGGTCGGCTTCCTCGAGCGCACGCCGCGCGGCCGCGTCGCCACGCGGCGCGCCTTCGAGCACTTCCGGATCCAGCCGCCGCGCAATCAGAAGACCCTGTTTTAGCCGCCGACGCGCGCCCGAGGCGGCGCTTGATTCGCGCCGGGGGAAGCCCTACCATTCTTGCGCTCAGGGAGCGGAAAGCGTGGCGAAGGTGGGCTTCATCAGTCTCGGCTGCCCCAAGAACCTGGTCGACAGCGAGGTCATGATCGGCATTCTGCGGCAGGAGGGCCATACGCTCACGGCCGACCCGCGGCAGGCCGACGTGATCGTCGTCAACACCTGCAGTTTCGTCCGGGACGCCACGCAGGAATCGATCGATGCCGTCCTCGAGGCGGCGCGCTTCAAGCATTCCGGCCGCTGCCGCCGCCTGATCGTCGCCGGCTGCCTCGCCGAGCGCTATCCCCGGGAAATCCGCCGCGATCTGGCCGAGGTCGACGCCGTACTCGGGACCAACCAGATCGCGCAGATCGCGCGCGCGGTCGCCGGCGCGCCCCTGCCGCTTCCCGATACCTGCGGGCGCGGCAACGGGGATCTTTATCTGTACGACCACACCACCCCGCGCGCGCGCATCACCCCGCGTCACCGCGCCTACGTGAAGATCGCCGAGGGGTGCGACCATGCCTGCTCGTTCTGCATCATCCCGAGGATCCGCGGGCGGTTCCGCAGCCGCACCATCCCCTCCCTGATGCACGAGGCGCGCCGGCTGGCCGCCGAGGGGGCGTGCGAACTCGTGCTGGTATCCCAGGACACGACGAGCTACGGCTCCGACCTCGGCCTCGAGGACGGCCTGGCCCGTCTGCTCGAAGCCCTCTCCGGGGTGGAAGGCATCCGCTGGATCCGGGTTCTGTACATGCACCCGCACCGCATCGGCGACCGGCTGCTCGGTGTCATGGCCGGCAACGAAAAGATATGCCGCTACGTCGACGTGCCGTTGCAGCATGTGAGCCGGCGTATCCTCAGGGCGATGAAGCGCGGCGGCAGCCGATCCATGTACGCGCGCCTGCTCGAGCGCATCCGCGCGCGCGTGCCCGAGGTGACGCTGCGCACCACGATGATGGTGGGTTTTCCCGGAGAGACCGAAGAGGACTTCCGCGAGCTGACGGCGTTCTGCCGCGAGATCGAGTTCGACCGCCTGGGCGTCTTCGAGTACTCGGACGAGGAGGGAACGGCCTCCTGCGACCTGCGCGCCAAGGTGGCGGCGCGCACGGCGGCGCGCCGCAAGCGGGAACTCATGCAGCAGCAGGCCGCCATCGCCGCGCGCAGGAACCGCGCGCTCGTCGGCCGCGAGTTGCCGGTGCTGATCGAAGGCCCGTCCGAAGAAAGCGCGCTGCTGGTCGCCGGACGGCTGGAGTCCCAGGCGCCGGAGATCGACGGCGTCTGCCTGATCAACGACTCCGCCGCCGGACCGCTCGCGCCCGGCGAGTTCCGCACGGTGCGCATCACGCGCGCGCTCGGCCACGATCTCCTCGGCACGGTCGTGCGCTGAGGTGAGGCGCCCGGGGCGCGCGGGAGCCGGAGGCCATGAAACTGAAGTGTCCGAGGTGCGGCACGGAAACCGCTTACGAGGGGAACCCTTTCCGCCCCTTCTGCAGCGAGCGCTGCCGGCTGATCGACCTCGGCAGGTGGATCGCGGAAGATTACCGCATTCCGGTGCGGAGCAGCGACGAACAGGAGGAGGAGCCGCCCGCCGCCGAGCGCGAGGAATCATGAAAAGAGCGGCACTGCTGCTGGCCACCGCATGCTACGCGGGCATGATGCCCGGGGCGCCGGGCACGTATGCCTCGCTGCTGTGCACGCTCGCCTTTTTCCTCGTCTTTTCGCTCCGGCACCGGATCGAACCGGCGCTCCATCTGAGCGCCGTCTGCCTGATCGCGGCGCTCGGCACCCTGGCGGCCGCCGAGGTCAGCCGCCAGCGCGCCGAGGAGGATCCGCACATCGTGGTGATCGACGAAATCGCGGGCCAGTTGACCGCCTTTCTCTTTTTGCCGGTGACCCCATTCAATCTGGCGGCGGGATTCCTCCTCTTCCGCCTGTTCGACATCTGGAAGCCGTTTCCCATACGCCGCCTCGAACGGCTGAAAAACGGCGTCGGGATCATGGCCGACGATCTGCTGGCGGGAATCTACGCCGATGCGGTCCTCCAGGCGGTCCGCGCATGGCTGCCGCACCGTTTCTGAACGTACCCGCAGGCGAAGCGGCCGCCTGCGCCTACGACGGAGAAGACGCCGCGCGCGGGGAATCGCGTATGAAAGCCGAGATCATCGCGGTCGGGTCGGAACTGCTGACGCCGGATCACAGCGACACCAATTCCCTCTGGATCACGCAGAAGCTCAACGAGGCGGGTTTCCAGGTGCACGGCAAGACGGTGGTGGGCGACGACGAGGAGGCCATCGCCGACCGGCTGCGCTTCGCTCTGGCGCGCGCGCAGCTGGTGATTGTCGGCGGCGGCCTGGGCCCGACCGAGGACGACGTTACGCGCCCGGGGGTTGCGCGTGCACTCGGGCGGCGCCTGGTCCGCGACACGGCGCTGCTCGAGGAATTGCGCGCCCGCTTCACGCGCCGGGGCTATCCCTGGGGCGCGCCCCAGGAGCGCCAGGCCGACCTCGTCGAAGGCGCCGAGGTGCTGCCCAATGCCGTGGGCAGCGCTCCGGGCATGTGGCTCGAGGAGCGCGGCGTTCACGTCGCCCTCCTCCCCGGCCCGCCCGCCGAGCTCGTGCCCATGTTCGAGAGCGAGGTCATGCCGCGCCTGCAGCGCCTGGGCAGGGGGAGGCGCCTGGTGCGCAAATCGATCCGTATCGCCGGCATGACGGAATCCCAGGTCGACGCCTGCATCGCGCCCATCTACCGGCAGTATCCGCAGATCCAAACGACGGTCCTGGCGGCAGCGAGCCATATCGGCGTGCGCCTCCAGCAATGGCTGCCGGCGGGCGAGCCGCCCGCCGCCCTGGAGGAGCTCGCGGGCAAGATCCATGCCGCGCTCGGCAGCGCCGTCTTCACGGAAGACGACGAGCCCCTCGAGGAGGTCGTCGGGCGCATGCTCAGAGAATCGCACCGCACGCTGGCGGTGGCGGAATCGTGCACCGCCGGCCTGCTCGGCGGCTGCATCACGAGGGTTCCCGGCAGTTCGGACTACTTCCTCGGAGGAATTCTCTGCTACAGCAACGACGCCAAGATCCGGCTGTGCGGCGTATCGGAAGAGCTGCTGCGCGCACACGGGGCCGTGAGTGCCGAGGTCGCCGAGGCGCTCGCGCGCGGGGTGCGCGCGGCGCTCGGCAGCTCGATCGGCCTGGCAATCACCGGCATCGCCGGCCCGGGCGGCGCCACCGCCGATAAGCCGGTCGGGCTGGTCTATGTCGGCTATGCCGACGGTGCGCGCACCGGCCACCAGCGGCGCATCTTTTCCGGGGCGCGGAACACGGTGCGCGAACGCAGCGTCTACCTGGCCCTCTCGTTTCTGCGCAGCCGGCTCCTGGCCGCAGAGGAGGCACGATCGTGAGGACATTCGTCGCGGTTCCCCTCGAAGCCGGCGCGCGCAGCATGCTCGAGCTTCTGCAGCGGCAGCTGCGCGCCGCCGGCGCCGACGTCCGCTGGACCGCCGTGGAATCGATTCACCTGACGTTGAAGTTCCTGGGCGAAGTCGACCCGGAACTGGTGCCCAGGCTGGCGGATATGCTGCGCCGCGCGTGCGCCCGGCAGGCGTGCTTCGCTCTCGATCTGGGAGGCCTCGGCGCCTTCCCGGGCACCAAGAGCCCCAGGGTGGTCTGGTGCGGCATCCAGGGCGATCTCGAGCAGCTGCGCGCTCTCCAGCGCAGGGTCGAGGAAACATGCCAGGCGCTGGGTTTCCCCGCCGAGCAACGCGAGTTCCGCCCCCACCTGACGCTCGGCCGGGTGCGCGGTCCCAGGAATTTGCAGCGCCTGAGCGAGTGTATTAGAATCGGCTCGGAATTGCGGTCACGGCTGCCGGTCCACAAGTTCCATGTTTACCGGAGCACGCTCACGCCGCACGGGGCCGTTTACCAGGTCCTGGAAACAGTGGAGTTGCAAGCCTAGATACCGGTGGGGAGTGAAGTGTATCCCGTTCTCATTGGGGCTTATCTGCTCGGATCCATCCCTTTCGGCTACATCTTCGTCAAGCTGGCGACCGGCATGGATATCCGCAAGGCAGGCAGCGGCAACATCGGTGCGACCAACGTCTTCCGCAAAAGCAAGGCGATCGGGGTGTGCACGCTGCTGGCCGATGCCGGCAAGGGGTACCTGGCCGTGGTGCTGGCGGGCCGGCTCACCGGAGATCCCGGCTGGCAGGCGGCGGCCGCCGTGGCGGCGATCGCAGGCCATGTGTTCCCGGTGTGGCTGCGTTTCAGGGGAGGCAAGGGCGTGGCCACGGGCTGCGGCGCTTATCTCGCGCTCGCGCCCGCGGCCGTCGGTACCACGCTGGTCGTGTTCGCCCTCACCGCCTTCCTGACGCGCTACGTATCGCTGGCCTCGATCCTGGCCACGGCGGCTTTCCCCCTGTGGGCTTATCTCTACCGCGAACCTTCCGCCGTGCTGGTGGCGGCGCTGGCCGGTTCGTGCCTGATCATCGCGAAACATCACGAAAACATACGGCGGCTGCTCTCGGGCACCGAGAACAAGTTTGCGCTCGGGGGCGGGTCGTGAGCCGGACCTGGTCCATGGAGGCGCCCAATGCCGATCAGTAAGGAGCTTCTCGAGATTCTGGCGTGCCCGCTGTGCAAGGAGGAGGTCAAGCTCACGCCGGACGGCAACGGGCTCAAGTGCGTCCGCTGCCGCCGCGTGTACCCGATCCGCGACGACATCCCCGTCATGCTGATCGACGAGGCCAGAATCGAAGAGGACTGAGACCTCATTGCGAGACGACAATCCGAGGTGCGCGCCGCCCCGCGGCCGGCAGGAAGCAGATCCGGCGGCCGAACGGCTGCGGCGCGAACTGAGCTCCATCCCGCGGCTGCTTCTGATACGCCTCAGGTCGCTGGGCGATTCGATCCTGTCGCTGCCGCTCGTCCAGGCACTGCATGAATGGCGGCCGGACCTGCGCATGGACGTGCTGATCGAATCCGCGTTCGCACCCGTGTTCGAAAACCATCCGGCGGTCGCGGAAGTTCTCGTCGTGAAATCCGGGACTGCGGGCAAGGGCCGCTCGCGGGCGGGCACGGCCCTGGAGTTGCGCCGGCGGCGATACCCCGCCGTCATGAACCTGCACGGCGGAACGACCTCCCTATGGTTCACGCTCGCCAGCGGCTCGCCGGTACGCATCGGGCAGGAGGGCTTCCGCGGAGCGCGCTGCTACAACCGGCGGATTCCGCCGTCCTGCCGGATATGGCAAAGCCGGGAGCTTCACACGGTGGAGCACCAGTTGACGCTCATGCTGTGGCTCGGGCTGCCCGTACCCGAGCGCCCGCGCCCCCGGCTCCATGTCGACGCCCAAGCCCGCGAAAGGATCCGGCGGCGCCTGGTCGCGCTCGGGATCGCTCCCGGCACGTTCGTCCTCGTCCACCCCACGGCCACGCTGCCCACGAAGCAGTGGCCGGAAGGCCGCTTCGCCGCGCTGGCCGACCGGCTCGACGAGGCGCACAAGCGAACCGTCGTCTTCGTCGCCGCCCCCTGGGAAGCCGGGGTCCTGGAAATCATCGCGCAGCAGGCTCGCCGCCGGCATTGCTATCTCTCCGATCTTGCCTTGCGGGATCTTTTCGCCCTGATCGAGATCTGCCGCCTTTACGTCGGCAACGACAGCGGCCCGCTGCATGCCGCCGCGGCGCTCGGCCGGCCCGTCGTCGCCGTCTGGGGTTCCAGCGATCACCGCGCATGGCATCCCTGGGACACACCCTACGAGAGCGTACGTTCCGACCTGCCCTGCATGCCCTGCCCTGGATACTCCTGCGCGGCCTTCGACCGGCCCCGTTGCATCCAGGACATACCGGTGGAGCGTGTGGCCCTGGCCTGTGCGCGCATGCTCGCCGCAAGCGAGGGCGGCGTTCCTTTCGGGCAATGACGGAAATGGACCGCCGCGGGCACCAAATATCCCCGGTACGGCCGGCATTCCGCCGCGGCTTCGAACGCCCGCGGCTTCGGCGAAACCGCTCCTTTCGAGTTTCTCGCCTATCCATCAATTTTTTCGTTGATTGTAATATGGTCATAAAGATATGATTTAACGCGCGTGGTGGCTCGGCGCCTCGAATCCGGCCGGGGCGCCGTTTCGCTGGATTCGATGCCGGATCGACAACCGAAAAAGCCCAATTGGAGGAATCGGCAACTCTATGAGCGACCTTCCACAAGCGCGAAAGTCGACGATCCCGTGCCGGATCGCAATGCTGGCCGTTCTGGCCTTGGGCGTGCCGCCTGCGTCCGCCTCGCAGGCTCGCGATCCGATGCCGGCACAGGCGGCGGGGAGCAAGGCCTGCGCCGACTGCCACCAGCAGGAGGCGGAGCTTTTCGTTCGCTCGGTGCACGCGCGGCTGGCTTCCCGCGAACTGCAAGGCCTGCCGGCAGGCTGCGAGGCCTGCCATGGGCCGGGCGGCAAACATGTCGGTACGGCCGAAGCCGCCGACATCTTCAATTTCAAGGATGTCCCTCGGGGCGAGGCCGAACGCAGGTGCCTGGCCTGCCATCAGGATGGCATCGCCTACGCCTGGATGCAGGGGGAGCATGCCTTGAACGGCGTCGCCTGCGTCCAGTGCCACAAGATTCACCAGGAACGCCCTGCGGTGCCTGCCGATCGCGGTCTGATCGAGAAGCCGGTGCTCGCGACCTCACGATCGCTCCAGCCGCCGCGCGCGGCCAGTCTGCGGAAGGAGGAAACGGCTCTGTGCCGCGAATGCCATCCGAGCGTCGTTTCGCGCATGATGCTGCCTTCCCGGCACCCCGTGCGCGAGGGGAAGATGTCCTGCAGTTCGTGCCATAACGTGCACGGCACCGAGGTGGCGGGCCTGAAGTCCGACGAGCGGCGCAACGATCTCTGCCTCGGCTGCCATGCATCCAAGCAGGGCCCGTTCGTCTTCGATCACCAGCCGGTGTCGGAAAACTGCGGTTCCTGCCACGTCCCGCACGGCTCCGTCAACAACAACCTGCTCAAGCAGAACGAGCCGTTCTTGTGCCTGCAGTGCCACGAGGCGCATTTCCACATCGGCCGCTCGGGCGCGACCGTGCCGGTCATGCTGCCTTCGGGCGGCAGCCAGAATCCTTTCGGCGAATCCGGCTGGCGGCGCGCATTCGGCACCAAGTGCACGCAGTGCCATGTTTCCATTCACGGCTCCGACCTGCCGGGGCAGTCCGTCCCGGGCCGCGGCAAGTCGCTGATCCGATAGCCGCCAGGAGGGAAGAAAATGCCGTGCCAATCGATCGTTCGGATGACGAAGATCCCGGTTCTGCTCCTTGCCGCTGCGCTGGCCCATGCGCAGGAGCCGCCCGCAGGGGAGAAGGACCGGCAGCCGGGAGCCGGCGTCCCGCAGCTGCAGGTCCTTCCATACGGCGGCGGCTACCTCGGTGCCGGGGCAGCCTTCAGCAATACCACGGGCAACCCGGACAGGCTGGCCGAATACGAATCCTTGCGCCAGGGGACCCGCGCCACCGGCCGCTTTTCCGCCTGGGGATACGCCGCCGGCACCGCGTACGACATCGAGTCCCGGCAGGGAGTGGATCCCAACGACCGCCTGGTGGCAATTCGCGCGGACTTCGCGCGCTACTGGGTCAGTGAATTCCGTTACTCCCGCCTGTTGCACCGTCTGGAGAACGACCCTCTGACCAATCTGGACGCCGCCAAGGGATCCGTGGTCGTGCGCCACGACAACTACGACCGCGGCATCCGCTATTGTCCGTACTACCAGGACATGGAATGGAGCAACCGCCTGACGCTGCCCGACCTGCCGCAGCTGTCGTTCACGTTCGACTATCGCGACCAGCAGCGCAAGGGAACGACCCAGGCGCGCGCCACCAGCAAATGCGCCAACTGCCACACCAATTCCTACGTGCGCGAGATGGATCAGGACACCCGGGAGTGGCGCGCGGGGGCGAACCTGGTATTCAAGCGGGCGTCGCTGCGCTACCGCTATTCCGAACGCGATGCGCGCGACCGGGCCCCGGTCGTCACCAACCTGTACGACGAGGCGCAGCACCCGCAGACTCTGCAGCAGATTTTCACCAACCGCGTCCAGTACGACCGCGACGACGGCCCGCTGCCGATCGCTGTGGTGCCCCACTTCAGGAAGCGGCAGCACAGCTTGAAGGGCGACGTGGACCTGGCGCGCTACGGGCGGCTGCAGGCCACGTTCCTGAAAGCACGTTCGGAGAACCTCGACCGCGCCTATGGTCTCGACACCCAGGTGGCGAGCGGGGTCTACACCGTGGATATGGGCGGCAAGGCCCGCCTGGTCCTGCGCGCCCGGAATCTGGAAATCGACTCGGATTCCCTCCTCGTCGATGTCGCCGAACCCGCGGCCAATGCCGGCCCGCAGCTCGGCAAGACTTACGCCCAATCGTACCCATCCTGGGGCACGGCGGACTACGAGGCGCGCTCGGCCGAAGCCCGCAAGGTTTTCACCGGCGGCATCGACGGCCGCATCGTCCTGCCGCGGCGCACGACGTTCCGGTTCGGTTACGAGTACGAAAGCCTGGAGCGGCCCTGGTTCGAGGTCAAGGAAACCAACACGCAGCGGCTGCGGCTGTCGATCAGCAGCCGGCCGTGGAAGGAGCTCGCGGCCCGGGCCGGCTACACCTACACGCGCTCCGATTTCCCCTTCGCACACGTCAAGGCGGCTCTCACCCCGGAGATCCAGCCGACGGCCAGCCCCGGCTCTCCCCCGTCGCCGCTGCTCGGCACGCAGTATTTCACCCTGTACGACCGGCGCCAGGCCAACCTGTCGAATTTCCCCGCCGATTCGCACCGCACCTTTGCATCGGCCACCTGGACTCCGGGCGACTGGTTCGCCCTCTCGGCGCACCTGCGCGCATACCGGGACCGGAACGACAAGCTGAACTATGCGCCCTGGAGCGATTCCGCGGTCGCGCCGTCGGCGGAAGCCTGGATAGCCCTCTCGCCGCGCGTGGACCTCACGGCCAGCTACGCGCTCGCGCACCGGACGACGGACACGCTCTTCGTCATACCCGTATTCGACGGCTGAGCGGGCGGGGTGACGGTGGGCCAGTTCGGCTCGCTCTACGACAGCATGCGCAACACGAACAACGACCACACGCTCTGGCTGGTGACCCAGGCAAAGATCCACGAGCGTCTGACCGCTTACGCTTCGGCCACCATGGTGGAATCCTCGGCCGCGTTCTCCGGCCTCGAGCTCGATGCGGCCAAAGTGTCGGCGATCCCGCCCGGTTTCGATTACCGCGCGGTTTCCGACCTCGGCAACTATTCGCGGTTGGGCGTGCGCTGGTGGAATGTGCAGGCGGGCGTGCGCCATCTCATCGGCTCCCGCTTCCTCCTCGACCTCGGCGCGACCTACGACGACTACAGGGACCGGCAGCCGTACATCGTCGATACCACCGGCAGGAGCTGGGGGGTCAAGCTGGGGGCGAACTGGATATTCTGATCGCGGGCAAGCCCCCGGGAGCGCTGCGCGGGACTTACCGTCCCGCCCGCTCCCGGATGGCGGCGATCAGCTCCTCGGGATCGACCGAGGCCGTGCCCAGCTTGCCGACCACGATGCCGGCGGCCACGTTCGAAAGCACGGCCGCTTCCAGCACCGGCAGGCCGGCGGCCAGGCCGAGCGCGAGGGTCGAGATCACGGTGTCGCCCGCGCCCGTCACGTCGAAGACCTCCTTGGCGAGCGTCGGGATGTGGGTGACGCGCGCGTTGCCCTCGAAAAGCGCCATGCCGTGCTCGCCGCGCGTGATCAGAAGGTGTTCGACACCGGTCTGACGCAGGATTTTCCGGCCCGCGCGCACCAGGGCGCGCTCGTCGTGGATGGCGATTCCCGAAGCCTGCTCCGCTTCCAGGGTGTTGGGCGTGATCACGGTCGCCGGCCGGTAGGCGGCCAGGTTTTTCTTCTTGGGGTCCACGCACACGATCTTGCCGGCCGAGCGGGCGAGCGGCAGGATCCTCTGCAGCAGCCCGACCGATATGAGCCCCTTGGCGTAGTCGGATACCACGACCGCATCCGCCCGCGCCATCGCGCTCTGGAAGCGCGCCACCAGCCGGTTCTGCAGCACGGCGCTCAGAGGCGTCGGATCCTCGCGGTCCGCGCGGCATACCTGCTGGTGATGGGCGATGATCCTGGTCTTCACCGTGGTGGCACGGCCGCGGTCCACCATGACGCCGCCGGTGAGCGCCCCGAGCTCGCGGAATTTCTCGATCACCTCGCGTCCCTCGAGATCGGCGCCGATGACGCCCAGGGCGAGCGGCACGCCGCCCAGCTTCCGTATGTTGACCGCCACGTTGGCCGCGCCGCCCAGGCAGGTGCTTTCGGTGCGGATTTCGACCACCGGCACCGGAGCCTCGGGGCTGATGCGGCTGACCGATCCCCATACGAAGCGGTCGAGCATGAGGTCGCCGATTACCAGCACCCGCTTGTTCTTGAAGCGGCGCACGCCGTCGATCAGGGTCTGGACGTTGCAGTTCAGGCGGGAGAAGACCGGCACGCTCATATCGTCTGCCCGGGCACGATGATCCTGGAGTCGGGGTCCGCTTCCCTGCCCACGCGCGGCGCCGTCCTGGCCAGAAAATCGACGAACTCCTGCGAGGTCGGCGAGGCGGCGGCACGCCTGGCGGCAAACGAGCGTATCACCTCGAGGCACTCGATGGCGTCTTTCAGGGCGAGGCGGCCGCGGCCCGCTTCCGCGGGGCGGCGGTGATATTCGAGCGCTTCGGCCAGCCGGCGCCGCATGCCCTCGACCCGCAGGTTGCTCGAGGTCCGCTCATAGAGCAGGCCGCTTTCCTCGGTGCGGAGCGTCGCCAGGAGAAGGTCCAGCGCCTCGAGCACATCGACGTCGGTCAGATCGCGCGCCCGGCGCCGCGCCTCGCCGATGAGCAGCTGCAGATGCGCCAGGACGCGCTCGTGCGCGGCGATCGCACGGAAATAGCGCTCGCGTTCGTGCACCTCGGCCGCGCGAAGATAGCGTATGTGTTCCTGCTCGATCTCTCGCGCGCGCCCGGCCGCCAGGTACTGGCAGCTCTCCGGGCAATCGATCTCGATCATGCGCTTCTCGCCGCAGCACTGCGCGCAGATCGGCGCGCGCTGCGCCGGGCACCATCGCTTGCCTTTTCTCCCCTTGCACAGCGTGCATTTCACGGCGCCCGCCCATCTCCGGCAACCTGCCGGCGTCGAAGGCCGCCTTTATACCACAGGGGAAGGCATCGCGGAAGTGCCCGCCGGGAAGGAATCCGGGATCATTCGCCGCGATGGACGCGCCCGCGCCTGCTGCAGAAGCGCTTCAGAAACTCGCGTGCGCCGGCATAGTCCGGAAAGGCCCGTTCGGCCCGGCGGAAGGCGTCCGGGTGGCGGCTGTTCCCCGAGCCGCCGGCGGCCTCGTCGAAGAGGCTGTGCAGCATCTCGTGATAGAGTATATAAGCGACGGCCGAGCGCGGCACCTGCGGAGAGTCCAGTACGGGGCTGACCGTGATGGTGCGGTGCACGGGGTCGTAGTGCCCCAGGCGGGTCCAGCCGCGCCGCAGTCCCCAGCCGAGTCCGCTGATCTCGACCCGGTCGCCGAAGAATTTGCGGTTGACCTCCCGAAAGATCTCGTCGAGGCAGTGGGTTCTTCCCTTTGCCGGCCCCAGATGCTTGCGGCTCCGGCACCTGCGGCGTTCGAGGACCCTGTGCCGGATCGCGGGCGAGCTCGCAAACTGCCGATAGAGACGGACGGCTTCCTCGGGCGGGCGCCGGCGCATGATCTTGCTGCCGAGAATCAGGGCGATGGCCTGCAGCACAAGGGCCGGTGCGTCGCGGCAATGATCGCTGATGCGCACCAGCCAGCGCCCCCCGCGGCGCCGGATCGTATGCTTCAAAGTGATATAGGGATAGAAGACGGCGACGATCTCCGCTTCGCGCAGCGCCGGGTAATGCGCGCCCAGCGTCGTGCGGCATATCTCCTGCAAATCCATTCTCCGGCCTCCGGGCGGGGGCCGCAGGCGTTCATCCGCCCCCGAGCTTCTCCAGCTTCTGCTCGAGGCGGGCCACCGCCGCCCTGAGCTGGTCGATGCTTTCCTTCATCTCCGGCAGCCGGCCGAACAGGGCGTTCAGGCGCTTGTACTCCCGCAGCGGGCGGACGGGAACGCCCCAGTAAACCTCGCCGGCGCGCACGATCTTCCCGGGCAAGACGCCGGCCTTGGATCCGATGACCGCACCCGCCTCGACGCGCGCATGGTCGCCGAAACCCACCTGCCCGCCGATCACGGCGAAGTCCTCGATGACCGTGCTGCCCGAGATCCCCGTCTGGGCAGCCACGACGACCGCCCGTCCGATCTGCACGTTGTGCGCCACCTGCACGAGGTTGTCGATCTTGCTGCCCGCCGCGATGCGCGTCGTCCCCAGCGAGCCGCGGTCCACGGTGGTGTTGCAGCCGATCTCCACGTCATCTTCGATGACGACCCTGCCCGCCTGCGGGAATTTGATCTGCCGGCTGCCGTCGAAAACGTAGCCGAAACCGTCGCCGCCGATCACCGCACCGGCGTGCAGCGTCACGCGATCGCCCAGCACGGTTCCGGGATAGAGCACCACGCGCGGATGGAGTATGCACTCCCGGCCGAGCACGCAGCCGGCGCCGACGACGGAGCCCGCGTGCAGGATGCTCCTTGCCCCGATGCGGGCCGCGGCGCCGACGACCACGTACGGCCCGAGGTCCACGCCTTCTTCCAGCTCCGCCTCGGGCGCCACCACCGCGGTGGGGTGGCGCATCCCCTGCCCCAGCGGACGCGGCGCCAGCAGCGCCGCGGCGCGCGCGAAATCCAGCTTGGGCTTCGGCGAAACGATCGCATGGCACCCCGCCGGCAAAAGTTCCTCCGGCGCGATGATGCACGCGGCCGCGGCCGGAACGCCCGCCGGGACGCGCCCGCCCTTTTCCAGAAACACCAGGGAGAACTCGTCCGCCTCGTCCCAGCCCGAGACCCTGCGGACAACACGCGCACCGTCGCCTACGAAGCGCAGGCCGAGCCGCGTTGCCAGTTCGGAAATCGTGTAATCCATCGTCGATGGTGAATAGGGCAAGCCGCGCGGGCGCGCTTTCCGCCTCTACCCGGCCGTCTTGAGCTCGCCCACGGCTTCCCCTTCGATCTCCGCCGCCCGGGAATCGCCGCGCACGCCGCATCCCGGGCCGTCCCCGACCACGGGCAGCAGAAGGTGATGCTCCGCGTTTTCCATCTCCACCGGGCGGCCCTTGGCATAGATGGTGTGCCTGCCGCGCGTGCCGTGCCATTCGGCGAGACTCGCCGTGCGGTGCCGGTGCTCGACGATCTGCCGCCAGCCGATGCCGGTGTTGTAGGCGCAGAAGGAAATCTCCCCTTCCTGGGTCCCGTAAGGAATGACGCACATCTCGGTCCGGCTGAAGTCGTAGGTCCACAGATCCTGGAACCACATCCCCTCGACGGCGAGCACGCGCCAGTCGTCCTCGTCGGAGCGCGTCTGCATCCGGTCGTTGCGGTCGCTGTCCGGCCTGGACGAACTCGGCTTGAACAGCCGGACCACCTGGGAAAGGGGGAAGCCGCGCGGCGCCCGGCGCGGATCGAAGTTGCGCAGGATGGAGAGTGCCAGCTGCGCCGCCGTCAGCGCCCGGCCGCGCCCGGAATCCGTGATCCTGGCGACATCGCGGATGAAGCGCTCGTAGTCGAAGAACTTGAACAGCGGCGCCCATTCGTGGGTGCGGCGGTTCACCACCAGCAGGGTGAATATCCCGCACGTCGGGTGGCAGTTGCAGGCGCTCCAGCCCCAGGGGGCGCCCGCACCCTGCAGGATATCCATCACGCTGGTGAAGGCACTGTAGGAGGACAGAGGGAACCAGTCGCGCATCGGTTCCCAGTCGGCCTGCGTCTGCTTTTTCAGGTCCTCGACCATCTGCGAAAGCGTGTACCGCTGCGCGCGCCGGGTCTCGTCGTCGATCTCCTCGTCGCGCCCGGCGAAGGAGATCGGCTGGAAGGCGATCGTCTGCACCTTGTCGACATTGCGCACCGCGAATTCCACGATCGCTCCGATGGCGTCGTTGTTGATGCCGTTGACGATGGTCGTCACCAGGGTGGTCTTCATGCCCACCCTGGCCATGTTTTCGATGGCGCGCAGCTTCACCTCCAGCAGGTTGCCCACGCCGCGATGCCGGTTCTTTTCCTCGGTGACGCCGTCGAACTGCAGGTAGGACCCGTGCAATCCCGCCGCGCGCGCCCGGCGCGTGAACTCCTCGCTCTGGGCGAAACGGATGCCGTTGGTGGCCGCCAGCACCCGGTAGAAGCCGATCTTCTTGGCGTATGCGATCGCGTCCAGAAAGTGGGGCGAGAGCGTCGGTTCGCCGCCCGACAGCAGGACGATGATCTGGCGGCGCGGCTTGAAGGAAACCGCCCGGTCGAGAATCGCCTTGATCTCGTCGAAGCCGAGTTCATGGACGTAGCCGACCTGGTTGGCATCCATGAAGCAGGGGGTGCACATCATGTTGCAGCGGTTGGTGAGGTCGACCGTGAGCACCGCACCCCGGCCGTAACGGATGGTCGACGAGCCGTGGCGGTGCAGGTGCGCGTCCTCTGCGGTCGGAAAATCGCGGCCGAAGAACAGGCTCTCGATGCGGCGCGTAAAGGCCGGATTGCAGGAAAGCACTTCCTCGAACGGCCCGTGGACGGCGCAGGTCTTGCGCATGACGATGCGGCCGTCCTCCTCGACGATCCGCGCTTCGATTTCGCCCGGGCGGGAAGAAAGGAGCGACTGCAGATCGACTTCCCCCCGGATGACCGCCCGGCGAATCTCGGGCACGCATTTCGGGCACAGGGAGACGGTGGTCCGGGGGAAGCCCAGCTCGGGCGAACTGCGCTGATAGCTCTTCAATATCGGCCCGGGAGCCCATCCGGGATGCGGCAGCCTGCCTTCGGGCAGCAGGCCGTTGATCGCCTGGAACGCCTTCCAGGACAGGTTGGAAAGGCCGGTGACCAGCGACGAAGCCAGGCGGCCCGTCAGGTAGCTCTTCCCGCTTTCGTTACGGAACAGCTGCTCGGTATACATGCACCCTTCTCTGCTCTCCGCCGGACCGCAGGCCTTTCCGGCGGCATCGGATAGTGGAGCGACAACTCATTAAGCTAGCAACTTTTGCCCCGGCCGTCCACCGCTTTCGCTGCCGGACACATCGGCCGCCGCCGGCTTACAGCGACCGCCATGCGAGGAAGGCCAGTGTCAGGGCGAGGCCCGCCACGGCCCGATGTTCCCGGTTCGCGATCACCCTGGACCAGCTGAACGCCGAACGGCTCCGCGGGGAAACGCGGAAAGCAGGGAAAAAAAACGGCACCGTGCCGGCATATTCGAGAAAAAGATCCCCGTAACCCTGGAGCAGTTCCTGCTCCTCCCTGCGCATGACGGGAACATAGAAGGCCGCGAAAAACGCAACGAAGGGAAGCAGCAGCCAGTATACCTGGCCTGCCAGCAGGATTCCGAGGGCCATCAGGAAGGAGCCGAAATAGAGGGGATTGCGCGTGAAGGCATAGGGGCCGCTGCGGGCGAGCGCGCGGCCCTTCTCGAGATGGCCCGCGGCCCAGATGCGCACCAGCGATCCCAGCATGGCGATCGTTCCCCCGAGCCACAGGGAGCGGAACGAAGGATGCATGAGCAGCAGGAAAACGATCCCCAGGACGGTGCCGGCCGGAACGCGCAGCCGCTGCGCAGTCGCTCCCCAGGAACTCATGGTCTCAATCCGGCGGCGCAGGCTCCATGGCTTCCTTGGTATAGGGCGTCGCCAGCCATTTCTTGGCCTCCGCCTGCGCGCCGAAGGTGTCGTCCTTGGTGTTCAGGGCCTTGTTGTATTCCGCCAGGGCGCGCTGGCGCTGCCCGAGAATGTCGAAGATCTTGCCCAGATAGATATAGGACCAGACCTCGGTCCAGGGCGGATTCCTGTCGCCGTTGAGGGCGTTGCGGAAGGAATCGGCGGCCGAGTTCAGGTTGGACTGCTCGAAGAAAACCTCAGCCAGGCGAAAATGGGCGAGCGAACTGCGCGGGTTTCTCTTGAGAGCGTTTTCGTACGCGCGGATGGCCCCGACGAAGTCGCCCTTCTCTTTGAGTTCGGCACCCAGGGTGATCTGGACGGCGATCTGCAGCTCCGGCGAGTCGCGCAGGATTTTTCCTCCGGGATCGAGCACCACCCGCTCGGGCCATGTGGCAGTCTCGATATCGAAGGGGGTGGACTTGCCGTCCAGCATGATGCTTCCAGTCTGCACGCCCGCCCTGGTGACCACCTGGACGTCGAGCGGCATGCGGAACAGATCCCGTGCCTGACTCACGGTCCCCGAAACACGGAAGCCGTCGACCGTGCGGAATATCACGTAGTCCGCCTGCAGCTCGGGGACGCCGGTGGTGTCGATCCACTGGGCGAAAAACCAGCGCAGCTCCTTGCCGAAGATGGAAGCCGCCAGTTTTTCGAAGGATTCCGTCGAACCTCCCTGCTCCGTACATTCGGCCAGGTACTGCCGGAGCAACTGAGCGAACCGGGGCCGACCGAGCAGTTCGCGCAGCATGTTGAGGACCCAGGCTCCTTTTCCGGCGACGACCGACTGGTAGGACTCGGACTGATAGCCGAGGTCGTATCCGCCGCGAATGGGGCCCTTGCTTTCGAACTTCAAGGCCAGCACCGACAGATCGTTCAGTTCCGCCTGGAAGGCTTCGGGTCCGTTCGCCTGCTCCAGATACATGGCCGCCGAGTAATATGCCAGGCCGTCGGCGAGCCAGAGCGATCCGCGGTCGTTGACGCCCACCGTTTCCAGCCACCATTGGTAGGCGATCCTGCGGGCCAGGTCGCGGACGGACGGGTTCTTCGAAGACAGCTCGCGGCCCGGGACGAAGATGGTTCCGAAAGTGCCGGGGGCTTTGACGCGGTCGTCGACCTCGACCAGGCGGTAGTTGGATCCGGCGGACGCCGGGCCGAAGGTCTTGCTGTAGTAATCGACGATGCCGGCGGCCGAACGCGCGATCTTTTCCATCGCCTCGAGTCGGCCTTCGGTCGCGAAGCAGCTGAACTGCACCCCCGCGGCCTCCACCCTGCGCTCGAAGAACTCCCCCACCACGACGGAGTTCGGCAGGATCGGCCTTGCGGCCTGCCAGCCGAACTTCTCGCTGATGCCCCTGGTGACCACGGGAAGCTGCACGCCGGGGCCGATGGCGATCAAGCCCAGGGGCACGGTCACCTCGACGGTCGCCGTCGCCCGGTCGACCATGGGATCATGGACGGGAAACCACCTGGCCGCATAGAGAAGGTAGCTGCCTTCGGGCCCTATATAAGCGGCGCCTTCGTCACGCGTATAGTTCCGGCTGTAGCGGTCCCTGTCGAAACCTCCTTCATATTCGACGGTGACGGTCACTCGCTCATCAGGATTCAGCGGCGCTGCAAAGTGCAACGACAGCAGGCCGGGGCCGGCTTCTTCCTGCCCGAAGAGGATCTCGATGCCTTTTTCGTCCACGATCCTGCGCACCGAGAGGTTCTCGCTGATTTCGAAGACCACGGTTTCGGTGCGCTCCAGCGTGCGGAAGGTGATCCTGGCCGTGGCCGTCAGCTCGTGCTGGTCGGGCTTGAGGTTGACATCGAGCGCGTAATTCTCGACGTCGATGCGCGGCAGCGGAGCGGCGGCACGCCGTGCCTGGGCGGCGCTCGCCGCAGGCAGGCACAGCAGGAGCAGCCAGCTTCCGAACGCCCGAAGGCGAGCGATCCTCATCCCGTTCTCCCCCTGTCTACAGGTACTGTGCCACCATGGCGGCCACCGACTCCGAGGCCCGGCGCGCCCCCAGAAGCTCGCGTACGCGCGCCAGGCGCGTACGCATCGCCTGCATCTCCTCGGGGCTCTCCAGGTATCGCAAGGCGACCGACGCGAGCACTTGCGGGGCGGCCCTTCCCTGAAAGAACTCGGGCACGATCTCTTCCCCGGCAACCAAGTTTACCAAGCCTTTCCACCGACTGCGAACCAGAATCCTGCCGGCAAGCCAGCTGGCGGGCGAGATCCTGTAGGCGATCAGGAAGGGCGTGCCCGCCAGAGCAGCCTCCAGGGTGCTGGTGCCGCTCTTGACGAAGGCGAAGTCGCAGCATGCCAGCACATCCCGGGCCGGTACCGCCGCCGTGCGGAAGAACCGCCGCTGGTCGCGGCCGACGATTTCCTCCATGATTGCGTGGATCCGGCGCTCCTCGATCGTCGGGGCCACGGATACCAGGAATTGCGCGGGCATCCTGCCGAGAACCAGCAATGAGGCGCGCAGCAGCACCGGGAGGATGTACTCGACCTCGCGGCGGCGGCTGCCTGCGAGCACTGCGAGCGTCGGCCGCAGGGGATCGAGGCCGAGGGACTGCAGGAAGCGGTCGCGGTTGCGGTCGGGGGCGAAGTCTTCCAGAATGGGATGCCCGACGAACTCGGCGGCCACGCCCCGCCTGCGGTAGAACTCTTCCTCGAAGGGCAGGATGACCGCCATCCTGTCGACCGAGCGCCTCACGATGCGCACCCTGCCCCGGCGCCACGCCCAGAGCTGCGGGCTTACGTAATAGACGACCTTGATGCCCGCACGCTTCAGCCTCCTCGCCAGCCTGAGGTTGAACTCGGGAAAGTCGATCAGGACCGCAACGGCCGGCCTCCTCTGTGCGCATTCGCGCAGGATGCGGCGATAGACCTCACGATATTTCAGCAGGTGCGACAGGGCTTCACGGGGCCCGATGCTCCCCAACTCCCGGACATGGCCGAGCAGCCTGACGCCGGCTTTCGCCATTTCATCGCCGCCCGTGCCGAAGAAACGAAGCTGCCCGGCTCCGCATCGCTCCCGGAGGCGCTCGACCAGCCGGGCGCCGTACCGTTCGGCGCTCGCCTCGCCCGCCACGATCAGGACTTCCCGGCACCCTGAACCCATGAGGCACCCATCGCCCGTCAGGCGCGCCCTGTCGGGCGGCTCAGTCTCTCGCGATCCATCCGCCCCCCAGCACCCGCTCGCCGTCGTAAAAGACCGCGGCCTGCCCCGGCGTGACAGCCGCCTGCGGCGTGTCGAAGACCACTTCCACCAGATCATCGTCGAGGACGCGCACGGTCGCCGGCGCCTCCCGGTGGCGCGACCGGATCCTGACCGCCGCCCGGATGGGCCCGCCGGGCCGGGCAATGGATACCCAGTTCGGGCGCACGACCCGGAACGAGCGCCGCACGAGGTGCGCGCGCTCGCCGACGATCACCCTGTGGGTCTCAGGATCGAGCCCGACAACGTACAGGGGCATGCCCCGAGCTATTCCGAGCCCCCGCCGCTGGCCGATCGTATACCGGTGAATGCCGGAATGCGCGCCGAGAACCCTGCCCGACAAATCGACGATCTCGCCCGGAGGAAAGGCGGCCGCGTCGGGCCCGCCGCAGAGTACCTCCGCCGAATGGCGCTCGATGAAGGCGGCATAGTCGCCGTCCGGGACGAAGCAGATTTCCTGGCTCTCGGACTTCCCGGCGACCTCGAGGCCGTGCTCCCGGGCGATCCGCCGCACCTGCGCCTTTTCCATGGACCCCAGCGGGAAGAGCGCGCGCGCCAGCTGCTCCTGTTTCAATTCGAACAGGAAATAGGACTGGTCTTTCGCCGCATCGCACCCCTTCAACAGGGCGTATCGGCCGATTTCCGGATCGAGGTGGACCCGCGCATAGTGGCCCGTCGCCACATGGGTCGCCCCGATCAGCTCCGCCATCTGCAGCAGGCGGTCGAACTTCATCCGGGAATTGCACAGCACGCAGGGCGACGGCGTCAGTCCGCGGCGATAATCGTCGATGAACGCGCGCACGACGGTCTGTTCGAATTCCTTCTCCAGATTGACGACGTAATGGGGAATGCCCAGGCGGGCGGCCACCGAGCGTGCGTCGTCGATATCCTCCAGGGCGCAGCAGCGGGCCGAACGGGGTTCGGAAGCGCCGGGCGGATTCCGCCTCCGATCCCAGAGCTGCATGGAGAAGCCCACCACCTCGCAGCCGCGCTGCTTCAGAACGGCGGCCGCGGTCGAACTGTCGACCCCGCCGCTCATCGCCACCGCAATCCTGCCGGCACTCATGATGGAAGGTCCCGCCGCGGCATCCAGAGCATACCGGCCCGGACCATGTGAACATCCCTGAGCCCCGGGTGAACCACGTACTCGTCGATATTGCAGGCTCTTTCCCGGTAGCTCGCAATGAGGCTCTCGACCTCGCGAAGCGCCTCCCGCTGCAGAGCGATCAGCTTTTCCTCGAGGTCGGTGAGCGTCTCGCCGGAACAGGCGACCTCCGGAATGCGCGTAGTGGAAAAGAGGCCGGCGTCGAGAAACATGGCATCGATGCGCTCCGTGACCGCATTCAGGCAATCCCGCTGGCGCAGGGCCCAATGGGAGGCATCGATCTCATCCGTCCGCATCTGGGCGAAAAACCTCTCGCGCAGGAGCTCCAGGCGGCGGTTGATCACTTCCCTCAGGCCGTTCAGGTCGGCGTGAAATCCGTCGCTCAGTATTTCCAGGCACCGGTTGCTGAAATCCCACGCGCTCTCCCCGGCCGCCGAGTAGATCTTGAGCGCGTAGTTGCGGTAGAAGCGCGCCTTCTCGTGCCGCATCAGGTAGAGGACAAACTGCCTTTCCGCCTGATCGAGCATCTCTTCGGTCACGTAGGAGGGCAAGGGATGCAGGGCCACGCCGGCGGGAGCCTCGGGTTGGACATCCGAAGGATCCACGCTCGCGAGCATGTCGGCCGTCCAGAACTCATCCGCATGGCACGGGCGCACCTCGAGGGCTCTGCTTACGCTTCGAGTTTCATGGTATCCGGAGCGGATGTCGTCGATGTCGATCTTGGCCTCGAAAAAGTAATGGGGATAGTAGTCGGCCCCACTACCGGCGCCTTCGGGCGGCCGGAAATAGTAAGCCTTCCATCGGTTGCTTGCAGTCCCCGGATGCATCATATGTGGATCAGGAAGCTTGTGCCGGGTTGCCCGGAGCGCAAATTTTAGCACGCAGGCAGGCTTTCCAGAAGCCGCCTGGGCGCTCCGGTTCTTTCAGTGGACGGTGGGTTTGCGGGCCGGTTCGCGCCCGGCTGATTTGAAGATTTCCTTGAATTGCTCGCGCCCGTAGAAAAGGCGCGACTTGACGGTGCCGGCCGGGCAGCGCAGGCGCCGCGCAATCTCGGGGATGGTGTAGCCTTCCATGTCGTGCATGCGCACGACCGCGCGGTGCTTGGGCGACATACGCGCGAAAGCCCGCCCGATGCGCTCGCCCAGCTCGCCGCTCGCGGCGTACCGCTCCGGGTCCAGGTAGGGCGTCGCATCGGCCGGCAGGGAGCGCGCGACATCATCATCGAGAGCCACCACGCGCTGGTTTTTTCCCTTGCGCATCATGCCCAGGCAGACATTGACGGTGATGCGGCTGATCCAGGTCGAAACCTGCGAGTCGCCGCGGAACCTTGAAAGCCCGCGGTAGACGTTCAGGAGAGCTTCCTGCGATGCGTCCTCGGCCGATGCCGGCTCACCCAGGATGCGATAGGCGGTGTTGTAGATCTTCCGGTGGTAGCGCTGGAGAATGCGGTTGCAGGCATCGGCGTCGTTCGACCGGCACCTGCGCAAAAGTTCCATTTCCTCGCTTCCATCCCAGGACCCTTCCGTCATCGGCATGTCATCCTCCATCGGGATCGTTTCCGCTGTCATTCCGCCGGTATCCCACGCAAATCCGGGACCATAAGCAGGAAATGAAGCCGGATACGGTAAATCATAGATTGATATGGATTTATGAAAACACCAAAAACAGCCGCCGACGGAGTTATTCGGCCATATTGTCGGCCGGTTGGATAGTCCTCGTAACTGAAAGTAAAATAGAGAATTAGACTGCCTGATTATTGGACAGTTCTTGACTGCGAGGCGGACATCCGAATG
>CAZHQK010000213.1:0-12157 GCA_964534795.1 uncultured Acidobacteriota bacterium
TTGCGCTCACCTGGAGCTACCCGCTTCCGTCCCTCCGGGACGGATACGGCCCCGGCAGGGGCCCTGAGCTGATAGCCGGGGGTGAGCCGCAGGCGAACCCCCGGAAAGGGGCGCATCGATCATCCGAGCCCCGGAGGGCCGACAGACCGGGGTTTCTACTCGGCGCGCGGGGCATACTGGCGTGCGGAACGTACCGACGGGTCAGATCTTCATGGCGCGCCGGCGGCACTCCTCGTCGGCCCGCCCGGCGATGCGGCGCACCTCGCACGCAGGAAGGAAGTGCGGCCCGCCGAGCAGGGCCGCGCCCAGCCAGATGCGCGCGGCCTTTTCCGCCATGAGCATGGCCGCCAGCACCGCTTCGGGAGTACGCCCGAGCGTGACGATGCCGTGATTCTCGAGCAGAACCACGCGCGGCGCCCGGCGGTATCGCCCCATGTAGGAGCGCGTGCGGCTGCGGATCGCGCGCGCCAGAGGCAGGCCGGGATCGGTGTAGGGAACCAACACGCTGGCCTCACCGCAGCAGATAACCTCATCCGGGAAGAGACGCCTCGAGGCAAAGAGGCGCGCCTGCGGCGAGCACAGGATCCTCGATACCGCGGGAGCGTGCGTATGCCCCACGAACTCGACCTCCGGCAAGCTCAGAAAAAAGGCATGAAACAGCGTCTCGATCGAGGGCTTCTTGCTCCGGGGATCGACACGGCAGGCTTCCAGTGCCGCCTCCACTTGCGCGTCGCCGGCGCCGCGCCGATCGAAAAGCGGCAGCAGCGGGCCGCTCGTGCATTCGACCAGGTCGCCGGCGCGCAAGGTTCCCAGGCTGCTGCCGCTCGCCTTGATCACGAACGAGCCGTCGCCCAGGCGCGCGGAACTGTTCCCCTCGCCGAGAATCGCCATGCCGCGGTCTTCCCGTCCCAGTTCGTGGGACAGGCGCAGCAGCTCGCGGATCTTGTCGCGGCGGTCCGATGGCATGCGTTGCGCTCCCCAAGCCGCCTGCATCCGGCGGCAGGGTTTTCATCTTACCGTTGGCGGGCCGGGCCGCGCAACGGATAGATTCGCGTCCCGAAACATCTTGCCCGCGCGCGCCCGCGCGTGGATGATACCGGTGTATTCGGCCCGCGATGCATCCCAGTAGTCTCCGGTCCGGGAAGCCGCACGCGGCCGCTCTTCGAAGGGAGGCGCCATGACCGGATCTCCGGAAAAGCCGTGGGGACGCAGGGAATTCATCGCCGCCGGCGCCGCCGGCCTTATAAGAGGCATGACGGCGGTCGGCCCTGCCCGGGCTGCCGCCCGCCGGGAAAGCATGATGGAGTACCACGCACCCCCCATGGAAGTCGTGCGCATCGGCTACGTGGGAGTGGGGGGCATGGGCTCGGCGCACGTGCGCAACCTGCTCAGGATCGAGGGCGTGGAGATCCGCGCGGTCTGCGACATCGTCGAGGAAAAAGTCGCGCGCGTGCAGCAATGGGTGGTGGAGGCCGGGCAGAGGAAGCCCGAGGGATACAGCCGCGGCCCCTGGGACTTCAAACGCCTGTGCGAGCGCGACGACCTGGACCTGGTCTACAACGCCACTCCCTGGGAGTGGCACGTGCCCATATGCCTCGCCGCCATGGAGGCCGGCAAACACGCCGCGACCGAGGTGCCGGCCGCGGTAACGCTCGATGAATGCTGGCAGCTGGTCGAGACCGCCGAGAAGACGCGCCGCCACTGCGTGATGATGGAAAACTGCTGCTACGACCGCGACGAAATGCTCTGCCTCAACCTGGTGCACAAGGGCATGCTCGGGGAGATCCTGCACGCCGAGGCCGGCTACCTGCACGATCTGCGCGCTCTGAAGTTCTCGGGCGAAGGCGAAGGGTTGTGGCGCACGGCCCATTCCATCCGGCGCAACGGCAACCTGTACCCCACGCACGGCCTGGGACCGGTTTCCCAGTGCATGGAGATCAACCGCGGCGACCGCTTCACGCATCTGGTCTCGATGAGCAGCAAGTCGGCGGGCTTGAATCTGTATGCGGCCGCGAAATTCGGCGCCGAGGATCCGCGCGCCCGGCAGCGCTATGCGCTCGGGGATATCAACGTCTCCCTGATCCACACGGCCAGGGGCAGGATCATCACCCTGTACCACGACTGTTCTTCGCCCCGGCCTTACAGCCGCATCCACATCGTGCAGGGCACGGCTGGCATATTCCAGAAATACCCGTTGCCGGCGCGGCTTTATATCGAGGGGAAAAGTCCCGCGGACCGCTGGGAAGAGGCCTCACGCTACGCCCAATTCACGCATCCGATCTGGAAGCAGCTCGAAGAGAAATCGAAGGGGGCGGGCCACGGCGGCATGGACTTCATCGAGGATTTTCGCCTGATCGAGGCCCTGCGCCGCGGCAGGCCGACGGACCAGGACGTGTACGACGCCGCTGCCTGGAGCGCCGTCTCGGCCCTCAGCGAACGGTCGGTGGCCGCCGGGAGCAAGCCGGTCGAGTTTCCCGACTTCACGCGCGGCGCCTGGCAAACGCCGCGCCGCCTGCATGTGATGGACGAGTAGGCCCGCCGCGCCGTACCGAACCGCAAGCTTGTTGCTTGAAGCCACCGGTCCCGCGCAGCGCCCTGGACCTACTCGCGCGCAATCTATGCGAATTCGGCCCCGGCAGGGGCCCTGAGCCGGTAGCCGGGGGTGAGCCGCAGGCGAACCCCCGGAAAGGGGCGTATCGATCAGTCGAGCCCCGGAGGGCCGATAGACCAGGGTTTCTGATTTATCCTTCTGCCGGCCCTTCGGGGCTTGTCGCATGCCGTCCCTTATCTCCAGGTTCGCTTCCGCTCACCTGGAGCTACCAGCTTCCGTCCCTCCGGGACGGATACGTCCCGCGCAGCGCGCGGGACGCACTACCTGGCAGGCATGTACGTCCGCCACCACTCGAGCTCGTGCATCATCCGGTGTACATTGTTCCAGTGGCCGCCGATGGAATGGGGCTGCCCCGCGTACTGGATCATCCTGGCGGGGATGCCGCGGCGCTTGAGCGCGAAATACATCTGCTCGCCTTCTTCGTACGGAACGCGCTGATCCGCCTCGCCGTGCACGAACAGCGTCGGCGTGCGCACGTTGCCGGCATGGGCGAGCGGCGACTGGCGGATCATGCGTTCGCGCGCTTCCGCATCCCAGGGCGTGCCGAAGAACTCCGTCTCCTTCGTGCGATAGATGTCGGCCGTGCCGTAATCGCTCATCCAGTTGCTGATCCCCGCGCCCGTAACCGCGGCGGCGAAGCGTTCGGGGTACTGCGTGATCAACCAGTTCGTCAAGAAACCCCCATAGGAATGCCCCGTGTGCCCAACGCGCTTCGGGTCGATCGGGAAGCGTTTGAGCACGTAGTCGATGCCGGACATCACGTCCTCGCCGTCCTTCCTGCCCCACTCCCCCCAGGTGGCCCACTTGAAGGCTTCCCCGTAACCGGTCGAGCTGCGGAAATTCGTATCGAGAACAAAGTACCCGTTGGCGGCAAAAAACTGTTTCTTGAAGTCGAAGGCGTAGCCCGTCGCCGAATGGGGCCCGCCGTGGCTGGTTACGATCAGCGGGTACGGCCCGCGGGCCGGATCGAATCCGTAAGGAAACAGCAGCCAGCCCTCGATGCGCGTACCGTCATAACTCGCCCATTGCAGGCGCTCGGCCTTGCTGAACGCGACTTCCGCAAGGATGGTCTTGTGGATCGCGGTGAGCCGCCGCTCGCCGCTGCCGTCGATGGCGGCGGCATGGACTTCCGGAGGGGATTCGTGCAATCCGACCGTATAGGCCATGCGGGTGAAGCTCCTGTCGATCGTCAGGCCGTTGAGGCGCCGCTCTCCTCGGGTCACCTGCTCGACTTCGCCGGCGGGGACCGAAGCGCGGAACAGGTGCAGCGCACCGCCGGTCTCGGCCGTAAAGTACAGGAACCTGCCGTCGGGCGACCAGCGCGGCGCTCCCGGCTCCAGGTCCCAGTGCGCCGTAAGATTGACCGGCTCCCCTCCCGCAACCGGGCGAATGAACAGGTCGCGCGGACCTCCGTGATCGAGCTTCTGCCGGATGATCATGTCGGTGCCGAACGTGCGCGTGTAGGAAAGATATCGGCCGTCGGGCGAGAAATCGGCGTTGGCGTACACGTAGAGATCATCGGTGAGCCGCGTCACGCGGCCTTCGATCGTCAAGAGCCACAGATCGGAGCGCTCGTATTTCAGCTCGTCGCGCCAGTCCGAATCGGCGATGAAGGCGAGCATCCGGCCTTCGGGATGCCAGGCAAGGCCGGAGGGGCGCAGGTCCATGTCCAGGATGACCTTTTCTTCGCCGCCCCGCGCCGGACGGATTATCACTTGCGCCGCCGGCCGCGCGCGCGGATCGGGTGCCGGAAAGGGCGCGCCGTCGCGCTGGAAATCCTTCCAGTCGAAGATCGCCCCCTTGAAGCGTTCCTCATGCCGGCGCTCGAACTCGGAGCCGCGCACGGGCTTCTTTGCGGGCAGCGGCTTGTCTCGGGTGAAGGCGATCCAGTTGCCGTCCCGGCTCGCGACCGCACCGGCCGGCATACGTTCCACGGGCAGCGGCGGCGCCTGCAGGTCTGCCGGATTCACGGTCCATTGCTGCCGATCGGCCGTGTACCGGAGACGGCCGTCGTCGGCCCAGCGCGCTTCCGCGATATCCCGGCCGTAATGGAGAACACGGCTCGGTCCGGCGGAAGCATCGGTGGGAACGAGGTAGGTTTCCGTGCGCGTGCTGTTGTCTTCCTCGACGCGCGCCGAGACGGTGAACGCCACCCATCGCCCGTCGGGCGAGATCTGCGGATTGCCTACCGTCTGTATCCGGTAATAATCCTCGAGGGCGAGCGGCCGCCCCGCCTGCCGCTGGGGCGCGCCGACGACCCCGCTTCCCGCGGTGAATACGACGAGGGCAAATGCCGGCAGACAAGACATGCGGTTCGATTGCCTCATGGGATCCTCCTGCGCTCGGAAAAGCTTCATACGAAGCGTCCGGGGGAGCAAGCAAAAAGCAAGCGGGCATTTTTCCCTGTAATGCGGCCGGGGTCGCGGCTAGAATGCCGGCCGTGCAACCGATCGAGCAGGAGATCCGACAGACATGCGAGAAAGAATTCCGGCGGTTTTTTGCATATTGGCGATGATCGCGGCGCCCGCGGGCGCCCAGCAATACCAGCCGACTCCCTACCAGGCGGGCAAGGATGTCGTCTGGGTGCCGACGCCCGAGGAGCTCGTCGCCGCCATGCTCGACATGGCCGGCGTCACGCCCGCCGATTACGTCATCGACCTCGGCTCGGGCGACGGGCGCATCGTGATCGCCGCCGCCAAGCGCGGCGCGCGCGCCCTGGGGATCGAGTACAATCCCGACATGGTCGAGCTGTCGCGGAGCAACGCTGTCAGGGAAGGCGTCGCCGGCAAGGCGACCTTCGTGCAGGGCGATATCTTCGAGGCCGACTTCAGCCAGGCGACGGTCCTCACGATGTATCTGCTTTCGTCGCTCAACATGAAGCTGCGGCCCAAGATCCTCGAAATGAAACCGGGAACGCGCGTGGTCTCGCACGCCTTCGACATGGAAGACTGGGAGCCGGATCGCAGCGTCACCGCCGACGGGCGCACGGCGTATCTGTGGATCGTGCCGGCGAAGGTCGAGGGAGTCTGGACCTGGCGCACGCCGTCGGGACCGGCCGAGCTCAGCATGCGGCAGACTTTTCAGAAGATCGGGGGCAGCCTGAGGGCAGGCGCGAAGGAGTTCGCGCTGCGCAATGCGAAGCTCGAAGGCGACCGCATCAGCTTCAGCGTGGACGAGAATCCGTCGTCGGCCCGCGAATACTCGGGGCGGGTCCAGGGGAATGTCATCGCCGGCGTGATCAGGAGCGCCAACGGCGCGCAGGCCGACTGGAGAGCGGAACGCCGGTCGGCGAAGTGAGAAGGCCCTCCGGATGGCTCGCCCACTCGCGACCCGCCGGCCGCGTGCGCGACCCCCGTCCCGGAGGGACGGCAGAAAGTAGCCCCGGGTGAGCGCAAGCGAACCCGGGGATACGGGTCGCCGGAACGACAAGCCCTGAAGGGGCGGCAGAAAAATGCCCCGTCATGGGCTTGATTGCACAGATCCCGAATCGATCGGGGATTGCGCCTGCATTTCGCCGATTTATTGAAGAAATCTCTCGGAGGTACCCTATGCACTCCCAAGCCGGAAAACCTCGCCTGCTCGCTTCCCTGCTTTTCTGCTGCCTTGCGCCTGCCATCGCGGGCGCGCAGTCGCCCGAGGAATACGCCAGGCGCCGCCAGGCGGTGCGCGCCGCCATGGAGCCGAACAGCGTCATGATCCTGAGGGCTGCCGCAACGGGTTCGGAAGACGCCCCCGCACGCCGGGAAAACAATCTTTACTACCTCACGGGCATCGACGAGCCCGGCGCGGCGCTCGTTCTCTACGCCGAGGCCAAAGCCGGAGAAGGCGCGCCCGCCCGTGCCGCGGGCCCGCGGGAAATCCTGTTCGTCGCCGCCGCAGGTGCTGCCGCGCGCGCGCCGGCCGGTGCTTCCAAGCCGCCCGAGAGACCGGGCTTCGATAGCGTACGCCCGGCGGCGGAGTTCCCCTCGTATCTCGACGGCATCCTGCTGGGGACAGTCCCGGTCGTATACCTCGACCAGCGCCGTTCGCGCAGCCTGAGCGCTCCGCTTACGGACGACGAGCAGCTTCTGAAGCAGGCGCGCGACCGGGGCGCGGCCTTCACGCTCAAGCCGGCGGCGCCGCTCCTCGCCCCTCTGCGGCGCATCAAGTCGCCGGCCGAGATCGAAATTCTCAAGACCGCAGCCGCCATTACCGTGGAAGCGCAGAAGGAGGCGATGCGTACGGCGCGGCCGGGGTTGTACGAGTATCAACTGCAATCGGTCATCGAGCACGTCTTCTCGATCAACGGCGCGCGCCGCCCGGGTTTTGCGTCGATCGTCGGCTCGGGCCCGAACTCCTGCATCCTGCACTGGAGCGAGAACACGAGAAAGATGGAGGCCGGCGACCTGGTCGTGGTGGATATCGGCGCTGAATACCAAAGGTATACGGCCGACATCACGCGCACGATTCCGGTCAGCGGGACCTTCACGAAGAGGCAGCGCGATATCTACGAGATCGTGCTCGCGGCCAATCGGGCGGCCATCGAGATGCTCGGGCCGGGCGTGGAGATGCGTGACGTCAACGCGAAGGTCGACGAAATCCTCGCGGCCGGCCTGGTGAAGCTGGGCTTGATCCAGGACCGGAGCGGATTGCGCCGCTATTACATCCACGGACTGAGCCACTCGATCGGGCTGCAGGTGCACGATGTCGGCACGCTGGGCCGGCTGGAGCCCGGCATGGTGATCACGATCGAACCGGGCCTTTACCTGCGCGACGAGGGGCTGGGCGTGCGCATCGAGGACGACGTGCTGATCACCGACAGCGGGCGGCTGGTTCTGACCGCCGGCGCTCCCAAGGCCGTGGACGAGGTCGAGAGGCTGATGAAAGAAGAGGGCCTCGACTTCAGCCGCTACCTCCTCCGCCCGCCGGCTCCCTGACGGCCGGGCGCCGCAGAGCACGCAGCATCGCGGCGAGGCGCGCGCCCGGCGCCGTTGCCTCGAGACCCGATCGCGCTCAGGCGCCCGTGCCGCTCCGTCGGGGATAGGCATGCAGCGCTCGTGCGAGACGTGACGGGACTCGCGGCTGCGGAGGCTGAATCGAGTTTCAGGACAGCCTCGGGGCGCGGACACGCTCTTTCAGAATTTGACGGCGATGCCGAAGCCGAGGAGGATGCTCGTATCCCACTTGTCGCGGCCCGGCACGGCGGTCAGCTCGGGCAGGCCCATCGTCAGCGCCGAGGCGTCGACGAAGAAAGAGACCGGATCGCTCAGCCGGACTTCCGCTCCGCCCCCATAGACCAGGCTCATCTTGTAGTAAGCCGCAGCGAAGCCCGGACCCTCGAAGACAAAGCGCGCGAAGCCCACGCCGCCGCGGCCGTACACGCGGAACGGGCCGCGCCAAGCCGTGCTGTAGCGCAGCCCCTGCGTCTCGACCAGGAAGCTCAGCGTGTAGTCCCCCTGGCGCACGCCGGAAAAGAAAGCAACCTCCGTCCACAGGGCGAACCATTCCGCCGGTGTGAGAGCAAAACCGAATCCCCCGCCCTTCGATCGAGCGCCCTGAATGTCGAAGTCGGGGCTTCCGGACCACAGGGAAAACGAGCGGTCCTGCTGGAAGAAACCCCTGAGCTCGTACTGGGGATTGCCCTGGGCCACGGCGCCGGCACTCCAAAAGAGCAGCGCCATGGCAAACGACAGCAAACGCATCGAAGTCTTCCGCATGGTAGAAGGGCCTCCCTCAGCCCTGCGCCAGGATCTCCCGGAGCGTGTCGGCGTAAGCGCGGCTTTCCGCATCGCCCGTGACGATCTCGATGCGATCGGGACCCGCCACGCCCAGGCCGAGTTCCACGGCGCGCTGGATCTGCTCCTGCTCGAAGATCTTCACCGACATGATCGCCGCGTTGGCTCCCTGCTGTTTGAGCACCGCCAGGCCGACGGCATCGACGGCGATCCGGTCCGTGCCCGCCACGATCACGCCCGGCGTGACCAGCTTGCCGCGCGAGGGGCCGCCGTCGACGAAGGCTTCCATGCCGTCCATGACGATGACGTGCGGCCGGAAGGCCTGATGGATCTCGGCGATCATGCGCCGCATGTGGGTCTGCCGCGCGCCGTGCAGCTCGCGCATCAGGCTCTTGTTGGTGGCGCCCACGGCCAGCTTGATCGACATGCTGAAGACCCCGCCCGCGCCGTGCGTTTTCAGGCAGCAGGTCCACAGCAGATACTCGGCCTCGACGATCGGCCGCGCGACATCGAAACCGTTCTGCCAGTGGCAGCCGGGCGGGTTGCAGTGAACCCAGCCCTCAGGCGGCAGCTCCTCGAAGTTGACGATGTCGAAGCCGAGTTCCTCAGCCATGGCGGGAATGCCCTTGGCCTCGATGACCGATTTCGTCGGCGGCGGCCCGCTGCGCTCGCCGACCGTGATGCGGGCGGCGCCGCGCTCCTTCATCTCGAGGACGAGCCGGCGCAGCGTGTCGTTGTGCGTCGAGCCCGGCGTGGGGTCGGCCGTGTTGAAATTGGGCTTGATCAGGACCTTCTTGCCCTTGGGCGAGGGGAAGGTGATCAGGCGCAAGGCGGCGGAAATGCCGGCGGCGCGATCCCCGGTCTTGACCAGCGCGACCCCGGCCTTGTCCTCGGCCTGCGACAGAAGCGCCTGCGGCATGATGGAAACGGCCGCGGCGCCCGCGGCCGACTGCTTGAGGAATTCCCGGCGTTTCATCGATCCGCTCCTTTCTCGCGCATTACATGGCCGCCGGGCTGGTCCGCCCGGCGGCCGGCATCACGACACGGTTCCGGCAAGCGCGATGACGGCGCGCAGGAGCTTGAAGCCCTCCAGGTAGTCGCCGGTCGTGAAGGTCACGGCGCGCGCGCCGGTCCGCTTCACCTGCGGCAACATCGCGGGCGGTTCCGCCTGCGCGCTGTTGTTGAATTCCACCTCGAAAACGTACGGCGCATCGAGGCGGTATGCGGGGATCCTGGTCCTCTTGGCCAGTGCCTCCGCGGCCGCCTCTTTCAGCCGGCGGCGCGCCTCCTCGGCCGGGTAGAGGCGCGCGGCCACGCGCCCGATGGCTTCCTTGACGGGCGCCGTGACCAGCTCGTTCCCCAGGATGGCCTTGGCCTGGGCGCAGGTCTCGGTGTCGCCGCTGAGCATGACGACGGGAACCTTGAAGTATCCGGCGATGGCCGCGTTGATCCCGAGCTCCGGCATTTCCCGCCCGTTGATGCGGATCGAGCGGATCGCGGCACCCGAGATGGTGTGGTCCAGAATCGCCGGCGACGATCCGGCGCGCGCATGGTAGCCAACGAAAATGCAGGCATCGAACGAGGAGTCGATTCCCTCCATCATCGCCAGCGGTTTGGGAGTACCGCTGATCAGGGAAACCCTGGGATCGAGGGCGTCGGCATGGATGTTGCGCATGCTGCCGTGCGAGTCGTTCACCACGATCTCCGCGGCCCCGGCGCCGTACAATCCCTGCACGACGGCATTGACGTCCTCGGCCATCCAGCGGCGGGCCACGCCGTACTCGCCGGAAGTCGACGAGACCTGGTCTCCGTGCACCACGCCCCAGATTCCTTCCATGTCGACCGAGATGTAGACCTTGGGTCCCTTCTTCTGAGCGGTCTGGCCGAGAAGGGCGGCGGCGAAGAAGAGAACGGCGATCAGGCAGAACGTCTTGTGCACAGGCACCCCCTTTCTTGCAGAATGCGGTCAGGGGGATATTAAACCTCCAGCTGGATCCATATCCATGATTTTCGCGCGGGCGCCTGCGGCGCGCTAGCGGAGATCCTCGGCGAGCGCCGCGCGCTGGCTTTCCGTCAGCCGGGTTTCCGCCTCGATTCCCGGCAGGTCGATGCCGATCGCCACGGGAACCTCGCCCCGCACGGGGAATTTCAGATATTGCACGGATGACAGCCGGTCGCGGCCGATCTGGCCTTCGTCGTAGCGCGGGCGGATCCTGCGGCCGTCTTCCATGAGGGCATAGATGCGGCGCGGCAGCTCGAGCCACTCGCGCAGCCTGAGCGCCCTCTCGGCCGGATCGTCGATTTCGATCAGCAGGCTGCAGCCCAGCTCACCCGGCCCCCCGAGAAGCGCATTGTACGTCTCGAGCTCGTGCAGGATGTCCTTCTCGCGCACGATCTTCTCGGCCCGCATCATCTCCTGGATCTGATAGCGGATCGTCAGGTGATTCTCGAACAGGAAGGTGAAGCATGCGCCCACATGGACCCTGCGCGCCGCCTTGGCCGCAAACACCTGCTGCTGGAAGGCCGGGCGGATTTCTTCGTAGGTCCGGTAGTCGACGATTTCGCTGCGCTCGACGGTTCTCATGGGTTCGATGCTCCCTTTCACCGGCCGGCGTCCTGCCGTGGGATCTTGTTCGGGAATCCGTCCTCCCGGTAGGCACGCGCCAGAATCGACATGGGATGGAGCGGTTTGACGCCCGCGTGCTGCTGGAACTGCAGGGCGGCGAGCGGGCATTCGGTCGACCAGACGGCCGCGCCGGTTTCTTTCATGCCCTCGAAGGCCTTGCCGCCGATGCGCCGCGAGGGCTCGAAGCCCTCGACGGTCATGGCGTAGGTGCCGTTGTGCCCGCAGCATTCCTGGACCATGACGGGCCGGACGCCGGGGATTTTGCGCAAGAGATCGCGGCCGCGGAAGCCGATCGCCTGGGCGCGCAGGTGGCAGGGGGCATGGCATGCGACGGCCTCGCCCGGGGTGCTCCGGAAGCCGGTGTTGAAGCGCGCCTGGTCGCGGATCGACCACAGGAACTCGCACGGATCCACGACCGCGGCCGCGAGCTTCACGGCCGCCTCGCGGTCGCGCGCCGCCACCAGTTGCGGGTACTCGCGCCGCATCATCATGGAACACGTCGGATTGACGACCGCGACCCGGGCGCCCTTCTCGACGAAGGAGAGCAGGATCTCGAGGTTGCGCGCGGCATGCGCCTGGAGGGATTTCAGGTCGCCTTTCTCCCAAGCGGGCATGCCGCAGCACTCCAGGCCGCGCACGCACTTGACGTCGACGCCGTTGCGCTCGAGGACCTCGATGGTGTCGCGGCCGATCTCCGGGGCGTTGTGCTGCACGAAACAGGTCTGGAAAAGCACCACCTCGCATCCGGGCCCCCGGGCGATGCGCCCGGTCCTCTCGGCCCAGGCCTCGAAAGTCCGGCCCGCGAATTCCGGAAGAAGCTTGTCCCGGTGAATGCCGAGCATCTTTTCCAGGAGCCAGCGGTGCACCCGGACGCGGTTGGCGGCGTTGGCCACACCCAGGCTCGCGCGCGCCATCCGGGCCGTCAGGTCGGGATTGCCCAGCACCCGGTCGCGCAGCGGGATGCCGCGCTCGCGGGCGCGCAGCGCGCGGAAGCGATGGACCAGCTTCGGGAAATCCAGCCGGTACTCGTGACCGTCGCGCGGCGTGTACGGGCAGTTCACCTCGCACAACTTGCACTGGAAGCAGGTATCCAGGATGCGCTCGGCCTCCGCCGGCGTGATCGCCGCGACATTTCCCTGTTTCTCTTTGTCGATCAAGGAAAACAGAGCGGGAAACGTGTCGCAGAACTTGAAGCACAACCGGCAG
>CAZHQK010000214.1:0-20915 GCA_964534795.1 uncultured Acidobacteriota bacterium
CGTCATCAGCGCGCCGGTGTCCGGGTTTCTGGTGACATTGGGCGTGATGAAGCGGTACAGCCCCTGCCTCATCTCCTTTGTCAGGACGCTGCGCGTGACGTTGATGTCCTGGCTCTGGCGTGTCGCGTCGTAGTTGAAGAAGAAGAAGGTGCGGTTCTTGCCGTTGTACACCCCGGGAATCCACACGGGTCCGCCGATGGTGCCGCCGAACAGGTGCCGGGTCAGGTTGCGCCGCTCCGCGGTCAGCGGGTTGGCGTTGTTCCAGAAGCCGTTGGCATTGAGGATGCGCCCGCGGAAGAACTCGTAGGCGCTCCCGTGCAGCTCGTTGGTCCCCGACTTGGTGGCGATTTCCACTTTGAAGCCCGACTCGCGGCCGTACTCGGCGCTCGGGTTGCCGGTGATGACGCGGAACTCCTCGATCGTGTCGACCACCGGGCTGACATCGGTGGCGATCGACATCGACGACGAAGTCCCCAGCTCGCTGCTGGTGATTTCCACGCCGTCCATCGAAAGCGAATTGAACCCGCTCCTCGCCCCCATGGCCGACAGGCCCGACATGCCGGGCTCCAGGGTCACGAGGTCGATGGCCCGGCGGCTGAGGATCGGCAGCTCCAGGATCTGCTTCGAGGCAATCACGTTCCCCAGGTCGGAGGTGCTCAGCTGGATCTGCTGCACGCTCTGGGCCGTGACCGACACGGTTTCGCTGATTTCCCCGATTTCCAGTGTGAAATTGGCCGTCTTGGTAGTGGCCACTTCCAGCTGGAAGTCCTTCACGCTCGTCTTCTTGAAGCCGCTCAGCTCGGCGGTGATCGTGTATGGCCCGGGAAAGAGGAACGGGAAGACATAGAGCCCGGCCTCGTTGGTGTAGGTTTCGGTCGAGACGTTGGTCAGCTGGTGCGTGGCCACGACCAGCACTCCCGGAACCACCAGGCCCTGGGAGTCACGCACGACCCCTTCGAGTTTCGCTCCGCTCTGCTGCGCCACGGCGGGTGCGCAGGCGAGCAATACGGCGACGCAAACAACTGCGGTCGCTTTCCAAAATCGAAAATACATCTCCTACTCCTTGATCACTTGTTGTTGAAAACGGATGAACAGCCCCCTCGGGGTCTGCATCGGTTTGCCCGGGTGCCGCCGTCAGCGGGACTCGCGGCCGCAAAGGGATTCCTGGGATCCTTCCGTCCGGCCGCGCGCTGCGCGCGTTCCACCCTCCGTCAATATTCCCCTTCACCGATGCCAGGGATATTCCGTGACGCCGCCGTGCCTTCCACAATCCCATCGGCCGCCGGCTGCGTCATGGCCAAGATACTCGCTGAAGAAATCCCGGTCAAGCGCAATCTGGGGCCGTGGCGCATGCGATCGCGGTCGAACCTGTTCGTAGGCTGCGGCGCGGCCGGGCGTCAGCGGCGGGCCGCAAAGAATGCGCGCAGCAGGGCGCCGCACTCTTCCTCGAGGATTCCGGCCGTGACCGCGATCCGGTGATTGAGCTGCGGGGCGTCCGCCAGATGGAAGTGCGAAAGCACGGCGCCCGCCTTGGGATCGGGCGCGCCGAAGACAAGTTCTTCCACCCGGGCATGGATCATGGCGCCGATGCACATGGCGCAGGGCTCGACGGTCACGACCAGCACGGAGCCGGGCAGCCGGTAGTTGCGCATGCACGACGCGGCCTGGCGCAGCGCCAGGATCTCGGCGTGTGCCGTCGGGTCGCTGGCCTGAAGCGAGCGGTTGTGCGCCCGCGCCACGATCTTGTCGTTGATGAGCAGGACCGCACCCACCGGCACCTCGCCCTCCGTCTCGGCCCTGCGCGCCTCGACGATGGCTTCCCTCATCCAGTGCTCGGCGGCCGCCCGCTCCATCACGCTTCTTCCCCGTCCCCTCTCTTTCCCGATTATATCGACACACGATCCCCTGCGTCCCACAATAATGGCGCGCCCGGCCGGCCCGGCAGATGGAGTACAATACGCGCTCCAGCGGGAACCGATGCCGATGAAGCTCCGTGCCGCGTCCTCCCGGATCCTCAAGCTTCTGATCACCGCAATCCTCCTCGTCCTGGTCTTTCGCTCGGCGGACCCGGCGGCGATCCGGCACAATCTGTCCCGCCTCGACCTTCCGCTGATTTCCCTTCTTCTGTGCGCGTACTGGGGGGCGCAGATGGCGTGCGCCCAGCGCTGGCGGCTGCTCGCGCGGTCGCTCGGCATCGGCGGCTCCTACGGCTCGTTCCTGCGGCTTTATTTCGCCGGCATGTTTTTCGGCATCGGCGCAACGTCCGTGGGCGGCGACATCATCAAGGCGCAGGGCGCGGCGCGCAATGCCGGGGCCTCGTTCGGGCTCGGCCTGGCGTCGGTGATCCTCGACCGGGGCGCGGGGCTCGTCACCCTGCTCGTTTTCGGTACGATCGCCGTGTTTTTGCGCCCGATTGCGTGGCGAGGGGTCCCCTTGCCGGCGGTGTATGCCGCAGGCTGGGCGGCCCTGGCCGTCCTGCTGCTCCTCGTGCGGCGCAGCGGCGCAACCGGGAATGCAGGCGCCGGCGGCCGCCTTTCCGTGCTGCGGCAGGCGTTCGCGGTCATCCGGTCGTCGGGCAGGACGGCCGCCGCCCTCGTCGCGATATCGCTCGCCAATGCCCTGGTCGTTCTGGAAATCGTGCACCGTCTCTGCACCGCGACCGGCGCGGCACCGGAGCGGCTCGCGCTATGGACGGTGGTGCCCATAGTCGAACTGTTGACGCTCCTGCCGGTCAGCGTGTCCGGCCTCGGGATCCGCGAGTGGGCCTACACGGATTCCCTCGCTCTTTACGGCTTTCCCCGGGAGTCGGGATTGACGGTGGCACTGGCGCTGTCGGCCCTGGTTCTCGTCCGCAACCTGGCCGGCATCTTTTTCATCGGTGCGGTCCCCTCTCCCATCCCCTCTTGCGAGGACACGCGGAGATGAACCGCCGGCGTATCCTTGCGTTGCTGTGCCTGGCGCAGCTGCTGGGGATGTCGCTCTGGTTCAGCTCGTCGGCCATGGTGCCGGCGCTCAGGGCCGAATGGCGGCTGAATGACGCCGGCGCCGCCTGGCTGACGCTTGCCGTCCAGCTGGGCTTCGTCGCAGGCACCTTGCTGAGCGCCCTCGTCAATCTTCCCGATATCGTGAGGCTCCGCCGTCTGGTGGCGTTTTCCATGGCCGGCGGAGCGGCGGCCAACGCCTGGATCGGATTGTTCGCGCGCGGCCCCGCTGCCGCCGTATTCTTGCGCTTTCTCACGGGCTTTTTCCTTGCCGGCATGTATCCCCCGGGGATGAAGCTGATCGCCACCTGGTTTCGCGAAGGGCGCGGCGCGGCCATCGGCACGCTCGTGGGCGCGCTCACGGTGGGCAAGGCGTTTCCGTATCTGGTCAATGCGGTGGGGAGCGCCGACTGGCGGCGCAACAATGCGGCGCTCTCGCTCGCCGCGCTTGCGGGCGCGCTCATCATGCTGCTTTTTGTGGGCGAGGGGCCGTATGCGCCCCCGCTCGCGCGCTTCGATTTCCGCCAGGTTGCGGCCGTGTTCCGCGACCGCGCCCTGCGATTGGTCAATTTCGGCTATTTCGGGCACATGTGGGAGCTTTACGCCATGTGGACCTGGATGCCTGCCATGATCCGCGACAGTCTGGCCGAGAGCCGCAGGCCGCCGGAGCTGGCCGAGGCGGCTTCTTTTCTGGCTATCGGCTCCGGGGCCGTCGGCTGCGTGGTGGCGGGGCTGGCTGCCGATCGCGTGGGCCGCACGCGGGTCACGGCCTGGGCGATGGCCGTCAGCGGCGCGTGCTGCCTTGCGGTGGGCATGTGCTACGGCTCGCATCCGGCGCTGCTCGTGGCCGTGGCCGTGCTGTGGGGCGTTTCTGTGGTCGCCGACAGCGCCCAGTTTTCGGCTTGCGTGACCGAACTCGGCGATCCGCGCTATACGGGCACGGCGCTGACGCTGCAAACCTCCATAGGGTTTCTGCTGACGACCGTCTCGGTGCGCCTGCTGCCGGTGCTCCGGCGTGCGGTCGGCTGGCGCTATGCCTATGTCGCTATCGCTCCGGGCCCGGCCCTCGGGGCGCTTGCGATGCTGCGCCTGCGTGCCCTGCCCGAATCGGCGCGCATCGCCTTGGGGAAAAGGTAGGCAGGCCCGCCGCGGCGCCGCGTACCGCAGGCTTGTTACTCCAAGTCACCGGTCCCGCGCTGCGCGCGGCCAATGCGAATTCGGCCCCGGCAGGGGCCCTGAGCCGATAGCCGGGGGTGAGCCGCAGGCGAATCCCCGGAAAGGGGCGGATCGATCATTCGTGCCCCGGAGGGCCGACAGAACCTTTCTGCCGACCCTTCGGGGCTTGTCGCATGCCGCTCGCTTTTCTCCAGGTTCGCTTCCGCTCACCTGGAGCTACCAGCTTCCGTCCCTCCGGGACGGACATGTCCCGCGTGCCGCGCGCGACCGGTAGCTTTAAACAATAAGCTCACGGTCCCGCGCGGCCGCGGGGCCCAGCCGGCCGTTCCCGAACCACTTTTCCATAGTGCGCGCCGGGTAAAATCAGTATTCTGACTTTGACGCATCTTCCTGCGCGGAGGAGAACCATGGAAGGCGAACCGCAGTGCAAAGGCAAGATCAGGGTGGGTCAGATTCCCTGGGAGGTCGGCGAGACCCTGACACAGTTTTCGGGCAACTGGCTCGCGTTCGACCCGGCCGAATGCGCCATCGTAGCGCGCCCGGGTCAGCCCGGCCCCTGCCCTGCGCTTTCGGGGGTTCCGTGCGAGCTGATCACTCTGATCGACTCGATCCCGGAGGAGCAGCGCGACTCGATGCCCGGCGGCGCGCTCTACGTCAAGGACAAGCACGGCAGGACCGTGCGGCTGACGGTGGAACACGGCGAGGTACGCATCCAGTGGCCGCATCTGGACTACTCGTGCGTGCAGGAGATGCCGGCCGAAAGCGCCCTGCAGGCGCCGGGCGCTCGAAGCGCCACAGTTCGCGGCTGGGCGCGCTTTGCTGGTTCGCCGGCCCGTGCGGCCGAGCTGCGGGAATTCGCAGAGCGTTTCGGGGGACTCTACCCCGAAGAAGATATTCCTTCGGAATGTCCGAGCGACGTGGTCTATGTCGAGTTCAAGAATATCGAGGCGGCGCCCGGCGAGTTGATCGCCCGAATGCAGGAACTGGCCGAACCGCGCGCCTCGCTGCAGGCCGAGATGGAGGTCGCGATTCGGGCGGCCGGGGCGGTCGGCCGCGATCTCCGCGTTTGCATCCGCGACGGGGTTGTGCAGGTGCTTCGCCCCGCGCCCTGGAGCGAGGACTGACCGATGGATTACTTTCTGACGGAAGAGCAGAAGGAGCTCAGGCGCCTGGCACGCGAGATCGCCGAAAAGGAGATCCGGCCCGTGGCTCCGCAATATGACCGCTCGGGGGAATTTCCCTGGCCCATCGTAAAGACGATCGCGGCGACCGACCTGTTCCGCGTGTTCATCCCCGAGGAGTACGAAGGCATGGCGGGCGGAACTCCCATCTTCAACATGGTGCTCGTGACCGAGGAGCTGTCGCGTGCCTGCGGCGGCATCGCCCTCTGCTTTGCGGGAACCGCGCTGGGTGCGCTGCCCATCATTATCGCGGGCGACGAGGAACAGAAGCGGCGCTTCCTGCCGGACATCGCCGCCGGGCGCCGCCTGGCGGCCTTCGCTCTGACGGAGCCCCAGGCGGGTTCGGATGCCGGCGCCATCGCGACCACGGCGCGGCGCGACGGCGACAGCTACGTTCTCAACGGCACCAAGCAGTGGATCACCAACGGAGGGGAGGCGGAGATCTACTGCGTCTTCGCGCTGACCAATCCCGAAAAGGGTCCGCGCGGCGCCTCCTGCATCGTCGTCGAGAAAGGGACGCCCGGCTTCGCGTTCGGCAAGAAGGAAGACAAAATGGGCATCCGCGCATCCTCGACCTGCGAGCTGAGCTTCCAGGACTGCCGCGTGCCGGTGCGAAACCGTCTCGGGCGCGAAGGGACGGGCTTTTTGACGGCCATGAAGACCTTCGACGTCTCGCGTCCCGGCGTGGCGGCGCAGGCTGTCGGGATCGCCCAGGGGGCTCTGGATCTGGCGGTGGAATACGCGTGCACCCGCAGGCAGTTCGGCGCGCCCGTCGGGTCGTTCCAGGGAATGCGCTTCCTTCTGGCCGACATGGCGATGCGCGTCGAGGCGGCGCGCGCCTTGACATACGCGGTCGCGCGTTACATCGATTCGGCGCCCGCGGGACGGACGACAATGCATTCCGCAATGGCCAAATGCTTCGCTTCGGATGTGGCCGTGCAGGTGACCACCGACGCCGTCCAGGTCTTCGGCGGCTACGGTTACATACGCGATTACCCCATCGAAAAGTACATGCGCGACGCCAAGATCACGCAGATCTACGAAGGAACCAACCAGATCCAGCGCGACGAGATCGGCCGCGCCTTGGTCGCCGCGTATCACGCGCGCCGCGCGACATAGGGCGGCGTGCGTGCCCGAGGCACGCAAAGACATTTCTGCCGCCCCTCCGGGGCTTGGTGGATTCACGCCCGCCTTTCCGGGGGTTCGCCTGCGGCTCACCCCTGGCTACCCGCTCAGGGCCCCTGCCGGGGCCTCGGGATCGCCTCGAACCGCATCGCCGCGATTCCCCATGCTTTGCCTGCGGCTCACTCCCGGCTACCCGCTCAGGGCCCCTGCCGGGGCCTCGTGATCGCCCCGTGCCGCATCGCCGCGCTTCCCCGGGGTTCGCCTGCGGGTGCGTGCCGGAGGCACGCACAGACAGTAGCTCCGGGCGAGCGCAAGCGAGCCCGGAGAAAAGGGCGTCACCCCCGACAAGCCCCGGAGGGCCGGCAGAAAGGCAGGCCCGGCACGCGTGCAGGTCCGGCGCGCCGTGCCGGACCGTGAGCTTATCACTCCATGTCACCGGTCCGGCGCGGCGCGCGGGACCTACGACGCAATTTCGCTTGCATATTGAACCCGATTGGACGATTCTCTGTCAGCGGCACCACACCATGCACTGGACAGGGAGCAACACCATGAAAACATCCTTTTGCAAATATCTACGGCTCATCATGCCGGCAGTGATTCTCCTGCTCGTCACGGGCTCGTTCTCCGTCCCGGCGCGCACGCCCCAGGAGGCCGCACCGGCGGCGCTCGAAGAAGCGGAATCCTGCACCAGCATCCAGGTGGGCAGGCTCGCTTCCGAGGACGGCTCGGTCATCACCTGCCACACCTGCGACGGCAATTACCGCACGTGGCTGAACATCATGCCCCACCGGAAGAACACCAAGGGATCCACCAACAAGATCTACTGGGGCACGCTGCACACGGAAACCCCCTGGGACATGCGCGGCAAGATCCTGAAAGGCGAGATTCCCGAAGTCGAGGAGACTTACGCCTATCTGAATACCGCCTACCCGTGCATGAACGAGAAGGCGCTCGCCATCGGCGAAACCACCATCGTCGGCCGGCAGGAACTGCGCAACGACGAGGGACTGTTCCTCATCGAGGAACTGCAGCGCATCGTCCTGGAGCGCTGCACGACGGCGCGCGACGCGATCCGCCTCATCGGGCAGCTCGTCAAGCAATACGGCTACGGCGACTACGGCGAATGCATCACCATCGCCGACAAGCGCGAGGTATGGCACTTCGAGATCTTCGGCGCCGGCCCCGCCGAGATCGGCGCCGTGTGGGCGGCGGTGCGCATCCCCGACGACCACGTGGGCGTCTCGGCCAACCGCCCGCGCATCAGCACGCTCGACCTCAAGGACCCCGACCACTACATGGCTTCCGAAAACGTCTTCTCGGTGGCCGAGAGCATGGGCTGGTACGATCCCAAGAAGGGCGAGCCGTTCAAGTTCTGGAAAGCCTACAGCACGCAGAAGCCCTTTTCCGACCGCGAGTTCTATATCTTCAGCAAACTCGCCCCCTCGCTCCACCTTTCGATGGACGCCGAGGAGCTCCCCTTCTCCGTCAAGCCGGAAAAGAAGCTGTCGGTGCGCGACGTGATGCGCATCTACCGGGAGACCTACGAGGGCACCGATTTCGACATGACCAAGAACCTGATGGTGCCCAAGCCCCAGCCTCCCCAGCGCGGCCAGGCGGCGGCCAAGGCGCAGCCGGCGGGCGAGATGATCAAGAGCCCCCTGGCGCACAACTGGATGAGCCGCGACCTGATCACCCTGCTGAACACGCTCAAGCCGGGCACGGTCGAGGTGCGGCGCACCATCGCAATCTCCAGCTGCGCCTACTCGCAGATCATCCAGGTGCGCGACGGGCTGCCGGACGAGATCGGCGCCATCGCCTGGTTCTCCTTCGACAATCCCGCGCAGAGCCCGCGCTTCCCGATCTTCTCCGGCACCCTGTCGCTGCCCAAGAGCTTCGAGTATTGCGCGCAGCACCGCTTCCGCACCGACAGCGCCTGCTGGGCCTTCCGCCAGGCGAACCGCCTGGCCACCGTGCGCTGGGGAAGCACGCGCAAGTACATCGAGGACGGCATCCGCGAATTCGAAGACCGCGCGTTCATGGAGCTGCCCGACATCGAGAAGCGGTTCATGCAGATGCGCCAGAGCGAAGATTCCGACGCCGCGACGAAATGCCGCGAATACCTGACGCAGTACACCAACGACTTCGCGCGCGCCGCCATGAGCAAGTGGACGGAGCTGGCCGAAACTTTCTGGGCCATGTTCGCGCGCGGCTTCTGAGGTTCGCGGCGCGCCAGCCCGCAGGCGGCGGGCCGGCGCGCCGCAAGGCGCCGATGTGAGGATTCTTCTTCTCACCCTGCTCTTTCTTTCCTGCCTGGCCGTCGAAAAGCTCGTGCACCGGCGCCGCCTGCGCCCCATAGCGCTCCGGGTAGCGATCACGGGCACGCGCGGCAAGTCGAGCGTCACGCGCATGCTGGCATCCGTCCTGCGCGCGAGCGGGCGGCGCGTGCTGGCCAAGACCACGGGCTCCCAGCCCTGCTGGATTCTGCCGGATGGAACCGAGTGCGAAATACCGAGGCGCGCCCCCCCTTCCATCCTCGAGCAGAAGCGCCTGGTCGCCAAGGCCCTCGCTCTGGGCGCCGACACCCTGGTCGCCGAGATGATGAGCGTGCACGCCGAGTGCCACCGCGTCGAGTCCGCCCATCTGCTCGCGCCGGCCATCGTGGCGGTGACCAACGTGCGGCGCGACCACCTCGAGGCCATGGGCGAAACCGAGGAGGAGGCGGCCGCGGTCTTCCGCCTGGCGGTGCCTCCCGCAGCGCGCCTGTTCGTACCGGCCGATATAGCGCGCCACTTCGCCGGCCGGCAGCCGACCGAAACGGTGACGGCCGGCGCCTGCGCCCCCCTGCTGGCGCTCGACCCCGGCCTGCGCGCGCGCGAATTCACGGGCGACCTCGATCTCGTGTACGCCGTCGCCCGACATCTCGGCATTCCCGATGGCGTAATTCTCGAAGGCATCCGCAAGACGCGGCACGACCTGGGCCGGATGCGCATCTGGCGCTGGCCTTGCGGCGGCGGGACATGCTATCTCGTCAATGCCTTTGCGGCCAACGACCCCGACTCGACCTGGCGCGCCCTGGCTCGCGCCGGAGAGCTCGTGCCCGATGCGGCCGGCACCGTCGGCATCCTGAACCTGCGCGCCGACAGGCCGGACAGGAGCCGGCAGTGGCTGGAGGAGCTCGAGGGCGGCGCGCTTGCGCATTTCGATGCGCTCTTTGTCGCCGGCGCCCATGCCGGTCCCATCTGCCGGCGCCTGCGCGGCGTGCGCGCCCTCCCCGGGCGCTGGCCGCCGGAGCGCATCATGGCGGCGGTCGCAGACCGGCTGCAGGACCGCTTCATGGTTTTCGGCTTCGGCAACATGGCCGGCGCCGGCCGGGCCCTGGTCACCTACTGGGCGGGCAAAGGTGAAGCCCATGTCCTATGAAACCGCGCTGGCGGGCCTGCTTCTCTCGGTCCTTTATATAGCTCTCACCGGATTGTACCCGGGAGGCATCATCGTCCCGGCCTACATGGTCCTGATCCTGGACCAGCCCCTCCGGCTCGCCGTCATTCTGGCCGCGGCCCTGCTGTCGCTCGCCTGCTTCCGCCTGGCCGCGCGCTACGTGATCCTGTTCGGCGCGCGACGCTTCGCGTTCATGGTGCTGGCCGGCGCTCTCTGGTCGATCCTGGGAGCCCGCACCGTTCCGCAAGCTTCCCCCGCCTGGGGCGATCTTCAGCTGATCGGCTGGATCATCCCCGGCCTGATTTCCAATACCTTCGAGCGCCAGGGCATCCCGCTGACGATCGCCTCGCTCGTGACGGTCACCGTGGCCTCCTATTTCGCTGCAAGGATCCTCGGGTGGAGCTTGGGGATGTGAAACCACGGGTTGCGAAAGGCCCGCCCGCATTGGGCCGCAGGGAAAAGGCCCGGCGCGTCATGCTCGCAGCTGCGCTCAGCCTGGCCGCCTTCGTCCCGGCGCGCCCCCGGGAGAGCCGGGACCCGGCTCCGTGCGCGCAGGCGGCGCTCGAGGCCTCGCGGATCATGAGCCGCGCGCTTGCGGCGGTCGCGCGCCATGCCCCGAGCGCGCCGTCCGCCCTCGACGAAGAGATCGACCCGAACCGCACCCGGCTGATCGGCCGCGAGGCCGACGAGCTGATGACCTCGCTCGGCAGCCTCGAGGCCAAGCGAACGACCACGAACCCGAATTTCGCCGGGCTGCTCGTCCATCTCCTGTGCCGGGCCGGCGTCGCTCCCGGCAGCAGGATCGCCATAGGCAGCAGCGGTTCTTTCCCGGCCCTGCTGCTCGCTTCGCTGTCGGCAGCGTCCGCGCTGAAGGCCGAACCCGTGACGATCGTTTCGCTCGGGGCTTCGTCCTACGGCGCCACAGGCGCAGGTTTCAATCTGCTGCACCTGTACGAGCTCCTGCTGCGCGAGGGAGTGTTTTCCACGCCGCCCGCAGCCGTGACTCTCGGGGGTGAGAGGGACGTCGGCCTCGGGTTCGATCCCGAGTTGCGGGAAAGACTGATCCGCCAGATTTCCGATACCGGCCTTCCGTTCATCCGGGAGCCCGACCTCAGGAGCAACGTCCGCATGAGGATGCGGATCTACGGCGACGTGGCCGCCTTCATCAATATCGGGGGCGCGTATGCCAATCTCGGGACCAGCAGCCGGGTGCTCGAGCTTCAGCCCGGGCTGAACCGCAAGGTTCCCCTGCCGCCGGAGAGCCGGCGCGGAGTGATTGCGGAGATGGCCGCACGCGGCGTTCCCGTCATCCATCTCCTGTACATCAAGGGACTCGCGGCCAAATACGGCCTGCCGTGGGATCCCGTGCCCCTGCCGCAACCGGGGGATTGGACACCGCCCGCAAGGCCCGGGCTTCTTTTCCATGCGATCGCCGCGGCCTATTTCGTGCTGCTTGCGCTCATCGCCCTGCCGCGCCGGAGCGCGGCGCGCGCGCATCAATCTCCTTGAATAAACGGAGCCGATTGATTATTTTGGCCGCTGCCATTCCTGAAAAGGGGGAGGCGCCATGAAATTTTCCGTCCGATCCGCCGTGTTTCCGGCATCAGCGCTCTTTCTCGCTCTCGCCGCGGCGCCGGGGGCCCAGAAGGCGGGCCTGCCGGTTCTTCTGACTTCGTGCGGCCAGAGTCCCGGCCCGGTGAGAATCCAGGTCTTTCTCAAGAAACTGCAACTCGATCACGTCTACAATCCCCAGGCCACCGCCAAGGATCTGGCCGCCCGCAAGGCTGCGGGTGCGCCCTTCAAGTCGGTGATCATCGTTACGGGCGCCAGCCTCAAGGGGATGGGCGCCGCCGGCGTTTCGATCAACGATGAAATCGCCCGGGCGAAGGACCTCATCGCCGAGGCCAAGAAGCAGGGCATGGCGGTCATCGCGGCCCATATCGAGGGCATGGCACGGCGGGCGCAGGGGGCAGAGCCCGGCGACAATTCCGACGAGCTCTCGATCGACGCCGTCTGCCCGTTCGCCACCCTGCTGCTCATCCGCAAGGACGGCAACGAGGACGGCAGGTTCAGCGCCATCTCCAAGGCGCACAACATTCCCATGATCGAGTTCGAGAAGAACCTCGAGCTCGAGCAGGTGCTGAGCGGCCTGTTCGCCAAATAGGTCGGTGCCCGTGAGCATGACCGCATACGCCGGGATCGTTCTCGGCGTGATGATCGCCGTTTACATTCTCACCCGCTTCTATACCCCGTCGACCGAACTGGCCATGCTGGCGGCGGCCGTCGCCGGCGGGCTGGCGGGCGGGTTCGGCATCCCGGCACGCCACATCGCGGAAGGTGCGCTCACCTACCTCGACATCAACCTGATCTTCATCACGGCCACCCTGTTCATGAACATATTGAAGGAATCCGGCGGCGTCGCCTACGTCGTGCGCCGGATCCTGGTGCGCTTCCACCGCCACAGGGCGCTGCTGCTCGTGCTCCTGGCGGTCATCCTGCTCGTTCCGGGAGCCCTCACCGGCGCCGGGAGCGTGACAGTGCTGATCGCTGGCGGCATGGTGGCGACCGTTCTCGAGTTCATGGGCATATCCCTGGTGCGCAGCGCCGCGATCGTTTTCCTGGTCGCGGGCCTGAGCGCGGCCGCGCCCCCGGTCAGCCTGTGGGCCATGCTGACCGCCGCAGGCGTCAACATGCCCTATGTCGGCTTCTTCGTGCCGCTCATGGCCCCCTGCCTGCTGGCCGCGCTCGCCACCGTGTTCATATTGGGCTGGAAGGGAAAGCCGGCCGATCTCGAGCAGGCCCTGCGCAGCCTGCCCGAGCCGCCGGCGGCCATGAACTGGCTGCGCGTCGTCCTTCCCTTCGCCGTCTTCCTCGGGCTCATCGCCGTGGGCCGGTGGTGGCCGCACTCGACGCCGGTCGTCGGGCTGCCCCTGATGTTCCTCGCGGCCGCCGCGGCCTCGTACCTCCTGTCGCCGGCACGCCTCGATTTCCTCCGCATCTCGCGCGACACGGTCGACCAGCTGCTGCCCCTCGTCGGCACGCTCACCTGCGCGGGCATACTGGTGCAGATCATGACGTTGACGGGCGCGCGCGGCCTGCTGGCGGTCACAGCCGTGACCCTGCCGGTGGCCGCCGTGTTCGCCACGCTCTTTCTGGTCCTGCCGGCGTCCGAGGCCGTGCTCATGTACGGCGCCGCGCCGGTGCTGGGGGTGCCGCTCGTGCTGCTTTTCAACACCATCGGCCTGGACCCGGTCATCGCCCTGGCCGGCATGAGCGTCATCTGGCCGCTCGGCGATGCCCTGCCGCCGACGGCGATCATCGGCAGGCTCGCGGTCGGCACCGTGGGCTACAAGGGATCGTACGCGAAGTTCCTGAAGTGCTGCGCGCTTCCCTCGGTGATCATCATGATCCTGGGAACGCTCATGGTGATATACAGCAAGAAGCTTGCGTTTCTCGCGGGGCTGTAGAGGGCGGACCGATGATCGGCGACGTCATCACTGTGATCTATTACCTGCTGGTGGCCTATATTTCCGCGATCCTGATAACCAACCTCGTCAAGGCCAGGACCTGGGAAAAGGAGCTTCTGTATATCGTGGTGCTCATCCCTTTCCTGCTGAGACTGTTCAGGCTGAAGTGAGGCGCGCATGAGGGCGGAGAAGGCCTTTGTCCGCAAGCTGATCCTGTGCGCGGCCGGGCTGGCCCTGCTGGTCGCATCGGGGGTGAGTTTCTACCGCAGCAGAAACCTGCCCGAACCGGTCGTACTCGGCCCGGGGGTGACCGAAGTCAGGAAGCTGGGAGATTACTTCGCCGGCGTGCGCGGCACGGTCAACGACTGCAATCTCTATTTCCTGCGCGGCCGCGAGCCCGGCGCGGTAGTGCTCGTCCTGGGAGGGACCCACCCCGAGGAGCCGGCCGGGCGGCTGGCGGCCTGGATCTTCGCCGAGAACGCGGTCGTCGACAAGGGAACGCTCATCCTGGCGCTCAGCGCCAACCGCAGCGGCACGACCGCCACCCGCCTCGGCGGGGCCTACCCGCCGGACTACACCATTCCGACCGCCTGGGGCGGGCAGAAATTCCGCATGGGCGACCGCTGGACCAACCCTCTCGACCAGTGGCCCGACCCCGAGGTGTACATCCATTACCCCAGCCGCCAGTCGCTGGCGTATGTGGACATCCGCAATCTCAACCGCGCGTGGCCGGGCCGCGCAGGCGGCACCCTGACGGAACGGACCTGCTACGCGTTCATGGAGCTGATCCGCAAGGAGAAGGTCGACCTGTTCATCGATCTGCACGAGGCCGAGCTGCAATATCCCGTCATCAGCACGATCGTCGCCCATGAAAAGGGCCAGGAGCTGGCCACCCTGGTCTCGATGACGCTCTCCGACCTGGAGGGCTTCAACATCGGCAGCGAATTCTCGCCCAAGAACCTGCACGGGCTTTCGCACCGCGAGGTCGGCGATTTCTCGCAGGCCGTGTCGCTTCTCTTCGAGGCCCCCGAGCCCTTCCTCGACGCCACGCGCGGCCGAACGACGCGCGAGCAGCTGCTAACGGGCAAGGACGAGTTCGTCATGAAAGCCGGCCGGCGCGGCCTGCTGTTCGAGAAGATCGACGAGAAGGGCTGGCCCATCGACGTGCGCGTCGGGCGCCACACGTCGTCGATCCTGCAGACGCTGGCCAGCTGGTCCGAAATGCATCCGGAGAAGGCGATCACCTGCCGCAACGTTCCGCGCTATGCCGAGGTGATCCAGAACGGCGTGGGACATTACCTGCGCGACCCGTCCAAGGTCGAGCCGAAGCGCGTGGTCTTCGAGTAGCGCAGGCGATGCAGCCGCTCAGGGTCCGGCCCGGCCCGGCTGGCGCTCCCCATCCGGCCTCCGATAATTCACATCCAGCGCTCTGAGCCTCTCGAGGTGCACCGCCAGCCGCGCCTTGAAATCGGCGAAATCCTTCTTTTCGGCGGGCGACCAGACGACCTCGCTCAGGGCGCAGGCGCGCGGATAGGCCATGTATTCCGCCAGCTTCGGGTCCGGGATGTATTCCGTCCACAGCTGGAACTGCGCGCCGAGCACGCGGCGCGCTTCGTCGGGGTTCAGGGCGGCAGGCACGGGCTCATAGGCGTAGGCCTTCTCCAGCGGAACGAAGTCGGGGAAAGCCGGCGGCTCCGTGTCCCTGTTCTGCGACTGGTAAAGGTTGAAATAGGTGAAGGCGACCGGAGCCATCACGACGTCATGCCCCATGCGGGCGGCCGCGATGCCGCCCTTTTCGCCGCGCCACGACATGACGGTGGCGCCGGGTGCCAGGCCGCCCTCCAGGATCTCGTCCCAGCCGACCAGGCGCCGGCCGCGGGCGGCGAGAAACTCGTCCATCTGCCGGATGAACCAGCTCTGCAGCTCGTCCTCGTCCTTGAGGCCGAGTTCCTTGATGCGCGCCTGGGCGCGGGCGCTCTCTTTCCATTGCTTCTTGGGCACCTCGTCGCCGCCGATGTGGATGAACTTGCCGGGGAAGATCTCGAGGACTTCGGCGAGCACGTCCTGCAGGAAGCGGATGGTCGCGTCCTCGACATTGTACACGTTCTCGCTCACTCCCCAGCGCGTCCAGACCTCCAGCGGCTCGCCCGTGTTGCCGAGCTCGGGATAGGCGGCGATGGCGGCCTGCGAGTGCCCCGGCATCTCGATTTCGGGCATTACGGTCACGAAGCGCTCCGCGGCATAGGCCACGACCTCGCGCAGGTCGTCCTGAGTGTAGTAGCCGCCGTGCGGCTTGCCCGAGAAGGTCGGAGGGTTGACCGTCAGCATCGTGTCCTTGCGCCAGGCGCCGACTTCGGTGAGCCTGGGGTACTTGCGGATCTCGATGCGCCACCCCTGGTCTTCCGTCAGGTGGAGGTGGAAGACGTTCATCTTGTGCAGCGCGAGCAGGTCGACGTACTTGAGCAGGAACTCCTTGGGCATGAAATGGCGCCCCACGTCGAGGTGGCCGCCGCGCCAGGAAAAGCGCGGGTAATCCTCGATCTGCACGGCCGGTATTTTCCAGGCCGCGCCGCGCAGCGGAGCGCGGCGGTAAACGGACGCAGGCATGAGCTGCCGCAGGGTCTGGATCCCGTAGAAGATGCCGTTGGGCCGCGGCGCGCGGATCTCGACTTTCCTGGGCGTGACCGAGAGGCGGTAGCCTTCCGCGCCCAGTTTCGCCAGGCTCGGGTCCAGCCTGAGTTCGATGGCATTGGACCCGCCGCTTCGGGTTACCGGAAGGCGGTATCCTGTGGCGCTCGCCAGCTCGCAGCGCAGTCGCTCGCCCAGAGCCTCCAGATCACGGCCCGCAGCGATGCGCGTGTCGGGCCGCAATGTGAAGAAACCCTCGTTCCTCGTCAGGCGTACGGGCGCGGGCACCAGGGCAATGTCCTGCGCCCCCGCCGCCCATGCTCCCAGGACGATCATCGCAATCGCATTCACCAGTCTCTTCATCTCCCACCTCAACAATAGGAACGCTCACCATTTTCCCACTTATTTTTCCATTTTTCCGACGATGATCGATCGGATACCGTTACGCGGCAAGCAAAATAGGTGAGCGTCCCTGGTCTTGCGGTTTGGTGCATAATATGTCGTCCACAACAGGAGGTGAGGCCGGTGAGAAAGGCAATGGCAGGCTTCGGCGTTTTGCCGACCAGGGCGGCGGCATGCGTGGCGCTGCTCGTGATGGCTGCGACTTCGGGGGCGCAGGACCGCCTGAAGTCCATGCCGGGCTACGAGCGCTATCAGAAACTGAGCAAGGAGATCCCCTCTTCCGTCAGGTCGGGTGCGCTGACGGTGACCTGGAAGGACGGGGGGAAAACGTTCGAGTACGTGCGCGAAGGGAAACTGTACCGCTACGACGTCGATGCGCGCCGGGCGAGCGAGCTCGGGCCTGCGCCGGCCGGAGGCGAGCGCCCCGGGGGGCGCGGTGCGCGTCCGGGCGCGCCGGCGCGGGGGCGGCAGGCGACCTCGGCCCTTTCGCCGGACGGCAAGCTCAAGGCCTTCTACCGCGAGCGCAACCTGTGGCTGAGCGACGCCGACGGCGCCAATGAAAGGGCGGTCACGACCGACGGCAACGAGAAGACGCGCATCAAGTACGGCACGGCCAGCTGGGTCTACGGCGAGGAACTGGGCCAGACTACGGCCATGTGGTGGTCCCCCGACAGCCGCAAGATTGCCTACTATCGCTTCGATGAGAGCGCGGTTCCGGACTATTACCTGCAGCTCGGCCAGACGCGGCTGCAGAGCGAGGTGGACACCGAGCCTTATCCCAAGGCGGGGGCGCCGAACCCTGTCGTGGATCTGTTCGTCTACGATCTGGAATCGCAGAGGTCGGTCCGGATGGACGTGCGCGACGGCAAGCCTTTCGACGACTCCGTCGTGGGCCACTACGTCTACCGGGTCGCCTGGACGCAGGACGGTACCGAGTTGCTGTGCAACCGCACGAACCGGCGCCAGAATGTCATGGAATTCATCGCCTGCCGGCCCGACACGGGCAGGTGCCGGGTGATCGTGCGCGAGGAATGGCTGCCCAGCTGGACCGCCAATTCGCCGGCCATCCGCTACTTGAAGGACGGCCGGCGCTTCATATGGGCTTCGGAGCGCACCGGGTTCAATAATCTTTACCTGTACGACCTGAGCGGCAAGCTGCATGCCGTCCTGACGAACCATCCGTTCGAGGCAGCCAATATCGTCCATGTCGACGAGGACGCCGGCCTGCTCTATTACATGGCGCGCAGCGGCGACAACCACATGAAGCTGCAGCTGCACCGTGTGGGGCTCGACGGCCGGGGCGACCGGCGCCTGACCGATCCGGCGTTCCATCACACCGTCAGCATCGCGCCCGACGGCAGGCACTTCGTCGACGTCGCCCAGACGCACGACCGGCCGCCGGTGACGCGCCTCATGGACGCGGAGGGCCGGCTGGTCGAGGAACTGGCGGCGAGCGACACCTCCCGCTTCGATCAGCTCGGCCTGAAGCGCGTCGAGCTGTTGCGCTTCAAGGCGGCCGACGGCGCGACGGAGCTGCACGGGTTGCTCCACTTTCCTTCGAACTTCGATCCCGCGAAAAAGTATCCGCTGCTCGTGAGCGTCTACGCCGGCCCGGGGACCAATGCGGCGCGCGAGACCTTCCTCACGCCCAACCCGCTCACGGAGTTCGGATTCCTGGTGGCCGGCTTCGACGCGCGCAGCGCCGGCGGGCGCGGCAAGCGTTTCCTCGACGCCATCTACCAGCGGCTGGGGGTGACCGAGATCGACGATCAGGCCGCCGGGGTGAAGTCGCTCTGGGAGCGGCCCTACGTGGACAAGGACCGCGTGGGCATTTTCGGCACCTCCTACGGCGGGTACGCCGCCGTGATGTGCCTGCTGCGCTATCCCGAGGTCTTCCGCGCAGCCTGCGCCTCCTCTCCCGTGACGGACTACCGCAATTACGACAGCATCTACACGGAGCGCTACATGTGGATCCCGCAGGAAAACAAGGCGGGATACGACGCGGGCAGCGCCATGACCTATGCCGACAAGCTCGCGGGCAGGCTGATGCTCTATTACGGCACGGCGGACAACAACGTCCACCCGTCCAACACGCTGCAGCTCGTGCAAGCCCTGCAGCGGGCGGGCAAGAGCTTCGAGGTGCAGGTGGGCCCCGATCAGGGCCACTCTTCCATCCGCCAGGAGCGCATGATGGAGTTCTTCATCGAAAATCTCGTGCTGCAGTGCGCGCCGCGGGCGGAGCCGTAATGACGCTCCCGGGAATCCGCGCACGGGCCGCTCGCAATCGATGGACTTTTGAGCGCCGGCTGTTTATCATCTAGCTCTTGCCGGCGCGGGCGCCGGCCGCACCATGCGAAATCGCAGGCATCGCAACAAGAATCGCTACCGTTACAAAGGCGCTTACCAGGAGCACCGGCACGACAGCCCCATGTCACCGGCGCCGCCCGAGCAGCCGGGTTCGGCGCCGAGCGCTTCCTACCTGAAATCGCTGGTCGATTCGCGCGCCAAGGTGGTCGTCGTTTTGAAAACCGGCGAGCGCCTGAGCGGGCGGATTCGTTATTACGATCGCGATTGCTTCAGCCTGGGGCAGGCGGGCGGCGGCCCCAAGCTCTTCCTGCGCAAGAGCAGCGTCAGCTATATCGAGGAAACCGAGACGTAATCCCGCCCCGGCGCGGCGCGGACTGAAGGCGGCCGCCCGGGGAGGGGTGATCGGCCGTCTCGAGGGCACGGGCCGAAGGCGTTCGATGTCCAAGGTCGAAGAGATCGTCGAGAGAGCCTGCCGGGCGGCGGAGGCCTTCCGCGCACTCGATCAGCAGAGAACCGATGCCGCTGTGCGCGCCGCGGCGCGGGCTGCGCTGGCCCAAAGGGTCGCTCTGGCCAGAATGGCCCACGAGGAGACGGGCATCGGGCGGTGGCAGCACAAGGTCGTCAAGAACGTCATCGCCGGCGGGCTCGTTTACGAGAGCATCCGCAGCCTGAAAACGGTCGGGGTGATCGCGGAAGATCCGGGCACCGGGATCGTGGAAGCGGCGCAACCCCTCGGCCCCGTGCTCGGGCTGATCCCGGTCACCAATCCCACCGCCACGGTGATCTTCAAGTGCCTGATCGCCCTCAAGACCCGCAATCCCCTCATCGTCTGCCCGCATCAGGGAGCGCGCCGCTGCGCGGCCGCGGCCGCCGAAGCCTGTTACCGGGCGGCCCTGGATGCGGGGGCGCCGCGCGATTGCATCCAGTGGCTGGAGAAGGCGGCTCCGGAAACCCTGCAGCAACTCATGAGCCACGACCGCCTGGCTCTCATTCTCGCCACAGGAACCGGCTCGATCGTGCGCAAGGCGCACTCGTCGGGAACGCCCGTGATCGGCGTGGGACCGGGCAACGTGCCGGCATGCATCGACGCCACGGCCGACGTGCACGCCGCGGTCGGTGCCGTCGTCGAGTCGAAAACGTTCGATCACGGCTCGGTGTGCGCGAGCGAGCAGGCTTTGGTCGTCGAGCGGCGCGTCGCCGAGCGCGTCGTCGAGGAACTGCGCAGCCGAGGCGCTCGCTTCTTGACGGCCGACGAAGCGGAAAGGGTGAGCCGCATCGCTTACGACCGCGAGCGCGGCTCCATGAGCGCCGCGGTCGTGGGCCAGGCGCCGCAGCGCATCGCGGAGATGGCAGGCATCGAGGTAGCGCCCGCGACCACCCTGCTGGTCGCGGTGCTCGAGCGCGTCGGTCCGGATTGCCCCCTTTCGGCCGAGATTCTGGCACCCATACTCGCCTTTTACGCGGAAGCCGATTTCGAGACCGCCGTCCGCCGCTGCACCGAGATCGTGCGCTTCGGGGGAACCGGACACACGGCCGTCATCCACAGCCGGAGCGAGGATCACATCGAATACTTTGCGCGCGCCCTGGACGTCGGGCGCATCCTGGTCAACACACCCGCCACTCAGGGAGCTCTGGGCGGCATCTACAACATGCTGAGCCCGTCGTTCACCCTCGGCTGCGGCGCCGGGGGCCGCAATATCAGCATGGACAACATCGGCGCACGCCACCTTCTCAACATCAAGCGCATCGCGCGCCCGCGGCCCAATCCTCGGTGGGCGGCGCTCCGCGCGGAAGCGCTGCTCGACGACAGGGCGCCGCTCGGTTTCTTGGAATCGTGATCTCCCCACGAGGAGCTTGTTGCGTCGGGCTTTTCGGGTAGGTCCGCCGCGCCGGGGGTCCGGCACGCCGTGCCGGACCCAGCCCCGGCAGGGGCCCTGAGCTGATAGCCGGGGGTGAGCCGCAGGCGACCCCCCCGGAAAGGAGCGTATCGATCAGGCGAGCCCCGGAGGGCCGGCAGACCGACGTTTCTGATTTATCGCTCTGCCGGCCCTTCGGGGCTTGTCCCATGCCGTCCCTTTTCTCCAGGTTCGCTTGCGCTCACCTGGAGCTACCCGCTTCCGTCCCTCCGGGACGGATACGGCCCCGGCAGGGGCCCTGAGCTGATAGCCGGGGGTGAGCCGCAGGCGAACCCCCGGAAAGGGGCGCATCGA
>CAZHQK010000215.1:0-13626 GCA_964534795.1 uncultured Acidobacteriota bacterium
GGTTCCGGTGATCGGCGCGCCCGACGGTTTCATGCCCGCGGTGGTGACGCCCCCGCTTCCCGAAGGCCGAAACATCCTGGATGAGCTGACCGCCGCCGCCGGCGAGCGGCTCGACCGGTTCGCCCGGGAGTGCGCGGCAGCGGGCCTGTCGTGTGCGACCGATGTCCGTACCGGAATCCCCTGGGAATCGGTGGCGCGGGAAGCCGTGGCGCACGACCTGGTGGTCATGGGCCGGACCGGCTATACGGCTTCCGCAGCCGCGCGCCAGCAGGTGGATTCCCTCGTGCGCCAGGTGCTGCGCGGCTGCGTCCGGCCGGTTCTGGTGGCCGGCAAGGAGTTTCCCGCCGCCGGGATCCGCAACTTGATGGTGGCCTACGACGGCAGCGCGCACGCGGCGCGCGCGCTGCCGATCGCCGCCCTGATCGGAGCACGCCCCGGCATCCAGTGCGTTCTGGTGAACATCGCCGCATCACAGGAGGCGGGGACGGAGGTCTTGGAGCCCGCCGAGGCTTATCTTTATCACCACGGCCTGTCCCCGAAAAGGCAGGTGATCGTCGCCGGCAGGCCCTCCGAGACGATCTGCGATCTGGCGGCTGCGCAGAGCGTGGACATCCTCGTCATGGGCGCTTACGGACACAGCCCCATACGGGAGGTGCTGTTCGGCAGCACGACCGAGTACGTTCTCAGGCAATGCGGCTGCACGGTAATCCTCCAGGCCTGAGCGCCCGGCTCGGCGCCGCTCAGGGAGCCGCGATGAAAGCTCGGTGAAGTTGTGCTAAGCTAAGGCGGCTGGAATCGCCATGAACCTGCCGAATGCTCTGACGCTGGCGCGCATTTTTCTGGTACCGCTCGTCGTCGTGGTCCTGCTCACGACGCGCATGCACAACTGGGCCCTGTGGGGCGTTTCGCTCTTTCTGGGCGCGGCGCTGACGGATTTGCTCGACGGGTACTTCGCGCGCCGCCGCAAGCAGGTCACCACGCTGGGCAGGCTTCTGGATCCGATCGCGGACAAGCTGCTGATCTCCGCGGCGCTGATTTCCCTGGTGCAGCTCGACCTGGCGCCGGCCTGGATGGTCGTCATCATCATCGGCCGGGAGTTCGCCGTGAGCGGCATGCGCAGCATCGCCGCTTCGGAGGGCTTTTCCATCGATGTTTCTCCGCTCGGCAAGGGGAAGATGGCCGCTCAGGTCGCCGCGGTCGTGGGCCTGATCGTGGGCCGGGAGCGGGGCGGATGGATACTGCAGGCCGCCGAGCTGTTGCTCTGGACGGTCATGGTTTTCGCGCTGCTTTCCCTGTACCAGTATTTCCGCAGCTTCTGGTCGGGCCTCGACAGCAGTATCAAGAACCGCGAGCACCGCCGGCTGCGGCTGCTGGCGCGCCGGCGGCAGCTGCTCGCCGAACGGCGGGAGCTCAGGCGCCTGCGCAAGCTGGCGCGCCTCGCGGGCAAGGAACTGAAACCCGAGGCTCCGCTCGGGAGCGTTCAGGATCCCGGATGACCGGGGCCGGGCAGACCATCGGCGGCCCCATTTCGCGGAGGGATGCCGTGAACGATGCCACTCCACAGCTCGATCCGGATGCGCGTCGGGAACTCCTCGCGCTCGCCCGCAAGACACTCGAAGCCTGCGTCGCCTCCCGGAAAATACCCGAATATCGTACCGAGAAGCCGGCGCTGCTGGCGCGTTGCGGCGCCTTCGTCTCCCTGCATGCCGGCCCGCGCCTGCGGGGCTGTATCGGCCAGATCATCTCCGATGAGGCGCTCTACCGCACCGTGCAGCGCTGCACGTACTCCGCCGCGCTCGAGGACTACCGTTTCACTCCGGTGACGCCGGAAGAGGTCGGCGATCTCACCATCGAGATTTCCGTGCTCACGCCCATGCGGCGCGTTGCGGACGTCGGGGAGATCACCGTCGGCCGACACGGTCTGTACATCGTGCGCGGCATGAATCGCGGACTTCTGCTGCCGCAGGTGGCCACGCAGTACGGTTGGGATCGCGATACCTTCCTGATCCAGACATGCCGCAAGGCGGGACTCGAGGACGATGCCTGGCGCCGGCCGGGCACCGCCATCCATGTCTTCGAGGCCCAGGTGTTCGGGGAGTGAACGCCCGTCTCCGGCTTCAGCGCCGGACGACGATGTCGCCGACGTGGATCTCTGAACGGCTCTGGATTATCTTGGCCGCCGACGTGGTTTCCTGCACGTCGAGCACCACGAGATCGCCCATCACCCTGGGGGGAATGCGCCGCCTCTTCAAGGATGACGTCAGCAGCGCGCGGTACTCGCCGGTCGCGTACCTCTTGTAGCTGTAACCCGCCAGGGATCCTTCCGATCCCAGCCGCCGGGCGTCGAAGGCGGGCTGGCGCCGATAGATTGTGAACCTGTCGCCGGGCTTGACGCCGTCGCGGCTGCCCAGCTCCAGGAAACAGATGTCCCCGGCGCCCATTTCCTTGATGCCGTCCTTTCCCAGGACAATCTCGCCGATCAGCCCCTGGGAGGGATACGGCGTAAGCGCGTCGGACGGCTTCCCGCTGAACTCGACCGCAGGCCTGACGGCCGGGGTCACGAGCAGATCCCCCTTGAGAATGGCATTGCAGGCGGAAACTACGGTTGCCGTCGCGCCGTCGGGCCTGACGGCCTCGATGCGCACCGATCCCAACTCCTTGTGATATATGCCGACCCTGTCGCCGGTGGCCGGGTGCCTGATCTTTCCCTCCGGCCTGACCACGGAGTACAACTCGCCGACCTTCACCGAGGCGATCCCCGGCCCGCTGACATAAAGCAGCTTTCCCGGGCTGGAATAATTGACCAATTCATCTTCCTCGGTCCCGGAAACATAGAGGTTCAGGGGAACGGCCGTCGGCCTGATGAATCCGAGGCACGCGCTTTCCCCCGGTGTGGCTACCTGCAAAGCCAGTGCTGTGAATAGGATCCAGATGCCCATAAGAACTCCGTGGTTATGTCTGCGATTCCTGTGGGTCCGCTTCCCGCAGCCGCAAACTACTTATCGGCCAGAGATTTGGGGATCTTTATTCCCGAGTGGGAGCCGCTTGTCGGCGGGAGCGCAGGGAACCGTCACCTGGCGAAGCGAAAGCGCTGCGAGAGCGGGTTTTTCACCCAGGTATCCAAATCGGGCAGGCGGCGATCCTTGGCCGAGACGATCGGGGGAATCGACGGCCAGCGGATGCCCAGGCGGGGATCGTTCCACAGTATCCCGCCTTCGCCCGACGCATTGTATTCCGCCGTGCATTCGTAAAGGACGACGGAGTTCTCTTGCAGGGCCATGAATCCGTGGGCGAAACCCTCCGGTGCCCATAGAACCTTGCGGTTCTCCCCCGTGAGTTCGACGACGAGGTGGTCGCCGAACGTGGGAGACCCGAGGCGGACGTCGACGAGCACGTCGAAAACGCTCCCCGAGACGCAGCGTATGAGCTTGGCCTGCGCCGGATCCCATTGGAAATGCAGGCCGCGGACGACGCCGCGCTTCGAGCTGCTCTGTATGGCCTGGCGGAAGCGGGCTTCTATTCCCATCGAAGCCAGGGTCGATGCGACGTACGACTGCAACAAGAAGCCGCGCTCGTCGTGAAAGCACGGCGCCGCAAACACCCGGACATCCCGGAATTCCTCCGGCGGCCGCAACATGGCGCCAATCATACCAGCCTGCCGAGCATCATGGTACGCGAAAATATCGCGCTGCGGCGCGGCGTACCCGGGAGGGGAAGCGGTTGTTCCGATCCGGCCGACTCGGCCGGAACGTTGCAAAACGGGTATGGCTTTGGTTCTACCGGCCGATAAGGAAAGGTGATGCAAGCCAAGGTCACACAGGAAATTCATAGCAGGAACGAAGCGGGCCTGCCTGCGGCCCAAGAGACGATCCGCGTCGTTATCGTCGGCGGCCACGCCCTTGCCCGTGCGGGCCTGAAATCCATCGTCGCCTCCCGCGATGGGATCGGCGTTGTCGGCGAGGCGGGCAGCAAGTCCGACGCCTTGGGTCTCGTGGAGCGGGAGCAGCCCGATATCATTCTGCTGGATCTCGATATGGGCGAAGGCGGGGGTCTGGAGCTGATACCCAATCTGCTGGAGATGTGCCCGAATGCCAAGCTCATCGCTCTGACGGGCGTTCAGGACAAGCAGATGTACCGCAAGGCGGTGCGCCTCGGCGCCGTGGGTCTGATGCACAAGGACCAGACGCCGGCCATGCTGATCAAGGCCGTCGAGCGGGTTCATGCGGGCGAGGCCTGGCTGGATCGCTGCCTGACGGCCACCGTGCTCGGCGAGATATCGAGGGGCGGCCCGAGGGAAAGCAATCCGGAAGCGGCCCGGATAGCTTCGCTGACCGATCGGGAGCGCGAGGTGGTTTCGGCGGTGGGGGCCGGCCTGAAGAACAAGCAGATCGCCGAGATGCTCTTCATCAGCGAGGTGACGGTGCGCCATCACCTGACGTCGATCTATTCCAAGCTGGATGTTTCCAACCGGCTGGAGCTGATGATCTACGCCTACCGGCACGGCCTGGCCCAGCTGCCGCGCTAGTTTCTTCCTCAGAGAAAACGGTGACTCAGAAACTCCACGGCCAGCCCGTACTCGCCGTCCGCCCGGGCTTCGGTGCGCAGGACCCGGCTGTGCGCCAGGATCAGCGGCGCCCGTGCTCCCGTGCGCCCGGCGCGGCACAGCCGGATGACGATGTCCATGCAGTCGCCGGGGGAGAGGCGCCGTGGGATGGAGAGGTAGAGCCCTCCGGCGCCCAGGTTGCGCAGTATGGTCTTGAGTTCGAACGGGCTTCCTTCGGCATCCTCGCCCTTGACGACGGCCTCGATCGGCTCGCTGATGCGGACGAAGCGCCGGCGCTCGGATTCGGGCGCTATCCGCGGCCGGAACTGGATGATCCTGCAGTTGCCCGTCACCGGTTTCTCCGTGCCACCGTGCTCCTCAGCTTCCAGAGGATACTTCGGGGAATCCCGCTTCCGCATCGGCCGGGCGTGCCGTTCCCGATGGCCCGGGGCGCCCCCCGGGGCGGCACAAACGTGCCGGCGGCGCCGGCCCGCGCTTGCCGGCACGGGCGGCGCGCCGCAGCGTGTGCGGCCGTCCCCGGCGGTGGTTGTCGAGTCTGATGTGGAAGGTGGCTTGCAGGCTTGGTGCACCGCCGGGGTTTGGCGTCATCCTTATCGTTTCGCGAGGCGCACTCTTATTTCACGCGATGCCGTGATACCCGTACTTGGCCAGTTCCCTGGCCACCTTCCTGCGGCCGCGATGGATCCAGTTGACGATGTTCTGGTAGCGCTCCGGGTAGAGCAGGTCGACGATCTCGCGCGTGGGCGAGCCCGCGAGGAAAAGTTCGACCGCCAGCCGCTCGCGCGGCGCGAGCGACGCGAGCGCCTTGTCGACGAGCGCGCGCAGCTCGGCGTAGTGCAGGGTGGGTTCCTGGGCGGGCTCGACCACGAAGCGCTGGTCGTTGTCGCCGGCGCTGCCGCAGATCTCGTCGAGGGAGACGAAGCGCCGCCCGCGGCGGTAGTAGTTGCCGATCTTGCGGCGCAGGATGCCCATGCCCCAGACGAGCAGGCCCTTTTCCAGCCGGGTGCGGCTGCATTTTTCCGCCATGGTGAGCAGGGTCTCCTGAACCAGATCCTCGGCGTCGTCCCGATTGTCCACCCGGAGGCAGGTCAGTTTCTTGAGCACGGAGCGGATTTTGTTGAGATCCTCGTCGCTCCATGCGGAAAGCCGCGGGCCTGTTTCGACCCGGTACCGGGGCACGGGGACGCGTTCTCGGATCCACGACGTCCCGCAGGGGATTCTCCAGTGAAATGCATAGCCAGACACGCCGGACCTCCGCGACACGTTGGGTTGCACGGGGCATGGAAATGCGGCTCGCGCGCCGCTTCCCGAAACACCTGGTATCTATCCGGCAAGCTGAGAGAGGATACTGAAGGCGAGCGCCAGATTAAGCCAGCTTCCGGGCGCTGTCAACCTTTTTCTGGGGCGGCGCCGATTGACACCTGCGGGGATGTGCTGTATAGGTTTGCCGTTCCCGGCTCGGAAGTGAAGGAGGGTGCATGAACATTACCGTCATCGGCACGGGATACGTGGGCCTGGTCACCGGAGCCTGCTTCGCGGAATTCGGGCTCAAGGTCGCCTGCGTGGACAAGGACAAGAAGAAGATCGCCCAGCTGGCGCAGGGCAAGATACCGATCTACGAGCCCGGCCTCGAGGAGATCGTGCGCCGCAACATGAAGACAGGATTCCTGCGCTTCAGCACGAACATCGACGAGGCGATCCAGAACTCGCTCGCGATCTTTATCGCCGTGGGCACGCCTGCGCGCGCCGACGGCTCGGCCGATCTCTCCTACGTCGACGAGGTTGCGCTCGCCATTGCGCGCAACCTCACCGGATACAAGGTCATCGTCACCAAGAGCACCGTACCCGTGGGCACGGGCGACCGCATCCGCTCCAAGATCGAAGCGGAGCTGAGCCGCCTCGAGCGCGGCACCCACGCGCAGGGCGGCATCGCGGCCGGCGACAGGGCGCGCCGCCGCGAAAAGCACTTCGACATCGTTTCCAATCCCGAGTTCCTGCGCGAGGGAAGCGCCGTCGAGGACTTCCTCCACCCCGACCGGATCATCATCGGCGCCGACAGCGAGCAGGCGATCGCGATCATGAAGGACCTGTACAGCCCGCTTTATCTGGGCGGCAAGACGCGCTTCGTGATCACCGACGTGCGCACATCCGAGCTGATCAAGTACGCCACCAACGCCTTCCTCGCCACCAAGATCACCTTCATCAACGAAATCGCCAACCTGTGCGACCGCGTCGGCTCCGATGTTCTCACCATTGCCCAGGCCCTGGGGATGGACGGGCGCATCAGCCCGAAATTCCTCAATCCGGGGCCGGGATACGGCGGGTCCTGCTTTCCCAAGGATACCCGGGCCTTGTGCAAGATCGCGGAAGAAGCGGGCTATCGCTTTGCCGTCCTCGAGGCGGTCGTCCAGGCCAACGAGCGCCAGCGCGCCCTGATGGTGGAAAAGATCCGCCAGGCCATGGGCGGCGTGCGCGGCAAGGTCATCGGGATGCTCGGGTTGTCCTTCAAGCCGAACACCGACGACATCCGCGACTCCCCGGCGATCGCGATCGCCAGGGAGCTGAAGCGGGCCGGTGCCAGGATCCGGGCCTGCGATCCGGCGGCGGGCGCGGCCGCCCGGCAGGCGCTGCCCGGAGTGACGATCTGCAGCGACGTCGAATCGACGGCGCGCGGCGCCGACGCCCTGGTGATCGCCACGGAGTGGAATCAGTTCCGCAACCTCGATCTGGTCAAGATGCGCAAGCTGCTGCGCACCCCCCTGCTCATCGACCTGCGCAACATCTACCAGCCCGACAGGGTGCGCGAGGCGGGATTACGGTACGTGGGGGTCGGGCAGCGCGGTGGCGACCTCGCGGGGCGCGTAGTACCCGGGACGCGCTGACACCCGGACGTCGGGCGCGTCGACGATGACCTCGATGTGCCGGTAGCTGCCGTCCTTCCTCGGGTTGGTCGAGATGTAGCCCAGCGTATACTGGTTGCGCAGCTCCTCGTTCACCTCGGCGTAAACGTCGCCCAGCTGGCCGAAATTCTTCGGATACAGCACGCGTCCCCCGGTCTCGTACGCCAGCTTGCGCAAGGCGTAGTCCGCCTGCAGGAACACTTCCTCCGGGATGCCGTCGTAGTAGCCCGCCATCTCCTTGTCGAAGAGTATCCGGTCGCGCACGGCCTGGGTCTTGCTGACGACGTACACCATCGCTTCGGAGCGCACCGCGGCGTCGAGCGCCTCCTTGTAGGTGACCGCACTGTTGTTGTCGAGGCCGTCGCTCATCAGGATCATGGCCTTCTTTTCCTTGACCCCGCTGAACACCTCGTTGGCGGTCACCCAGACTGCGTCCCACAGGTTGGTGAGATCCTTGCAGTAGATCGATCCCAGCACGGCATCCAGGCGGTCGATCTGCCGTCCCCAGTCCATCTTCAGGCGCGATTCCGTGTTGAAGGTGACAAGCGCGAATTGATCGTCGGCGTGCAGGTTTTCGAGGAATCTCCGGGTGGCGTACTTGATCGTCCCCCACTCGGAACGTACGCTGCCGCTGATGTCGAGCACGATGGCGATGCGCGTGGGCACGCCTTCCTGGGCGAAGAGCAGGATCTCCTGGTCTTCGCCTTCCTCTTTGATGCGGAAGGCGCTCTGCGGCAGCCCCTTGACGAAGCCGCCGCCCGGCCGGCGCACCGTGACGGGCACGGTGACCATGTTGACCTCGACGCCGATCTTGTACTGCCCCTGCTGCTTGTCCTGAGAGGCGGGCGCCTGCGGGCGCGCCGAGGTCAGGAAGAGCGAGAATGCCGCCAGCGCCATGGCGCTGCGCAACGCAGTTTTGGTCGTGGGCATCATGGTTGCCGCTCTTCCCCCGGCGGGCCGGCCGCCGCCGCTCGGCGGCGGAGTGCGGCGGGCAGTTTTTCGAATATGCCGCCGAAGCCTCCGTTGGACATGATCACGATCAGGTCCCCCGGCCGCGCCTCCTCGCAGACCTTTTGAATTATAGCGTCCACGTCCGGGAGAATCCAGGCGGCGCGGCCGGCGCGTGTGAGATCGCCCGCGAGGCGCCCCAGGTCGAGCCGCTCGCCGGGAGCGATCTTCTCCGGCTTGTACAGCGGGGGAAGGGCGATGCAGTCGGCCGCGGCGAGCGCGTCGGCGATTTCCTCCTGGAAAACGGCGCGCCGACTGGTAGCCGAGCGCGGTTCGTAGATCGCCCACAGGCGCGCCGGCGCGAAAGTCCGGCGCGCCGCCTGGAGCGTTTCCTTCACCGCGGTCGGATGGTGCGCGAAATCCTCGAATACCTTCACGCCTGCGACTTCCGCGAGCAGCTGCAGGCGCCGGCGCACGCCGCGGAACGATTCCAGGGCGCCGCGGATGTCGTCCTCGGGCACTCCCAGGCGGTTCAGGACGGCGGCGGCGGCCAGCGCATTGCGGACATTGAAGGCGCCGTGCACGCTCATGCGGCAGCGCCGGAAGAGCTTGCGGCGGTACAGGACGTCGAAACACGTCCTGTCGCCTTCGACCCGCACCTCGCGCGCGCACCAGTCGGCCTCGGTTCCCAGGCCGAAGGTTTCGACCCGGCAGTGGGCTCTGCGGCTGATTTCCACGGCCAGAGGGCTGTCGGCGCCCACCGCCAGGAAGCCGCGCTGCGGTATGAGATTGACGAAACGGGCGAACTGCAGGCGCACCGCCTCCAGGTCCGGGTAGATGTCGGCATGGTCGAACTCGACATTGCCGACGACGGCCACCTGCGGCATGTAGTGGAGAAACTTCGGCCCCTTGTCGAAAAAGGCGGAGTCGTATTCGTCTCCCTCGACGACGAAGCAATCCCCGCCCTCCAGGCCGTAACTCGACTGGAAGTTCTCCGCGATGCCTCCGATCAGGAAATCCGGGCGCATGCCGGCGACATGGAGACCCCAGGCGATCATGGCGGTGGTCGTGGTCTTTCCGTGGGTGCCGCTGACGACCACGCACTTCTTTCCGCGCAGGAAGAAATCCTTGAGAGCCTCGGGGAAGGAGGCGTAGGGCAGCCCGAAATTCAGCACATACTCGATTTCGGGATTGCCGCGCGACAGCGCGTTCCCGATCACCACCAGATCCGGTTCCGGCTTGAGATTGGCTGTCCCGTAGCCCTGCGCCACGCGGATCCCGTGGGCGGCGAGAAAATCGCTCATCGGCGGATAGACGCTCTCGTCGGAGCCGGAAACCTCATATCCCCTGTCCTTGAGCATGGCGGCGAGCGAAGCCATCCCGGTGCCGCAGATTCCGCTCAAATGGATACGGTGAATCTTGTCGGGTGTCACCATGGGGCGTCATTGGATCACAGGCTGCGGCGGGAAACAAACAGCTTCTCGCGCTCGATCTCCCGAGGACCGCGGGCGCCGGCGGGCGGTTTCCCGCGCCGGGCGTCCTGTGATAATTTATTAGCGGCCATGGACCCATTTCGGCTGGTTGTCGAGAAGAAGCCGCGCGACGAGCGCAAGATCGAGCAGATCTGCCGCAGCTTCGACATGGACTGCGTCGATCTGGACCACGAAGCCTGCTGGCGGGGCGACCGCGGGGTGATGCCCTGTTGCGGCCTGGTGGTCGAGTTCGAGAGGGAACGGGGCATCTGCCCGTTCCTCTGGCTCAAGTGCAGCCGGTGACCTTGCCGCTTCGGCACGCGGGCGCGGCGAGTCGAGCCCGCTAGCTCTCCTCTGTTTTCCGAGCCTTGATTTCGGGCACCAGTTCGACGAGCTTTTTCAGATCGATCCCCGAGAGGCTTTCCACGACCGCCGGCAGCTGGGCCATGATCTCCGCGATCTCGCGCGTGATCTTGCCGGCGCCCATGCCGCCGTCGCCGGTGCTGACCATGGTGATCGACTGGGTCTTGGCGAGCGGCGCGGCGATCTTTTCGGCGATTTCGGGCAGTGCCTGCAGCACGAGCTGGATCACCGCCGCCTGGTTGTATTCCTTCCACGAAGCCGCCTTTTTCGCCATCGCTTCCGCTTCCGCCCTTCCCTTGACGGCGATCACCTCGGCTTCGGCGCTGCCCGTCGCCTTGACCACGTCGGCCTGCGCCAGCCCCTGGGCGCGCCTGGCTTCGGCCTGGCCGCGCGCTTCCGTCTCGAACTTGAACCTGTTGGCTTCCGCCTCGGTCTGGATGCGGTAGCGTTCGGCATCGGCCTGCCGTTTGACGGTGGCCTCGAGCTCCTTCTCGCGGCGCAGGATCTCGCGCTCCTGGACCACGATCTGCTGCTCTTTCTCGACGACGGCGACCTGCACTTCTTCTTTTTTCAGCGCCTGGCTGGTCTTGTAGCGCTGCAGGTCGTAGGCCAGGTCGGCCTGCGCCTTGGCCTCGTTGGTCTGGGCGTCGAACGCGGCCTTCTGCAGCAGGAAGTTTTTCTGGGCTTCGGCGATCCGGGTCTCGGCCTCGTACTTGGCGATCTCCCCGGCCTGGCGTGCCTGGGCGGAGCGGATGGCGGCGTCGCGGTCGGCCTCCGCCTGCGCGATGGTGGCGTCGCGCTTCACCTCGGCGGTGCGCGGCTTGCCCAGAGCCTCCAGATAGCCGTGGTTGTCGCGGATGTCCTTGAGCGTGAAGGAGACTATCTTCAGGCCCATGTTCGCCAGGTCGGAGACCGCCACTTCCTGGACCGACGAGGCGAACTGGTCGCGGTTCTTGTAGATGTCCTCGACCGTCATGGTGCCCACGATCGCCCGCAGGTGCCCCTCGACGGTCTGCAGGGCGATCTCCTTGATCTGTTCGGGCGATTTGCCCAGGAACTGCTCGGCCGCCGTGCGGATCGACTGCTCGTCGCCTCCCACCTTCACCTGCGCGACGCCGTCGACGATGATGGGGACGCCCGGCTTGGTGTAGACCTCCGGGGTGGTGATGTCGAGCGTGATGATCTCCAGGCTCAGCAGGTCGACCTTTTCTATCAGCGGAAGGATAAAGGCGCCGCCGCCGCGCCGGATGCGGAATCCGACCTCGTCGACGGTGCCGTCGGGATTCTTGATCCGGTACTTGCGGCCGGAGATCACCATCACCATGTTCGGGCCGACCTTCTTGTAGCGGCGGGCCACCGCATAGACCGCCAGGATGAAGGCCAGCGCCAGACCTGCGATCACCATGACAACGCTGACTTCGCTTCCCATAGTCACCTCGTGGCGAGCGGCGCGCCCGGCTTGGGCGCGGGTGCATCCGGGTTCGCCTCCACCGGCTGCACATAGCAGATGTTTCCGACCACGCGCACGATGGTCGCAACCGCATCCCGCCCGACCGACTTGCCGTCGACCGAGCGGGCGGGCGTGCAGATGCGCGTTCCCTTGGCGATCACCGCCACCTCGCCCGTGCCGTTTTCCGGGATCGGCGTGATCACCTGGACGACCTTGCCGACCATGTCGTTCAGCGAATACTCGCTGCCGGCCTGGGTGCTCTTGAAAAGCAGATCGAGGACGAGAAAGGTGCCGCCGCTCAGGAGCAGGCCGGTCAGCACGGCCACGGCCACTCCCCTGCCCAGCGAGAGCTGGAGATAGGAATTGGCAACCATGCCGCCCCCGCCGAAGCCCGCGAGAAAGGTGGCAATGATCGTGGGGCTCAAGGGAGTGATGGGCAGATCGGTTCCGACGTCCATGTGCGTATCGCCGACATCGCCCCCGAACAGGTGCCCTGAAAGGCCCACGACGATGGCGTAGCCCAGGCCGAGGACGAAACACAGGAAGTAAATGACCCCCACGGACATCGGACTACCCTCCGGGCGATGCGCGATCGCTTGAATTTACTCGCCTGGAGCGAATTCTATGCGAATCGGGCGTCGATTGGTACTCTTTTGCGGCAGCGCGTTGCCCCATGCCGAAGGCAGCGGGCGGAGTGCGGCGCCCACTTCCATCCGCATGCCCATGCCCTGGTTCGCGAGGGCGTTCTCACCCCCATTAGCGAGCTCCTGCCGCTTGCCGCTCCCGACACGGCTGCCGCAGCGACGCAAGGGCGCCTGCTTGCCGCTTTCGGCGAAGCCGCGCATGTGGCGCCCGGCCTTGTAGTCCTGGACCGCCCGCTGTGGGACTCCAGGCGCTGAAAAAGGTTTAAAATCCGGGAGAAGTTGCCGCATACTTGCTTCATGGTTGGGCCTCCATGGGTTGGTATCGGTCTCCTCCAACATCACCCGGAAGGGGCTCGACCTGTCCTCATCCCTGAATCTCGCGGGTTCGTCGAGAAGCCGATTTGGACAAGAATAGGTTGCAACCTTGCGATCGATTGCCTTTAGCTGCTTTTAGCAATCAACAAAATATGATTGTCAAAGAAACGTATTATTTCGACGCCCCGGGCCCGCAAAATACCGACCTCGTTATCCAGGCCGTCAGAAAGCGCATCCGGGAACTGGGCATTCAACACGTGGTGGTTGCTTCCACGACTGGCGCCACTGCCATGAAGGTATGGGAGCAATTGAAAGACCTCCACTTGGCAATTGTTTGCGTGGGGGAGCACTACGGGTTCTGGGGCGGCGATACACAACAATTTTCCGATGCGACTCGGCAGGAATTGGAGAACAGAGGCGTCAGAGTATTTATCGGCTCGCACGCCCTCAGCGGTGTAGCCCGAGCGATCACCAATAAGTTCAAAGGGATCAGCCATACCGAAATCATCGCCCATACCCTGCGCCAGTTGGGACAGGGGATCAAGGTCTGCGTGGAGATCGCCGTCATGGCGGCCGATGCCGGGCTGATCCCCACCGATCGTGAAGTGGTGGCAATCGGCGGAACTGGCAAAGGGGCTGACTCGGCTGTGGTGCTCAAGCCGGCCCACATGCACAATTATTTTGATCTGGAAATTCGGGAGATAATTGCCAAGCCGAGGCAGAACTCCTGACGGCATGAAGTAATCGGCTTTCCTTCGATGATTGGGCGAACTCCTGCAGCCCCTTCCGGATGAAACCGGCAACCTTCTTGTCGTCCGCAACGACAGAAGAGTGCGCACGCTGCGCCTCCCGCTGGATTCGACATTGAGTATAACAGTGACGGGGAGTCCGGGCGGCGGAGGCCCCGGCTCTGAACTGAGCTCGCTTTGAGTGTCAACTTCAGGGGCCAAGGGGTAAAGGGGCCAAGGGG
>CAZHQK010000216.1:0-4655 GCA_964534795.1 uncultured Acidobacteriota bacterium
GGTCCGCCGCGCCGCGGCGGACCGCCGGCTCATTGCTTCAAGTCACCGGTCCCGCGCGGCGCGCGCGACCTACTCGCGCCTGAACAAAAATGGTTGCGCCGCAACCGCATGCGCTCTCCAGGAGCGCCGGCGGCAGGCACAGAAGATAAAGAGCGAAATAGGCGAGTTCCAGCACGCCCTCCGCCATCGAGCCGGTTCCATGCCCGCGCACCTTGCGCCCCTGCGGATCGAGGCGGGGAGCCAGGCTCGATGCCAGCGACGCCGGATTGTCGCGCAGGCTGAAGCGCTTCGCGGCCGCGACCTCGAATCCCGCTTCCCGCAGGACGATCCGCAACCCCTCCGGGCTGTAGTTGATCACGTGACGCGGGACGTCCAACCCATACCAGCGTGCGCCGAAGTGCCGCGCCTGGAGCGAGCGCGCGTTCGGCACCTGCACGATCAGGCTGCCTCCCTCCCGGAGATGCCGTCCGGCGTATGCCAGAGCGGCGCGCGGATCGGCGACATGCTCGAGAACGTGAAACATGGTCACGAAATCGAAACGGCGACCTTCCCAGAGGTCGCTGCCGATCGCGCCCTGCCGGACATCGAGCCCGTAGCGCGCACGCGCCAGCTCGACGGCGCGGGCCGACGGATCCATACCGTGCGTCTCGAATCCGCGACGCCGCGCCAGATAAAGGAACAGCCCTTCCCCGCAGCCGATGTCGAGCAGCGCGCGTCCCGCTGCCGATCGCCGGGCGCAGCGCTCGACGAAGCTCACGTGATCCCGGGCGACCAGCGCCCGATAGGCGTGCTCGAGCCGTCCGACCAGGGACCGCAGTTCCGCTCTGCGGGGCGCCGGCGGCGACCACCAGTAGTCGTCCGCATAATAGCGCGCGAGCTCGGCTGCCGAAGGCAGCGGGTGCTGGAATATGCAGCCGCATGCGCGGCAGCGCACCAGCCGGAAGCGCCCGGGCGCGATCGCGAAAAAACGGTCCGCCGCCGCGGCATATTCTTCCGTGTCGCCCGCGCGGCAGATCGGGCAGCCCGGAGATCGGCCGGCATGCGGCAAGGAACCTGCGCCATGACCCGCGGCTGCCGGTCTCAACCCCGATGCCCTCCCCGGGCCGGCCATCCGACGCGCTTCTGCAGGAGAAAAACGAGGTTGCGGAATCCGTCGCGCCAGGGCTTGAGCTTGATTTCGCCCATGCGGTTCGAATAGTCGATGTAGATCTCGCGGAACCCGATGCGGCGATTGCGCATGGCTTCGATCTTGATTTCCTCGCTGAAGGCCATGCCGTCGCTGACGAGCTTCATCTCCTTGAGGCACTCGCGTTCGAACACCCACATGCCCGACTGCGAATCGCGCACCCAGCGGAAATAGAGAAGCGAAAGGGCGAGGCTGAGAAGCTTGTTGCCCACGCGGTGCTTGAAGGACATCGCCTGCTTGTTCTTCAGGGGGAAGCGCGAGGCCGAGAGGAAGCGCACTCCCGAGTGAAGGAACACCTCGAGCAGGTAGGAAATGGCGTCCACGGGATAGGAATGGTCGCCGTCGAGCGTGACGATGATGTCGCCCTGGGCCTCGATCAGGCCGGTCTTGTAAGCGCGGCCGTAGCCCCGCACCTTCTCGCGGATGACGCGCGCCCCGTGCGCGCGCGCGACCTCGGCCGTGCGGTCGGTGGAATCGTTGTCGACGACGATGACCTCGTCGACGAAGGCGGGCATGCGCCCGAGCACCTGTTCGATGCCCCGCTCTTCGTTCAGGCAGGGGATGACGACGGTGATGCGGCGGTCCTTGTACACGGTCCGCTATGATAGCAAAAGACCGGCCCGGCAGGCGACGGTGACGGAGGGCACACGGCCGGGCCTTGCCCGTTGAATGTCGGCGCGGCACGCGCATATAATACGGCCCGGTTCCTTGATGACCGGCCCGGTGCAATCCGGAGCCGCAAATGCCAGTTCGGCGTCGGTCCGCCGCGTTTCGCCCGGCCGGTCCGGCTGCGAATGCGGCCAGGAGGGAAATCGAAATGTCGCACCAGCATCGGATCGCGGCAGTTCTTGCCGGCTGCACCATTCTTCTGGGCGGAGCTCCGTTGTTCGCCCAGGCCACCTTCGCCGTGGCCAATACGACCGCGACCGCCGCCGACACCGGCGCGGCCGAACTGACCGGCCAGATCGTACTGACCGTTATCAGCGGAACGACCGTTGCGGCGCCGCTGGCCATCCAGTATTCGGCTCCCATCACCAACAACTCGGCGGTCGAAATTCAGCTCTATGGAACGGGCGGGCTCATCGGCATCGACCCCAATCCCGCGATCGACCGGCTGAACAACGCTATCATCGTTAATGTCCCAGCCGGCGGCACTTCGGCGAGCCAGATACGGATCCAGGGGGTGCGGGTTGCGACGGCGGGCCTGGCAGACACCCGCGTGCTCGCCAACATCACGGGCATGACGCCGGGAGGCAACTCCATCGCGGTGGGGCAGAACAAGGTGACCGTGATCGACAGGATCGTCCCGCCGTTCGACGTCGAGCTCAGCTCCATCCGGCTGGAGTGGCGCAACGGAACGCCCGTCAGCCTGGACACCTTCCTGCGAATCAAAGAAACTTACGCCGCGGATTTCACGAGCGCCGTGGGGTTTCTGGGGCAGACCAAACCCGTGCTTTTCCGCGTCAAGCCCTTTCCCTCGGTACCCCAGGGACTCAAGCTCGATTTTCTGCCCGAGGCTGCATCCACCGAAACGGAAGCCAAGCTCCGGGCGGTTGCCGGCCAATCCCTGATCGTGCCCCGCGACGACGGCAGCACGGATGTTCTCTACGAGTTCGTCGCCGACCCGAGACTCTCCGAATCGACGATTGAATCGTTCCAGCTGTTCATCAACCTCGAGGAAGTTCCGCCGACCGGAAGCGGGACCGTGACATTCCAGGTGACCATGGAGCCTCTGGGTGTCGCCGTGCCCAACGCGACCTATCCCTCCACGGACATTCCCCGCTATCTGCCGCGCACGCTCCCCGACGAAGCGGACCTGATCACGGGATCCACGGAATTGGTATTTCCCTTCCGCAGGGCGGCCGAGGCCGTCTATACCGGCATCGCCATTACAAATCCCTTGAACTATCGCGTGCGCGCGACACTGACGGCCTACGACACGCTCGGGCTGCTGATCTCGGGCCTGCAGATAACCAACCCGGTGGAAGTGATCCTGCCCAGGTCCGGTCAGATCGCCAAGCTCGCCACCGAGGTCTTCGGCCCGGGATTCAACGCCTCGACGGCAGGCACGATCCGCGTCCTGGGCAATACTCCGGCTCTGGCAGGGTTCTACCTGCAGGGAGACCAACAGGGCTCGCGCCTGGACGGCGCCGGCGCCGCACCCGCCCGGGTCCGCACCTGGGTATGGCCCGTGATCTTCAAGCAGAATCCGTCGCCCTTCACCACGCTCGAGCTTTTCAATCCCGGCAGCACTACGGCCAGGGCGGAATTGAATCTTTATGACGCCGCCGGGGTCAGGCGCGCCGGGCCCGTGTTCGAGGATATTCTGGCGGGTGGAACCGCGATCCGTGACCTGCGCGAGTGGTTCCCGGGTATCGACCCCGATGCTTTCGCGGGGGGCTTTGTCTCCGGCAGAAGCGACGCGCCGCTCGTCGCCCGGGAGACGTTCGGCAACGCGCTCGACTCCAATGTCCTGCCGGGAGACGCGGGCACGCAGCAGGCGCGCTTCTATTTCGCTCACATCGCTTCCGGCGGGGGTTACACCACCGAGTTCACCCTGGTCAATCTGGATGCGGCCATTCCCGCGGAGATCACGCTGACTCTCAAAGACGCGAACGGCAATGCTCTGGCGATTTCGGGGAATCCGGCGACCTTCTCGGTATCCGCCGGCACGCAGATGACGAGAACGCTCGCTCAGCTTTTCCCCGCAATCGGCGGTTCCCTGGTTACCGGTTATGCCGTGCTCGATGTCAAGCCGGTCAACGTGGGTCCTTTCACCTCGGTACCGCCCCTGGCGGGCGCCGTGCGCTTCAGCGCTGCGGACGGCTCGAGTTCGTCGGCACTCCCGTTGTTCCTGGCGCCGTCTTCCGATCTCATCTACTCCCACGTGGCGCAAAGCCTGGGGTATTACACGGGCATCGCGATTCTGAACACGAACGCAACCCAGGCGAACATCGAGGTCGCCGTGTACAAGGCGGACGGCACGGCCGTCGGCCTGCCCTATTCGCAAGTGCTGGCCCCGGGCCGGAAGATCGCCAAGCTGCTGCACGAGCTGGTGCCGGAATCGTTCGGGCAGGTAGGGGGATACATCCGGGTCAAGTCGAGCCTGCCGGTAACGAGCTTTGCGCTGTTCGGCACCGACAACGGGCTGTCGCTGAGCGCCATCCCCCCCAACTGAGTTTCGGTGACAGGCTACTCAACCCCGAAACTCTCGGAGGATCCCTATGGGCATACGCTTTTGGGAGTTTCGGGGTTGAGTAGCCTGTCACCGAAACTCGGGCTTCTTCGCTTTGCGGATCAGCTCCTCGATCTGCTGGGGAGTGAGCTTCATCGGGTCCAGCAGCTCTTCTTCGACGGGATTCACGATGATCGGCAGATTCAGCGAAGCCATGTCCTCGACCGGCTCGGCGAAATCCAGCGACATCCCGGTCCGGTAATCCTTCCGCCCGATGGGCAGGCGCATCCTGAC
>CAZHQK010000217.1:0-2688 GCA_964534795.1 uncultured Acidobacteriota bacterium
GGCAGCGACCGTGCGCGCCCTGTGTGGGCCGTACAGGCGTCAAGGTCTGCCGGCCCTCCGGGGCTCAGCTGATCGATACGCCCCTTTCCGGGGGTTCGCCTGCGGCTCACCCCCGGCTACCGGCTCAGGGCCCCTGCCGGGGCTGGTAGGTCCGCCGCGCCGCGGCGGACCGCGAGCTTATTGCTTCAAGCCACCGGTCCCGCGCGGCGCGCAGGACGTACTCCCGACCCGGCTCGACCGTCGCCCGTTCCTCCCAGCACTCGCTGCTCGACTATATAGAACCGATATCCAGCGTCCGCAGGATCCAGCTGACCGCCGTCCCGACCGCGATCGCAAAGGGAATGATGAACCCGGTGATGGCCAGCGCCCGGCGGATGCCCTGTTCCTTGATGATCACCAGAAAGCTCGCCAGGCAGGGTACGAACAGCGTGATCACGATCAGGCTCACGACGGCCTGGCGCGCCGTGAGCATGCCGCCGCGCACCATCTCGAACAGGCCTGCGGCCCCGTAGTCGCGCCGCAGGAAACCGAGCACGAACACCGAAGCGGTCTGGGCGGGCACCTGGAGTAGATGAACAAGAACCGGCGCCAGCCCGGCCTCGAGCCAGGCCAGCAGCGAGCGGCCCTGCACCGCCAGCCGGTCGAACAGGAAGAGGACGAACGTTCCCAGCAGGAAAAGGGGCAGGGCTTCCTTGAGGTACCAGCGCAGGCGCCAGCCGGTTTTCAGGAGCGCGTTCTTCCATTGGGGGACGCGGATCGGCGGGATTTCGAAGATGAAGTCGCTGCGCTTGCCCCTGATCAGTCTCGAAGCGAGGAAGCCGACGAGCAGCACCTGCGAGGCCACGACGCCGAGCACGGTCAGCGTCGCCGCCGCCGAAAAGCTCGCCGAGATCCCCAGAATCACGCCCAGCTGTGCCGAGCAGGGGATGCCGAGTGCCAGAAGCAGCGTCGCGATCAACCTTTCCTTGGGCGAGTGCAGGATCCTCGTCGTGATCGTCGCCATGGTGCAGCACCCCAGTCCCAGAACCATCGGCAGCGTCGCCTTGCCGTTCAGGCCGATGCGCCGCATCACGCGGTCCGAAAGCACGGAAAGCCGCGGCAAATAGCCGCTGTCCTCGAGCAGGCTGAAGGCGATGAAGAACGTACCGACGACCGGGAACACGATCGCGAGGGCATAGGTCAGGCCCATGGAAACCATGCCGTAGGGACCGGTAAGGAAGTCGCGCACGATCCCCTCCGCCAGCAGGGCCTGCAGCGGCGGAATCAGGAGCATGCCGAAGACGATCTTTTCGAACAGGCCCACCAGCGCCTGAGCGCCGATATATCCTACGAATTCATAGACCAGGACCATGACCGCGAGCAGAATCCCCATGCCGGTGGCCGCCCGCCTCGTGAGAATCCCCAGCTCGTCGACAAAGCGCCGGCTGCGCGAGATCAGCACGGCCAGGGGAACGATGACCGGCGCGATGAACATCGCGAAATGAACCAGGATGTGGATTATGCCGAAACCGCGTGCGCCGGCACCATCCCGGCCGAAAAAGAGGGCGTAAATCACCGTACCCGCCCCTGAAGATGCCCACCGGGGCGGCGGCTCGGCCAGCGCGTGAGCCAGCCCTGAGAAAAACTTGTACGGGGTGCGCAGGCCGGCCACGGCCCCGACTTCGTTCCAGGCGAGAAGGATGAGGCCGGCCGCGAGAAGCCCGAGCCATGCGCGCGTCCGTGCCGAGCTGTCCTTTTCCAGGAGCCGCATTCGCCGCCTGTGCCGGAAGCGGTCGACCGAAGAGTCGAGAAACTCGCTCCGCTTTTCCTCGATCTCGCGCGCGAGCGAGCGCCCGCGGATCTTCCGGTGAAGGAGATCCGCTTCGCGGAGCGGCTGCAAGGCTTCGGCGCCCACCGCGCTCTCCAGCCAGGGTGCCAGATCGGTCCCGTCCAGAGACAGCCACTCCACCGCGAGCGCCGGCGGGACGGCGTTTGCGCCGTTGCGCTTCACGAGCTCCTGGAGGATCGGGTTTTCCACCTCGACAAGGCCGGCGGGCACCGCCGCGTTCTGCAGTGCATGCAGCAGCTGCCTCTTGCCTTGCGAATAAATGGCCACGGTCTCCACCACGGGGACGGAGAGCAGCTCGGACAGCCCCCTGGTGTCGATCTGGATGCCGCGCGCCTGGGCTTCGTCGATCATGTTCAGCACCAGGACCATCGGGCGCCGGAACTCGGCAAGCTGGGAGGCTACGAGCAAGGTGCGGCGCAGGTTCTTCGCATCCGCCACCTGAACGATCACGTCCGGTTTCTCGGCGAGCAGGATCTCGCACGTGACCCTTTCATCTTCCGACTGCGGCACCAGGCTGTTGACGCCCGGCGTGTCGATGACCTCGTAGGACTTGCCGCCCAGCGTCATTCTGCCGCGGGAAACATCGACGGTCGTTCCGGGAAAATTGGATACCAGGACGTAGCTGCCCGTGAGCAGACGGAAAATCACCGACTTGCCGACATTGGGATTGCCTACCAGGACGATCTTGCCCGTCCGGTCTTCCTCTGCGCCCATAATGCAAAACTCCAGCCCACTACTATACGCTTGCGGAATACACATTGAAATCGCATTTCATATAGGCTTCCGGCCGGGAAGAGAGCGGCTGCCGCTCACTGCGGTTCGGGGTGCGGAAGGAAGGGGTCGGAGGCGGGGGAGAGGAC
>CAZHQK010000218.1:0-5429 GCA_964534795.1 uncultured Acidobacteriota bacterium
AAACCTACATTCCGCAGTTTCGAAGGGGTGGTCTCCGGAATTTAAGGCGGGTTATGAGCGCTTCGGTTCAAGCGTAGACGTCCGGATCCACCTCCAGCAGGTCGAGCAGTTCCCGCTGTAGCGGGGTCAGTTCGATCGGGAACGTCACGGTCTCATCCCCTCGTTCGAACTCATACCAGCAGACTCCACTGAACATCTCCAGAAGACGGGCCGTGGTCGGGGTCTTCGAGGGCCTCCCCTCGGGCAGGATCGGGAGGCTCCCCAGGCGCTCGCGAGCCATGCCCTTTCGCAGGGCCCGCTCGATGAGGGCGTCGAGCATCATCGCCAGAAACGCCGCGTGCACCAAACCTGCCGCCCGGCGGGGCTTCTTCAGATAGACCGGAGCCACCTCCAGCTCGGTCTTCAGCAGGGAATGGCGCTTCTCGACATAGGGCTGATACTTGTAGATGACGAGCAACTCCTTCTTGGATGCGCGTCGTGGCAGAAGGTTGGTCACGAGAGGGAAAACCCCGTCAGTTCGCGATTCAGCCCGGATGGCCTCCTTGATGCGTGCGTATTTGAGCCGGAAGACGCGCGTGCGAATCTCCCGCACGGGATCGTTCTTGCCAGGCCGGCCCCGGCGCAGACGGCGTGTTTCGATGCGGAGTTCGGTTTCCACTTTGAGCTGGAAAAAGGGCTTGCACTCGAGCTTCCGAAGGATGGCTTTGGCTCGCTGAAGGATGGATGACCGGCTGCGCAGCGACCGGGTATTCGCCCGCGTGGCGAGGTCGAACAACTCCGCTTCAGCCCTGCGCAGCGCCGCCTCTCTTGCCTGCGCATCGTGCTCCGCCTTCTGAGAGCTGCGGCACCAGACAAGCCGGTACCCTTCGTCTGTCTGTTGGGGACCGGCACTGGTGGTCGAGTAAACGTCAGGCGGATCACTTCGTCTGCGCTTGTTCTCCACGACCAGGAAGCGGCGCCAGCGGACACGCGCACCCTCACGCAACTGACCGCGAAAGAGTCGATCTTCGCTCCGCGTGCGGGGAAGCACCGAGACAAACTTCCCGCCATAGCCGTCTATGTGCTGGAGGTTTTGGCGCGTAGCCAGCTTGCAGTCGGCCACGTAGATGAAGTCGTCGCGGCCGAGAAGCCGCCGGAGGTAGTCCACGTTGCTGCGGTGAATGGCGTCGTCCGTACGATTGCCGCTATGGACCTCATGCGACAGGGGGACGGCGCCGTCGGCCGACACGTTGAGGCCAAAGACCAACTGTTTGAGATCGGGCCGGTGATCCTTGTTGACGCCGCGCGTAATGCGCGGCTCGGCCCGGGAGCCGGCGTACTGCCCGTGAAAGGTCACGGTCGTGGTGTCGTGATGGATCCGTCCGGTATAGATCTCGAACTGCTTGATGACGTGCAGGGCCAGGCGGAAGAAAAGGCTGCGGGCTGACATCGAGACCAGGGCATCCAGGGTGCGCGCCACGCGATCGTCGTTGATCGAAGCCTTCTCGGCGGGGGTCAGGCCAAGGGCTGCCGCACTGAAGGGAGCCGCCCATTCGGCGATGCGGTACAGCGGCGAAGGCGACAGCAGGATGTTCTGGACCAGAACGCCGAGCGTCTGAGCGTGATTGGGAGTCTCGCGACCCGTGCCGAGACAGGAGCCGACGATGCGGGAAAAGGCCATGCGGTCGAGGAAATGACGGATGAGCGGCAGCGCTCCGACATGGTGAACCCTGTGTTCGGCGGTTCCCCGGCGGGTGCGGACCTGGCGACTCTGGCCATCGAGCTTGGGGTACATGCCTCAGAACTCCTCCAACCTGGCGGCCGCGGCAACCGGCGGCTCAGACTCGCAGAGTCGGCGACGCACATCGCGGCACAGCGGAAAGACATAGATGTCCTTGACCGCCTGGCCTGTGGCCTCGTGATTGCGGTCCATGCGGCCGCGCCCCTGGGTCCGGCCCAGATGGATCCAGTTGGCGGCACGGTACGAGGTGCCACGAAAGCGCGCCGGATCTACGAGCGTTTCAAGCAGCAGCGGACGATAACCGTACCGTATCTGCCAGTCCTCAGGAAGCTGACGCGCCGCAAGCGACAGGATCTTGCTTGCCAGACCTCGAATGGAAATCCAGGGCAGAACCAGGAACCGGCTGTTCGAGACGATGTACTGCAGGTTGCGGCGGCGCTGCTCGTCATTCCAGCCGATCCAGGCATCACGAGGGGCCATTTTCCAGGCCGGACTGGAGAAAAGAAGACAAGCCAGATACTCCCCCGGCTTTCGTTCGGAGCGGACCAGGTAGCGGAGATTGGCCCCGAACGGAACCCGGAAGCGCAGGTAGTGGTAGCGGTCAATGAACTGGTTCCAGAGAGAACTGAGTTCGGCGTCCTGGACGTGCTCGAGCACAAGCGGCAGGTAATCTCCAGCCGTGCCGGTCAGTGCCGGTCTGGGATCACTCTCGCTCCGGACCACGATTGTGCGGGGGTGCGACGGGGCGGTCTTGCGGGCGGCGGGAAGAGAGACCACCCCTTCGGTCTCGAGCTGCTCGAGCACGGCGCGGCACTCCTTGTACTTCAACTTCCCGTTCGGTCGCTTCCAGTCGAGAAGCTCACACACGGTGCTGGCGAGCTCCGTGATCGAAAGAGCGGAGAAGTCCCTGGCCAGATCCCGTATCAGGCGGAGGTCGGCAGAAGAAAAAGGACGTCCGAAGAACTGGCGGTCGTTGCCGGGTTCGCAGTCCACGAATTGGCTCATCCCAAGCTACAGTAGCGGCAAGGGGGGTGTCGTGTCCAGCAAAAAATGAAGGTCCATGCAAAAACCTGCAATCCCTTGCACGACATGGGGCTGAGTGTCTGATGAGGGTGGCTTGATAACGAGGCGACCCATCTCGCTGCGGAAGTCGGCGCTATAATCCAACCGCACAGTCCGCTCGGCACGCTGTGCCGGGCCGAGGAAGCAGTATGCAAGCAGGCATTGACATGAGCGTCCTGAGACTTCGGCTGGAGCTGTCGAGCCACTCGAATTTCAAAATTCGTGAATTGAGTGGCGCAAGACGCGAAATTGGGGGACCAGGCGGAAACAGCTAAGCGCAAATGGAGCAATCGCTTAGAAAAACCGGAAATTCATCAGACCACCCCTTCGAAACTGCGGAATGTCAGTTTCAAGCGTACCTGGTCGACAAATGGTGAGTGTCATGAGTAGAAAACCGCACACAGCTGCTTCCAGCCGCCACGTTCTGCTGCGCCCCGCGTGCGGCCGAAACGCCGGCCCTCGGCCAGGCGAGAGGCACCAGGGCGCCACCCCAGGAGGGGCCCCAGCGAAAGGACGCTCTTGGCACTCGTCGTCTTCTTAAGGGGCGCTAATGTCGGCGGTCACAGAACCTTCCGACCCACCGTGCTCGCGAAGGAACTGGCAGACCTCGATGCCGTCAACATCGGCGCCGCGGGCACCTTGTTCGCAAGATTGTCAAGTACCGAATCGCGGAGAACGCCGCCCGGCAAAAGCACGCAGCGACCGGCGCGCTGCGCCGCCGCCGATGCCGGACCTTCGGCAGAAAGGAGCATCCCGACATGAAAATTGCGTTTATCGGCTACGGGCAGGTCGGAGCCGCATTGGCAGACCACCTGCAGCGTCTCGGTCACCATGTTTCGTTGGCCGCTCACGACCCGAATTCCGAAAGGGTGAAAAGGGCTTTGGCAAGAAATGCCAACTTGACAGTCGCGGCGCCAAAGGATGCAGTCCGTGATGCCGAGGTCGTCTTTCTGGCCACGCCTTTCCAGGCCAACGAAGCCGCACTCAAGGCGGTTGCGGATGAGATCCGGGGGAAGATTCTCATCGATTGCACTAATCCGGTCGGTCCCAACCTCAGCCACGGATTGAACAATGTGCAGTCCGGCTCCGAGATGGTGCAGAAACTTGTGCCGGAGACCAAAGTGGTCAAGGCATTCACGATCTACGGCTTCGAGAACTTCGAGGATCCTTCCTACCCCGGTTGCAACGTCAAGCCTGCAATGATGTACTGCGGCAATGATTCTGCAGCCAAGGCAATAGTCGGCAAACTGATCGCCGAGCTTGGCTGGCACCCGCTCGACGTCGGCGGCCTCGAGCAGGCGCTGCATTTGGAGCATATGACACTTTTGTGGGTGCGCATGGTTCGCGTTATGGGTCACTCGCCCAACATGGTATGGGCCGAGTTATCCCGATGAGTTCGGATCCGGCGCCGAACAAGGCGCTCCGGCGCACGGCGATTCCGCTGCGCCCCATTGCCGCTGGTGGGCTTGGCCGTCCGTTCATTACATCGGTACAGTCACAATGGAAACCTTTGCACCACCCAGGGATCTTGTAACCGACCCGCGATTCGGACGTAACCGGGAGCAGGCGGAGGCCACTCTCACTCTGGACGTCATCGACTCTCCCATCCGCGATGTCATCTCGGCCTTCAATGCTCTGCCCCACTGTTACACCCTGCAGAGCTGCTACGGCCACTTCCTTCACGCAGCGCAGCGAGATCCTCACAGCCTCCTGAGCCTTCCCGCCGGCGACATCGGCACGGTCGAGTATCGGATCGCCTACATCATATTCTGCGTTGAGAAAAGCGCTGCTGGAGGGCGATTGACCGCCTGCCTTCGCCGCGTCACGGAGATCGATCCGGCGTATGTTCAGTTCGGCTCCCCTGATTGGTTCCGGGAGCGGCTTCTGAACACCTATGCCCTGCAAGTTGAACCGGAAAGGTTCAGGGACAGAGACGTGGCGATCATCGAGTATCCTGAGGCACTTCACGTGCAGGAGATTCGCGGGCACTTTTTCGGGCGCCTGAGGGAAGTTGCGAAGACGAGTCGGCAAGAGATAGGGGCGCCCTGACTACCGGCTCGAGCGGACGGATCGTCGGCGGCATGGATTTTGCGAGACAAGGCGAGCAGAAGCCCCGACACCCGACCACACCGTTAGCCAGCTCAATGAGCCCGTCTTTGGAATCCTGTATTCCGGTGTCGGGCATGAGGCGGAGGGACTTGGAGCGGGCCTCGGCCTTCTCCAATTCCTGATCGTGCCGTCGATCGGCGCGTGGTTGCTTTCGAAGACATCGGAACAATTTCGGTCGCGCCTTCTCAACCGCGTGTTGTTCTTTGTTGTGACCGGGTTCTGCTGGCCATCGCCGGAGATCTCAACAGCTTCGGAATCGGCGCATCTCCATTGACCGCGGCTCTGATATTCGCAGCACGTACGATCGTAACGTGGACGATTCTCGGCTCGGTCATCGGAGCACTCATGCGCCCCTCGCCGCATCTTAACGCCGGCACGCGAGCGCGATGAACAACTAGCGCGAGTTTACCGAGTTAGCAGGCGAAAGGCCAACCAAATCGTTTGCCGTCTGTTGGTTACGGCGAACGATCTGTATGACCTACCTATTGACGCAAAACCGCTTGAGGTTGAGGGCCGCCATAAGGCGCTCCTGTAGCGG
>CAZHQK010000219.1:0-49565 GCA_964534795.1 uncultured Acidobacteriota bacterium
ACCCTGCAGAGGGCGATGTACACGCTGCTCGAAAGCAGCGATTTCCAGATCGCGCGCGGCAGCGGCGGCAACGTACAGTCTTTCAAATAGAGCTTCTTTCCCTCTCCTGCGGCGCTGCCGCCCGCCTGTCGGCGGGCGGCAGCGTCGTTGCATCCCGAATTCCCGCTTGCCTCGCGGGAGCGTTTTCCCTAGATTAGACCGATGCAATGGCTGGCGGTGGTGTACGGGCTCTTCGGGCTGGCGGTGGGAAGCTTCCTCAACGTTTGCATTTACAGGATCCCGCGCCGTGAATCGGTCGTCTTTCCCCGCTCCCATTGCCCGCGTTGCGGCAAGCCCATAGCCTTCTATGACAATATCCCGCTGATTTCCTTCGTCTGGCTCGGCGGCCGCTGCCGATACTGCCGCGGCCGCATCGCCCTGCAATATCCGGCAGTCGAACTTCTCACCGCAGCCGCCTTTTACGCCTGCGCCCGCAGCTGGCCGCTGGCGGGCCCCATGTTCGTCAATTCCCTCTTCGCGGCGGTGATCATCGTGCTGATGTTCATCGATTACCGTCATCAGATCCTGCCCAATGTGCTGACGATACCGGGGGCGGCGGCAGGCATTCTGCTGAGTCCGCTGCAGCATCAAGCCTTCTATTCCGATGCGCTCTCTATGGGGCTGGCCGCCTCGCTTTCGCAGGCGCACGCCGAGCGCCTGCTTCCCTGGACGGGTTCGATGACCGGCGCGCTGCTGAGCGGCGGGATGCTGCTTTTCGTGGCGTTGCTCTACCAACTCGTGCGCAGGCAGCAGGGCATGGGTGCGGGCGACATCAAGATGATGGCCATGGTGGGCGCCTTCCTGGGATGGCGTCTCGGGCTGCTGACCATATTCCTGGGATCGGCTGCCGGAAGTGTGATCGGCATCTTTCTCGTGATATTTCGCGGCCGGGGGCTGCAGACGCGGCTGGCTTTCGGCACCTTTCTCGGGGCGGCTTCGATTCTGGCTCTCTTTTTCGGCCTGGAGCTTTTCCGCTGGTACACCGGGGGCGCCGCCGCTGCGCCCTGAACGATTTTTTTCGGCTCATCCGGCCCCGAGCCCGTCATAGACAGTCAGGCGGGCGGAAAATACCGCAATGCCGCCGGGGAGGGAAAAGAATGCCCGGATGCCGCGATCGCCCGGCAGGGGACGGCGCTTCAGGTGCAGGGTTGCCGGAGCTGCTGCTCGTAATCGCCTGCGGAACCGTGCTGGCTGCTGCCGCGGTCCCCAATGTGCACCGCCTCGTGCAGGAATGGTCGCTCAGGGGCGGCGTGCAAATGCTCGAGACGAGCCTGCTCTGGGGCCGGATGCACAGCATCAGCACCAACAGCTCGCTCATGCTCGTTGTGGAGGACGGCGGACGCAGCTTCCACTGGGCGGATCCAACGAGCGGCGCCCGTTACGGGTACACGGCGCGCTCCCTGCCGTCGCGGGTCCGCATCAGCGCCGCGCCGCGCAGGCCGCTGCGCTTTTACCCGCACGGCAACGCGGCGCCGGCCGGCACCTACGTCATCGAGGGGGACAGGGGAGCGTTCCGGGTGGTGGTCAACGTCGCAGGCCGGATACGCATCCAGAGGCTTTGAAGGTCCTCTCCTGCGTGCGCCTTCGGAAGGACATCCGGAGGGCGCGCCGGACGGCGCGCACCGATGGTCAACCCGAGGGGCTGAGTTTATGGGTGAGTGCCACGAGTCTGTCGAGGCGCGACATGGCTTCCCCGGAGCGGATGGCTTCGCGGGCCAGCGCCACCCCTTCGCGCAGGCTGTCGGCCTTGCCGCCCGCAACCAGGCCGGCGGCCGCATTCAGCAGGACGACGTCCTCCGGGACACCCCCCTCCCCTGCGAGAATCCCGCGGATGATCTCGGCGTTTCTGCGGGCATCGCCTCCCTGTATGGCGCTGATGGGCGCACGTTCGATCCCGAAATCCTCCGGCGTGAGATAGAAAGTGCGCACCTGCCCGTCGCGGACCTCCGAGACCTTGGTTTCCCCGCCGATGGTGATCTCGTCGAGGCCGTCCGAGCCGTGCACCACGAACGCCCGGTGCGTGCCCAGTTCGCAAAGCACGGCGGCCATCATTTCGGTGAGCTTCTCATGGTACACGCCGAGCACCTGCGCCTCGGCGCCGGCGGGATTGCACAGCGGCCCGAGCAGGTTGAACACGGTCCGGATGCGCATCTCGCGCCGCGCCAGCATCACGTAGCGCATCGCGCTGTGCAGCAGCGGAGCGTACAGAAACCCGATCCCGACCTCGTCGATGCAGCGAGCCACGTCCTCCGGTCCGATGTCGATCTTGACGCCGAGAGCCTCGACCACGTCGGCGCTGCCGCACAGGCTCGATACGCTGCGGTTGCCGTGCTTGGCCACGCGGATTCCGGCCCCGGCAACCACGAAAGCCGTGGCGGTGGATATGTTGAAGGTGCCGGCGGCATCCCCGCCCGTGCCGCATGTGTCCACGAGCATCTCCCGGTCCGTGCCGGAGAAAGCCGCCGCCACCCGAGCGCCGGGCCTCACAGGGGAGGCCTTGCCGCGGATCACCCGGGCGAAGCCGATCAGCTCCTCGACGGTCTCGGATTTCATGCGCAGGGCCGTCAGGAACGAGGCGATCTGGGCGTCGGTGGCCTTTCCGCTCATGATCTGGTCCATGACCGATTCGGCCTCGGCGCCCGTCAGGTGCCGCCCGTCCACGACTTTTCGGATCGCTTCCAGAATGTCCAACTCGCCCCCCGAAAAAAGGCCGCAACCGACAGGCTTCCGGCCGGTTCGACCTTTGCCGAGAGTACGGCATCGATGGCGCGAAATCAAGCGCCGGCCAGGACCGGCAGCGATCGGCCGGCGGCCGCAGGGTTCACTCTCGTGGAGGCCCTCGTCGCGCTGTTCATACTCAGCTTCGGCCTCCTGGCCGCAGGTCAGCTGACCTGCCTCGCGATCAATTCCCGGACGCTGGCGCGCTCCAAGGCGGCGGCGGCCGTCGTCGCGCAGAGCAAGATGGAGTCGCTCGCCGCGCTCTATCAATCGGACCCGGCCGATGCCGCACTGCAGCACGGGCCCCATGGCCCCGAGGCGGTGACGGTGGCCGATCCCGGCACCGGCTCATGCCTGAACCGCTTCGCCGTGTCCTGGCATGCAGGGCCGGTTGCCGATCCGCGGCCCGGCAAGGAGCTGCGCGCCCTGAAGGTCACAGTCACGGTGGCGCCGCTCGGGCCCGGGCAGGAGAAAAACCTCAAGGCATGGCAAAACAAGGAAATCCGCGTTACGGGCATTTTCAGCTGGACGCAGGTTCCGTGAGAGACGCCGGCAATCGGAGCAAGCTGTTCCGCCTTTGTCCCGCGGCAACCCGCGCTGACGGCTTCGGCCTGCCCGAAATGCTCGTAGCCTCCTGCCTGCTGGCGCTGATCAGCGCGGCGGCGTTCGCAATGCTGGGCGATCTGCAAAGGACGGCTTCGCTGCAGACCGATATGCAATCGGCCCTGGGAAGCGCCATGGTATCGCTCGACCTGATCGGGCGCTTCCTGCGGCAGGCGGGCAACGATCCGCACGGCACATCCGTCACCGCACTGACCGTCCTTTCGCCCGATGAGTTCCGTGTGCGCGCCGACTGCACCGGTTCGGCGGCTCCGGGAAATCCCGACAAGGGCGATGCCGACGGAGATACGGACGACGCCTACGAAGATATCGTAATCCGCCGCGACCGAAGTGCCGATACTCTAGTGTTAGTGACGGCAGGGGGAGGTGCGCAGACTGTGGCGGAAAACATCTCGGCGCTGGCCGTAGAGTTTTTCGATTCCTCCGGAAACGGATCGGCGTCCGGCGTCGGGGCGGCGCGTGCGCGGATCACCGTGACCGCCTCCTGCAGGACGGTCGATCCGAGGACCCGCCGGCCTGCGGGCCTGCAACTCTCCTGCGACATCCTGCTGCAGGGGCGGCGATAGGGCATGCAGCCCGGGGCCCAAGGCAGCGCACCGCCCCGGATACCATGGGGCAGGCGCCGGGTACACGGGCAGGTAGCAACGAGGTGGCAACCATGAGCAGAATCGACAAGGCGGCGGCGGTCGCGCTGCTGGTACTGCTGTTCCCCCTTACCGGTTTCTCCCAATCTCTGGCCGACCTGGCCAAGAAGGAAAAGGAGCGAAGGGCGCAGCTCCAGGCAGCAAGCAAGACGATTACCGAAGCGGATGCCCTGAAGTCCAAAGGAGGGGCGGTGAGCACTGCCGAGCCGTCCGAAAGCCGGGTGGCGCCCGCGGGCACGCCTGCCGAGGTTTCGACCGGAACGACCGCCGGCGGGCAGACGGGCGACGAGCCCCTGGATTTTCAAGGAAGACCGGAAAGCTACTGGCGCCAGACCATGGCCGAAGCCCGCGGCCTGGTGGCCTCCCTGGAAAACGAGAAAAACGTGCTCATCCTGCGCCTGAACGAGCTGCAGACCAGGTTCTACCAGGAAGCCGACGGCTTCAGGCAGCAACAGATCCAGCAGGAGATCCAGAAGACGCTGTACGCCCAGGACGTGAACAAGAACGAGCTGGCCAAGGCGCAAAAGCAGCTTCAGGATCTGGAGACCGAAGCGCGCAAGAGCGGTGCCCTGCCCGGCTGGCTGAAGCCGAAGAACGATTAGACGCCGTCGCCCCGGCGCGCCCCGGCACGGCGGCCGGGCGCACGCCGGCCCGCGATGCGCTGCTGCAGCACAAACTCGCGCAGCCAGCTGCGCAGCGAGTCGGGATCGAGGTCCGCGGCCACTTCAGCCTTGCCGATGCGGGAGAGGAAAACGACGCGGATTGTGCCGCGGAATTTCTTGTCCCGTTCGATGGCGTGCCACAGGCTTGCGAAGCTCACGTCCCTGGGCCTGGGCAAAGGCCCCAGGCGCCGTATCAAGCCGGAAAGGCGCAGGGCGTCCCGCAGCGGCGTCCGATCGTATACGATGCCCACCATCAGCGCCGCGAGCATTCCCCACGCCACCCCCTCGCCGTGCCGCAATCGCCCGTAGCCGGTGACCGCTTCGAGCGCATGCCCGAGGGTATGGCCGAAGTTGAGGATCATGCGCCGTGCCTCTTCCCTTTCGTCGGCCGCCACCACGCCCGCCTTGATGCTGCAGGTTTCGAACACGATATGTTCGAGGGCATCGGGCCGGCGATCCAGTATGCCGTCGATCTCCTTCTCGAGATAGAGAAACAGAGGACGCGAAGCTATGGCGGCGCTCTTGATGACCTCGTAGAGCCCGGCTTTCAATTCCCGCCGCGGAAGCGTGCGCAAAACTCCCGTGTCGGCAAGCACCGCGCGCGGCTGGTAAAACGCGCCGACGAGATTCTTCCCCTGGGGGAGGTTGATCCCTACCTTGCCGCCCACGGAGCTGTCCACCTGGGCGAGAAGCGTGGTCGGCACCTGGATATAGGGCACGCCCCGCAGGAAGGTGGCGGCGGCAAACCCGGCGAGATCGCCGATGACGCCGCCGCCGAATGCGACCAGCCAGGTATCGCGGTGTGCCTTGCGGCGCGTCAGGGCGCCGTATATGGAAAGAAGCGTCCCGTGATCCTTGTGCCGTTCGCCGGCGGGCACGCGCACCACGGAGACATCCCCCAAGGCGCTCCGGATCGAAGCAAGCAGCGCCTCTCCGTGCAGTCGCGCCACGCGCCGGTCCGCAATAACGACCGGGGCGCTGCGGCAACCCAGCCGCACGAGCGTCTCTCCCGTCCGCTCGAGCACGCCTTCTCCTACATAGATCGGATAGCTTCTGTCGCCGAGGTCGACCGTCAGCGTCTTCATGTCGGGATTCGGCCGGGAACCGTCGGCGCCGCTCTTGGGGCGCAGCGCGCGGCGGTGTTTGCGAGGTTCCGCGTCAGCGAGGCAGGTTTTCCATCGGGCTGCTCGCCGAGGCGTATAGCTTTTTGGGTATCCTGCCGGCCTTGAAAGCGAGGCGCCCGGCACGCACCGCCAGCTTCATCGCTTCGGCCATGGCCACCGGGTCGCCGGCGCCGGCGATGCCCGTGTTCATGAGCACGCCGTGGCAGCCGAGCTCCATGGCGATCGTGGCGTCCGAGGCGGTGCCCACCCCCGCATCCACGATCACGGGCACGGAGACGGTTTCCAAAATGATGCGGATGTTGGCCGGGTTCTGCAGGCCCATGCCCGAACCGATGGGCGCCCCGAGAGGCATGACGGCCGCCGCCCCGGCATCCTCGAGCTTGCGCGCCGTCACCGGATCGTCATTGGTATACGGCAAGACCACGAAGCCCTCCCGCACCAGGATCCGGGTCGCTTCGAGCAGGCCCGCCGTGTCGGGAAAGAGGGTCTTTTCGTCCCCGATGACCTCCAGCTTCACCCAGTTCGACAGGCCGGCTTCCCTTCCCAGCCTCGCGATGCGAACGGCGTCCTCGGCCGTGTAGCAGCCCGCGGTATTCGGCAAAATGGAATATCGCTGCGGATCGATGTAATCGAGAAGAGATTGCCCCGAGCGGTCGTTCAGATCGATGCGCCGCACGGCCACCGTGACCAGTTCGGCGCCCGATTTTTCCAAGGCCGCGCGCATCACTTCCAGATCGCGGTACTTGCCCGTGCCGACGATCAAGCGCGAGCGAAAGGAGCGACCCGCCAGAATCAGCGGATCGTCCTCGAGAACGTCCGCGGCCGCCTTCTTTCCATTCCCCAGTGCGTCCATAGATTCCTCAACGCGCGGCTCAGCCGCGCCTGCCGCTAACCTCCCCCGACGAACTGCACGATCTCCACTCTGTCCCCGTCCTCGAGCACCGCCCGATCCCAATCGTCGCGCCGGACGATGCGGCGGTTTACCTCGACGGCGATCCGGTCCTGCGTGACGCCCAGGACGGAAAGCAGCTGGCGCACATTGGCCACGCGGGGAAGATCGCGGCGCTCGCCGTTTATGTACAAGCTCATCAGGGCCTGCATCGAGATTCATGATACTAGCGCCACGGCGCGGCGGCCAGAAAAATCTTGACACTGTTCGGCGCCGTCCTCTAACATTCACGTTTTCGCAGCACGCACGTTGGTGGTTACAAATTCTTGATTTTCAATCGATTGGGGGATCGGGTGTTCGTCCCCGGGGCGATCGTTCCCCTGGAATCGCGATTGATCGGGTATGCTCAAGGCTGAAACGAGGACCAGGATCGAAGCCCTGATCGAGCGATATCCGGAGCGGCGTTCCGCGCTGATACCCGCGCTGAAACTGGCCCAGAGGGAAGCCGGTTATTTGTCTGCCGAAGTTCTCTGCGAACTCGCGGAGATCTTCCGGCTGACGCCCAACGAGGTGCACGAAGTGGCCAGTTTCTATACCATGCTTTTCCGCAAGCCGGTCGGGAAATATGTCATCTGGGTTTGCACCAATATCTCCTGCATGCTGTGCGACGCGGAAGCCATTCTGGCGCACCTCGAAAGCAGGCTCGGCATTCGGCCGGGCGAGACGACGCCGGACGGGCGCTTCACGCTGATGGAAGCGGAATGCCTGGCCTCCTGCGGGACGGCGCCCGTCGTGCAGATCAACGACGACTACTACGAAAACCTGACGCTGGAAAGGCTCGATCGCATTCTCGACGGTCTGACGTAAATGGAGGCGCTTTTCTTTTACCTGCTGGGCGGTACGGCTCTGGTCGCGGCCGTGGCGGTCGTGGCCCTGCGGCGGGTTTTTTACGCCGCGGGAGCCCTGATCGTCTGCCTGTGCGCGGTCGCCGGCCTGTACCTGCTGCTCGAGGCTCCCTTTATCGCGGCCGTGCAGGTGATCGTCTATGCCGGCGCCATCATGGTGCTCTTCCTTTTCGTCATCATGCTGCTCGACCCGTTCTCGGCCAACGTTTTTCCGGACAAGAGCAGGCGCCTGAGGGTCCTCGCCCCGCTGCTGATGGCGCTCGCGCTCCTGGCGCTGTACGCCATGCTGCGCACGTACCGGCTGGGCGGGGCGCCCGGGGGCGGCGCCGCATCTTCGTTCGAGCGCCTGGCCGAAACGTTGTTCAGCGAGTATCTGTTGCCGTTCGAGGTGACCTCGGTTCTCATTCTGGTCGCCATCATCGGCGCGGTGGTCCTTGCCAAGAGGCGGACCTGAGCGGACCATGGACCTGAACCACTATCTGATCCTCAGCGCTCTGCTTTTCGCCGTGGGCGCGGTCGGCGTCATCGTGAGGAGAAACGTCATCTCGATCCTGCTGTGCATCGAGGTCATGCTCAATGCCGTCAACCTCAGTTTCGTGGCGTTTTCCCGGTACCTGGACCAGGTCCATGGGCAGATTTTCGTGTTCTTCGTGATGGTGGTGGCGGCGGCCGAGGCGGCCGTGGGGCTGGCCCTCGCCATCGTGCTGTTCCGCAACCGCCGGACTCTCAACGTCGACGACGCGGATATCATGAAGTGGTAGAAAGCCTGGTGCGATGACCGACTTCCTGTGGCTCATACCGCTGCTTCCCCTGGCGGGCTCGGCAATCAACGGGCTGGCCGGCAGGCGCCTGTCCAAGTCGGCGATATCGCTCGTCGCATGCGGCGCGGCGGGACTGGCATTTCTCGCGGCGGCGGGCGTGTTCTACGGTCTGCTCGCGCTGCCGCCCGGGGAGCGGCACATCGAGCAGACGTACTTTACGTGGATCGCTTCGGGCGACTTCGCAGCCGGAGCCCAGTTCCTGCTCGACCCTCTGTCGGCGGTCATGCTGCTGGTCGTGACGGGCGTGGGCTTCGTCATCCACATATACTCGATCGGCTACATGCACGCCGAGGACGGCTACTACCGCTTCTTTTCCTATCTCAACCTCTTTCTGTTCTCCATGCTGGTGCTCGTCCTCGCGGGCAACTTCCTGCTCATGTTCGTGGGCTGGGAAGGGGTCGGGCTCTGTTCCTACCTGCTGATCGGCTATTACTTCGACCGCACGAGCGCCTGCGATGCCGGCAAGAAGGCTTTCATCGTCAACCGCATCGGCGACGTGGGCTTCGTCCTGGGAATCCTGCTGGTATTCGCGACCTTCGGCGAGCTCGAGTTCGGCCGGGTGTTCGGCGCCATCGCCGCCGCGCCCGCCCGCTACCCCGCCGAGACTGCGGGCATCGGGATCCTGAGCGCCGTCGCCCTGCTGCTGTTCGTGGGCGCGACGGGCAAGAGCGCCCAGATACCCCTGTACGTGTGGCTGCCGGACGCCATGGAAGGCCCCACGCCGGTCAGCGCCCTGATCCACGCGGCGACGATGGTGACCGCTGGAGTTTACATGGTGGCGCGCTGCGCTCCCATCTTCAGCCGAGCCCCGATCGCCATGGAGGTCGTCGCGGTCGTGGGAGCGCTGACGGCGCTCTTTGCCGCCACGATCGGCCTGGCGCAGCGCGACATCAAGCGCGTGCTGGCCTACTCGACCGTCAGCCAGCTCGGGTACATGTTCGTGGGTGCGGGCGTGGGCGCATTCGCTTCGGGCATCTTTCATCTGATGACGCACGCATTCTTCAAGGCGCTGCTTTTCTTGGGCGCCGGCAGCGTCATCCACGCGCTGGGCGGCGAGCAGGATCTGACGCGCATGGGCGGCTTGCGCCGGCACCTGCCGGTCACCCACGGCACCATGCTGGCGGGGGCGCTGGCGATCTGCGGCATCTTCCCCCTGGCCGGCTTCTTCAGCAAGGACGAGATCCTGTGGTCCGCCTGGGCGCACGGGCACCCGTGGATCTGGGCCCTGGGGCTGACGACGGCGGGGTTGACCGCCTTTTACATGTTCCGTCTGGTCTTCCTGGCCTTTTACGGCGGGGAGCGCTTCTCGGAGGATACCCGCCGCCATCTCCATGAATCGCCGCGCAGCATGACCCTGCCGCTCGTCGTGCTCGGCGTGCTCTCCGTCGTCGGCGGATTCGTGGGCCTGCCGGCCTGGATGGGGCTGGGCCCGTCCAGGTTCGAGCATTTTCTCGAACCTGCGTTCGAACTGGCCCTGCCGGCGCAGGCGGCGGAACATTCCCACGGCACGGAATTCGCCTTCGCCGCCCTGTCGGTGGCGGTCGCGGCCGCAGGAATCTTCCTGGCGCACCGCCTCTATGTCGCGCGACCCGGTCGGGCGGACGAGATCGCGGTGCGCGTGCGCGGCCTCTACACGCTCCTGTTCCACAAGTACTACGTGGATGAGGCCTACGATCGGGTGTTTGTCCGCCCCCTGATCCGCTCTTCCGAGGACGTGCTGTGGCGCGCGCTCGACGTGAGGCTCATCGACGGGGCGGTCAACGGCGTGGGGCGCATGGTTCAGGCGCAGGCGCACTTGCTCAAGAACATCCAGAACGGGCTGGCGCGCAGCTATGCGGCCTGGATCCTGGCCGGAGGGGCGGCCGTGCTCCTGTATTTGGCATTCTGGCGCGGATGAGCAGATAGCATGAACGGCGACCACATCCTGAGCTGGATCGTCTACACCCCGGCGGCGGCCGGCTTGGTCACCCTGCTCTTGCCGCGCACCGCGGAAAGGGCGATCAAGGCGTTCGCCTTCCTGGCCTCGCTCGTTCCCTTCGCGCTCGCCCTGCAGGCGGCGCGCGCCTTCGATCCCGCCCGGGGCGACTACCAGTTGGTCGAATCCGCTCCCTGGATCCGCACCGCAACCTACACGATCGACCACCACCTGGGAATCGACGGCATCAGCCTCCTGCTGGTTCTGCTGACGGCGTTCCTGACGCCGCTGGCCGTGCTTTCCTCCTGGAACTCGGTGACGCGGGCGCTCAAGCCCTACATGGCGAGCCTGCTCTTTCTGGAAACGGGAATGATCGGGGTGTTTTGCGCTCTCGATCTGGTCCTGTTCTATGTGTTCTGGGAGGTCATGCTCATCCCCATGTATTTCCTGATCGGGATATGGGGAGGTGAGAACCGCGTATACGCGGCCATCAAGTTCGTACTGTATACCATGGCCGGCTCGCTGCTGATGCTGGTGGCCATCCTCTACCTGTTCTATGCCAACGGTGCCACGACCTTCGATCTGCCCCGGCTCGCGCACAACCTCGCCTCGGGCGCCCTGCGCCTGACGAGCGCCGAAGAAACCTGGCTTTTCCTGGCCTTCCTGCTCGCCTTTGCCATCAAGGTGCCGCTTTTCCCGCTGCACACCTGGTTGCCGGACGCCCACGTCGAGGCTCCCACGGCGGGCTCGGTGATCCTCGCGGGGGTGCTGCTCAAGATGGGGACCTACGGCATGCTGCGCTTCTGCCTGCCGCTCTTCCCTGCGGCATCGCTGGCGAGCGCCCCGTATCTTTGCATCCTCGCGGTGATCGGCATCATCTACGGCGCCCTGGTGGCCATGGTCCAGCCCGACCTGAAGAAGCTCGTCGCCTACTCCTCGGTCAGCCACATGGGTCTGGTCGTGCTGGGGATTTTCGTCTTCACGACCCAGGGGCTGCAGGGCGCAACCCTGCAGATGCTCAACCACGGGCTGTCGACCGGCGCGCTCTTCCTGCTCGTCGGCATGATCTACGAGCGCAGGCACACGCGGGCGATCGCCGAGTTCGGCGGGCTGGCGCACGGCAGCCCGGTGCTGGCGGCGGTCTTCCTCGTCGTCACCCTGTCCTCGATCGGCCTGCCGGGTTTGAACGGGTTCGTCGGCGAGATCCTGGTCCTCGCCGGCGTGTTCCGCCGCAGTCCCTTGTATGCGGCCCTGGCCGCCAGCGGAATGATCCTCGGCGCCGTTTACATGCTGCGGATGTACCAGCGGGTTTTCCTCGGCCGGGCGGACAGGCCGGAAAACGCGCACATGGGGGACATCGGCCTGAGGGAAAAGCTGCTGCTGCTGCCCATTCTCGTGATGATGGTATGGATCGGAGTGTATTCCACGACCTTCGTACGCCCCATGGACGCCAGCCTCGAGCTTGTGCGCCAGCGGATTCTGCACGCGCCCAGCCCGGCGGGCGGATACCGCGTCGATCAGCAGGAACGACGAACCTTGCCGCCACAGGATAGGACCGATGGCCGCTGAGTACCTTCCCGTTCTGCCCCTGATTCTCCTGGTTGCAGGAGGCCTGGTCATCCTGCTGCTGGAGCCCTTCACCGCACCGGCGCGCAAGAGCCGGATGGGACAGATCGCCGTGCTGTCCACCTTCGCCGCGGCATACAGCCTGAGCTTTTTCTGGAACGCTCCCGAGCGCGAGCTTTTCCACGGCATGCTGGCGGTCGACCGCTTCGGCATCTTCTTCCAGTGGCTCTTCCTGGTGATCACGGGCATCTGCGCCCTGGTCTCGTTGCGCTTCAACGAGCGGGAAAACATGAGCCGCGGGGAGTACTATGCGCTCCTGCTGTTCGCCTGTTCGGGCATGGTGCTGATGGCCGCCAGCGCCGATCTGATTCTGACCTTCCTGGGAATCGAGATCCTTTCGATCGCGACTTACATACTGGCGGGCTTCAAGCGCGCCGACCTCAGGTCCAACGAGTCCGCCCTGAAGTACTTCATCCTGGGATCCTTCGCCACCGCTTTCCTGCTGTACGGCATTGCGCTCATGTACGGCAGCACGGGCAGCACGAACTACCGGGCGATCCAGGAAACGCTCGCGGCGCAGCCCTCGATGCCCGCGCCCGCACTGGCGGGACTGGGCCTTCTTCTGGTGGGCTTCGGATTCAAGCTCGCCACCGTGCCCTTTCACGCCTGGGCGCCCGACGTCTACGAGGGCGCCCCGTCGCCCGTGACCGCCTTCATGCTGGTCGGCCCCAAGGCCGCCGGCTTCGCCGCGCTCATCCGCGTGCTGATCCAGGCCGTGCCCATACTGGCGGGCGACTGGCGGTCGGTGCTCTGGCTGGTGGCCATACTCACGATGACGCTGGGGAACACGGTCGCCGTGCGCCAGACGAACATCAAGCGCATGCTGGCTTACTCGGCCATCGCCCAGGCCGGATATCTGCTGGTCGGCATCGTCGCCCACAATCCCGCCGGCCAGGCGGCCGTCGCCTTCTATCTCATGGTCTACACCCTGATGAATCTGGGCGCCATGAGCGTCGTCCTGTCCCTGAGCCGGCAGGGAGACGCCCGGGTACACCTGGAGGATTACGCGGGTTTGGCACGGTCGGCCCCGGTGCCGGCCGCGGCCCTGTCGCTCTTCTTGATTTCGCTCGCGGGCATCCCGCTCACCGGCGGGTTCATCGGCAAGTTCTATCTGTTCGGCGCAGCGCTCTCCCAGGGATTCATCGGCCTGGTCGTCATCGCCGTGCTCAACAGCGTCCTTTCCGTGTACTACTACTTCCGCGTCATGGTGTACATGTACATGCGCGAGCCTGCAGACAACCAAGAGCCCCCGGCAACGATTCCCGTGCCGGTCATGGCGGTCATTCTGATCGCGGCCGCCGGCATTCTGGTTCTGGGTGTCTTCCCCGGCCCGGCCATGAACCTTGCCGCCGGTTCCACCCTTGCACTAAAATAGGCTCGTGCAAGGCAAGGGAGGATGAGGGCTTCGTATGGACCCCCGCAAGCGCATCGAAGACGAACTGCGCGCCATCGACCGTGAGCTCCGGGTGGATCTGCCCAAGGAGATCCTGCGCGCGCGCGAGCACGGCGACCTGAGCGAGAACGCCGAGTACAAGGCGGCCAAGGAGCGCCAGCACTATCTGGAAAACAAGCGGGCCCAGCTCCAGGCGCGGCTCGCCGCCCTCTCCCTGATCAACCTCGACAAGATTCCCCGCGACCGCATCGGCTACGGCTCGCGCGTCACCCTCTACGACTGCAATACGGATCAGGAAGTGGAGTACACGCTCGTGTCACCGGAGGAGTCCGATGTAGCCCGGGGGTTGCTGTCGGTGCAATCGCCCATCGGCCGCAGCCTCCTCGGCAAAATGCCCGGCGACGAAGTCCGGATCTCGACCCCTTCGGGCGTGCGCGAATACGAAATCCGGAGCCTGCAGACCATTCACGATCTGGAAAGCTGAGACCCTGGCGGCCCGGGCATCCTCGCCCGCACCGCGGCGCGGCGCCGCGACCGGCGCGGAAGCATTGCCCTGCGGGCGCGCGGCGCGGCGGAGGGCGCCCGAGCCCCCGCCGCGCCACCGATGTCTCAAGTGAAGAGCAGCAGCATGATGACCACGAAGGTCAGCAGCGCGAGGAACTCGATGAAGGCGAGGCCGAGAAAAATGAAGATCCGGATGGTGTCGGTCGCTCCCGGGTTGCGCGAGACCCCCTCGCACGCAGCCGCCAACGCCTTGCTCTGCGAGTAGCCGCAACCCGCGGCCGCCACCGCCATACCGAAGGCTGCCGAAATGAGCAGCCACTGGCTCTTTTCGCCCGCGGCACCCCCGGCTTCCCCTTGGGCAAAGGCGGGGGCGACCATGGACAAGACAACCAATCCCACCAGCACTGCCAGAACCGACTTGCGACCCATCTAACTTCTCCTTTCAAGCAAGCGACACAGGAACAGGATCCACTCAGGCGGCCGCCGCTTTCAGTTGCGTCGATGCCGCCGCCTCATGATGCTTCGCACCGTGCTCACCTTCGTGGGACTCTTCCACGGCGCCCGAAATGTAGACCATCGACAGCAGGATGAAGATGAAAGCCTGGATCGTTCCTGCGAACAACGCGAGGAACATCACCGGCATCGAGGCGAGGAACGGAAAAATGTACTGATTCAACGAACCGATGATCAGCTCCTCGGCGAAGATGTTGCCGAAGAGACGGAGGCTGAGCGAGATAATGCGCGCCAGGTGGCTGACGATCTCGACCGGGAGCATGAGCCACGCCAGCCACCAGACGGGCCCGGCAAAGTGCTTCACATACCGCCACAATCCGTGCTTGCGGATGCCCAGGGAGTTGTAATAGAGAAATGAGCAGATCGCGCAGGAAGCCGTGACGTTCAGGTTGCTGGTCGGCGACATGAAGCCGGGCACGAGGCCCAGCAGGTTCCCGCACAGGATGTAGATACCGAGCGCGCCGATGATCGGCAGGTGGCGGGCGCTTCCCTTGCCGATCACATCGTTCATCAGCTGCAGCAGGGCATCCAGAATGACTTCGGCCAGGTGCTGCGCGCGCCCGGGATTCTCGACGCTCAACCTGCCCCGCAGCCACCAGGAAAAGCCGATCAATCCCAGGGAGACCAGGAGGATCATCACGATGTGGTCGGGCACGGCGTGGTGCCCCTCGGCGACGTGGAAACCGGCGGCATGCGCCAGGGGATCGAACAGGATCCGGTTCAGAAAACTTCCAACTGCGCTTTGCTCGTGCATGGTTACCGCGGCTTGCGGCGCGAAGCCTGCAGCACGCCCTCGATCAAAACGCCTGAATAAAAAAGCGCAAAACCCGCGGTGGCCGCGATGGCGCTCAAAAAAAGAAGCCGGATCATAGCATACAGGCACACGGGAATCAACAAGAGGCGCAAGAGGAATTCCACAAGAATCCGCAGCCCGGAGCGCTCCGGATGGACGTACATCATGGCCCCGACCGTCCTGCGCAGCCAGGCAAGATTGAGCGCGGCCAGCACGCAGCCGGTGGCGAACGAAACGCCCTGCCGTCCGCCCAGCAGGAGCCATACGAGCAGGCTGCCCCCGAGGGAGAGCCATGCACCGATGGCGAAGATGCGCTTTTCTACGGCACTGGCCGCGATGCGGATCATTTCTTCCGGTTGCCCGTCAACAGCCGTACGATTTCATAGAATCCCGCGCCCGCGCCGATAAGGGTGCCGACGACGCCTCCCCACGGGAAGCAATCCAGCGGGCGATCCAGGAGGAAATAGCCCAGGATCCAGCCCGCGGCCATGGAGGCGGGCAGGATCGTGATGATGGCCGAGAGGCGGCCGAGTCTCACGAAGAACGACTTGTCGTCGCGCATCGCACTCATCGGGAAGGTCGCTCCGCCGTGCGGCGGGTATCATAGCACGGGGCGCCCGCCACAAATGTCTTTGGCGAAGCTCGTCGATTTTGGTAGGCTTTTCGCTCGGGAGAGGTACCGAAGAGGTCATAACGGGCTCGACTCGAAATCGAGTGACGGGCCAAAAGCCTGTCCGTGGGTTCGAATCCCACCCTCTCCGCCATTCGTGCCGCCGCCCCTCCGACCGCCGATCGAGCGGCAGTTCCCCATGAACGCGACGGAAGCGATCCAGCCGTGGCGCCGGGCAGCGAACGCGATTTCGCCCTCTTCGGCGGGCGGCTATTTCGGCGCGGCGCGCTCGGCCACGAGCGCAGGCGGGGCCGGCAAGCGGGCCGCTTCGAAGTATCCGGTGCGCACCTTCTCGACGATGGCGTTCACCGGCTGGTCGAGGTAGCGCGTGAAGAAGCTCGGGTAGATGCCGATCCAGAACGCCAGCACGATCAGGGGCGCGAAGGTGGCGAATTCCCTGAGATTGAGGTCCGGCAGCGCCTTGTTGGCCGGGTTCTCCAGCTTGCCGAACATCACGCGCTGGTAAAGCCAGAGCATGTAGGCCGCGCCCAGCACGATCCCCAGGACCGCGAGCGCGGCGTACATCCACAGGCCCGGTGCGGCAAAAGTCCCCAGGAGTATGAAGTACTCGCCGATGAAGCCGTTGAGGCCGGGCATGCCGATCGAGCTCAGCGTCATGATCAGAAAGACGGTCGCATAGACCGGCATGATGTGACTGAGCCCGCCGTACTCCGAGATCATGCGCGTGTGGCGCCGTTCGTAGATGATGCCCACGATCAAAAAGAGCGCCCCCGTCGAGATCCCGTGGTTGATCATCTGCAGCACCCCGCCCTGGAGCGCCACCGGCGTGGCGGCGAAAACGCCCAGCATGACAAAGCCCAGATGGCTCACCGACGAGTAGGCCACCAGGGACTTCATGTCCTTCTGCATCATGGCCACCAGCGCCCCGTATATGATGCCGATGAGCGAAAGGATCAGCATGGGCTTGAGAAAGTGCATCGTCGCCCACGGAAACATGGGAAGCGAGAAGCGCACGAAACCGTAGGTCCCCATCTTCAGCAGGACGCCCGCCAGGATCACGCTGCCGGCCGTGGGCGCCTCGACGTGGGCGTCGGGCAACCAGGTATGGAAGGGGAACATGGGCACCTTGATGGCGAAGCCGACGAAAAACGCCAGGAAGACCCAGTACTGCAGGTTGGTGGGGAAGCCGATTTTCTGCAGCTCCAGGATGTCGAAGGTGTAAACACCCGTGACCGAGTGGCCGTAGAAATAGAGCGCCAGGATGCCGACCAGCATCAATACCGACCCGGCCAGGGTGTAGAGGAAGAACTTGATCGCCGCGTAGAGCTTGCGCGGCCCGCCCCATACCCCGATGAGAAAATACATCGGGACGAGCATCACCTCCCAGAATACGTAGAAGACCACGAAATCGAGAGCCATGAAGACGCCCAGCATCCCGGTCTGCAGCAGCAGCATGAAGGCGTAGTACTCCTTGACCCGCTCGGTGATCGCGCTCCACGACGACAGAATGGCGATGAAGCCGAGCAGCGTGGTCAGCAGCACCAACAGCAGGCTGATGCCGTCGATGCCGAACTTGTAGCGGGCGCCGATCAGTTCGATCCACGGCCGCTCGAACACGAAGCGGAACCCGCTCGCCTGGTCGATGTAACGCGGGTCGTTGAAGGCCGTCATCAGCGGCACGGACACGAGAAAGCCGAGAAAGGCCGTGATGTTGGCGGTCCACTTGATGAACGTCTCGCTTTCGCGCCTGGTCAGCATGATCACGATCATGCCGACGAGCGGAAGATAGCAGACGATGTTCAGGATGTTGTCCATGAAGAAATTCATCGAATCGAACTCCTGTCCATGAGGCGCCCGAAGAAATCCAGCGTCGCCGGCGCTACAATCCTACGATTTCCCCGTAAAAGACAATGACCAGGACGATGATGCCGAACACGGCCCCCAGCGCATAGCGCTGCACCATGCCCGTCTGCAGCGAGGCGGCCAGCGCATGGAGCCTCAGGTTGATCCAGCCGACCAGGTTGACCAGGCCGTCGACGACGTAGCTGTCGAACAGCCGGGAGACCGTGGCCGTGCCGCGCGTGCCGGCCGCCGTGCCGTTGACCGCGCCGTCGACGAACTGCGCGTCGATGAAGAAGCAGGCGTTGCCCAGGTCCTTGGCGCGATTCACGAACAGGGCATCGTAGAGCTGGTCGACGTAGTACTTGTTGAAGACGGTCGTGTACAGGCCGCGGAAGCGGGCGGTGAAACGCGCCGGCAGCGACGGGTCGGCCACATAGAAGCGGTGGGCCAGGAAGATGCCGGCGGCGGCCGCCAGGACGGAAAGCAGCGTGATCATGAGCTCCGCCCCCGCATCATGCCCCCCGTGCGCCGCCGCGGCCGCCGCCGGCAGCTGCAGCACCGGCTCCATGAAGTGCTCGAAGTAGTTGGTGGCTCCGGTCCAGCCCGGCAGGCCCACGTAGCCGCCCACGGTCGCCAGGAAGGCCAGCGCCGCCAGCGGGTAGACGACGTTCGGGGGCGATTCGCGCAGGTGGTGGCGCGTGTGTTCGTCCATCCGCTCCTCGCCGTAGAAGGTGAGGAAGATCAGGCGGAACATGTAGAAGGCCGTCATGCCCGCGCCCAGCCAGAGAAGCAGCCAGATGACGGGATGGCCGTTGCTCCACGCCTTCCACAGGATCTCGTCCTTGCTGAAAAAGCCGGCCAGCCCGGGGACTCCCGCGATCGCCAGCGTGCCCACCAGCATCGTCCCGTACGTCCAGGGGAGGTGCCGCCGCAGGCCCCCCATCTTCATCATGTCCTGCTCGTGGTGCATGGCCATGATCACCGAGCCGGCTCCCAGAAAGAGCAGGGCCTTGAAGAAGGCGTGTGTCATCAAATGGAAGATGCCGCCCGCGAAGGCGCCCACGCCCAGCGCGGCGAACATGTAACCGAGCTGGCTCACGGTCGAGTAGGCGAGCACGCGCTTGATATCCCTCTGGGCGAACCCGATGGTGGCGGCGAAAACCGCCGTGAGCGACCCCACGATCGCCACGATCATCATGGTCTCGGGCGCCCGGCTGTACAGGGCGTTGCAACGGCACACCATGTAGACCCCCGCGGTGACCATGGTCGCCGCGTGGATCAGGGCGCTCACCGGCGTCGGGCCCTCCATGGCGTCGGGCAACCAGGTGTAGAGGGGGATCTGAGCGCTCTTGCCCGTCGCCCCGATGAAAAGGCAGAGCGTCGCCCAGAAAAGGAAGCCGTGGCCGTCCTGCGCCGGCAGGAGGGCGGCGCGGCTGAAGACCTCTTCATAGCGCAGCGACCCGAAATGCGCGAAGATCAGCATCATCCCCAGCAGGAAGCCCGCGTCGCCGATGCGGTTGACGACGAACGCCTTCTTCCCGGCATCGCCCGCGCTCTTCTTCTCGAAATAGAAGCCGATCAGCAGGTAGGAACACAGGCCCACCCCTTCCCAGCCGACGAACATCATGGCGAAGTTGTTCGCGAGCACGAGCGTCAGCATCGCGAACATGAACAGGTTCATGTACGAGAAGAAGCGATAGTAGCCGGTGTCCTCCCACATGTACCCCGTCGAGTAGATGTGGATGAGAAATCCCACCACCGTCACCACCAGGATCATGACCGCCGACAGCGGGTCGAGCCGGAAGCCCCACGGCACCTCGAAAACCGCGCGGCCGCCGTCGGCCAGCGGCAGCGGTCCGGCCCGCAGCCAGGTGAAAAGATCCATGGTGAAGCTCTCTTCGTGCCTGACCGCGAACAGCTCCCACACCACGGCCGCAGCCAGGACCATCGAGAGGAACACCGAAGTCAGCGCGATGAAGGAGACCAGACCCTTGCCGGGTTTGACGCCGGCCAGCCGTACGTGCAGTAGGCCCATGATGCCGAGCAGTGCGCTGCCGGCCAGCGGGAACAGCGGTACCAGCCAGATATAGTTGAGCATAACTACCTTGAATCTCAATCAAATAAGATCGCGTTAAGTAGCACAGCGCTCTCGGCCTTGTCAACCAAAATACCCGGCGGCGGCCCCTGCGCGCGCAGCCCGGGCGCCGAGCGATGCCGCATCCGGGCGGAAAGGCGCACGCTCAGCCGGGCGTCGATGTCTGGCCCTGCCTTTCCAGCATCAGCAGATCGCGGTAGATCGCCTCGATCTGCTCGCGCGTCTCCCGGAAGGTGCCGGATGTGTCGATGGCATAGTGGGCGACCTTGAGCTTTTCCTCCACCGGCATCTGGCTCGCGATGCGCGCGCGCGCCTGCTCGATCGTCAGCCCGTCGCGGTTGATGAGGCGCGCCATCTGCAGGCTGGGGCTGCAGGTGACCACGATCAAGCGGTCGTAGGCCCGGTGGTATCCGGTCTCGACCATGAGCGCGGCGTCGACGATGATGACGCCCCGCGGATTGGCGCGCGCCGCCTCGGCGACGCGCCGATCGACCTCGGCGATCACCGGCGGATGCACCAGGCTGTTGAGCAGCAGCCGCTTTTCCTCCTCGGCGAAAATGATGCCGCCGAGCAGCCTGCGGTCGATGGTGCGATCGGGATTGAGAATCCGCTCGCCGAACGCCTCGATCACCTTCTCGTACGTTTCATGGCCGGGCGACATCAGTTCGTGCGCGATGCCGTCGGCGTCGATGACGGTCGCGCCCAGCTCCGCGAACACGCGCGCCGCACTGCTCTTCCCCGAAGCGATGTTCCCGGTCAGGCCGACCCGCAACATGGCGAGCATCATAGCATGAGGCCCGGGCGGCCGCGGAAAAAAAGGAGGTGACGCCGCCGTCCTCATCGGCTACCTTGTGGGTCGCCCGCGCCGCCGACGGCCGGGCGCCAGGAGGATTCCCGGATGCGCATCCTGATCACCGGCGGTGCCGGTTTCATCGGTTACCACGTGGCCCGCAGGCTGCTGGGTCTCGGGCACGAGATCGCGCTCGTCGACAACTTCAACGAGTTTTACGATCCGGCGCTCAAGCGCCGCAATGTCGAGGACCTGCGCGCCGAAGGCACGGCGGCGCTCTTCGAGGCGGACATCCTCGACGTGGCGGCCCTGAGCGGCGCCTTCGAGAGAACGCAGCCGGAGGCGGTCATCCATCTCGCGGCCTGGGCGGGCGTCCGGCCCTCGATCCAGCAGCCGGCGCTGTACGCGCAGGTGAACGTGACCGGCACGGTGAACGTGCTCGAGCTGGCGCGGCGGGCGGGCGTACGGCGCTTCCTGTTCGGCTCTTCGTCGTCGGTGTACGGCGGCAGCACGAGAATCCCGTTCCGGGAGGACGATCCCGTGGATCGCCCCATTTCCCCCTATGCCGCCACCAAGCGGGCCGGCGAGCTTCTGTGCCACACCTATGCGCGCAACTTTTCCATGGACATCACCTGTCTCCGTTTCTTCACCGTCTACGGCCCGCGCCAGAGGCCGGAAATGGCTATCCGCAAATTCGCCCGCCTCATCCTCGACGGCGACGAGGTTCCGGTTTTCGGCGACGGGCGCTCGCGCCGCGATTACACCTATGTCGAGGACATCGTCGACGGCGTGGTGGCCGCCCTGCGCCCGCTGCCGGGCTACGAGATCATGAACCTGGGCGAGTCCCGCACCGTCACCCTGCTGGAGCTGATCGCTCTGCTCGAAAAAGCGCTCGGCCGGAAGGCGCACCTGCGCTTTTTGCCCGAGGAACCCGGGGACATGGCGGTGACCTACGCCGACATTTCCCGCGCCCGGCAGCTTCTCGGCTACCAACCCAGGACCGCGATCGAAGAAGGCGTCGGGAAGTTCGTCGACTGGTTCCTGCAGGCGCGCTGAAGGCGCGTGCGGCCGTCAGGGGGCCTGCGCGAGCAGCAGCGAGTCGGATTGCTCGCTCGTGACCACCACGGTGCGGTTGTCCGGCAGCACCTTGACATCGATGCAGCCCTTGTCGACCTGGATTGTGCGGACCTGCAACGAGCTGAGGTCGACCGGGAGCACCGCCACCGTCTTGGCCCCGGTATTGACGACGAACACGCGCTTGCCGTCCGGGCTGACCGTAACCCCGAAGGGCGCGCGCCCGACCGGGATGCTCACCAGCACGGTGCCCGCCCGGGCGTCGATGACGGTCAGGTCGTGCGAGCGGCTGTTGGAAACGAAGATGCGGGAGCCGTCCGGGGTCACCGCGATGCCGATCGGCGCCTCGCCCACGCCGAGCTTGCCGACGACGCTCCGCTTTTCGGGATCCACCACCCAGACTTCGTTGGAGCCGCCGTTGACGACATAGACCAGTTCGGTGACCGGCGATACCGCGAGCGCGATCGGCGCCATGCCCATCTTGATGCCGGCCACCACGTTGCGCTCGCGCACGTCGATGATGTGCAGCACCCCCTCGCGGCTGCGGCCGAAATTCGTCACATAGGCCCGGTAGCCGCGGCCGCCGAAGGCGACGGCGTTGGGCGCTCCGCCGACGACGATGTTGGCCTCGACGCGCATCGACGCAAGATCGACCACGGCGATCGTGCCGGAATCCCGGCATGCCACCCAGGCGCTCCTGCCCTCGCCGTCGATGGCGACACCGATGGGGGAACCGCCGACCACGACCCGGCGCAGCACCGTCTTCTGAAGAAGATCGACCGCCACCAGCTCGCCCGTGCCGAAGGAGGTGACGTACGCTATTCTGCCGTTCCGGCTGAGCGCGAGAAACTCGGGGGACTCCCCGACGCGCCGGATGCGGGTGGTCTTGGCATGGGCCGGGACGGCCAGCGCCGCGGCCGCGATCACGGTGAGCACCGCTTTCATCATGGCAGATCTCCCCCGGGAAACCCCTAACGCAGCCCGGCGCACAGCCGCGCCGCGCGCACGGTGTTGGCCATGAGCATGGCGATCGTCAGCGGTCCCACGCCGCCCGGAACCGGGGTCAGCAAGGAACATTTGGGGAAGACACGGGGCGCGTTGACGTCGCCCACCAGGGTGTACCCTTTGCGCGCATGCTCGGCGATGCGCCCGGCATCCTCTCCGAAAATCTCGCGGATCCGCTCGAGCGAATCCACCCGGTTGACGCCTACATCGATCACCACCGCCCCGGGCTTCACGAAGGTATCATCCACCATTGCCGCCCGCCCGATCGCCGCCACCAGGATGTCGGCTTCGCGCGCGACCGCAGGCAGGTCGCGGGTGCGCGAATGGCAGATGGTCACGGTGGCATGCTCGTGCAGCAGCATCAGCGCCAGCGGCTTGCCCACGATATCGCTGCGCCCGATGACCACCGCCCGGCGGCCCGCGAGGGGTATCCCGCGCCTCCGGAATATTTCGATGATGCCGGCGGGCGTGCAGGGTTTCAAGGGCGCGTTGCCCGCGACCAGGCGCCCGATGTTCACCGGATGGAACCCGTCGACGTCCTTTTCGGGAAGGATGGCCTCGAGCACGCGGCGCGCATCCACCTGGGGAGGCATGGGCACCTGGACGAGCACCCCGTGGATGTCCGGGCGGCGGTTGAATGCGCCCACGACCTCCAGCACCGCTTCGGTGCTCGAATCCGCGGGCAGCTCCGCCCTCTCGGACAACATGCCGAGCGCCTCGCAGGTTCTCGCCTTGTTGCGCACGTAGACCACGGAAGCCGGATTGTCGCCGACGAGCACCACGGCCAGCCCCGGCCGGATGCCGGACTCCTTCAGCCGCCTCACCGCATCGGCAACTTCGGCTTGGATCGCCTGCGCCAGCTCTTTACCGTCGATCCATTCGCCCATGACAGCCGCCCGTCTCCTATTTGGTCGCCGCCACCAGACTGAAAACCGGCATGCGCGGCGACGTCGCAGCCTTCAGTTCCTGCACGATCACCTGGCGAAATCCCGCAGCGCGCAGCAGGCCGATCGTCTCTTCGCGTCCGTAGTATACACCGCGCGCCTCCGCCGGGCTGCCCTCGATATAGCGTATCTTCAGGCGCTCCCACAGCCGCCCGGCGCCGCGGCGCGCGCAGTCCGGCTCGAGCAGCTCCGCCAGAACGAAGATGCCTTCCGGGGCCAGCATGCGCACGACCTCCGGCAGAAAGCGGCCGGGGTCGCGCCGGTGAAAATCGAAGATCGAGACGGCGGCATCCGCGAACCCGTCGGGCAACGGCCAGCGGGGCTCCTCGAAGTCGCGGAACTCGACCCGGTCGAGATTCAGGAAGCGGGCGCGCTGGCGCGCGCGCTCGAGCAGCGTGACATTGTGCTCGAAGGAGTAAACCCTGCCGGAAAATCCCCCATGCCTGGCCAGATTCAATGCGAAGGCGGCCGTGTCGCACAGCAGATCCACCACCCGGGCGCGCCGCGCGCGTACCACGAACTCGACGATGCGGCCGACGGCGGCGTAGTAATCCAATCCCGTGCGCCGGCGGAAAAAGCCCGCCACCCTTTCTTCATAGGTCTCGACGTCGGCCGGCAGGCCGGCCAGATAGGGGCGCGGCCGGACAGGCAGCGCGTCGTGTTTCCTGCAGTATGCGGCCACGGAACTCCCATCCCCTTACCCGGGCTCCCGGCCGGTCATCAGCGCGCGCCGGTATTCGTCATCGAGTCGATACAGGACGAAATCCTCGGTCTCGACCACCGGGGTATACCCGCGCGCCCAGTCGGGATCGGCGCGCAGGCGCTCCCACACGGCGTCCCCGCGCTCGCCGCACAACCATCCGACCACGCTGCGCGGGGCTGCGACCGCCCTGTGCCAGAGATCAGCCCGGCCTTCATTGTATACGAACTCTCTCACCGGCAGGCCGGAGTCGTAGATCAGGGGGGCGTGCCGCGCCATGTCGATCAGGATGCCGGTGCCGTCGTAAAGGTTTCTCAAGCCCTCGATCACGCGGCGTCTCTGAGGTTCCTGGTACTCGTGCTCGCGGGCTTCCTGGAGCGCGGCTTTGTGTTCCCCTTCGAGTACGGGCAGGTGCATGCCCAGAAGCAGCAGGATCACCAGCGGCATCGTTCGGGCCTTTCCCGCCAGAACCCAGAAGAGCAGCAGCAGAGCGCATACCGGCAGCAGCAACACCCCGGGGCCGGGATACATGAAGTGATAATTCCATTCTCGGGGAAACGCCCAGGAAAGCCAGGGCAGCATCATGGGTGCGAGCGCGCAGGCGATCAGGGCGGCACGCACCCTGTGCGCGCTGTCGAGCATCAGGCTGCCCCAGACCGCCAGAGCGGGAACGAGAAGAACCGAATAGCGCACCCTGTAGATCAGCCCCCAGTATAGCGCCGCGATGTTGACCAGCGCCGGCGACCAGAGCAAAAGCAGAGGAGCGCGCTGCCCCAGGTCGCGCGGCCGCAGCAGGCACACGACGGTTCCCGCCACGCCCAGCACCAGGGGCAATAGCGTGGCCGCCTGGGCGACTTCGCCGAAGTGGTAGACGGCCGAAAGCAGAGGCCGGCGATAGGTGAGCTCGGGCGCGCCATATCCGCGCGCCACCCGATGGAAGATACTGTCCCCCAGCTCGAGGTAGATGTATCCGAAATGCAGCAGCAGCGGCAGGGCCGCCGCCCCGCCGACGAGCGCCGCCGCCCGTATGGCGCGCCTGGGCTCCAGCCGGCGTGCGGCATGGTCGTACAGCAGCAGAAGGATCGCACCTGCCGGCAGGAGCCACCCTTCGTAACGGCACAGGGCCCCCAGGGCGCCCCAGAGCGCGACCTGCCACGGAAGCCCGCGGCCGTTTGCACCACGCCACGCCGTCAACGAATCGACAAAGAGCAGGGCCAGCATCATGGACAGAGGTTCCGAAAGCGGCGCGCTTTGCAGGAACTGCAGGTTGGGATTCCCGAGCAGGACGGCGGGCGCCACGAGAGCCGCCCCCGCCGGCGCGCCGGCGCGCCGGGCGATGCGGTAGGCCAGCCATCCCGAGACGGCAAAGGAGACGACGGAAATCAGGCTCGGAAGCAGCGCCGTGCGGTACTGGGCGTCGGACCAGATGAAGGGGAGGTACAGCAGGTGCACGAGCGGCAGCCAATGCGCGCCCATCTGGGCATATCCAGGCAGGCGCGAGTCCACGATGCGCCGCGCCACCACCAAGTGCGCCTTGGCGTCATAGTGCAGCGTCGTCAGGCCGGCGAGATAGTAACAGAAGAAACAGACCAGGCCGACCGCCGCACCCGCCGGCAGGACGAGGCGGGAAGCGTGGCGCGCCCACGAGTCGCCGGGTTTCCACATCAGGGGTAGATCCGATAGAGCATGCGCGGGAACGCGATCGTCTCGCGTATGTGATCGAGCTTGCAGATCCATGCCACGACGCGCTCGATGCCCATGCCGAACCCGGAATGGGGCACACTCCCGTACTTTCTGAGGTCGAGGTACCACTGAAAGGCCTCGACGGGAAGGTTATGCTCGCGCAGCCGCCGCAGCAGCAGATCGTGGTCGTGGAGGCGCTGTCCGCCGCCGATGATTTCGCCGTAGCCCTCGGGCGCGAGGACATCGACGCACAGCGCCACTTCGGGCCGCTGCTCGTCGGGCATCATGTAGAACGCTTTGACGCTCGCGGGATAGCGATGCACCATCACGGGCGACGAGAAGCGCTCCGACAGCATGGTCTCGTCCCCCCCGCCGAAATCGGTCCCCCATTGGATCGCCGAGCCCGCCTCCTGCAGGATCCTGACCGCATCGTCGTACGACAGGCGGGGGAACGGCCGGCTGATCGCCTCCAGCGGCGCGGTATCGCGTTTGAGCACGGCGAGCTCGGCGCGCCGGCGGGTCAGCACGCGCTCCAGAATGAAGCAGACCAGCCCCTCGGCAAGCTCCATGGTGTCTTCCAGGGTCGCGTAGGCCACCTCCGGCTCGACCATCCAGAACTCCATGAGATGCCGGCGCGTCTTGGATTTCTCCGCGCGGAATGTCGGGCCGAAACAATAAACCCGGCCGAATGCGGCCGCGGTGGCTTCGTTGTAAAGCTGGCCGCTCTGCGTAAGATAGGCCTTCTCGTCGAAGTAGTTCGTCTCGAAGAGGGTCGTCGTGCCTTCGCACGCGTTGGGGGTGAAGATGGGCGTATCGATCAGGGTGAAGCCCTGCCCGTCGAAGTAGTCGCGGCAGGCCTTGATGATCTCGTGGCGGATTCTCATGATCGCATGGGGCCGGGCGCTGCGCAGCCAGAGGTGCCGGTTTTCCATGAGGAAGGCCACGCCGTGTTCCTTGGGCGTGATCGGGTAAGGGTCCGCGACCTGATGGATCTTGAATCCGCTCACATCCAGCTCGAAGCCGCCGGGGGCGCGCTCGTCCCGGCGCACGGTGCCCGTCAGTTCCAGGCTGGACTCCTGCGTCAGCTTGTCCAGGACGGCGAAGTCGGCCTCGGTGAAATTCCCCCGGGAGGCCACGCACTGCATGATGCCGGTGCCGTCGCGCAGGAGGATGAACAGCAGCTTGCCGCTGCTCCGCTTGTTGTAAACCCATCCGCGCAGCGTGACCTCGCTGCCCTCGTGCCCTGCGATATTCTCGATGTAAGCGACCGCCATGGATGATCCTTTCGCGTCACATTGCGCCGGCCGGCCGCCGCTCGTCGAAAACCATGTCCGCGGCCGGCAGGCCGCGCGCCCGGCAGAATTCCAGATACAGCCCGTAGTAGCTGTCGCGCAGGAACTGGGAAGAACCGTATCCCATCGAGGCCGCCGCCCGCCGGATCGCCTCCTGGCTGCCTTCGAACTCGGCGTAGACGCCGATGGGCGTCTCGTCGAGCGCGAGGGCAACGCCGCTGTCCGCGTCGCGCCCCCCGATCCGGTACTCCGTGCGGTACTTCTGGTAGCGGAACCACACGCGCAGCCCGAGCCGTTCGAAGATGCCGAGCGCCGCGGCTGCGCTCTCCACGCGCGTCTCCAGCTCTTCGCGAATCTTGTACAGGTCCGATTCGGCCGGCGGGCCCTTGAAGGTCACCGATGCGACCCCGCCCGCGGCGCGCACCCGCAGCAGGCATCCCTGCCGGCGCAAGCGGCCGTCGGCGTAGTCCAACAGCGCGTTGTCCTCGAAATGCCGCGGCGACACCTGTTCATGCGCGAGGCCGGAAAGGCGCCGCCGGAACTCTTCGAGAGCGGTCACCGCAACCTTGACTTCAGTTTCCACGCTCAACGCACTCGTCTCCGAGCAAAAGCTTAATTCGCCCGCCCTCTATTTCAAGCACAAATATCGCCGGCGGCAATGCGGCGATGAAAAATCCCTCGACTTTTTCGGCGCCGGCAGGGTCCAATCGGGTGGGCGACGGAAAAGGAAAACGAGTTGGCAGAGGAAAAAGCGGACTCTATCGGCGCACGCGAAGGCTTTGCCGATGCGGGGGGCGTTTCCGCCGCCCAGGAGGCGGCCTGGGTACGCGCAAGCCAGCGCGGGGACGACCTGGCCTTCAACCGGCTGGTGCTGAAATGGGAAAAGCCCGTCTACAACCTTGTCCTGCGCATGCTGCAGCATCCCGCGGAGGCGGCCGAGGCGACCCAGGAGGTGTTCCTGGCGGCATACCGCAATATCGGGCGTTTTCGCCGGGATGCGAAATTCTCGACCTGGCTGTACCGCATCAGCGTCAACCAGTGCATCACCCGGCTGCGCCGCCGGCCGCCGGGAATACAGCTGCCGCTGGAGGCGGGAAGCGAAGAGAGCGGATCGGTCCCGAACATGCCTGTCGTCGAGTCCCACGAGGCCGAAATCGCGCGGCATGAAACGAGAAGGCACGTGCACCGGGCGCTCGAATTCCTCTCGCCGGAGCAGAAAGTGGTCGTGGAGCTCAAGTTTTTCCAAGACCTGACCTTCGAGGAAATCGCGGCCGTCGTGCAGGCCCCCCTCAGCACGGTGAAATCACGGCTGTACTCGGGCCTGGAGGCCCTCAAGTCGAGGCTGGGGCACCTGGGCCCGGGACGGCGGACGGAGGTGAACCCATGAGCGATCGATGCGAGGAGTTCCGCAGGCTGATGCCGCGCGCCCTCGTCGGCGACCTTGCCGAAACGGAGCGGCGGGCACTGGAAAGGCATCTAGCCGAGTGTCCCGGCTGCAGGGACGAGGATGCAGAGTACCGGAACACTCTGCTGGCGCTGCACTCCATCGCCGACGTCCCTCCGCCGCGCCACTTTTTCGTCTATCCGCAGGCCGCCGAACACAATCCATGGCGCCTTTACCGCCGTCTGTCTACCAAATGGCAGACAGCGACCGCCGTTGCGGCCGGGCTCCTGGCTGTTTTCCTGCTGGCGGCGCTCGCCCGTCTCGAGATCCGCATCGAGGACGGTGTTCTGTATGCGGGCTTCGGCGGCAGGGTGCCGGCCGGCCGGGCCGCCGGGCCCGGAGACCGGCTGGAAACCGGGTCCCTGCAGGCGCTCGAGGAAAGAGTGCGCGCCGCCGATCGCGAGTGGGTGCGCGTCCTGCGGGAAGAGCTGGAGCAGGCTCTGGGCGCCCGGTCGGAAGATCAGCGCCGGCTGCTGCGGAGCGCGCTCAACGAGATGGAGAGACGCCTCGAGGGCCGGATCGAACTCGCGGCGCGGTCGGTGCGCGACGAAGCACAAGGCGCCCGGCAGCAGCTGTACCGGATCGTGACGCTCGAAAGGCAGCACGACTACGGGCTCTTGAACGAGCGCATCGACCGGCTGGCGGTCAGCAGCGAGCTGAAGGCCGGCGAGACGGACGCGATCCTGGAAACCCTTCTTCTGATAGCCGACTTGAAACTGGGGAATGCCCCGGGAGGACAGCGATGAAGAGAAAGGCGATTGCCGTGACCATGATGCTCGCCCTGGGGGCGGTTTCCGCCGGCCTTGCCCAGGGCCCGGACCTGAAAAAGACCAGGCAGGAACTGGAAATAATGAAGGGCATACTGGAAACGACCATAGGGTTCGTGCTGCGCGACATCCGCCAGCGCGAGGCCGGGGCCAAGGCGAGCGCGCAGAGCCTGGGGCGGCTCTACGGGGGCTCCGATATCGATGCCTTCTACCTGCAGGGCCAGGGGGCGGTGTTCGTGATTTCGACATCCGGTCTGCGCCTGCGCTTCGTCGAAAAAATGCCCGAAGCCCTGGCGCTCGTCGACGAAGCCCGCCTGGAAACGGAAGCAGCCTACCGCGCGGGCCTGGAAGCCTACCAGCAAGCATTGCGCGCCGCGGAGCAGGCACGGGCGCAACTGGCGCAGGGCGCGCGGCCGCCGGCTCCGGGCCAGGAAGAACTGCGCAAGAAGCTGTACGAAGCTCAGGAAAAGGTCAAACAGCGGCAGGAGGAGCTGAAGGCGAGCCAGAAAAAGATTCAGGAGTATCTCGAGGAGATCTCGGCCCATCTGATCGAGGCCCTGGCCAATCACGGAGATTCCATGACCACGCTCCGGCCGGGCGAATACGTCGACCTCGTCATCACCGGGGGAGATATGCTCGGACTGGCCCGGTACGCGCCCGCGGACGAGGACACTGCCGCCTACCGCATCATCGCCGTGCAGAAATCGGTCATCGCGGACTACAAGGCGGGCCGCCTCACTCTGGAAGCCTTCAAGCAGAAGGTGCTGCGCTACACGATGTGAGAGTATGCGCCGGCGCCGGGCTGCATTCACATCCGGTGCCGGCGCACCTTGACCCCGCACTCCTCGAGCAGGGCCAGGGCACGCTCGTTGAGCGGGTAATCCTCGTTATAGACGACCTCGACGATCCCGCTGTTGATGATCATCTTGGTGCACAGCAGGCAGGGGGCGCACGTCGTGTAAAGCGTCGCGCCCTTGAGGCTCGTGCCGTGATAGGCGGCCTGCGTGATCGCGTTCTCTTCCCCGTGGGAGCACAGGCATTCATCGAGCGCCGTGCCGCTTTCGGCCATGCGGTTGCAGCGCGGGCAGCCGCCTTCGTTGCAGTTGCGGGCGCCGCGCGGCGTGCCGTTGTACCCGGTCGAAATGATGCGCCGGTCCTTGACGATGATCGCCGCCACCTTGCGCTTGATGCAGTTGCTGCGGCTGGCCACGACCCGGGCGATGCTCATGAAATACTCGTCCCAGCCGGGGCGGCGCGAATTCCTGAGAAGCTCGGGCAGCAGGCGCGCCAGCCGCTCGTGGAGGTCCTCGAGCGTGCCGTCGTTGCTGATGCGCACGTCCGCCATCTCGTACGTCGCCAGCAGCTGCTGCGCCGCCGGATCCTCGCTTTGGAGCTCCCGCTCCTCTTCGCGCGCGAACTGCTCGAGTGTCTGCGCCGCACTCTCCCGGGCGCGCGCCCGGCTGCGCTCGAAGCGCAGCGCCTGGTCCGCCTCGACGGCCACGAGCAGGAAGTCGCGGCACCGCCGCAGCACTTCGACCTCCGCGGGATTGCGTATGGAGTCGACCACGTGGTTGCGGTCCTCGCCCAGCCGCGCGCACACGCGCTCGGCCAGCACGCCGGGCCCGTAACGGCTGCGCAGTTCGTTGCCCACCGCGATCAGCAGTTCGCGCGTCGCTTCGCGGCCGCGGCTGCGGATCTCCCGGCGGATCTCGTCCGAGAGGGAGTGATACTCGAAGCCGCGGCTGATCAGGTAGTTGCATACCTCGGTCTTGCCGGCGGCGTTTTTCCCCGTGATTCCGATGATCATGGCTGCAGCTTAGACAGATGCGCGCGCAGTGTCAACGCGCTTTCGCCGCTTGATCGCGGGCGCGCATTGAACTAAGGTGATGCACAACCATGGTGAACCAAGAACGCCGCGAACCGAGGTCGAGCGATGAGCACCAACGTCAACCGTGAATCGGCCTGGCAGCTGCTGACCGAATACACCAAGAGCGAAAGCCTGAGAAAGCACGCCCTGGCCGTGGAGATCCTCATGCGGGCCTACGCCCGCAAGTACGGGGAAGATCCCGAAGTCTGGGGCGTCGTGGGATTGCTGCACGATTTCGACTACGAAATGTACCCGACCATGCCGGACCACCCGAACAAGGGGGCCGAGATCCTGCGTGCCCGCGGTTATCCCGAGGAGATCGTCTACGCCATCTCCTCGCACGTGGACGCCCTGAATCTTCCCCGGCACAATCGGCTGTGCAAGGCCGTATACGCCTGCGACGAGCTGGCGGGCTTCCTCATCGCCAGCGCCCTGGTGCGCCCGGGAAAGTCCATCATCGGCATGGAAGCCAAATCGGTGATCAAAAAGCTCAAGGACAAGGCTTTCGCGCGCGCGGTCAGCCGCGAGGATATCTACAAGGGCGCCGCCGAACTGGGCGTGGATCTTCCCGAGCACATCGACTTCTGCATCCGCGCGCTCGAGCAACAGGCCGCAGCGCTCGGCCTCGACGGCAGGGGCTGACGGCGGGCCTTCTATTCGTAAAGCAGATAGGGCTCCCGTTGCTTCCGGAAGCGCGCGACATCGTCGCGCCACAGCTCGCGCAGGTGCGCGGGCCCGGCGCCGGCCTCCATGGCCTGCACGACCGCGCGGCTGCCGCAGAGGATTTCGATCGGCCGGCGCTCGTATTCGTATTCGTACGGCGGCTCGCGCCATGCGAACGATTCCGGATACATCGCCCGGATCGCGGCGATCAGCGCCACCCCCGTGCAATAGGGCTCGAACGCTTCGCGGTCGGTCACATGCAATTGCACGCCCCCGCACAGAACACCCGCCCACTTCTGGAAAGTGGGCTCGAAATAGGCCGGGCGGAAGCGCACTCCGGGAAGGGACAAGCCGTCGAGCCGGTCCGCGAGCCGCCGGGCGTCGATATAGGGTGCGCCGATCAGCTCGAACGGCCGGGTGGTGCCCCTTCCCTCGGACAGCATGGTTCCTTCCACCAGTACCGATCCCGGATACACGGTGGCGCTGTCCAGGGTGGGGAGGTTCGGCGACGGCAGCACCCACGGCAGGCCCGTCCGGTCGAACCACATCGAGCGGCGCCATCCCTGCATTTCCACTACCGTGAGATCGCAGCCGATGCCGAATTCCGAGTTCACGAGCAGCGCCAGTTCCCCGATCGTCAGCCCGTGCCGCATGGGAATGGGGAAAAGCCCCACGAAGGAGCGCAGCTCCGGGTCCAGCAGATTGCCCTCGACGTGGGTGCCGCCGATGGGGTTGGGCCGGTCGAGCACCACCATGCGCTTGCCGAAGGCGGCGCACGCCTCCATGCAGTAGGCCATCGTGTGGGCGAAGGTATAGACTCTGGTTCCGACGTCCTGCAGGTCGAACAGCAGGACATCCAGGTCGCGCAACATCTCGGCGGTCGGCCGGCGGGTTTCACTGTAAAGGCTGTACACGGGCAGCCCGGTCTGCGGGTCGCGGTAGTGGCCCGATTCGATCATGTTGTCCTGCTTTTCGCCGCGGGCCCCGTGCTGCGGCCCGAAAAGGGCCGCCAGGCGGAAGGCCCTCTCCCCGGCGAGAGCGTCGGCGGTGTGCTCGAGCGAGGCGCGTACCGACGCCGGATGGACGACGGCACCGACACGGGCCCCTCGCACCAGGGACTTGCGCTCCTCGAGAAAGACATCGATTCCGGGTCGCACGCTCATGGGTCACCTCGCCTCCCGCCGGCCGCCGCGCCGGGCCGCACCCGGCGCCGGCGCCCGGGATGCGGTCAAAAACGCTTGACTGCGCCGCCCCGCTATTTTATATATCCGGCACCGCATTTATGAGCTGCAAGGATACGACCGATCCCAAAAAGAGCGAACCGGACAGTACGATCCTTCCGCCCGCGTCGGCCCGCCCGAAAGGATGCGCGGCGCCGCCCGAGCCGCTCGATTCAGCGCACGCCCCGGATGCCCCATGGAACATACGCTAGTCCTGAACGCCAGCTACGAGCCGGTCAACATCGTGTCGTGGAAACGGGCGCTCACCCTTCTCTATCAGGGCAAGGTCGAGGTGCTGGCCGAATACGACCGTGAGATCCACAGCATCAGCGTCACCGTCAGGCTGCCCAGCGTCCTGCGCCTGCTCAAGTATGTCCGGATCCGGCGCCGCCTGCAGCATATCAAGTTCTGCCGCGAGAACATCTACGCCAGGGACCATTATACCTGCCAGTACTGCGGCACCCGGCATACGAGCGAGCATCTGACCTTCGACCACGTAATCCCGGTCGTCAAGGGCGGCTGCCGCAGCTGGGACAATATCGTCACCTGCTGCATCACGTGCAACAACCGAAAAGGGGGCAGGACGCCGGCCGAAGCGGGCATGAGACTTATCCGGCAGCCGCGGGAACCGGAATGGAGCCCGGCCATTTTGCACGTGACGATCGGATTCAAGAAGCCTCCGGAAGCCTGGTACGATTATCTCTTCAGTAATCTAAGGTTACAGGCCGATATTTCAAGTAGTACTTGAAATAGAATTCGGCGCCTTCCACCCGGTCGGTGATGCCGGCGGACGCGCGCAACCGTGGCCCCGAGTGCTTCGATCGCCGCAACGCAGGCCTTCGCGTCGCCCATCTGCGGTGTATCGGAAATAAGCCGCGGGCGCACGAAACAGAATCATAGAAAGCGGCTCGAGCGATCGAAAGCGCTCCTTGGTGCCTGCGGGAGCCTGACGGACGATTGTGCCATGGATGACCTTGCCGCCCTGGTGGAATTGACGCTGATTCCCGGCATCGGTTCACTCGCCCAGGCGCGTTTGACGGGCGCCTGTGCCGACAGTTCCAGGATATGCGAGCTTGCACCCCGCGAGCTGGAGTTTCTCGAAGTACCGGCCGAGGCAAGCGAAGCGCTGCGCGCCGGGCGTTACAGGCCCATGGCGGAAGAGATCGTCGATTGGTGCCTGCGGGAGGGCTGCCGCCTGCTCGTGCGCGGGCGACCGGGATACCCGAAGCTGCTCGAGGAAATATACGATCCGCCGCTGGTTCTCTACGCGCGCGGGCATGTCGAGGTGCTCGACATGCCCTGCGTGGCGATCGTGGGCACCCGGAGGCCCACGCCGTACGGCCTTCAGATGGCCGAAGGCCTGGGGTATGATTTGGGCGCGCGGGGGATCGTCGTGGTCAGCGGCCTCGCGCGGGGGATCGACGGAGCGGCGCACCGCGGGTGCCTCGACGCCGGGGGTCGCACTGCGGCCGTGCTCGGCTCGGGAATCGACGTGATCTATCCGCAGGAGCACCGCAGGATGAGCCGGGACATCGAGAATCACGGCGTATTGCTCTCCGAGTTCCCGCCGGGGACCTCGCCGGCGCCGCAGAACTTCCCGGTGCGCAACCGGATCATCAGCGGGCTGTCGCTGGGGACTCTGGTCGTCGAAGCCGGGGAGTACAGCGGCTCGTTGATAACCGCCCGGCTGGCGATGGAGCAGAACCGCGAAGTCTACGCCCTGCCCGGCAATCTGACCTCGCCGCAGAGCTTCGGCCCCAATTTTCTCATCAAGCAGGGAGCCAAGCTGGTGCAGTCCTGGAGGGATATCGTCGAGGAGTTCCCGCCGGAACTGCGCTGCCGCCTGCTCCAAAACGAGGAAGCCTGGCAGGCCGACCGTCCCCAGCTGGAGCTTCTCGATGAAGACGAGAGCACGGTGCTGGCCGCGCTTGACACCGACCGGGCGATCCTTTTCGACCGGCTGTTGCGCTCGACCGGCATCGAGATCTCCCGGCTGAGCAACTTATTGTTGAACTTGGAGATGCGCGGATACGTAAGGATGCTCCCGGGCGGTCTGTACATCAGAGTCGCAAGGCCGCCCCAGAAGAAATGACTTGGATTTTGTCGTCGTCTTGATATAGTTCCGCCCTTCTATGGCTAGATCGCTTGTCATCGTCGAGTCGCCCGCCAAGGCGAAAACCATCGGGAAGTTCCTCGGCCGGTCTTTTGCCGTCAAGGCATCGGTCGGCCACATCAAGGATCTGCCCAAGAGCAAGCTGGCCGTCGACATCGAGAACGGATTCAAGCCCCAGTACGTCGTCATTCCGTCCAAGGCAAAGATCGTCAAGGAATTGCGCGAGGCCGCCAAAAGTTCCGCCGCCATCTATCTGGCCGCCGACCCGGACCGTGAGGGTGAGGCCATCTGCCAGCATCTGGCGGAGGAGCTCGGGAAGACATCGCACGCGATCCATCGCGTGCTGTTCCATGAGATCACCCGCAAGGCGATCGAGGAGGCCTTCCGCCGCCCGCGAGCGATCGACGCCAACAAGGTTGCCGCCCAGCAGGCGCGCCGGGTCCTGGATCGCCTGGTCGGCTACAAGGTCAGCCCCCTTCTCTGGGACAAGGTGCGCCGGGGTCTGTCGGCCGGGCGCGTGCAGACCGTCGCCCTGCGCATGATCGTCGACCGGGAGAAGGAGATTCGCGCTTTCAAGCAGGAGGAGTACTGGAATCTCACGGCCCGGCTGGCTGCGGGCGAGCCTCCCGAGTTCCTCGCACGGGCGCACAGCCTCGACGGCCAGAAATGGAAGATCGCCGACGGTGCCACGGCCAACGCCATCGCCGAGGAGCTGCGCCGGGCCGAATTCGTGGTGCGCAGGATTCACCGGAGGGAAAAGAAGCGCTATCCCGTGCCCCCGTTCATCACCAGCAAGCTCCAGCAGGATGCCGCCCGCAGGCTGAACTTTTCCGTGAAAAAGACCATGACGCTGGCACAGCGCCTCTACGAAGGCGTCGATCTCGGCGAGGAAGGCGCCGTCGGGCTCATCACCTACATGCGCACCGATTCCACCAGGATCGCCGAAGAGGCACTGCACGAGGTCCGCGGTTATATCCGCGATCAGTTCGGGGCGGAATACCTGCCCCACCACCCGGTCTACTACAAGTCGAAGAAGACGGCCCAGGATGCCCACGAAGCCATACGCCCCACCTCGGTCGAGCGCACCCCGGAAAAGCTGCGTCCTTATCTGGAACCCGATCTCCTGAAGCTCTACACGCTGATATGGAACCGCTTCGTCGCCTCGCAGATGAATCCGGCCCTGTTCGACCAGACCGACGTTCACATCGAGGCCGGGCGGGTGGAGTTCCGAGCGAGCGGGTCGGTCATGAAATTCGACGGCTTCCTCAGGCTCTATCAGGAAGCCCGGCCCGAGGAATCCGCCAGGGATGGAGAAGATGAGGAGGCCGGCCCGCTGCCGGCCATGCACGAGGGAGAGATCCTCGAACTCAGGGAACTCGTGCCCAGCCAGCATTTCACCCAGCCGCCGCCGCGCTACACGGAGGCAGGTCTCGTCAAGGCTCTGGAGGCGCGCGGCATCGGACGCCCGAGCACGTATGCCACCATCCTCAGCATCATCCAGAACCGGCAGTACGTGACCAAGCAGGCAGGCCGATTCCACCCCACCGAAACCGGCGAGATCGTCGTGGAACTCCTGGTGGCGAGTTTCCGCGAGATCTTCAACTACGATTACACGGCGCGTCTGGAAGACCGCCTCGACCGCATCGAGTCGGGCCGCGAGGTCTGGACCGACACCATAAGGGATTTCTACGCCCGTTTCTCCAGCGAACTCGAGGCTGCGGAGCGGCAGATGCGCGACCTGAAGTCCGAAGAAATCGCTACGGACGAGGTCTGCGAGAAATGCGGCAGCCCGATGGTGATCAAGTGGGGCCGCTTCGGGCGGTTCCTGGCATGCTCGGCCTACCCGAAATGCCGGAACACGCGCGAGGTTTCCCGGCCCTCCCAAGGGCCGGATGCCTCCGGTGCCGAGGAGATGCCGCAGGCGACGTGCGACAAGTGCGGCCGCCCCATGGTCGTCAAGCGCGGGCGTTACGGCGAGTTCCTGGCCTGTTCCGGCTATCCCGAATGCCGCAACACGCGAAAGATGGCGAGCACCCCCGCCGGGACCGAGACGCCGGCGGAGGTGATTGCGGACGAACACTGCCCTTTGTGCGGCAAGAATCTCGCGCGCCGGCGCGGGCGCTACGGTGTTTACGTCTCCTGCAGCGACTGGCCCGCGTGCCGCTATCTGAAGGTCAGGTCCACGGGTGTCGCCTGCCCGAAAAACTGCGGCGGGGAGCTCGTCGAGCGCCGCTCGCGTCAAGGCCGCATATTCTACGGCTGCTCGAACTATCCGCGCTGCGCCTATGCCGTGTGGCACCGGCCGCTGCCGCTTCCCTGCCCCGATTGCGGCCTGCCCTTCACCCTCCTGAAGACGACCAAGCGGGCCGGAACGACGCGCTACTGCAGCGACAAGACCTGCGGCTTTCAGGAACCCTTCGACGCGCCCCTGCCCGTCGTGCCGGCGCCGGCGGGGGAATCGGCTTGACTCCGCCGCACGAACGCGCGCCGTTTCATTGAGCGAATTTCTTTTCGAGCCTGGCCAGCAGTGCCAGCACCAACCTGCCGACCTTTTCCATGCTGTCCGCGCTGACCTTGTCGGGCGTGTCCTCGTCCGTGTGCCAGGGCGGGTAGTCCAGATCGATCAGGTTCACCGAGGGAATACCGATATCGAGAAAGGGAATGTGATCGTCCTCTACGGGAATCCTCTTGCGTGACAGGATGCCTTCGAGACCGATGTCATGCGCCGTTTCCCAGACGAGATCCATCAACCAGGGAGTGGAATTGACCTCCCGATAGAGGCCGAGATCCTTGTCGCCGATCATGTCGAGCAGAATCAAGGCGCGCACCCGGGCGGCCGTGCCGTCGGCTTTCCATTTCTTCGCCAGATGCCGGCTGCCGTAGGTGCTGTCGAATGTGCTCCACTCGACGAAAGCCTCCTCGCCGTCGAAGAAAAGGAACCAGTAGTCCAGTCCGCCGGACTTGCCGGCCAGCACGCGCGCCAGTTCGAGCAACAGCGCCGTGCTGCTGCCGCCGTCGTTGGCGCCCACGAAATTCCTGCCTTCCATCAGCTTGGTGTCGTAATGGGAAGCCAGCGCGATCACCCCGCGCTCCCCCGCTCCCGTACGCGCGATCAGGTTGTGCATGCGGATGCGGCCGTAAGGGGTGTCGGCATCGAAGGCATCGTCTTCGACATCGTAGCCGAAGGACTTGAGTTCACCGATGAGCCATTCGCGGCACTTCTGCTGGGCGGGTGATCCCGGAGGGCGCGGGCCGAAGGCAACCTGCGCGTGCACGTACTTCATGGCATTTTCGCCGCTGACCGCAGGTGCGGCCTGCGGGCCGGTCGCCGCCGGGCTGCAGCTGGCCGAGACCAGGAGGATTACCGCCGCGAAGTATGCGCTGCTGTGCATGATTCCCTCCGCACGTTGGGCCGACACGCAATCCATATTACGCGACCGGCCGGCGCGTGAACAGGCCTTTTACGGAAAGGATGCAGGCGGCGGCCGAAGCCCGCGCGGGCTCTTGGGCTCCGTTGCGGGCTTCGGCCGCCTGTGGTAGTATCCCACTCTTTCGAGGATCTCCTGCAGGCCTCTCCCGAAAGGAGCAGCTGATGAGGGTTTACGAGAGTGACGCCATTCGCAACGTAGGGATCATAGGGCACGGCTCGTGCGGCAAGACGTCGCTGACATCCGCGCTGCTGTTCACCGCGGGTGCGATCAACCGGCTGGCGCGCGTGGAGGACGGCAATACGGTCACCGATTACGAAGACGAGGAGATCGCGCGCAAGATTTCCATCACGAGCGCCCTGGCGCATTGCGAGTGGGAGAAGAACAAGATCAACATCGTCGATACGCCCGGCTACAGCCCCTTCCTGTCCGACACCCGGCTGGCGCTGCGCGCGACCGACGCCGCCCTCGTGATCCTCGACGCGGTCGCCGGAGTGGAGGTCCAGACGGAGGGCGTCTGGAAGTTCTGCGACGGCTTCGGGCTCCCGCGGGCCATCGTCATCAACAAGATGGACCGGGACAATGCCAGCTTCGAGCGCGCTCTCGCCTCGGTGCATGAGGTTTTCGGGCGCGCCGCCGTGCCCTTGCAGCTGCCCCTCGGCGCCGAGAGGGATTTCGCAGGCGTCATCGACCTGCTTTCCGGCAAGGCCTACAGGTACGAACGGGACGGCTCGGGGAAATTCCAGGAAATCGCCCTCCCCGAGGAGATGCGGGGCGAGGCCGAATCGGCGCGCGAGAAACTCGTCGAGATGGTCGCCGAGGGCAGCGACGAGCTGATGGAGAAGTTCTTCGAGGCCGGCACCCTGGAGCGTCAGGACCTGATCGAAGGGCTGAAAGCGGGCATCCTCAAGCGCAGCATCTTCCCCGTCCTGTGCGCCAGCGCCGCCCTCAACGTGGGCACCACCCAGATTCTGGATGCCATCGTGCACCTGCTGCCGTCGCCTGCCGTGATCGGCAAGGTCACGGGGATCGATCCCAACACGAAGGAGCCCGTGGAGCGACCGATCCGCAGCACCGAACCCTACTCCGCGTACGTCTTCAAGACGGTCGCCGACCCCTTCACCGGCCGGATCAGCGTGGTGCGCCTGTACACGGGCCTGATGAAATCGGATTCGACGTACTACAACCAGAGCAAGGGGAAGAGCGAAAAGTTCGGCCCGCTGCAGGCGCTGCAGGGAAAGACCATGATCCCCGTGGGCGAGGTGCACGCCGGCGATTTCTTCGCCGTCACCAAGCTCAAGGAGACCACGACCGGCGATACCATCTGCGATCCGGCGCGCCCGGTGATCTATCCCCCGGTGGAAATCCCGGAGCCCTCGATCACGTTCGCCATCGAGCCGAAGAGCCGCGGGGACGAAGACAAGCTCAGCAATGCCCTGGCCAGGATCGCCGAGGAGGATCCGGCGATCCGCTACAGCCGCGATCCCCAGACCAAACAGCTCCTGCTGGCCGGCTCCGGGCAGCTGCACGTGGAGGTGACCGTCGCCAAGCTGCGCAAGCGCTACGGCGTCGAGGTCGTCCTCAAGACACCCAAGATCCCCTATCGCGAAACCATCAAGGGCAAGGCCGACGTGCAGGGGCGCTACAAGAAGCAGACGGGCGGCCACGGCCAGTACGGCGACTGCAAGATCAGGATGGAGCCGCTGCCGCGCGGCGCCAATTTCGAGTTCGTCGACGAAATATTCGGCGGTGCCATCCCGCGCAACTTCATCCCGGCCGTCGAAAAGGGAATCATCGAGGCCGCCGCCAAGGGCTTCCTCGCGGGCTATCCGGTGGTCGACTTCAAGGTAACCCTCTACGACGGGAGCTACCACCCGGTCGATTCCTCGGAACTGGCCTTCAAGGTCGCCGGCAGCCTGGCCTTCAAGAAGGCCATGGAGGAGGCACAGCCCGTGCTGCTCGAGCCGATCATGAACGTCGAGATCTACGCGCCGCAGGATTACGCCGGCGACATCATGGGAGACCTGACGAGCCGCCGCGGCCGGCTGCAGGGCATGGACGTCAAGCGGGACATGCAGGTCATCAAAGCGCAGGTGCCGATGGCCGAAATGGTTTCCTACGCGCCGGTGCTCACGTCGATGACCGGCGGGCGCGGCAGTTATCACATGGAATTCTCGCACTATGACGAGGTGCCGGCTCACATCGCCCAGAAGATCATCGAGGAAGCGAACAGGGAGCGGCAAAAGGAAGAAGAGTAGCGCGGCCGATGCATCCGAAAATCCTGGATCTGGGCCCGGTGACGATCCATACGTACGGCCTGCTGCTGGCCGTGGCGTTCATCACGGGGATCTGGCTCGCGAGCCGCAATGCGCGAAAGCATGGGCTGAATCCCGACTCGATCTGGAACATGGGATTGCTCATCATCTTCGCCGCCCTGGTAGGCGCGAAGGCCCTGCTCTTCGTTTCGGACTTTTCCTACTACAGCCGGAATCCCGGCGAGATCTTCTCCCTGTCGACCTTGCGTTCCACGGGCGTTTTCTACGGCGGTCTCATTCTCGCCCTGGCGGCCGCCGCCTGGTATGTGAAGCATGCCCGCCTCCCGGGATGGCAGGTGGCCGACGTGGCGGCCCCGGGGATTCCGCTCGGGCATGCCATCGGCCGTCTGGGCTGCTTCTCGGCGGGATGCTGCTACGGCAAGCCCACCGACCTCCCGTGGGGTGTCACCTTCACCGATCCGTATGCCTACGAGAATGTCGGGGTCCCGCTGAACGTGCCCCTGCACCCCACCCAGCTTTACGAGGCCGCGGGGAATTTCCTGCTTTTCCTCTACCTGATGCGGCGCCTGGCGCGGCGCCGTTTCCGGGGCCAGATCATACTGGAATACATGATGCTGTACGCGGCACTGCGCTTCGTCATCGAATTCTACCGCGACGACGAACGCGGTTTCGTGCTGCACGGCCTGCTTTCGACCTCCCAGGTCATCGGGCTCGCAGCCATCCTGTGCGGCTCTGTGCTCTATCTCTATCTCCGGCGGCGCGCCGCGCTTGCGGGAAAACAGGCTTGAACGGGAAAAACGGGAGTTGGACCGTCCCGGCGGGCACGTGCCCGTCGCGGCTCGACAACTACCTGGCAGCGCTCATCCCGGGCGAGAGCCGCTCCAGGATCCAGAAATGGATCCGCGCGGGCCGCGTGACCGTAAACGGCGCCCGGGCCAAGACCGGTTACCGCGTCCGTGAAGGCGACCGGATCACCTGGGAGCCGCCGCCTCCCTCGCCGACGCAACCCGCCCCCGAGAACATCCCGCTTGAGATCCTCTATCGCGACGATTCCCTGGCTGTCATCGTCAAGCCGGCGGGCCTCGTCTGCCACGCGGGCGCCGGCGCCGGCCGCGGGACGCTGGTCAACGCCCTCCTCTACCACCTCGGGCCGATCGACACCGGAGATCCCATGAGGCCCGGCATCGTACACCGCCTGGACAAGCAGACCAGCGGCCTCATGGTGGTGGCGCGCGACATCGAAAGTCATCGGCACCTGGCTCGGCAGTTCAAAAACAGGGAGGTCGGCAAGGAATACCTCGCCGTCGTCTACGGCGAACCGCACCCGCCTCAGGGCACCATCGACCGGGCGCTGGGAAGAGATCCGCGCGACCGCAAGCGCTTTTCGGTCCGCGCGCGGCGCCGGCGCTCGGCCCTGACCCATTACGCGCTGGAAAGGACCTGCGGACCTTTTGCGCTCCTGCGCGTCCGACCGGCGACGGGGCGAACGCATCAAATCCGGGTGCACCTTGCGCATCTCGGCCACCCCGTGGTGGGCGACCAGCTCTACGGCGCCGGGCGGCAGAAAAGCCTGACCGCCCCCCGGTTGCGCCATTTGGTCTCCGGCCTGGGCAGGCACCTGCTGCATGCCTGCCGTCTCGAGTTCCGGCATCCCCGGACGGGCCGGACGATGTCCTTTTCGTCCCCGCTGCCCGTGGAAATCGCGCGTTTCCTCGAAGCCGCGCTCGCCCCGCCTTGACGGGCCGGCCGCCGCTTCCTATAATCCCGAAAGACGGGGCTGGATCATGCAGAAACGAAAGGGAGCAAAGAGCTTCGGTGCATTGCTGGCGATGCCGGCGGCCGCCCTCGTGCTTCTGTGCGCCTACCCGATTCCCGACCTCGGGCAGACCGCCCAGACCACCGGCCGCCACCCCGAAAGCCGGCTTCCGGAACGGATCTCCGATCAGACCTACCGCGTGAGCGTGGACCTGATCAATATCTTCTGTTCGGTCTGGGACAGGAAGACGAATTCGTTCATCACCTCGCTCACGCGCGAAGACTTCACCGTTTACGAGGACAACAAGAAGCAGGAAATCATCAATTTCAACCGCGAGACCAACCTTCCCCTGACCATAGCCCTGCTTATCGACACCAGCCAGAGCGTCGCCCCCAAGCTCAAATTCGAGCAGGAGGCGGCCATCAATTTCTTCCAGTCGGTGCTGAAGGACCAGGACCGGGCCATGCTGGTCGAGTTCGATTCCGGCGTCTCGATGATCCAGGACTTCACCAACGATCCCAACCTGCTGGCCAAGAAGATCCGCGCCCTCAAGGCCGCCGGGGGCACGGCACTGTACGATGCGCTCTATCTTACATGCGACGAGAAGCTGATCCGTGAAACGGGCCGCAAGACCATAGTGATTCTCTCCGACGGCGAGGACACGGCCAGCAGAAGGTCCTTTGAAGAAGCGCTGGAAATGGCCCTGCGCGCCGAAGCCACCATCTACGCCATCTCGACCACACGCGGGGGCTTTTTCGGCGTCGATACCGTCTCCAAGGAAGGCGACCGCGTGCTCCGGAAGCTCGCGGAGGAAACGGGCGGCAGGATTTTCCTGCCCTTCAAAGTCGAAGAGCTGGAGAACTCCTTCCGCCAGATCAGCCAGGAACTGCGCAGCCAGTACAATATCGGTTACATATCCAGCAATCCGGCACGCGACGGCGGCTATCGCCGCATCGAGGTGCGCGTGGCGGAAAAAGACACCCGCGTGAACTTCCGCAAGGGCTACTACGCGCCCACCAGCTGACGGGCGGCCCGGCCGCGGCGCAGATCCCCGGCACGCGGGGCTCTCTCGCTGCCTCGTTCCGGCGGGCCGAAATCCCTCAGGAATTCCCGGCCGGTTTCTTTTCCGCTTCGGCCGCTTCGCTCAGATTGGCGTTCAGGCGGTACATCAGCCGGCGGCTGGCCTCGTCGGCCGGAAGAAAATCGATTTCGGCGGCCGAGCGGACTCCCAGGCCCAGCTCTGCGGCGCGCCGGATCTGCTCCTGCTGAAAAACGGGAATGCGCGCCAGCCGGCCCGCGGCACCCTGGAGGCGGAGCAGCGCGACCCCGGCGGCGTCGACGGCAACGCGGTCACGGGAAGCCAGTATCACCTCGGCATTCACGACCTTTCCGCGATCGGGACCGCCCTCGACCATGACCCGGGTGGCGTCCATCAGCACGACGGCGGGCTCGTAGAGCTGATTGATCTCTGCGATCATGAGCCGCTGGTCGGGCGAGGAATGGAGTTCTTCCATGTAGTTGTAGGGCCGGCCGGCCGCCAGCCCGCGCTTGGCCAGCAGGCCTACGGAATTCTTGAGGCTGCCGCTGTAGATGGCGCCGAAGCGGTGGGCCTTGAGGTTGCAGATCTGCACGACGCAGGCATCCGGGCCGAGAAACCAGGGGACCTCCACCCCGTGCTTCCAGTGCGATCCGGGCAATTCCTCCCTGCGCCAGCGGTCCGGCTCGAGGGATTCCAGCGGCAGGGGGGTGACCTGCAGGCTCTTGAGAATCTCCATCAGGCCGGTCTCGTGCCAGATTTCGGAGCTTACGCCCATGCCGCTGCGCTCGACGAGCAGGATCCTGCGGCAGTGCAGGTCGCGCAGCGCGCGCACGACGGCGCGCAGCATCTCGGGGTCCGTGCTCGCCGGAAACGGCTCGGCGCTGTTGTAGCTCCCCTTGAGAAAGACATCCCTGCCGGCCACGGCGGGAGGGCCCAACAGCTCGAGCGCGCGCCGGACGGCGGCGGCGCGCGGCTGCCCCTTGACGAGCGCAACCGGCGCCGCCGGCCGGTCGGGTGCGGGCTCCTGGCCGGGCCGCAGCGCCAATGCGGCGGCCCCGCCGACCCGCCGGATGAAGTCGCGGCGGGTGCACGGCGCACCCGGCGCGCAGATTTCCCTGGAAGCCGCCATCGCCGACATGATATCCAGATAAAGGAGGCAGGATGCAAGAGAAAGTGCTGATTTTCGGCAAGAGTGCCTGACCGTACACCGCGGCGGCTCGTGAAGCGTATCGCCGGAAGCAGGTTCCCTTCGAGTACCTCGATGTCGTGCAGGACGCGGAGGCGATGTCGCGCATGCTGCAATACAGCCGGGGCCGGCGCCTGGTCCCGGTGATCGTCGACCAGGGCGGCGTGCAGATCGGTTTCCGCGGCGGCTCGTGACATGTCTAGCGCCCGCCGTCGGCGGGCCGGGCCATGGAGTTCGGTTTGCAGCAGGCTTTTCTGATCCACTATCACGAAATCGGCCTGAAGAAAGGCAACCGCGGCTGGTTCGAATCGCGCCTCGAGCAGCACGTCGGCGCCCTCTTGCGCGACCTGCCGCACGCCGGCATCCGCCGGCCCAGCGGGCGCATGGTCGTTTTCCTTTCCGAGGAATCGGCGGCGGCCGAGATCGAGAGGCGTCTGCGCTGGACGCCCGGAATCGCCAATTTTGCGCGTTGCTGGGAGGTCGAGGCCGGCCTCGAACCGATCCGCGCGGCGCTGGCCGCTCTGACCGACACCCTCGATTTCCGCACCTTCAGGATCGAGACCCGGCGGGCCAGCAAGGACTTCCCGCTCACGTCGCAGCAGCTGAACGAGGAGCTCGGCCGGCTGGTGCAGCAGCGCAGCGGCGCGGCCGTGCGGCTCGAGGACCCCGAGCTCACCTGCCACGTGGAGATCGCCGGCGCGCGCGCCTACATCTATTTCCACAAGATCCCGGGCCTGGGCGGCCTGCCGCCGCGCACCGGGGGCCGGGTCGTGAGCCTGATATCGGGCGGCATCGACTCGCCCGTGGCGGCCTTCCAGCTGATGCGGCGCGGCTGTCGGGTCGACTTCGTGCATTTCCACAGCTACCCGCACACGACCGCGGAATCGCAGGAGAAGGTGCGCCGGATCCTGCGCATCCTCTCGCGCTGCCAGCTGGCGTCGACGCTCCACCTGGTGCCCTTCGCCGACCTGCAGCGCACGATCGTCGCCTATGCCCCCGCCGCGCTGCGCGTCGTGCTCTACCGCCGCTTCATGCTGCGCGTCGCCGAGGCCCTGGCGCACGCCGCCGGGGCGTCGGCCCTGGTCACGGGAGACAGCCTGGGCCAGGTGGCCAGCCAGACGCTGGAGAATCTGCGCGCGGTCTCCGCCGCCGTGCGCCTCCCCATCCTGCGGCCCCTGATCGGCCTGGACAAGGAGCAGATCATCCGCGCCGCGCGCGAAATCGGAACCTACGAGATCAGCATCCTGCCCGACCAGGATTGCTGCACGCTGTTCGTCCCGCGCCACCCGGAAACCATGGCGCGCGCCGAGCAGGTGGAGCAGGCCGAAGCCGCCCTGGAAACCGAACGCCTGGTGGCCGAAGCGCTCGCCGCCGCGACCCGGGAGGAAATCCGCGCCGATTTCCTGGAAGGCCGCGGCACGAGCGAAGACGGGCGGCCCGCCGCGCGCCCGGAAAGCGCGCCCGCGCCGCGCGCCCCCCAGTGAAGCGAGGCGATGCCATGGAAGAAAGAATCGAGGCCGTCCTGGGAGACATCACCCGCATGGAGGTCGATGCCATCGTGAACGCCGCCAACAATTCCCTTCTGGGAGGCGGCGGCGTCGACGGGGCGATCCATCGCGCCGCCGGCCCCGAGCTGCTCGAGGAATGCCGCCGCTTGCAGGGATGCGAGACCGGCGCGGCCAAGATCACGCGCGGCTACCGCCTGCCCGCCCGGCACGTCATCCACACGGTCGGACCGGTGTGGCGCGGCGGGCTGCACGGCGAGGACGAGCTGCTCGCCTCCTGCTACCGCAGCGCGCTCGCGCTCGCCCGCGAGCACGGGTTGCGCACCGTGGCCTTCCCCGCCATCAGCACCGGAGCCTACGGCTTCCCGCTCGAGCGCGCCGCGCGCATCGCGGTGCGCACCATCCGCGCCTTCCTCGCGGCCCACGACCTGCCGGAAAAAGTTCTGCTGGTCTGCTTCGACGAGCGCACGCTCGCTGCCGGCCGCGCCGCCCTCGAGGAAAGCGCCCCGGCCTGAGACCGCCGCACCCGTCCGCAGCGATTGCGGCACCGGCAGCGATGCAAGCCGGCATCCCCGGAGCTCCGCCGCCGCACGAGCCATCATCGCCACCCCTGCGGGCGCGGCAGTACAGGAATCGCGGTCGCCCCTCCAAAAAGAGCTTGACAGGCGGTGCCCACGGCCCTATAGTTTCATTTTTTGGAAATTTATAAACTATGAAACCCAAGCTCGCCGGCGACCTCCGGACCCAGCGTCGCATCTTCGCCATGCAGTGCGAGGTGTGCAAGGCCATGGCCCACCCCCTGCGGCTGGAGATCGTCGAGCGCCTGGGCGGCGCCGAGGTGCCGGCCGCGGCCCTTCTCGCCGAGCTCGGCGTTTCCCGGGCCGTCCTGTCCAAGCACATGGCGCTCCTGGTGCAGGCGGGCATCGCCGAGCAGCGGCGCCAGGGCCGGCAGGTCTTCTATGCGCTCAGCCATCCCGACATCCGGCGCGCCTGCGCCATCATGCGCGCCGTGCTCTACCGGCGGCTCGAGCGCGACCGCCGGCTCGCCCGGGCCCTGAGCCGTGCCGGTTGAATCTCGGCCGAAAACCCTATGAATTCCGGATACCCGCTATGCATACGAGGCTCCTAGCGAACATCGCACTGCTGTCGGCCGCCGCGGCGGCGCTGGCCGGCGCGCCCTTGTTGCCGGCCCAGCAGCCCCTGACGCTCCCCGATGCGATCGCGCGCGCCCTGGCGCACAATCCCGAGCTCGCGCTCGACGAGCCCGAACTGGCCGCCGCGCGCGCCGACGAGCGCGCCGCGCAGGCGGCCCGCCTGCCCGGACTGGGCGCCCAGCTGAGCTACGGCGGCGGCAACAATCCCGTCTACGTCTTCGGCACCCGGCTGTCGCAGCGCCGCTTCACCCAGGCCGACTTCGCGCTCGCCGCGCTCAATCGCCCGGATGCCCTGCAGAACGTCCAGACGCGCTGGAGCGCGCAGCAGACGCTCTGGGATTTCGGGCGCACCGCCGGGCACATCCGCGCGGCGCGCCTGGGCGTGGAGCTTTCGGAGCACGGCGCCGAAGACCACCGCCGCCGCGTGATCCTCGAGACCGTCGAGGCCTACTACGGCGTCGCGCGGGCGCGCGCCGGCCTGGAAGCCGCGCGTGCCGCGCTGCAATCGGCCGAGTCGATCGCCGAACAGGCCCGCGCGCGCGTCGAGAGCGGATTCGCGGTTGAAGCCGACCGGCTGCGGGCCCTGGCGCATCTGGCCGAGGCGCACCGGCACGAAATCGAAGCCCGCGGCATGCTGGCCAGTGCGCGCGCGGCCCTGAACCGGATCCTGGGCCTCGCGCTCGACGCCGATCCCGGAGAGCCGACCGCTCTCAGTCCGGCCCTGCTCCCCATGCCCGCGGAAGAGACGCTGCTGGCCGAACAGGTCCGCCGCCGGCCCGACTACCGGCGACTGGCGACCGAAGTGCGCCAGGCCGAGGAGCAGCTCCGTTCCCGCAAGGCCGATCTCTATCCCGTCCTGTCCGGCTTCGCCGCCTGGGAAACCGACAACCCATCCTGGGTGACCGCCGGCGGGAACAACTGGCTGGCCGGTTTCAGCCTCCAATGGAACATCTCGGCCGGCGGGGCGGAACATGCCCGCCTGGAGGCCGCCCGGCAGCGCCTGGAGCAGAAGCGGCGGCAGGCCGCGGCTATGGAATCCGCCATGCGCCTCGAATTGCACCAGGCACTGGTTCAGGTTCGTTCCGCGGAGCAGATGGTCGAGGCCGCCCGGGCCGCCGAGCGCCAGAGCGAGGAAAGCCTGCAGATCCTGCGCAACCGTTATGACGCGGGGCTGGCCACCATGACCGATCTGCTGGCGGCCGAGGCCGCGCGCGCGCAGGCGCGCGCGGCGCTCGCCGAAGCGGTCTACCGGCACCGCGTGAGTTACGCGCGCCTAGAGGCGGCCGCCGGCACCCTGAGCCCCACATCGATCTCCACCAATCCTTGAAGGTGACACCCACATGCGCAACTCCTTGTCGTTACCGATCCTTGCGGCGGCGCTGGCCGCCGGCGGCGCCGGGCTTTCCGCCTGCCGGAAACAGGCAGTGCGCAGCGAACACATGGCTCCCGTCGCCGTGGCCGCCGTTTCCCTGGACTACGAGTCGGTGCCCCTCGTCGTGTCCGTTCCGGGTACGGTCCGGGCGCGCCACCGGATCACGCTCGCCTCGCAGATCCACGGTTTCGTGCGCGAGGTGCGCGTGCGCGCCGGAGACGAGGTGACCCGGGGCCAGCTGCTCCTGCTGCTCGACGCCCGGGATGCCGAGGCCCAGAGGTCGGCGGCCCAGGCCGCTGCCGCCGAAGCCGAAGCCGGCCTGGCCGAGGCCCGCCGGGCGCTGGAGGCATCGGAAAAGATGCTTGCCGCGGCCCGCTCGGCGGCCGAGCTCGCCCAGAGCACCTTCACGCGCTACCAGAAACTCTTCGCGGCACGTTCCGTGGCGCGAAGAGTTTCTGGTAGCGCGTGAAGGTGCTCTGGGCGAGCTCGGCCGCCGAGCGGGCCGCGGCAAGCATCTTTTCCGATGCCTCCAGCGCCCGGCGGGCCTCGGCC
>CAZHQK010000220.1:0-12316 GCA_964534795.1 uncultured Acidobacteriota bacterium
CCGGCGGGAGTGTAATAGCTTCCCGTAATCTTCCTTTCGTGTCCGCCCGACACGGACAGCTCGAACGTTCCCGCGTCGACATTCACCGCCGGGTGCAATTCCAGGAGGGATTCATAGACGCTGCCCAACTCTTCGGACCCGAGGTTCTTGTAGTCGACGATCCGGCCGGCTCGGCCGTCGGTCGTGACGGCCAGGGCACGGACGGCTTCCAGGAGATCCTGGTTCGAGATCCTGCATCCGTCCAGGTCCGGGGCCGCCCTGTTCGAGAAAAGGAAACCGCCGAGCGGCGGCAGAGCGAGTTCGGAGCAGCCCTGGTCGCTGCCGAGCTTCCCCATTACGAGCCAAAGCCCTTCGAACAGGTCCGAATGCCGCGAGCCGCGCAGCCGCAGGGCGAGCCTCCTCAGGCGCGCGGTGGAGTAGTATCGGGTGTATCTCTCGCGGGCAAGCGCTCCGGCGGAGGGCGCGAGAAGCAGGCCCCGGTCTTCGGCGACGAACAGGAAGATCAGCCGGTAGACAAGCCGCAGGAGCTGCCGGTAATAATCCTGGGCAGCGAGCGAGCCGCTGCGCAGCTTTGCGCGCAAAACCTCGTTGGCGGGGTGCTTGAGGAACCCCGCACCCAGAGCGTTCAGGGCGCACTCCACTCCACGGCGAAGCTGCTCGAGCGCCCGAGTCCCCTGCTCCTGGGCAATGCGCGACCATCTCTCGAGCCATGACTGCTCGGGGCGCTCGCTTTCCACACGCGATTGATGGCAAAGCAGCCACAGAAGGACGAAGTCGGCATAGACTTCGCCGTCCATCATGCCGGCCAGATCGAATTCGAGGTAAGCCTGCCGGGTGAGGCTGGCGTTGTCGCGCAGGATGCGAAGCTTGAGGCCATTGCTGACGAAGCCCCACAACGCCTCGTCCGAGCGGTTCAGGTACTCCTGCACGAGACCGTGAGGGCTGATGCGCGCCGCGCCGGCGACTCCGGCGGTCCGGCGGTCGAGATCCACGCCGCAGCCGACAAGATGAACCGGCACATGGTGCCAACGGTGCGAGATCGGGTAGCTCTTGGAGTCGATCTCCACGGCACCCGCCCCCACCAGACGGCCGTACCGGAGCTCTTGAAAAAGAGGAAGCAGCCACCTTTCTCTGGTGACGGAGGTGCCCGGGTCGTTGGGACCCAGCCCGGCCCGCGCGTCTTGAAAGGCGCGCCAGGCGCTCATAAGGCGGTTCCAGGAGCTGTTGGTCGCCTCGTTGATTTTCTCCCCGGCGATGAGGTGATAGTCTTCGGGGCGCAGCCCGCCGAGCTGCGAATCGCCGTCAGCAATGCGCTGTAGAAGGTCCGGCGGCAGCAATGCCCCTTCGCTGCGTATGGTGGTGAACAGATCCCGGTACTTGAGCTGCATGGATCAGACCCCCGGAGCGACGGGAAGCAGGACGAATATGCCGAGGACATCGGGAGGCAGTTGCGGCACCACCCGATAACTCACTCTTTGCATGCGGGCTGCGGCGCGCACGCGCCGGTGCGCATCGAGCAGCGCTCCGGCTTTGCGCCGTGCGTCTTCGTGGATATGGGGCTCGATCGATGCGAAGCCCTCGACCACCCGGCGGACGAAGTCCTTGGCGAGATCAGGGGCGATGTTCGCCGCCGGCTCGGCCTCGAGAAGCTTTTCGGCCGCCTCGTCCTCCAGCCATTCGGCGTTTTCGGGCGAGCCGGCAAAGGCGAGAAGGCGGCAGTCCTCGGCCAGAAGCTCGGACTCACGGCCGTCCCGGATCGTAACGACATGGTAGCGATAGCGGCAAAGGAGCAATGTGGTCCGACGCTGGACCGCGCGCGTGCGCATCGCGCCCGAGCGCCGTGCGACGCCGTCGGCCTGGGGGTCGAGGGCCGTATCCAAGATATGGGTGGCAAGCCCCTCGACGATCGGGTGGGTGCGGGTCAGGTAAATCTGTCCTTCTTTTACGGGCAGCTCGAAGCGGGCGGTGAACTCCTGCAGGCCGCCTATCGCGTCCCGCAGAGTGCGGGGAGACTCCCGCAGATCGAACTTGAAGGCGCCGTTGCGGGTCACCATGCCCCTGTTCAACTCGGCCGCCAGAGTCGTGAAGGAAGCCACATCGATGCCGGAGCCCGCCGCCTTTTGCGCAACCTCGAGTTCGCGTGCCACCTCGTCGAACTTGATGGATTCCTGGGCGAAGATCGTCCTGGAACGTCTCTCGCGGTCCACGATTGCGTCCCATTCCGCGTGCAGCGTGTCGCGCTTCTGCCGGAAGTGGCCCTCGAACAAGCTAAGCTGCTCCGCCGGGCGGCCGCCGTGCCGCAGCAGAAGGCCTTCCACGATGGCCTCGATGACTTCCTGAGTGTCGACGGGCACCGGGACCGAGATGCCCAAGGCACTGCGGATGCGATTATGCTTCCGCAAGAGAACGTTGAGAACGATGCCGTCGATGCGATTGTCCGTTCCGAAGTAAGTGAGGACGCGCACCTTGGGGCTCGGCTGGCCGTAGCGGTCGACGCGCCCCTCGCGCTGCTCGTGGCGGGTCGGGTTCCAGGTTAGGTCGTAATGAAACACGGCGTCGAAGTGTTCCTGGAGGTTGATGCCTTCGCTGAGGCAGTCGGTGCAGACGAGGACCCGTTGGGGTGAGCGGGCAAGCTGCAGGATGCGCTGCTCTCTCTCGGCGGGCGGAAGATGCCCGGTCACCGCCGCGATCTCGATGCCGCGGCGGAGGCGCCGCCTGAGTTCTGCGGCGACATACTCGGCCGTGGGAATGAAGCGGCAGAACACGATCGGCTTGAAACCGTCGTCCACCAGGGACTGGATCAGCTCGGCCGCCCTGAGGAGCTTGCTGTCCTTGTCTCCCTGCAGGGCATCGGCCTGGCGGGCCATGGCGAGCAAGCGCCGCCGCTCCGCGGTGTCCACTCCCGGTTCATCTACGGCGTCGCTCCCGGGAATGACATCGATGCCCTCGGCGCTCTCATCCTCGACCTGGTCCATGACGGTGCGCCGGCCGACGTCATCGGCCTCCTCGACGCTTTTCGCGTCGGCGACGCGTGCGCGCTCGCGCAGCGTGGCAGCCGCTGCCGCGGGACTGCTTCCGAGCGAGCGGAGCAGCGCCAGGGCCGACCACCAGCGAACTCTCTGGCGGAAGCGCGACTCTCCCGGGACACGGATGGTCTCGCTTGCGTAAGCGAGGACTCGGTCGAAGAGAATGCGATAATCCGGAGAGAGCTGGTAACTGTCCTCTTTTTCTTCGCGCTCGGGGAAGTCCGTTTCCTTTTGCAAATAGTGCCGTATATCCCCGCGCCTTCTCTGCACGAAGTGGGCGGCCAGCCGGCGACGGTAATGGAGGTTTTCCTCGCCTGCCAGATCGTTCGGCAAGCGGGCGAACTCAGGATCGAGGAAGGACAGCAGGGAGCGGAAGGCTTCCTCCTTGCCGCTGTGGGGCGTGGCGGTCACGAGGATCAGGTGGCGGTTTGGGTCTTGAGCCAGCCCGCGCAAGAGCTGATAGCGCTGGTGTCGTCCGCCGCGCTGGTATTCTGTGTAGGCACATGTGTGGGCTTCGTCGACGATCACAAGGTCCGGGCAGGCGCGCAGGAAATCCTGCCGGAGGCGGTCGGACTTGATGAAATCGGTCGAGACGACCAAGTAATCGAACACGTCGAACAGGGATTGTCCCAGGCGGCAATGGCGCTCGAGGGCGGAGACCGTGCTGGGGAGGACGAGTTCCGCCTCGATGTGGAACTTTGTGCTCAGTTCGCCCTGCCATTGTTCGGCAAGCTGCGGCGGACACAACACCACGAGCCGGCTCGACTCGCCGCGGTCGATCAGCTCGCGCGCCACCAGGCATGCCTCAATCGTCTTGCCGACTCCCACGTCGTCGGCAATCAGCAGACGCACGGGATCGAGGCGTAGCGCCATCAGGAGCGGCACCAGCTGATAGGGACGCGGTTCGACGGCAATGCGGGCGAAGCAGCGGAACGGACCGGCGCTCGAGCGAAAGCCGAGGCGCAGGGCGTCGCGCAGCAGGCGGCATGAGATGTAGTCGCCCGGACGCTCGGGGTCCGGCAGGCCGAAGCTGGCGGGCTCCACCGTCTCCAGCGGCAGGTAGATGCCGGTGACCTCGTCATCGGTGCCTCCGAGCGGCTTCAGGATGAGCGTGTCATCGGTTGAATCGGGCAGGACGACCCATTCCCGGCCGCGCGATCGCACGAGGGATCCGACCGCAAAAGTCACGGCTTCCTCCCAAAAACGTGAGGATACCTGGCGACCACGACATCCCAATCGCAGGCGTTGCCGAAGCGGATGACCGTAAAGCCCAGGTCTTCCATCGCCTCCCTGGCAGCGCGGTCGCGCTCAGCCCGCCCGGGGAAGTCGTGTACCGGACCGTCGATATATATGGCGGTCTGGTGCTCTCGATAGAGAAAATCCGGTCGCGTCCGGCAGGACTCGATAAAAACCTGCGCGTCGGAGGGGAGGTGGAGATTGTTCGCTTCCAGGTAGTCGAGCCACTCGCGCTCCAAGGCGGAGCCTGCCAGGCTCTTCAGTTTCTGCAGGTGCTCCGCCCGCGGGATTTCGGCAGGCGAAGCGCTCACACGCGATGCCGCGAGGCGCAGCAGAAAGCTCTTGACGGCCTGCCGGTCGAGGAGTTTGTGGTCGAGCTGGTTCACATAACTCATCAGGCAGTCATAGCATGCCGCCTCGCAATCTTCCCGGGCGCCTGGGGGACGCCGCAGGTCCCGGCCGGTGTCGGGATCGAAGTGACAGATGGCAAGCGCTTCCCTCGCCGCCTCGGCGAGCGCGCCCGGATCGTCCAAAATGCGGCGCAGGACACCCGCGCCGCCCTCCGCGGATTCATAGAACAGGATGATTCTGCGCCGTTCGCGGTCCGGGAGAGGTTCCGCGGCAAGTTCCGCGTCCTCGAGCTGGTAGCGCACTTGGATGGCGGTCTTGAGCGCCGCCTGAAGGGAAGCCATGACATTGGCCGGAAGCTCGGTCGCCGGTTCGAGCAGCAGACAATTTCGGTGATCCTCGACGTAGGGGATGACGCGCCGGGTCCGGGCAGAAATGGGGTCGGAGTCGTCATCGTCTGGCGCCTGCGGGTTCCTGGCCCAATAACCGCGTTCGATGTCCAGGACGAAGCCGTACTGGGCCGGGTCGCGCCTGCGTACCCAGCCAAGGTTCATGCGCCACAGCTTCGCGGCGTGTCCATAACTGAGGGTGGCGAGGATGTCGCCGTTTGCGGATACGGTGGCGGTACGGAAGGAAACGCGTCCGCCGCGCTCCGCGAAGCGCAATCCCGTCCGGATCTCGTAACCCAGCCTGAGGCGTTCCTCTTCGTCGGAGCTGATGCGGTCGCGTCTGCGGGTCACGACGTTCTGGAGGCGGAGAAGCTGGCGCAGGGTTTGCTGCAAAGGCTGACGGCATCTGTGGCACAGGTCGGGGCCTTCGCCGTCCCCGGCCGGATGTATGTAACCGCAATGCCCGCACTGCCTGACACAGGAAGTCGCAATTTCCTCCTCGTGCTCGCGTACGGGCAGGATGACTTTATTGATGATATAGCGCGATCCTTCGTGATAGAGGATGGCGCGCGGGCCGAACTCAGATATGGCCAAGAAGCGCGGGCGCGAAACGAACTCGTCGCGCGCGTTGCGGGCGGTACGTCCCGGGATGAAGGCCGACAAAGGCAGCCGGGGGAAGTTATACCCGGGGAGGAAGCCTTCACCAGCGAAGTAGCGGTAGCTGTAAAAGTCCGACTGGGCGATGTTTTCAGCCTGGGTCAGCAGCTCGATCTGGGATTCGGCTTCCCGACGCAGGCGGCGAGCCTGTTCGCGTTCCGTATGAGTCCTGGACGCATCCAGGATGATGCGGCTCTGCTGGTTCACCTGCGCCAAGGCCGACCGATAGAGGCCCCGCCATCGTTCGCATGCCTGATCGAAACTGAGCGGTACGTGCGCCATGACCTGATCGAGCCATCCGTCGCTGTACCAATCCGCACCGGATAATTCATCCCGGAGGGTTGCCAGCAGGCGTTTTGCCCTTTCCCGGCTTGCCTCCCTGGCGCGCTCCGACTCTATGCTTTGCCGTACATGTTCCTGCAATTTCAATGTCGGAGATTCACCCGACAGGTCGAGTATGTCCTTGAGCGAGCTCCCCAGGGATTGACCGGTTTCGGCGAGCCAGATGGCCTGGACGTGTGCCCGTACAAGGTCTTCGTTGGCTAGATCGAGCCTGGGAGGTGTGACGCTACCCATGACCATTCGCTCAGGGCGTTTGAAGAAATACTGATCATGAGGGCTGCCCGTGGAGCAATATGAAAAGACCAGGGCGGGCTGGCCGCTGCGACCGGCGCGGCCGCTGCGCTGGGAGTAGTTAGCAGGCGTCGGCGGAATGTTTCTCATGTTGACGGCATTCAGTTCGGCGATGTCGACGCCTAGCTCCATGGTCGGGGAGCAATAGAGGATAGGCAGGCGGGCTTCCCGAAAGTCGGCCTCGCGCTCCAAGCGAAGGTCGTTGGGGACCTGGGCCGTATGTTCGCGAGCCTGCAAGCCTTTGGTCTGCAGCCCCACGTACCTGTAGAAATCGATGAAGAAGCGGTTGACGGCGCTGCCGGCTTCCGACTCCCGCGGGCGCCGTATCGGGTCGTAGAAAGCTCTGGTGCCGTCCCCGGCATGCCAGCGCATCGCCGAGGCGGGTAGTTGATAGCCGGGCACATCATCGGGGTCGCGCGGCTCGGCGACTCTCGACACCAGCCCGGCAACCTTCAGGGCCTCGAGCAGGTCGAGTATGATCTGCTCGCGATCCTGCATGGTGATCGGCCGGCGGTAGTCCTCAAAGGTGCGGGCCCGGGCCAAATATTGACCGAAGCCGCTGCGGGACGAGAGATAAACATGGCCGCCATAGTCCGAGGGTCTCGAGGAGCGGGGGAAGAGGACCGCCGCGTGCTCGAGGTTCTCGTTTTCGTCGAGGGCCCAGGGCGGGGCGAGATGCATGCCGCTCCGCTGATGGAGGCGTTCCTGAAAGCCAGTTTCCAGATAGTCCACCTTGATGGCAAGCTCGCGGCGCATGAGGTCGAGCAGAACTTTGGCGACCTTCGCCCGAGTTTCCGGGGAGGCGGTGCGCAGGGCCTCGTGGCGGTTTTGCCAGACGTCCTCGGAGGCGCAAAGTTCGTCGAGAGCGACATAGCGGATTTCCAGGAGACCGCACTGCTCCAGATTGGGGGAAGTGAGGCGCCAGCCCCGCTGGAGGTCGCGGTAGATGCGGTAACCGATGACGTCGCGCATGGTGCGCCTTGTTTCCTCGAGAGCCGCAAAGCGCACTGCGGGGTTGCTGGCGTAGAGCTCGAGTGGGAGATCAAGGGCATCGAAGACCTTCTGGGTCAGTTCGTCATGGGAGAGACCCTCGGCGCCCTTGGCTTCGGCAGCGGCAAAAAGGGCGGAACGTAGCAATCCGATTTCGATGAAGTCGTTGAAGTGTCCTGCCTGCAGCGATGCGTCCTGGCGGTTGTCGGTAAAACTCAGGAGCTTGCGAGCCTTTTGCGGAAGCGAGCTGTCCTGCCGCAGGTTGCGGATCGCCGAGAGGCTGAGAATCGTGGTCGCGGTGCTCCGGCCCTCGGAGCCGAGCGAGCCCAGTTTCGCGAAGTCCGAGCGCTGACGGGAGCCATAGGCGACGCCGCACTGCAGGCAGAAGTTGAAAGGGGCAGGAAAATACTGCATCTCCAGGCCTTCCCCATCGCCGGCTCCCTCCGTTGCATCTGGAGTAATGCGCATTGTCAAGGGAAGCGAATCGCGCCGGCTGGGTTTTAAACGAACGGTACCACGGTAATCTTCGAGCCAGTCATCGGGGAGGCGCTGCAGGACCTCCACCGGGTCGGCAGGCCATGGATTACTGGTGCTGCAGTATAGGAATCCTGCCTCGCCGTTGTCGTTATGGGTATCGTGGAGGTCGCGAGGTTCGAAAAAGCGTCTGCCGGATGCATCCTTGCGTGAGCGGACGCAGTAGTATTCTTGTCCGCACTCCCGGCAGAAAACCAGGGGCAGCAGCGCGCGCTTCCGGTCTCCTGGGACGAACTGCTGCCCGAAGACGGTTATGTGACGGTCCTTCTCCGCCTCGAGGGAAGCGTAGACCGTATCGCCGCGGCTGATAAACTGATGGAGGCGGAAGGCGAAAGCGGGGAAGCCGGTGTCGAGATTCAGGCAGCGGTATCCGCTGAGAAGTCCTTGCTGGAGCACCTCGGAGCAACGCTGCTCGGGGACGCCCGTCGATCGGCTGAGTTGCTGCGCGGCGCCGCCCTCCCCATGGAGTGGGAGGGGCCTGCTGCGGACCAGGCGGCCGCTTTCGGCCTCGGTGGCGACGCCGAAAGTGGTTTCGATCCATATCGACAGCGGATCACGGACGAACGCGGCGAAATCCGCCGAAGGACCCATGCCGGGATCTTCGATCCGGCGCCTGAGATTCGCGATGAACGACGGATCATTGAGGTCCTGTTCCGGCGTGATCCGGCGCAGGGTTTCGCCGACCACGTGCTCGGGCTTCACCTCGTCCCCGAAGAGGGTCGAGGCCACCTTGGCGACCTCGGCCCTCTGCTGTCTGTAGGTGCCGCTTCCCGCGAGCGTGGCCGATGTCCCGACGCATTGCATTTTTTCCGCAGCGAGCGCGTCGCGGACGCGGCGTACCAGCAGCGCCACGTCGGCTCCCTGGCGGCCACGGTACGTATGAAGTTCATCCAATACAAGAAACCGCAGGCCCTGGGCGGCCTGGATGAGGCTGCGTTCTTGGGGCCGGGTCAGGATCAGCTCGAGCATGACGAAGTTGGTGAGAAGGATGTCCGGCGGCCGCGCCAGGATCCGATTACGCTCGTCCTCTCTTTCCTGGCCGGTGTATTTCCGGAAGGTGACGGGCCCCTGGCCGTCCGGGTAGCCGTGGCAGAGGAATTTCTCGAGCTCGCCGTGCTGGCTGTTTGCCAGTGCGTTCATCGGATAGACAATGATAGCCTGAATTCCCCGGCCGCTGCCGTTGCGGAGCACATGATCGACGATGGGGATGATGTAGGCGAGGCTCTTGCCGGAGCCGGTGCCGGTCGTCAAGACATAGTTGTTCCCGGTGCGGGCGATGCGCACGGCCTCCGCCTGATGGCGATGGAGACGCAAAGGCCTCCCGTCGGTGCTGCGGCTCTTGCCGATCCGAAAGACGCGGGCGCATTCGGGGTGAAGAATGCCCAGGGCGACAAGTTCGTCGATCCACTCGCCGGGCTCGAACGAAGGGTTGAGCTGGATGAGCGGCTCGGGCCAAAGCAGGCCTTCCGCGAGGCTCTTTTCGACGTATTCCCGGATGCGGTCGTCGCGGATCTGGATGAAGCTGGAAATGTAGGAAGCGTAGTCGTCGATGATGCGCTTGCGAAGCTCAAAGACGTTCACTGCTGCGAACCCTTTCTTGGCTATGGCCGTCGCGGCGCTGGTCGTTCCAGCCCAGCGGCACAGGTTTCAGGCGCACGCACTCAGAATTCGCTTGGTGACGCATTATAGCCGAGATTGTCGCATTGGTGATCCTCCAACTCCCCTGTTTCATCGTCCGTCGCTGGCGCCCGGAACATCGGCCGGGGTCGAAACCACGGTCCTGAATGCCTCCCTGGCTCGATGAGCCCGGAGGCATCTTTCCCTTTTCTCATCGATACGAATCTGTGGGCTCTTCAATCCAAATCCCTTCTGTCTTATGGAATTGCCGATACCCGGGGGACCGCCCCAAGAAGGGCTTCACGAATCCCTCGGCCACCCAATCGCTATCGCACCCGCGACTCAGCGTCGAATCCGTGGCCGCTTCGTTTTTGCCGCTGCGTCGGTCGAGAGAGAGTTTATACTCGTTTCACGGACACGAAACCGATCCGCCGGGAGGGCCTTATGGAAGCGCAGAAAGACAACAAAAACTACCTCCACCATTGCCTCGCCGAGCATTCCGAGATCTGCCGCAAGAAGTACGGAGTGGCTTTCGACCTCAAGGCGGTGGAAAAGAAGGTCCGGCACCTGCGGCGGAAGACGGAGCTCAGCTACAAGGATCTGAGCTACTTCGAATCCCCAGAGCACTGGTGGTTCAAGCGCTTCTGGGTTTTCCCGCCGGAAAGCAGCATCGAGCCCGGCCTCAAGGGAATCAAGTTCGATTTCTGGAACCTGTCGGGCGAGAACGAAGCGAACCTTCTTCGGCAACTGCTCTATGTTTTCAAGTCGATCGAGCTGGTTTCGATAATCCTGCGTTTCATCAAGCCCGAGGATTACGCCATCCTAAGCTCTCCTACAGAGCGCCTGCTCGATATCCGCCGGGGGCGCGACCCGGTCGAGACCTACATCAACTACCAGCGCGACCTCAGAGATATCCGCGCACACTACGGATTCGACAGGGTCGCGGATGTCGACATGGCTCTTTGGGTGCTTCACGAGAAGTGCTTCGGCACGTACCGGGATGCCGCCATCGAAGCGTCATTCCGCGAGGATACCTTTCTGCTTCGGCTGAGGACCAGGAATCTCGTCGCCCCCCTGGCGGAGCTTTCCGAGCCGCAGCTTGCCAATGCGCTGCTCGAGGTCAAGCCGGATCTGGCCGCGCTGGTCGCATGCCACGCCCTGGAGATGCTGATCCGGAAGCTGGCGGCCCGCATGGAGCTTCCCTCCAGCCGGCCGGGCACGCCGCTGGAGCAGGTCATCGACTCATTGCCGAACTACGGGCCGGTGAACGAGATTCGCAGGGGCAAGTGGAGGATGCTCAAGGAGGTCCGCAATCGGCTGATTCACTACGGGCAAGTGCCCGGCATCAAAGAGAGGGCCCTGCTGGTCGAGGAAGTGCTCCGCCTGGAAAAGGACCTGCAAAAAGTTTCCGCCAAGAAAATGGCGCCATCGCATCCGTGACAGGCGCGCCGCTTACCGGCACAAGCGCTCGAGTGCGCCGACGATGGCGATCATCCCTTCCGAGTCCCGCCGGCAGTAGGCCTCGAGGTCCCTGCGCGTCCTGGATTTTTCTGCCTCGGACATATTTCCGAAGGCCATCTCCCGGAAGCGCAGGCTGGCGGTGGTGCCGTCGGCTATGGCGAGGTGTTTGTAAGTCCTGCGGGTCAGGGCGGGGAGGACATCCTTGAGGGACCTGCGGCCGTTTTGTCCAGGGTGGTAATAGTGCAAATTGCGGAATGGCGCGTACAGGTCCACCATGCGGGCGCAAACCGACTCGACCCAGCCGCTGAAGTGCGGGAAATGATCCGCGCAACCCTTCAGGACGTTCATTTCAAAGGAGGCGTTGTATGCGACGATCGATCCTCTCGTCCCAAGGGCTGACCGCAATTTGCGCAGGAATTCAGGCCTGGGATCGGTCGTGCCGTCAGAGAGCCAGGAATCGTGGCGCGCCGGCTTTTGCGGCGATAGAACCACATGCAAGGAGTACTGGAAGGGGATGTTCTCGTATGGGCGCAAGCGATCGTAGGGCGGCACGGCGACATTGAAGGTCTCGAAATCAAGGAAGTAAAGCGGGTAGCGCAGCCGGGACAAAAAAGCCCGCAGTCGCTCTGCATCTATGTGCGGCCTTCCGCTCTTCTCGCAAGCGACCTGGATCCGCTGCCGCTCCGTAAGCGGATAGCCGGCCGGGATGTCGGCAATCCTCAGGATCCCCTGATCCATGAGCTCGATGCCCTTCTCGAAGCCTCCGAAAAGGCAAAGCACGTTGCGTTCCGGTAGCCAAGACCAGCAGTTGCCGTAGAGGCAGCATCCGGCGCATGCCCGGGTCATCGCGGGCTCGGGACATTTCCTCTTGGCGATGACGGCGAGCATTCGTTCGACCTCGAGCGGCACCTCCTTTACCAGCGGTCTGATTTGCTCTGTCACGTCTTCGCGCAGGAGCAGGCGGGCCGGCTCCAGTCTTCCCCGTCGCTCGTACTGCATGTTGACGTGCATCACGGCGCAATCGCTGATGCGGACCCCCGCGCCTTCATACACGTGTTTCTGGAATGCGACGTCCTCGAGGTGCTCGTCTTTTACTTCCCCGGCGCTCTTGACTTCGATCAGGCTCCACCTGCCGCGCGGGGCCGGCACGAGGATGTCGGCCCGGGCGTGAGTTGGGCCGTGCGCGAAGCCGGCCTCGAAGAGGGGCCGTCGACTGCTGAGGTATTCCCGCGTTCGGGAAAGTCCACTTTCCTGCCCGTCGTTCCAGTCGATTTCAATGCCGTCCGGGTAAAGGGACTTGGCGATGTCGCCGACGAGGTGGCCCTGGTCGAAAACGGCCTGCGTGGCTTCGTCGACCTCGGGCAGTTCCTCACGCCTGTTTTGGTACATCCACAGCATCCTGTCGCAATCCAAAGCCTGGATATA
>CAZHQK010000221.1:0-27472 GCA_964534795.1 uncultured Acidobacteriota bacterium
TCGTCCGGCGCGAGCGACACGCAGCGCTCGAAATTCAGGATGGCGCTGTCGAGCTGGTTCTGCTCCAGGTAGGTGGCCCCGAGATAGAAATAGGCTTCCGCCGTGTTGGGCTGGCGCTTCAGATACTCCTGCCACAGGGACAGCGAGCGGGCGTGCTCGCCGGCGTGATAGGCGGCGAGCGCCGAGCGGCGCAGGGTCTCGATTTCCTGCTTCGAACGCTGTTCCTCCTGCTGGCGCGCCAGGCGCTCCTGCTCGGCGCGCGTGCTCTCGGCCAGTCGGGCCTCGGCCTGCTCGAGGCGTGATTTGCTGTAGGCGTCCTCGGGGAAGTACTGGAGTATCTGGCGGAACTGGTTGCGCGCACCCGCCCAGTCGCCGCTGCTCATCCGGCCGTCGGCGCGCGTCTGCAGGGCTTCGCGCAGCCGCGCCATCGCGTCGCGCGCATAGGCGTTCCTGCGGTCCAGGCGCTGGATGTTGCGGATGGCATCGAGCGCATTGTCCTTTTCGGGAGGCAACAGGGCGTCGGCCTTGAAAGCCGCCTCCACTCTGTCGATCCATTCCTGGATGCGCCGCTCGCGGTCCTTCATGCTCTGCTCGATCTTTTCCCCGATATCGCTGAGGCGCTGGTTGATGGCGACGTCGTCGGGGAAAATGAGCGCCAGATTCCTGTAGTGCTTCTCGGCCGCCAGCCAGTCCTCGCCGGCATAAGCGGCGTCCGCCTTCTGCTGCAGCTCCTCCGCTATCTTGTTCTTGGCCTCGCTCGCGTACGAATTGGCGGGATCGATCGCCAGGATCCTGTTGGCCAGATAGAGGGCATTGTAGTCCTCCGGCGGCGGCAGCAGGATCCCCTCCTTCAGGGCGCCTTCCAGTTTCTTCTTCAGCTCCTCCACCTCGGCGAGCTGCTCGTTGGTGAGCTGGGGCACGACCGGTTCCAGCGTCCAGTGGCGCGACTCTGTCCAGTAGGGGATCACCTGCACGCTCTCGACCAGCTCGCGGTAGCCTTCCTTCACGATCCTTATCTGATGCCCGCCGGAGCGCAGGTCCTGGAGAATGAGCGGCGTCACCCCTACCTGCTTGCCGTCCAGGTACACGATGGCATCCCGCGGGGTGGTCTTGATCTCCAGGCCGCCGAACTTCGGCCGCAGATAGAGGTAGAAGAAGGCTCCGCCGAAGGCCAGAGCGCCTGCGAACACGAGGACCGCGATCGCGATCAGCAGCGTGCGCACGCTGATGTGCGCTTCGCCGGCCTCCGCGGGTACCGGCATGCCGTCATCGGCGGACTCGCCGGGATAGAAGGCGGTGCCGTCGAGCGGGCAGAAGCGGTATCCCTCGGGGTAATCATTGCCGCACCGGTCGCATCGTGCCATGGCCCCTACGATAGCATACGCGCGCTCGCCCCGGAAGCGGGCGCGCTACAGGTGCCACGAAGCAGCAATGTCGCGGCCCGGCGGGCGCTCCCGCGCGCCGCGCGGGAGCGGCGGCTTGAGGCAATAAGTCATCGGTCCGGCACGGCGTGCCGGATCTACCATCGGGCCCCGGCAGGGGCCCTGAGCTGGTAGCCGGGGGTGAGCCGCAGGCGAACCCCCGGAAAGGAGCGTATCGATCAGCCGAGCCCCGGAGGGCCGGCGGTCCGGTACGGCGTGCCGGACCGAGCGTATCGATCGGCCCAGCGTCTCAGGCGCCGGCGAAGCGGTTGCGCACCAGGTATTCCCCGCTGCCGGGGCGGGCCATGACCTTGCCCTCGCGCGCGATGACGCGGCCGCGCTGCAGAACCAGCCACGGCGCTCCCCGCACCCTGATGCCTTCGAAGGCGCAGTAGTCGACGCGCGACAGGCCGAGCGATTTCGAGAGCGTCAGCTCGGCCTTCGGATCGAAGATGATCATGTCGGCATCGCTGCCCACCGCCAGCGTCCCCTTGCGGGGGAACAGGCCGAAGAGCCTGGCCGGGGTGGTGGCGATCAGATCCACGAAACGGTGGAGGGAGATCCTTCCCGAGTGCACCCCCGCCGAGCACACGGCCGCCACCCGCTCCTGCGCTCCGGCAAAGCCCCGGGGCGCCAGCGCCAGGTTTTCATTGCCCGCATCCTTCTGGCCGGCGTAATTGAAGGCGGTGTGATCGCTGGCGATCACGTGCAGGTCGCCCGCGGCCAGCCCGCGCCACAGGATCTCCTGATGCCAGGCGGGACGCAGCGGCGGCGTGCAGTAGTACTTCGTGCCGTCGACCTCATCGTAGCGCTCGCTCGTGAGCACGAGGTAGTGGGTGCAGGTCTCGGCGAACACCGCCTGTCCGCGATCGCGCGCGGCCTTCACCTTTTCGAGGGCGTGGGCCGACGACAGGTTCGTGAGGTAGACCGGAGCGCGCGCCAGTTCGGCGAGCGCGATCACCCGCGCACAGGCCTCGGCCTCCACCTCGGGAGGGCGCATGGCCGACAGGTGTTTCGCGGAGGTGCGGCCCTCGGCCGCCAGCCTGCGCTGCAACCAGGCGATGGCGCCGCCGCTTTCGGCATGCACGCACCCGAGCGCGCCGGCGGCGCTGACGCGCTGCAGAAACTCCAGCACTTCGGCGTCCCCCAGCCGGCGCTCGCCGGCGCCGTCGAGCGAGATCTTGAAGCTCGTCACCCCGGCGGCGACCATCTCCGGTATCTCGGCGAGCACGGCCTCGCTCACTTCCGCGAGCGCGATGTGAAAACCGTAATCGATGACGGCCCGCCGGGCGGCCTTGGCCTTCCATTCCTCCAGCGTCTGCTGCAGGCTGCGTCCCGGGGCGTGCTCGACGTAGTCCACGACCGTGGTCGTGCCCCCGGCGGCCGCGGCGGCCGATCCGGTTTCGAAGTCGTCGACGGTGGTCATGCCGTCGCACACGGTGTCCAGATGCGTGTGGGCGTCGACGGCGCCGGGGAGGACCCACTTGTCGGCGGCGTCGATGATCTCGCTGGCGATCTTCGATATTTCCCTGCCGATCTCGGCGATGATGCCGTTCTTCACCAGCACGTCGGCCTTGTACATGTCCGTGGCCGTGACGATCGTTCCGTTCTTGATCAGCGTGGTCATAGGATCTCCCGCACCGGCCTCGAGGGGCTCCCTTGCGCCCCCGTTTCCTGCCGTGTCGTTGAGGCCCGGTTGTTCTTCGCGACGTTCGCTGCCCGCCATGGAATCTCTCTCGTTCTGCAAGCCTTCCGCGGCCCGATCCGGGCCGTGCCTGCGTCCGTCATTCCAGGCCGCCGAGCAAGAAGCGCGGCCCGAGTGCGCGTCATTATAGCAGAACGGCGGGCTCCGGGTGCGCGGCTTGCAGCCTCGCGCGCGCTTGTAATAGCATGAAGCATGCGGAGGGCGCTGCGACGGCCCCCCGGGGAGGTCACGAGATGGAAACCACGGCCAGGGAACGTATCCGGGCGCCGCGCGGCAGCCGGCTCACCTGCAAGGGCTGGCACCAGGAAGCCGCACTGCGCATGCTGATGAACAACCTCGACGACGAGGTCGCGGAACGGCCCGACGAACTGATCATCTACGGCGGCAGCGGCAAGGCGGCGCGCAACTGGGAGTGCTACCACGCGATCGTCGAGTGCCTGCGCCGCCTGGAGAACGACGAAACTCTGTTGGTGCAGTCGGGCAAGCCCGTCGGCGTTTTCCGCACGCACGACTACGCGCCGCGCGTGCTGATCGCCAACGCCAACCTCGTCGGGCAGTGGTCGAACTGGGAGGAATTCCGCCGCCTGGAGGCGCTGGGGCTGATCATGTTCGGCCAGATGACCGCCGGCAGCTGGATCTACATCGGCAGCCAGGGGATCATCCAGGGCACCTACGAAACCTTCGCCGCCGTCGCCCGGCAGCATTTCGGCGGAGACCTGAGCGGCAAGATCCTCGTCTCGGGCGGCCTCGGCGGCATGGGCGGAGCCCAGCCGCTGGCGGCGACCATGCTCGGCGCGGCCTTCCTGGGAGTCGAGGTCGATCCCCAGAGGATCCAGCGGCGGCTGAAGACGGGGTACTGCCAGAGGATCTCCTACGACTTGGACGAGGCGCTGCGCATCGTGCAGGAGGCCGCGCGCCGGCGCGAAGCGGTCTCGGTGGGGCTGGTGGGGAACTGCGCCGAGGTCCTGCCGGAAATGGTGCGCCGCGGTTTCACCCCCGATGCGCTCACCGATCAGACCAGCGCCCACGACCCGCTCAACGGCTACGTGCCGGCGGCGCTCTCCCTCGAGGAAGCCGAGCGGCTGCGCCGCACGAACCCCGACGAGTACATACGGCGCGCCATGGACTCCATCGCCGTGCATGTGCGCGCCATGCTCGAACTGCAGGCGCGCGGCGCCGTCACCTTCGATTACGGCAACAACATCCGCGGCCAGGCGCTCAAGGCCGGCGTCGCCAACGCGCTCGACTTCCCGGGATTCGTGCCCGCTTACATCCGGCCGCTTTTCTGCGAGGGCCGCGGGCCCTTCCGCTGGGCGGCGCTGTCGGGCGATCCCGCCGACATCGCCGTCACCGACGACCTCGTCCTGGAGATGTTCCCGGAAAACGAGTCGCTCTGCCGCTGGATCCGCCTGGCGCGCGAAAAGATCCGCTTCCAGGGATTGCCGGCGCGCATCTGCTGGCTCGGCTACGGCGAGCGCGCCGCCTTCGGCCTGCGCCTCAACGACCTGGTGGCGCGCGGCAAGATCCAGGCGCCGCTCGTCATGGGGCGGGATCACCTCGACTGCGGCTCGGTCGCCTCGCCCTACCGCGAGACCGAGGGAATGCTGGACACCTCGGACGCCGTCGCCGACTGGCCGGTGCTGAACGCCCTGCTCAATACCGCCAGCGGCGCTTCCTGGGTCTCGTTCCACAACGGCGGCGGCGTGGGCATCGGCTATTCGCTGCACGCCGGCCAGGTCACGGTCGCCGACGGGACGCGCGAGATGGAAAAGAGGATCGAGCGGGTCCTGACCAACGACCCCGGCCTCGGCGTCGCGCGCCATGCCGACGCCGGTTACGCCAAGGCGATCGAATTCGCCCGGCGCAAGGGGATCGACATCCCCATGATCCGCTAGCCCGGCGCCCGGGCGGGCGCCGGGTAGTGCGCGGGGTGGATGAACGGGAGCAGGGCGAAGACGACGCCCTGGAAGTAGAAGTCCTCGCGCGTCAGCCTGCGGTCGGTCAGCAGGCCGATGGCTCCTTCCTGCTGCTTGGAGTTGGTGCGGCCGAAATAGCGGTCGTCGGCGTCGCCCATCTCCAGGCCCTCCTCGCGGATCAGGCGCGCTACGCCTTCGGGGAGCAGGAACTGGCCCGTGCGCCCCTTTCCGATGCGGCCGCCGCGCTCGGCCACCACCACCCAGGCATAGACCCACATGCCGTCGTCGTCCTCGGCGATGCCGCCCTCCAGGCCGACGCCGTAGTCGGCTTCGGCGACGCGGAGCAGCGCCAGGCGCGCGCGCTCGAGCGCCCCGCCGTAGATCGCGCGGTCCCCCATGGGCTGCGCCCCGACGGCGGGTTCCACCCGCACCCCCACGACGCGCGCCTGCGGCCAGAAGGCGGTCGCGGCGCGCACCACCGAGCCGATCTTGACCGGATTCTCCGAACCGACCGCGAAAACCGGCGGCTGCGGCATGGGCGCAATCCCTTCGATTTTCACTGCACCGTGGTCCCGCTCGGCGTCGTGGCCCGGCCCGACTGCTTGTCCCTCTGCGCCTGCAGCGCCTGGATCAGCCCGTCCACGATCTGCGACGGGATGGCGAGCACCGCCACCACCGGAGCCGGCAGCATGCCCGTCTTCTGAACCTTGAGCGCCTCCTCCTCGCTCTGCGGGCCGATCACGTCGCAGAAGGTCAGGGTGCAGTCGATGGGCGACATGCTCACCTGCACATAGTTGGCATAGATCCTGGGGGACTTCTGCGAATGGTCGGCAACGATCTGTACCGGCCTTTCCTCTGCGCTCATCTCGCCCTCCCGTCATGCCGCTTCCCGCGCGGCGGCACGCTGCAATGTCCGATCCCGAACCGACGGTATTGCCGCCTCCCGGCCTCAACCGGGAGGCCAGCGCATCCTCCTGCCGCCCAGGAGGTGTACGTGCAAGTGATACACGGACTGGCCGGCTTCCGCATTGGTGTTGATCACCGTGCGAAAGCCGGAGGCGGCGATGCCGTTTTCCCCGGCCAGCTGCGCCGCGACGCGCACGAGGTGACCGAGGAGCGCCTCGTCTTCCGGGCGCGCCGCGTTGAGCGACGCGATGTGGCGGCGCGGGACCACGAGGATGTGAACCGGCGCCTGCGGATGGATGTCGTGGAAGGCAACGCACTGCTCATCCTCGTGGCAGACTCTGGCCGGCCGCTCTCCCTCGGCAATCCCGCAGAAGATGCACCCCTTCATCCCACGTCCTCCCGCGCGTGCCGCCCCCGGCCCGAGCGGCCGGTCAACGGATGCGCTCGATGCGCGCGCCCAGCCGCGCCAGCTTTTCCTCGATGCGGTGGTAACCGCGGTCTAGGTGATAGACCCGGTCCACGATGGTGTCGCCCGCAGCCACCAGGCCGGCCAGGATCAGCGATGCACTGGCGCGCAGGTCGGAAGCCAGCACGGCGGCCCCCGTCAGCCTCCTGCCCCCCTTGACCGCGGCCGTCCGCCCCTCGATCGTGATGTCGGCGCCCATGCGGTTCAGCTCGAGCGCGTGCAGGAAGCGGTTCTCGAAGATGGTCTCGGTGATCAGGGCCACCCCGTCCCCCTGCGTCATCAGCGCCATGTACTGCGCCTGCATGTCGGTGGCGAATCCCGGGTAGGGCGACGTGGCGACGTCGACCGAGCGGATCGGCGCCGCGCCGGTGACGCGCACCGCGTCGTTGCCGAGAGTCTCGACGCGCGCGCCGCTGCGCTCGAGCTGCTCGAGCGTGGCGGTCATGTGATCGGGCCGGCAGTGGGCGATCTCCACCTGCCCGCGCGTAATGGCGGCCGCCACGGCGAAGGTGCCGGCCTCGATCCGGTCGGGGATGATGCGGTGGCGGCAGCCGTGCAGCGCGCTCTTGCCCCGGATGCGGACGGTGCGCGTCCCGGCGCCCTCGATCTCCGCGCCCATGGCGCGCAGCATCTCGGCGAGATCGACCACCTCGGGCTCGCAGGCGGCGTTTTCCAGCACCGTCTCGCCCTGGGCGAGGCAGGCGGCCATCATCAGGTTTTCCGTCCCGGTCACGGTGACCGTGTCCATGAATATGCGCGCGCCGCGCAATCCGTCGGTCCTGGCCTCGACGTAGCCGTGCACCACCTCGCAGCGCGCGCCCATTTTCTCGAGGCCCGCGAGGTGCAGATTGACCGGCCGCGCCCCGATGGCGCAGCCGCCCGGCAGCGAGACGCGCGCATGTCCCAGCCTGGCGACCAGCGGGCCCAGAACCAGGATCGAGGCGCGCATCGTCTTGACCAGCGCGTAGGGGGCCTCGTCGGAAAGCGGGCCTGCGGCCCGCAGCCGCGCCTCCCCGGATTCCTCCACGCGGCAGTCGACTCCCATCTCCGACAGCAGGCGGCGGATGGTCAAAATGTCGCGCACATAGGGGACGTTGCCGAGCTCCACCGTGTCCGGCGTCAGCAGCGCGGCCGCCATGGCGGGGAGCGCCGCGTTCTTGGCGCCCGAGATTTCCACGCGCCCCGCGAGCGCCACGCCGCCCGTGACCCTGATCTTGTCCATGGCGGAACTATGCTCCCCCGTGCTTGGCGCCGATCACGCAGCGCCCGATTCCCTGCAGGTCCTCTGCGATTTCGAGCACCTCGAACTCCGCCGCCTGGAGAATGGCCGCCACCGCCGCGGCCCGGCCGGCGCCCACTTCCAGGAAGATCCGCCCGCCGTCCGCCAGGCACCGGGCCGCCTGCGGGGCCAGGCGTTCGTATGCGGCCAGCCCCGATTCCCCGCCGTCGAGCGCCATGCGCGGCTCGTAATCCCGGACCGTCGCCGGCAGAGCATCGATCTCGGCATGCGGGATGTACGGCGGATTGGCGAGAATGATATCAAACACCGGCCGGGGAGCGAAACAGGAGAGCAGGTCGCCGCAGACGAAATCGAGCCGGCTCTCGACGGCGTGCCGCCGCGCGTTGCTGCGGGCGACCGCGAGCGCCTCCCACGACAATTCCACCAGCCAGCCGCGGTCGTGCCGCCGGTGCCTGGCGAAGGCGATCCCGATGCAGCCGCTTCCCGTCCCCACGTCGACGAAGCGCAGGGGCCGCGCCGCGCCGCGCCCGCCCGCCCACTGCAGCGCCTTCTCGACCAGGATCTCCGTCTCCGGGCGCGGCACCAGCACCGCCGGTCCGACGGCGAAGGCCAGGCCGTAGAACTCGCGCTCGCCCGTCAGGTACTGCAGGGGCTCGCCCGCCGCGCGGCGCCGCGCGAGATCCCGGAAACGCGCCGCGCTCTCCCGCCCGAGGGTGTCGTCGGGGCGGCTGATGATCCGGGCGCGCTCCCGCCCGAGGACATGGGCCAGGAGGAGCTCCGCGGTCAGGCGCGGCGATTCGACACCATGCTGCGCAAGCAGGGATGTCGCCCAGGCGAGTGCGGCGCGGAACGTGGGCGGCGCGGAACCGTCGTGATCGTTCGCTTGCATGGTCGCTCGCGGCCTTTTCAGGGCGCCCGCGCTCAAACCGCCTGCTTCAGCCTTTCCGCCTGGTAGTGGGTCACCAGGGCGTCGATGATCGGCCCGAGATCGCCGTCCAGAATGGCGCCGAGATTGTAGAGCGTCAGGCCGATGCGGTGGTCCGTCACCCGGTTCTGCGGGAAATTGTACGTGCGGATCTTCTCGCTGCGATCCCCCGTCCCCACCTGGCTGCGGCGGTCGGCGGCGATCGCCTCCCTCTGCTCCTGCAGGGCGATGTCGTACAGGCGCGAGCGCAGGACGCGCAGCGCCTTCGCCTTGTTCTTGAGCTGCGATTTCTCGTCCTGGCAGGAAACCACCAGGCCGGAGGGCAGGTGGGTGATGCGCACCGCCGAATAGGTGGTGTTCACCGACTGGCCGCCGGGCCCCGACGAGCAGAACGTGTCGATGCGCAGGTCCTTGGGATCGATGCGGATCTCGACCTCGTCGGCCTCGGGCAGGACGGCGACCGTCACCGCCGACGTGTGGATGCGGCCGGCGGCCTCGGTGGCCGGCACGCGCTGGACGCGATGCACGCCGCTCTCGTACTTGAGCTTGCTGTAGACCCTTTCGCCCTCCACCATGGCGATCACTTCCTTGTAGCCGCCCACCTCCGAGGTGCTCTCGCTCACGATCTCGACGCGCCAGCCCTCCCGCTCGGCGTAGCGGCAGTACATGCGGAAGAGCTCGGCGGCGAACAGCGTGGCCTCGTTGCCGCCGGTGCCGGCCCGGATCTCGAGCAGGACGTCCTTCTCGTCGTTCGGATCCTTGGGCATCAGCAGCAGGCGCAGTTCGCGCTCGCAGGCGCGCGCGCGCTCCGTCAGCGAAGCCAGCTCCTCCTGGGCGAGCCGCTCGAGTTCCTCGTCGGTCTCGGACTGGAGCAGCGCCCTGGTTTCGCCGATTTCGCGCAGCACTTCCTTGTACTCGCGGAACTTGCCCACGATCTCCCCGAGATCGCTGTGGGCCTTGGCGTGCTTCTGGTAGGCGACCGGATCGGCGAAGATCGCCGGATCTGCGAGCTGGGCGTTCAGCTCCTCGAATTTCTTTTCCAATGCGGTCAGCTTGTCGATCATGCTTGCGGCACCTCGCCCGCCATCGGGAATCGGCTGCGCCGGCGGAGGTCACAAGGGCTCGCGGGCGGCGCCCGCTACGCCGCGGCCTGGGATGCGCGCGCGGCGTCCAATTGCAGGGCGGCGCGCAGGGAAACCACCGCCACCTCCAGCTGGCCGTCGTCGGGCTCCCGGGTGGTGACGCGCTGCAGCATCAGCCCCGGCAGCACCACCAGGCGGAAAAAGCCGCTCCGGCAACGCTTCGCCGACACGCGGATGAGTTCGTAGGAAAGCCCGGCGATCACGGGGATCAAAAGCAGGCGCGAGAGGAAGACCGCCCAGAAGGCGTCCAGCTTGACGAGGCTGAACACCACGATGCTGACGACCATCACGAAGAGCAGGAAACTCGTGCCGCAGCGCGGGTGCAGGCGCGAGCGGCCCCGCGCCTTTTCCACGGTCAGCTCCTCGCCCGCCTCCCATGCGTGCACGACCTTGTGCTCGGCCCCGTGGTACTGGAACACCCTGCCGATGTCCTTGAGGCGGCTGATGAGCAGCAGATACCCGAGGAAGAACGCCACCCGGATCAGGCCGTCGATCAGGTTGAAGAACAGCCAGTCGTGCAGCGCCGCCAGGTGAGCCTTCAGTCCGGTGGTGATCCACAGGGGCGCGAGGACGAAAAGGAAGACGGCCGCGGCGGCCGCCGCCGCCATGGATATCAGAACCAGCGCGTTTTCCTTGCGCCGGCTGCGGGAGGCGGCGCCTTCGCCCGCCGCGCGCTCCGCGTCCTGCATGGCGATGCCGGCCGAGTAGTTCAGGCAGCGGATGCCGAGCGCCAGCGATTGCACGAGCACGGCGAATCCGCGCACCACCGGCCAGGCGAGCGGCCTCCAGCAGTCCGCCAGGCGGCGCACGCCTTCCGTTCTGCTCTCGATCGTGCCGTCGGCGCGGCGCACCGCGACCGCGCAGGCGTGCGGCGTGCGCATCATGACCCCCTCGATCACCGCCTGGCCGCCGACCAGGACGTCCTCGGGCGAACCGCCTTTCCCCGTGCTCCCCGTGCGCACCAGCGCCCCCGCTTCAGGCGGCCGCTAGCGCTGCGGCTGCGCGCCGTATTTCTTCTGGAAGCGCTCGATGCGCCCCGCAGTGTCGACGAGCTTCTGCTTGCCGGTGAAAAACGGGTGGCACGCCGAGCAGATCTCCAGCCGTATATCCGGCTTGGTGGAGCCCGTCTCGAACTGGTTGCCGCAGGCGCATGTCACGAGCACCTTGTGATACTTGGGATGAATGCCCTCTTTCATTGCCTTCCTCTCGGTGATTCCGCTCCGGGTTGATCGGCAAAACTTTTATTATAGCAGCCATTCTGGGCGCGGGAAGCGGCTTTTGTCGCGCGCGTGCCGGCCGTTCCCCTATCTGTTGACATGCTGGCACTTGACAAGCCCGGCCCGGGGCGGTATAAGAATAGCTTCTATTTCTAGCGATTCGAGGAATGTACACCTTTGCAATCGGCCCGCACACAAGATCGAAAAAGCGCGCCTGACCTGTTCTTGTCCCCTGCGGATCCGGAAACAATACTGAAAAATCCCAGCTATCGCTACCAGGCCGGCCGCGGAGCCGCGGGCGGGCCTGCACCGGGAGGTATGAATGTCCTTCGATCTCAGTGATCCCCGCACCCCGTCCGCGCCGCCGGCGCCGGATGAGACGCCGGCGGCCCCCTCGGCCGCTCCCGATGCCCGGGGTACGGAAGAAGACAACAACTTCGAGTCCCTTCTGGCCGCCTACGAGGGCAGGACCCAGAGTTTCTCCGAGGGAGAGGTCATCAAGGGAAGGGTGATCGCCATCTCGGCCGGCGGCGTGGTCGTCGACGTCGGCTTCAAGTCCGAGGGCATCATACCCCTGGAGCAGTTCCAGGACGACAAGGGCCAGATCAACGTCAAGGTCGGCGACCAGATCGACGTTTTCCTGGAGCAGACCGAGGATGCCGACGGCTACGTCGTACTCTCGCGCGAGAAGGCCGAGCGCATGAAGATCTGGGACGAGATCGAGCGCGCCTACCGCGAGGGCAAGCCCATCAAGGGCCGCGTGATCGAGCGCATCAAGGGCGGCCTGGCGGTCGATATCGGCGTGCGCGCCTTCCTGCCCGGCTCGCAGATCGACCTGCGCCCCATCCGCAACCTGGACAGCCTGCGCGGCGAAGAATTCGAAATGCGCGTCATCAAGGTGAACAAGAAGCGGGGCAACATCGTGCTGTCGCGCAAGGCCGTGCTCGAGGAATCCATGCGCGAGGAGAAGGCGCGCACGCTCGAGGCCCTCGAGGAAGGCAAGGTCATGGAGGGCGTGGTCAAGAACATCACCGACTACGGGGCCTTCGTCGATCTGGGAGGCGTCGACGGCCTGCTCCACATCACGGACATGTCCTGGGGGCGGGTCAACCACCCGTCCGAGCTGCTCGCCGTGGGCGACAAGATCAAGGTCAGGGTCATCAAGTTCAACCGCGAGGAGGGACGGGTCTCCCTGGGCCTCAAGCAGCTGACCGAAGATCCGTGGCTCCATGCCGACGCGCGCTACCCCAAGAACATCCGCACCCAGGGCAAGGTCGTGAGCCTGACCGACTACGGCGCCTTCGTCGAGCTCGAACCCGGCGTCGAGGGCCTGATCCACATATCGGAGATGACCTGGAACAAGCGCGTCAAGCATCCCTCGAAGATCGTCAGCGTGGGCGACACGGTCGACGTCGTGGTGCTCGACATCGACGTCGAGGCGCGCCGCATTTCCCTCGGCCTGAAGCAGACCGAGCCCAACCCGTGGGATTTGATCGAGGCGCGCTATGCCCCGGGCACCGTGATCACCGGGCGGGTGCGCAATATCACGGATTTCGGCGCGTTCGTGGAGGTCGAGGAGGGCATCGACGGCCTGGTGCACGTCTCCGACATCTCCAGGACCAAGCGCATCAAGCATCCCTCCGAAGTGCTGAAAAAGGGGGACGAGGTGCAGGCCGTGGTGCTCAGCGTCGACGCCGCCAACCAGAAGCTCTCCCTGGGCATCAAGCAGCTCGAGCCCGACCGCTGGGAGGAGTGGTTCAACCTGCACAGCGTCGGCGACGTCGTGCGCGGGCGCGTGGTGCGCATGACCAATTTCGGCGCCTTCGTCGAGCTGGCCGAGGGGATCGAGGGCCTGTGCCATGTCTCCGAGCTCGACGACAAGCACGTCGAGAAGCCCGCGGAGTTCCTGAGCGTCGGCCAGGAAGTGGAAATGAGGATCGTCAAGCTCAACCTCCAGGAGAAGAAGATCGGGCTGAGCCTCAAGGCCATGAAGGAAGAGGAGCCCAGGCTGGAATTCACGCCCTACAAGGCGACGGCCGATGCCGGCAGCGCCTCGATGGCGGAACGCCTGGGCGATCAGCTGCAGCGCTTGCGCAGGAGCACGCCCGCGGGCGACAAGCCGCGGGATACGGAGGACTAGCCGCGTCCGGGCGCCGCGCCGCGGCGCGCCCGTGAGCAACCAGGGAGCCGAGCCATGCCGGCAACAAGCTCCGATCGCATGCTCCGCATCGTACTGGGAGCCGCAGCCCTGATCTTTCTCATGCTCTGCCTCGCCGCCGCCGCCCTCTATCTCGGCGCCGGGCGCGGCGTGCCGTTCGCGCTCGCGGGCGACCGGGTCGCCCTTCTCGACCTCGAGGGGATCATCGTCGACTCCAAGGACTTCATCGAGCGCCTCGAGGATTACGGCAACCAGCCGGGCGTGCGCGCCGTCGTGCTGCGCATCAACAGCCCGGGCGGCACCGTGGCCGCCTCCCAGGAAATCTACGCGGCCGTGCGCCGCTTCCGCGCGCGCACGCGCAAGCACGTGGTCGTCAGCATGTCGACGGTCGCCGCCTCGGGCGCCTACTACGCCGCCTGCGCCGCCGACAAGATCTACGCCAACCCCGGCTCCATCACCGGCAGCATCGGCGTGATCGCGGAATGGTACAACTACGGCGACCTCCTGCGCTGGGCCAAGCTGCAGGACGTCGTCATCAAGAGCGGCGAGTTCAAGGACGCGGGCTCGCCCACGCGCCCGCTCACCGAGGCGGAAAGGGCGTACTTCCAGGGCCTGATCGATACCATGTACGCGCAGTTCGTCGCCGCCGTGGCCGCCGGCCGCCGGATGGAGGAGGCCGCCGTGCGCAAGCTGGCCGACGGCCGGGTCTTCACCGGCGAGGAGGCGCGGCGCTACGGCCTGGTCGACGCCGTGGGCACGCTCCAGGACGCCGTCGCCGAGGCGGCCCGGATGGCCGGCATCCGCGGCGAACCCAGAATCGTCCAGCCCGCGCGCCGCAGGCTTTCGCTCCTCGACCTCGTGCTGGGCGAAGCGCGCGCCGCGCTGCTGGGCAACCAGGATCGTTCGCAGTCCCCCGTGCGGTTCCAATATCTTTGGAGATGATCGCTCATGACAAAAGCAGAATTGGTAGAGCAGGTCGCCAGCCAGTCGCAGCTGACCAAGAAGGACGCCGAAGTCATCGTGCAGACCGTGCTCGACTGCATCACCGACTCGCTGCAGCGCGGCGAGAAGATCGAGCTGCGCGGCTTCGGCTCCTTCCGCATCCGCAACCGCTCTTCGCGTCAGGGGCGCAACCCCAAGACCGGCGCCGGGGTGCTGGTCCCTGCCAAGAGAGTGCCCTATTTCAAACCGGGCAAAGAGATCAAGGATCTCATCAACCAGCCGTAATGGACCGACTCTGGACGCCGTGGCGCTACGCCTACGTCAGCAGCGTCGGCAGCGCGGACCGCGGCTGCGCTTTCTGCGACATACTGGCAAGCGGGGACGACCGCCGGAACCTGGTGGTGTACCGCGGCAAGCGGCTCTTCGTCGTCCTCAACCTCTATCCCTACACCTCGGGCCATCTGCTGATCGTCGCCAAGCGCCACATCGCGTGCCTGCGCGAAGCCGACGACGAGGAGCTGCGCTCCTTCATGGAGCTGGCCCGCATCTGCGAGGATGCGCTCGCGCGCGAGTACCGGCCCGACGGCTTCAACATGGGATTCAACATCGGGCGCGCCGCCGGCGCCGGCATCGACCGCCACCTGCACATGCATCTGCTGCCGCGCTGGGTCGGCGACGCCAGCTTCGTCTCCACCGTCTCGGAAACCCGCGTGCTGCCCGAGGCGCTCGGCCAGACCTACGCGCGCCTGACGCCCTATTTCGAGGGTCTCGCTCTGTAGGAGCGCGGTGCATTTTTTGCGGGCGCGCGGCGGGCGCGCCGCGCGCGGATCGGCGCGCCGCGATCGCCCGAAACCCGCGTCCGGCGCGGGTTTCGCGGCTCTTCACAAAAATTTAATTTTTTCGTTTTTTTTGTTGCATGCCCCATACCCCCATGCTAATTTCACGTGCGTTGTTGGGTCGAATTGCTTCGCGCAGCATTCGAGGTACCGCCGAGAGAAATCCAAAAGATCTTTAGCAGTCGATTCGAGGGCAGCAGGCGCGCGGCAGCATGGCCTCTGCTCAATGGGTGTACCTTTATCCACAGCTGTGGAAAACTCTGTGGAAACGGCGGGGCTCGAAGGCTGGCGGGCTCGTTACGTTATCATCGGCGCCGATGGGCGCGTTTCATTCCTGAGCGAAAGGCCGTATGGACGTCTGGGCTCAGGTTTTGTCGGTGGTGCGGGCACGGGTCAGCCCGCAGTGCTTCGATACCTGGTTCCGCCCCGTGCAGTTCTGCGGCGCCGACAAAACCTGCGTGCGCATCAAGGTTCCCAATCAGAGCTTCAAGCAGTGGCTGCTCGACAACTACGCGCCCCTGCTTCTGGACGCGATCCGGGAGACGACCCGCATGCCCCTGCAGCTCGATGTCTCCGTCGAGACGGGTCCTGCCGCCGCCGAGCCCGCCAGGCCCGCGGCCGAGCCGCCCCGCCCCGGCGGCGTTCCCTTCAACCCCAAATACACCTTCGCTTCCTTCGTCGTCGGCGCGAGCAACCAGCTCGCGCACGCGGGCGCGCTGGCAGTGGCCGAGAACCCGTCGCGCGCCTACAACCCGCTCTACATCTACGGCGGCGTCGGCTTGGGCAAGACCCACCTGATGCACGCCATCGGGCACTTCATCCAGGTCAAGAACCCCGGCCTGCGCCTCAGCTACCTCTCCTCGGAACGGTTCATGAACGAACTGGTCAACGCCATCCGTTACGAGCGCACCATCCAGTTCCGCGAGAAGTACCGCAACATCGACGTCCTGCTCATGGACGACGTGCAGTTCATCGCCGGCAAGGAGAGAACCCAGGAGGAGTTCTTCCACACCTTCAACGCGCTTTACGACGCGCAGAAGCAGATCGTCATGACCAGCGACTGCGCCCCCAAGGACATACCCTCCATGGAGGAGCGCCTGCAGTCGCGCTTCGAGTGGGGGCTGATCGCCGACATCCACGCGCCGGATCTCGAGACCAAGCTCGCCATCCTCAAGAAGAAGGCCGAGGCCGAAGGGCTGACCCTGCCCGACGCCGTCGCCATGTACATCGCCACCAGCATCCGCTCCAACATCCGCGAACTCGAGGGCGCGCTCATCCGCCTGGCCGCCCGGGCGTCCATCGACGGCGTCGATCCGCTCGCCATCGACGTCGATTACGCGCGCGCCGTGCTGAAGAACATCGTTTCCGAACCCCAGCGCCCCGTGTCGTCGGACCTGATCATCCGCACGGTGGCCGGCTACTTCAACCTCCACCCGTCCGCCCTGCGCTCCAGGAACAATTCGCGGCGCATCGCGCGCCCGCGGCAGATCGCCATGTATCTCTGCAAGAAGCTCGCCCGCCTCTCCCTTCCCCAGATCGGCAGCGACTTCGGGGGCAAGCACCACACCACGGTCCTGCACTCCATCCGCAAGATCGAAAGCGATCGAACCCGGGACCGCGAGATCGACGAAGCGATCGCCAAGATCAGCCAGTCGCTGCTGTGAGCGCACGGCGCGTTTTCCACAGTTCCCACAGGCGCACCCTGTGGAAATCCGCGCGCGCCGGACGCCGGGCCGCGCCGTCCACAGCCGGCCGCATCCTGTGAACGGCGCGCCGCGCCGCATGTGCATGCCAACTGCGCCCGGGCAACGGATTTGGCGCCCTTTTCCACAAATCCACCGCACCTTCTTCTTCTACTGTCTATTCATATGGAAAATTTGCGGTAGAAGAAGCGCAAGATCGCTGACGCCCGCCGCGCGCCTTTTGTTATAATCGCGCGGTCCGAAAAAGCGCCAAGGAGCCATGAGCATGAAATTCACCGTCAAGAGAGATGCGTTGCTGGGCGAACTCAACCTGGTCCAGGGAGTCATCGAAAGGCGCAGCACCATCCCCATCCTCGCCAACATCCTGCTCGAAGCGGAAGGCGGCCGGCTGGGGATCACGGCCACGGATCTGGACGTCAGCATCTGCTGCGGGTGCGAGGCGGCGATCGCGCAGCCCGGAAGCAGCACGGTGGCGGCGCGGCGCTTTTTCGATATCGTCCGGCTGCTGCCGGAATCGAGCGAGATCCAGTGCGTCCTGCTGGAGAACGACTGGATGGAGGTCAAGTCGGGTGCCGCCGAGTTCAAAGTCGCCGGCCTTCCGCGCGAGAACTTCCCCTCGATTCCCGAAAGCAGCGCGAGCGGCACGCCCTTGCCGGCCGGCACGCTGCGCGAAATGATCCATCGGACGGTGTTCGCCATCACGACCGAGGAGGAATCCCGTTACTCCCTCAACGGCGCGCTGCTGCTGCTCGTGCCGGGCACGATGCGCATGGTGGCCACCGACGGCCACAGGCTGGCCATGGTTTCGGCCAAGCTCGAAAACGAGAATGTCGATCGGGAGATCCGCGCCCTGATCCCGCGCAAGACCGTGCTCGAAATCCAGCGTCTGCTGGGAGATCAGGAAGAAACCGTGCAATTCGTCCGCGAGGAGAACCACCTGTTCTTCCAGGCCGGAAGCGGCAAGAAGCTCGTGTCGCGCATGCTGGCGGGGCAGTTTCCCAATTACGAGATGGTGGTGCCGCGCGACAACGACAAGCGCATCGTCCTGGGCGCGCGGGCGTTCGGCGAAGCCATCCGGCGCGCGGCCGTCATGTCCGACGAAAAGCTGCGCGCCATCAAGATCTACTTCAGCCCCGGGAAGGCCGAGATCACGGCGAGCAGCGCCGAGGCCGGAGAGGCGCGCGAGAGCGTCGATATCGAATACGAAGGACCGGATGTGCAGATCGGCTTCAATCCGCAATACCTGCTCGAATTCCTGAATGTCTGCGGCACGGAAAAAGTCATGGTCGAATTGCGCGACTCCGAAACCCAGGGCCTCTTCGGCCCCGTCGGCTTGGAGGGCCTGGAATACCGCTATGTCGTCATGCCCATGAAATTCTGAGCCGCCGCAGCAGGAGCCCCCTTCGCTAACCCGTTCATTTCCAATCGCTTTTGCGAAAATTTACCCTCCCCGGGCTGCGCCGCCTGTGGTATAATTAACCGTTTATTGGATCGCCAATAAATTGTTGTAAAGAGTAAGCTTATTCCCGGACGGCGCATGCCGGAAGGGGCATTTGCGGGCGAGCCCATGGACGACGCGACAGCGCGACGGATCGGCGCGGAAAGCAGCGGGCCGCGGGAGGCCAAGCCGATCGAAGAGGACTACGGAGCGGACAAGATCAAGGTGCTCGAGGGCCTGGAGGCCGTGCGCCTGCGCCCGGCCATGTATATCGGCTCGACCTCGAGCGAGGGCCTGCATCACCTGCTGTACGAGGTGGTGGACAACTCGGTCGACGAGGCGCTCAACGGCTACTGCACGCGCATCGAGGTGACGATCCACATCGACAACAGCGTCACGGTGGTCGACAACGGCCGGGGCATCCCGACCGACATCCACGAGCCCTCGCAGAAACCCGCCGCCGAGGTGGTCATGACCGTGCTGCACGCGGGCGGGAAGTTCGACGATCATTCGTACAAGGTCGCGGGAGGGCTCCACGGCGTGGGCGTCTCGGTCGTCAACGCCCTGAGCTGCCGGCTGGACCTGGAGATCTGGCGCGCGGGCAAGGTCTACGAGCAGAGCTACGAGCGCGGCGTCCCGGTCACGGAGTTCCGCGCGACCGGAACCACGCGGCGGCGCGGCACCAAGATCACCTTCAAGCCCGACCCGGAGATTTTCGAGAGCCTGGAGTTCAACTACGACACGGTCGCCGGCCGGCTGCGCGAGCTGGCCTTCCTCAACCGGGGGCTGGAGATCGTCCTCGAGGACCTGCGCACGGACCGGCGCGAGGTGTTCCACTACGAGGGCGGCATCTGCGCGTTCGTCGAGTACCTCAACACGAACAAGAACGTCCTGCATCCCAAGTGCATCTACTTCGAGGCCGCGCGGGAAGACGTGACGGTCGAGGTGGCCATGCAGTACAACGACGGCTACAGCGAGACCGTCTTTTCCTTCGCCAACAACATCAACACCCACGAGGGGGGGACGCACCTGGTGGGCTTCAAGTCGGCGCTGACGCGCAGCATCAACGCCTACGCGCAGGCGCACGAGCTTCTCAAGGACCTGAAGGAGAACCTGAGCGGGGAGGACGTGCGCGAGGGCCTGGTGGCGGTGGTGAGCGTCAAGCTGCGCAACCCGCAGTTCGAGGGGCAGACCAAGACCAAGCTGGGAAACAGCGAGATCAAGGGGATCGTCGAGGCGGCGGTCAACGACGGGCTGAGCGCCTTCCTGGAGGAGAACCCGGCGGTCGCGCGCAAGATCCTGATCAAGGCGGTCGAGGCGGCGCGTGCGCGCGAGGCGGCACGCAAGGCGCGGGATCTCACACGGCGCAAGGGGGCGCTGGAGACCGCCCTGCTGCCGGGGAAGCTCGCCGACTGCCAGGAGCGCGATCCCAGGTACTGCGAGCTGTTCATCGTCGAGGGCGACAGCGCCGGCGGCTCGGCCAAGCAGGGGCGCGACCGGCGTTTCCAGGCGATTCTGCCCATCAAGGGGAAGATCCTGAACGTCGAGAAGGCGCGCTTCGACAAGATGCTGAGCAACCAGGAAATCGCCACCATGATCTCGGCCATCGGCACCGGCATCGGCCCCGACGACTTCTCCCTGGAGAAGCTGCGCTACGAGCGCATCATCATCATGACGGACGCCGACGTGGACGGGGCGCACATCCGCACGCTGCTGCTGACCTTCTTCTTCCGCCAGATGCCGGTGCTGGTGGAGAAGGGGCACGTCTACATCGCCCAGCCGCCCCTGTACGGGGTGCGCCACAAGAAGAGCTTCCGCTACCTGCGGAACGAACGCGAGATGGAGGAGTTCCTGATGCAGCGCGCCACCGAGAGAGTGGCGGTCACCGTGGAGAGCACGGGGCTGGAGCTCAGCGGCGCGCAGCTCGTCGGGTTGCTGCGGCGCGTCCACGAGCACGCGTCCGTCTATCAGAAGCTCTGCCGGCGCCTGGAGGATCAGGAGCTTCTCGACCGCCTGCTCGAATTCGTCGCGGGCGAGGGGGCGCTGCTGGCCAACGGCTTCACCCTGCGCCAGCTCTTCGAGGACGCGGAGCTTCTCGGCGAGCTCGGGCGCATCCTGGAGCAGATCGGCTACCGGTACCGCGCCCTGAGCGACGAGGAGCACGGCCTGCACTCGCTCGAACTGGAGAAGGAGAGCAACGGGCGCACGCTGACGGTCAACTGGGAGTTTCTCTCCTCGGCCGAGTGGCTGCGCCTGTTCCGGCTCTACGCCGAGACGGCGCCGCTGGCCCGGCCCCCGTTCCGCGTGCGCGAGGACGGGCACAGCAGCAGCCTGGGCTCGCGCGAGGAGCTGCTGAGCTACGTGCTCGCGCTGGGCAAGAGAGACCTGACGATCCAGCGCTACAAGGGACTGGGGGAGATGAATCCCGAGCAGCTGTGGGAAACCACGATGAACCCCGAAACCCGCACGCTGCTCAAGGTGTCGATCGACGACGCGGTGCAGACCGACGCCATCTTCACCATCCTGATGGGTGACGCCGTGGAGCCGCGGCGCCGCTTCATCGAGGAAAACGCCCTCAACGTGCGCAATCTCGACATCTGACGCCGCCTATGGAAGCCGCCCTCGAACAGGTCCCGGTCAACATCATCGACGAAATGCGCAGGTCCTACCTGGACTACGCCATGAGCGTCATCATCGGCAGGGCGCTGCCGGATGCGCGCGACGGGCTCAAGCCGGTTCATCGGCGCGTGCTGCACGCCATGAACGAGCTCGGCAACACCTACGACAAGCCCTACAAGAAATCGGCGCGCATCGTGGGCGACGTCATCGGCAAGTACCACCCGCACGGGGAGAGCGCCGTCTACGACACCATCGTGCGCATGGTGCAGGACTTCTCGATCCGCTACCCGCTGATCGACGGCCAGGGCAACTTCGGCTCGGTCGACGGCGACAACCCGGCGGCCATGCGCTACACCGAGGTGCGCATGGCGCGCCTGGCGAACGAGATGCTGGCCGACATCGACAAGGAGACCGTCGATTTCGGCCCCAACTACGACGACTCGCTCACCGAGCCCCTGGTGCTGCCGGCCAAATTCCCCAATCTGCTCGTGAACGGATCCTCGGGGATCGCCGTGGGCATGGCCACCAACATCCCGCCCCACAACCTGGGCGAGATCATCGACGCCACCGTCCTGCTGCTGGAGAATCCCGAGGCCACGCTCGACGAGCTCATGGCGGCGGTCCCGGGCCCGGATTTCCCGACGGCCGGCTTCATCTACGGGCGCAGCGGCATCCGCGCGGCCTACGAGAACGGGCGCGGCATCATCGTGCTGCGGGCGCGCGCCGCCGTCGAGAAGCTCGCGCGCGAGCGCGAGGCGATCGTGGTCACCGAGATCCCCTACCAGGTGAACAAGGCCAAGCTCATCGAGCGCATCGCCGAGCTGGTGCGCGACAAGCGGCTGGAGGGCATCGCCGACCTGCGCGACGAATCCGACCGCGAGGGCATGCGCATCGTCATCGAGCTCAAGAAGGACGAGCCCGCCCAGGTCGTGCTCAACAACCTGTACAAGCTGACGCCGATGCAGACCAGCTTCGGCATCATCCTGCTGGCCATCGTCAGCAACCAGCCGCGCATCCTCGACCTGCGCGGGGCCCTGCGCTGCTTCATCGAGCACCGGCGCGAGGTCGTGCGCCGGCGCACGGTCTTCGAGCTGCGCAAGGCGGAGGAGCGCGCCCATATCCTGGAGGGGCTGAAGCGGGCGCTCGACATGCTCGACGCCGTGATCGCCCTGATCCGCGCCTCGAAGGAGCCCGCCGCCGCCCGGGAAGGGCTGGTGACGCAGCTGCACTTCAGCGAGGCGCAGGCCCAGGCAATCCTGGACATGCGCCTGCAGAGGCTGACGGGCCTGGAGCGCGCGAAGGTCGTCGCCGATTACGAGGAGACCCTGAAGCTGATCGGCCGCCTGAAGGAGATCCTCGGCAGCGAGGCCGTTCTCAAGGGGGTGATCGTCGGGGAACTCCGGGAGCTGCAGAAGAATTTCGGCGACGCGCGGCGCACGCAGATCGTCGACGAGGAGGTCGAGATCACGCTCGAGGACCTGATCGCCGAGGAAGACGTGGTGATCACGGTGACGCACTCGGGCTACATCAAGCGCACGAGCGCCGCGCTCTACCGCCCGCAGGGGCGGGGAGGCAAGGGCCGCATCGGCATGACCACGCGCGAGGAGGATTTCATCGAACACGTGTTCGTCGCCTCGACGCACAGCTACCTGCTGATCTTCACCGACCGCGGGCAGGTCTACTGGCTCAAGGTCTACGAGATCCCCGACGTCGGGGCGGCGGGCAAGGGCAAGGCGATCGTCAACCTGGTGCACCTGGCGGAAGGGGAAAAGATCGCCGACATCCTGGCGGTGCGCGACTTCGAAGCCGAGCGCTACGTGATGATGGCCACGCGCAACGGCATGGTCAAGAAGACGGCGCTGGCCGAGTTCGCCAACCCGCGCAGTTCGGGAATCATCGCCATCTCGGTGGCCCAAGGCGACGAGCTGATCGGTTGCGCGCTCACCGACGGCTCCCAGGACGTGCTGCTGGCGACCCGCAAGGGCAAGGCCATCCTCTTCGCGGAAAGCGACGTGCGCCCGATGGGGCGCACGGCGCACGGCGTGATCGGCATCCGGCTGGCGGGCGAGGATTCGGTGGTCGGCATGTCGGCCTTCAGCGGCGACGGCCAGTTCCTCACCGTCACCGAGAGGGGCTACGGCAAGCGCACGGCGGTGTCCGAGTATCGCAAGCAGAGGCGCGGCGGCTGCGGCATCATCAATCTGCGGGTGGGGCCGAAAAACGGCCCGGTGGTCAATACCTGTCACGTGCGCGACGACTCGGCCGTCGTCATCGTCACCGCACAGGGCAAGCTCATCCGGCTGTACGCCGAGGACATCCGCAGCACGCAGACGCGGGCGGCGATCGGCGTCAAGTGCATCGAGCTCGAGGAGGGCGACCAGGTCACCAGCGTCACCGTGACCGCAGGCGAGGAGAACGGCGGCGAAGGAGAGGCCTCATGAGGCGTCCGGCGCTGCTCGCCATGCTCGCCTGCCTGGCGGCGCTGCCCGCCTGCAGGCCCAGTACGGCCGACGTCATGGAATCGGCGGAAGCGAGCTGGCGCAAGGGGGATTACGAGAAGGCGATCATGCTGAACCGCGCGGTTCTGGCCCGCGATCCGAAGGGGAAGAACGGGGCGCAGGCGCTGCTGAATATCGGCAATATCTATTACCGCAACCTGCGCCAGATCCGCAGCGCCATCAGCACCTACAGCCACCTGGCGCAGGAGTTTCCCGGATCGCCCCAGGAGTACCAGGCGCGCCGCTGCCTGGCGGAGATCTACGCCGACGAGCTGAAGGATGCGACGCGCGCCATCGCGGAATACGACCGGCTGCTGGCCATGCCGCAACTGGCCGATGCCGCGGAAATCCGCTTCCGGCGCGCCGATCTCTACTTCAAGAGCGAGGAGTTCGACCGGGCGCTGCGCGAACTGCTGCACATCCGCGAGGAGGGGGTGAGCGGGCGCCTGGCGGAGCAGGTGCTGCTGAAGATCGGCGCCGTCTACATCGCCCAGAAGCGGTTCGAGGAAGCCCTGGGCCCGTTCCAGGAAGTTGCGCGCTCTCCCTATCCCGAAAGCCGGCGGCAGGCGATCCTGGGCATGACCGATGCATACGAGGGCCTGTACGATTTCGACAAGGCGATCGCCGCGATCCGGCGCCTGGATCCCTCGCCGGAAAACGAGCAGCGCATCGCGCGCGAGGTCGCCCGCCTGGAAAAGAGGCGCCGCGAGCTGGAGGCGCCGGCGGAAATCCCCGGGCTGGCTCCGGGTCGGGCGAGGAAACGGCAGTAACGGCATTGCGGCGCGCCGGCTTGACAGCGGTGCGCGCCGGGGATAACGTATCGGCTCACGCCGCACAAAGGAGGTGTTCAGCTTGGCGGAAGTCACGGTCAACGAGGGGGAATCCCTCGAGAGCGCGCTGAGGCGCTTCAAGCGCAAGGTCCAGCAGGAAGACATCATCAAGGATGTCAAGAAGCATTCCTTCTACCTGAAGCCCGGAGAGAGAAAGCGCATCAAGCAGGCTCTGGCGCGCAAGCGCCTGCGCAAGAAGATGCGCAGCATGCGGCCCTAGCCCGAGCTGCTCCGGCACGTTTCGGGGCCGCCGGGGTGCGGGCGGGCGCGCGCATGCGCCTTGCAGCGGGGTGGGTCCGTGCGAACGATGCTGGAGGAAACCGTCGCCGCAATCCGCGAACGGTGCGCCCGCCGGCCGGCGGTCGGCCTCATCCTGGGATCCGGTCTGGGCGCGCTCGCGGACATGCTCCATGACAGGACGGTCGTCCCGTTCCGCGAATTGCCGCATTTCCCGCAGCCCGGCGTGGAGGGCCACGCGGGCAACCTGATCATCGGTGAACTCGAGGGCGCCGCGCTCGCGGTTCTGCAGGGGCGGGTGCACCTGTACGAGGGCTGGTCGCCGGCCCAGGCGGCCTATCCCACGCGCGTGCTGGCGCGCCTGGGCGTGCACTGCCTCATCGTGACCGGCGCGGCCGGATCGCTGCGCGCCGAGTTCGGCCCGGGCGACCTGATGCTGATCGTCGATCATATCAATCTCCTGGGCGCCAACCCGCTCGCCGGGGCGGGCGGCGGCGAGCTCGCGGAGCGCTTCACGGACATGAGCGAGGCTTACGACCGGGCGCTGCGCGACCTCGCCCTGCGCGCCGCCGCCGAGCTGGGCATCCCGCTGCGGCAGGGCGTCTACATCGCGCTGCTCGGGCCCAGCTACGAAACGCCCGCCGAGGTGCGCATGTGCCGCATCCTCGGCGCCGATGCGGTCGGCATGTCCGTGGTTCCCGAGGTGATCGCGGCCCGGCACCTGGGCGTGCGGGTTCTGGGCCTGGCGTGCATCAGCAACATGGCGGCAGGGATGCTGCCGCAGGCGATCCGCCACCGGGAAGTGATCGAAGCGGCCGCCCGGGCGTGCGCGTCATTGGGCGCGCTGCTGCGCGCGCTCGTCCCGCGACTTGCCGCTCTCGGGCAGGAAGGCGGAAGCGCCCGCGCGTGACGGCGGCCGGCGCGGTGTCGGGAGCGGATTTCAGGCGGGAGATTGCTTGTGAGGGTTGCGGCTGCCGGCGGGGCGGGCGGGCGGTTTCACAGGTTCGTGCTCCTTGTCCTGGACAGCGTCGGCATCGGCGCGCTGCCGGATGCGGCGCTCTGGGGCGATGCCGGCAGCGACACGCTGGGGCATGTGCTCGCGCGCGAAAAGCCCGAGCTGCCCAACCTGCAGCGCCTGGGCCTGGGGAACATCCGGGCCCTTCCCGGCCTGCCGCCGAGCAGCCGCCCCGCGGCGTGCTTCGGCAAGGCCGCCATCCTCTCCAACGGCAAGGACACGACCGTGGGCCACTGGGAGCTGGCCGGGATCATCACGCCCGAACCGTTTCCGACCTACCCGGAGGGCTTTCCGCAAGACCTGGTGCGGCGCTTCGAGGCCGCCGTGGGGCGCAAGGTATTGGGCAACCGGCCGGCCTCGGGGACGGAAATCATCCAGGAACTCGGCGCCGAGCACATGCGCACCGGCAGTCCCATCCTGTACACCTCGGCCGACTCGGTGTTCCAGCTTGCCGCCCACGAGGAGGTCATACCTCCGGCCGAGCTCTACCGCATGTGCGAGATAGCCCGGGAGATGCTGGACGGGCCGCACCGGGTGGCGCGGGTCATCGCCCGGCCGTTCGTGGGCACCCCGGGCTCGTTCCGGCGAACCGCCAACCGCAGGGATTTCGCGGTCGCGCCGCCGGCGCCCACGCTGCTCGATCTGCTGGCTGCGCGCGGCATGGCCGTTATCGGGGTCGGGAAAGTGCCTTCGATCTTCGCCTACCGCGCCGTCACGGAGTCGCTGCCGGCGCACGACAACGAGGAAGTACTGGACCGGACGATCCAGGCTCTGGCCCATGCGCCCGCCGGCTTGATCTTCGCCAACCTCGTCGACTTCGACATGCTGTGGGGTCACCGGAACGACAGCAGCGGTTACGCGCGCGGGCTCGAGCGCTTCGACCGCCGGCTGCCGGAACTGCTCGCGGCGCTCGGCGCGGACGACGTCCTGATCATCACGGCCGACCACGGGTGCGACCCCACGACCGCCGGCACCGACCATACGAGGGAATACGTGCCCGTTCTCGCCTGCGGCCCCCGCTGCCGCCGCGGCGTCGACCTCGGGCTGCGCGCGACGCTGGCCGATGTCGGCCAGACGGTCGCCGAGAACTTCTCGCTCGCGCTGGCGGCGGGCAGCTCGTTTCTGGGCGCGATCGGCGGCGCGGCGGGCTGAGCGCGCCTACGCGCCGATGCGGAGCACGCGGATATCGGGCAGGTTGCGGTAGCGCTGGTCGAAGTCCAGACCGTAGCCGACGACGAACTTGTCGGGGATCTCGAAGCCGGTGTAATCGACCGGAACCTCGATGCGGCGCCGCGCCGGCTTGTTGAGCAGCGCCACCACTTTCAGCGACCGCGGCTTGCGCGCCAGCATGTTCTGCAGCAGATAGTGGAGCGTGAGTCCGGTGTCGACGATATCCTCGACCAGCAGCACGTCCCTGCCCTCGAGACTCTCGTCGAGATCCTTGAGAATGCGCACCTCGCCGCTGCTGGCCGTGTCGGGGCCGTAGCTCCCCACGGCGATGAAATCGAAGGACAGAGCGAGATCGATGGCGCGCACCAGGTCGGCGTGGAAGATGCTGGCTCCCCTCAGGATGGCGACGAGATGGGGCGTCTTGCCGCGGTAGTCTTCCGTGATCTGCGCTCCCAGCTCCCGGACGCGCTGCTGGATGGTTGCGGCATCGAGCAGGACGGGCCCGAGGCTTTCATTGCGATCGCGATACCAGCTTCCGCTCACGGCGCCTCCTCGCTCCGCAATTATAATGGGGACGCTCCCCTATTTTGCGAGAAGAAACCGATCGCACGAGACCGCCGGGTGTGCACAATAGGGGACAGCTATCTCGGAAATCGGGCAGCGGGCGCCGCGCAGGACCCTTGATAGGGCTTGAATCCCTGGCTGGTTAACCCTCGGGGTAAGACCTTTTCTATTTTCGCATTCGAAAAAGAGCTTGACTTGAGCAGATCTCTTGCTGTATGATAACAGCAAGATGAAAATTGCACCCAAAGGCCCGGAGGCGGCGCAAATCCGCCAACGAAAATACCAACTCATTCGCCGGTACCAGATTCCCGAGGATATTCTTCCGGGGTCTCTCTCGCTGCATCGGACGCGGTGCGGCAAGTCCAACTGTCGCTGCGCCCAGGGAGAAGGGCACCCGGTGTGGTCGCTGACCTATATGGCCGGCGGCCGCAAGTACGTTCAGCATATTCCCAAGCGTTTGGTCGACGAGGTGCGCAAGCGCGTGGAGCAGGGACGGGAGTATGAGGCTGCGGTGCGCGAGGTCA
>CAZHQK010000222.1:0-25002 GCA_964534795.1 uncultured Acidobacteriota bacterium
CCCTTCGGGGCTTGTCGCATGCCGCTCCCTTTTCTCCAGGTTCGCTTCCGCTCACCTGGAGCTACCAGCTTCCGTCCCTCCGGGACGGATGCGGCCCCGGAGGGGCCCTGAGCGGGTAGCCGGGGGTGAGCCGCAGGCGAACCCCCGGAAAGGAGCGTATCGATCAGGCGAGCCCCGGAGGGCCGGCAGATGAAGCTTTCTGATATATCCTTCTGCCGGCCCTTCGGAGCTTGTCGCATGCCGCTCCCTTTTCTCCAGGTTCGCTTCCGCTCACCTGGAGCTACCAGCTTCCGTCCCTCCGGGACGGATACGTCCCGCGGCGCGGCGGACCTACTCCGACTTGGTCTTCCCACCGCCCCGCCCTTTTGCGGCCGGCTTCACTCCCGGTTTCGCCGCCCGCCCGGCGGCGCGTTTCTTCCTGGGCGCCTCGACTGCGGGCGGCGGCGCAGCCTCCTGAACCTCGGCCGCCGGCGGTGCCGCAGCCGCCTCCTCGGGCTTCGGTTCGACCGGAAGGGCTGCGGGCCGCCCGCTTCTGTCGAACCACCCCAGGCCGCGGCAATTCTGGCACCTGCCGCTTCCGTGCGGGTAGCAGGAGGTGCACCGCTTGCCTCTTTCCAGCGCCAGTCTTCCCGTCCCCCCGCAGTGCCGGCAAATGCCGGTGCCCTTGCAGTGCGGGCATCTTCTGTATTCTTCCGTCACCGGGATATCCCTCCTTGCATGTCCGCCCGGGCCGAGTTCACACCTGGCACCGAGGGCAGAAAAACGAACTGCGACTCCCCTGGATCATTCTGGCGATCGCCGCGCGGCACCGCCGGCATCTCTCCCCCTCTCTGCCGTAAACGCGCAGGTAGCTGCCATGATCCCCCGGACGGCCCGCCGAGTCCACGAAATCCGACAGGCTCGTTCCCCGATGCGCCAGCGCCTCCCGCAACACACCGCGAAGGGCCGCGGCGAGGCGGCGCGCCTCGGTGCGCGAGAGCGTGTCGCAGCGCCGCGCCGGGTGCACGCGCGCGCGAAACAGGGCCTCGCAGGCGTAGATATTGCCGATGCCGGCGATCCGCCTCTGGTCGAGCAGGAAAGACTTGATATCCCGGCCGCACCGGCCCAGCGCATGCCACAGGCGCCCCGCCACTCCTCTGCCCAGGGGATCCGGGCCGAGCGCGCGCAGCTCCGGCACGAGATCCGGACGGGCAACATCGTAAAGCGCCATGAGCCCGAACCGGCGTGGATCGCGGTAGTGCAGTTCCGAGCCGTCGGAAAAGCGGATGACGGCGTGCGTGTGTTTTGCAGGCGGTTCCGGTTGCCGCATGCGGCAAAGCCTGCCGCTCATCCCGAGGTGGACCAGCCAGCAACCCGGCGGGTCGAGTTCGAAGATCAGGTACTTGCCGCGCCGGCGAATGCGCCGCACGGTGCGTCCGCCAAGCTTGTCTCCCAGATCCGGCGCGACCGGCCGGCGCAGCGGGCAGCCCGAAAGCCAGACATCCTGTATGCGCTGGCCGGTGAGCGACCGGCGCAGCCCGCGAGCGATGGTTTCGACCTCGGGCAGCTCGGGCATGGCCGGTCAATATGGCGAAACCGCGCGCCGGGAAAAACGGCGGCCGCGCCGGCGGGCGGCCTTCTTCCGGGCCGTCCGCCGGCGTACCGCAGTCTAATCGAGGCGGACCGACTGCGCCGGCCCGTAGTAGATGCCGTTGAACAGGAACTTGAATGTCCCGTGCGGCTGGGCACGGAAGGTTATCTCCGGCCCGAAGAGGAAGACCTTGCCCTTGCCCATCGGGGCCTCGATCGCGGCCAGGGCCCCGTGCAGGTAGTGCTGCCCCCAGGCCCACCCGCTGCGCAGCGGCGCGGGCGAGTCGAACCAGGCCACCGGGCGCAGTCCCCGGATGGCGGCCTCGGGAAGCAGGGTGAAGGCCGGGCTGTTGTCGTAGAAAACATCCACATGCGAGCCCATGCCGTAGGCGAGCGGATTGTTGTTGTCCACCGCCGCCCGCAGCACCGAGCCGGGAACGTAGAACTTGTCGTTCGGCAGACGCCGTTCGCCGGCAGCCGTCTTTTCGACCAGGGCATCGCCCACGGGCAATCCGAAGTGCTGCGCCACGCTCGTCGATCGGCCGATGGCGATCAGAGTGCCGCCGTCCTCGACGAACCTGCGCAACTGCGGGATGGTGCGCTCCGCCGTCACCTGGCCCAGCCACCCCTGGTACTCGGGCGGGATGTTCTGCGGCCCGCGGCCTCCCGCGGCGAACTCCGGCGGCATGCCTCCGCCGCCGCCGCGGCCGCCCTCACCGGCCGCCCGCGCCGCAGGAATGCCGTCGGTGACGAAGACCAGCACGTCGAACTTGCTGATCAGATTGCCGGCATCGAGAGTTTGCGGGAAAACCACCTCGAAGGGGAACTCGAACTTCTCGAAGAGCCAGCGCACCCAGCCGGAGGGCATCGATCCGCCGTAGCGGTCCCACAAGCCGATGCGCACCGGGCGCAGCTTGTAGGCTTCGCCCGTGGGCTTGATCGTGACGGCCTGGAAAGTCAGCCCGATTTCCTGGGCCGCCTTCTGCAGCACCGCCGCAGTCGAAGCCTTGGCCGGAATGTACATGGCGCCGGTCCCCATGGTACGATCGCCCGAGCCCTTGAGCCAGTAAACCTCTTCGCCCGCCTTGAGCAGGCGGTTGACCGCCACGAAGGAGTCGTTGACCCGATGGCTCAGGAGATAGCCGGCGGCGTTGGGCGCCGTCTTGACCTGACCGGGGGGCGGCGCCACCACGTCGGGGATCTTCTCGAAGGGACCGTCGAAGCCTTCCAGGATGCGGTCGAATTCGACGCCCATCTGGTAGGCCAGCGTCCAGCCCGCGTTGTCGTAAGGCGGGATCGGCGGCCCGCCGGGATACTGAAAGTCGTTCGGGTGGTCCTGCGGCTCGAACATGTCCATGACGTGCGGCCGGAACGCCTGCGCCGTCTTGATGACGTAAGATCCGGCGGGGTAGGTCTTGCCGCCGACCTGGAAGGCGGCCGTGGCGCGGTGCACGGTCACGCCGCTGATCAGGAGGGCGTTGACGAACTTGGTGGCGGTCAGGAAATCGGGCTGGTCCGAGGGGATGATGTAGCCGCGCGGGTCGCGCATGGCGGGATCGCGCAGGATCTTGAAGTACTTCTCGTCGGCACCCCCTCCCAGGCCGCCGCCGCGCTGCGCCACCGGGCTGAACTCGCCTCCGGCGGGCTGGCGGTCCTTGGCGATCGCGGCCTGCACGGCTTCGATGCGCTTGGGCGTGATCGTCCAGGTGTCGCGGCTGCCGCGCTGGATGGAGTTACGCCCCATCTGATAGATGTTGTAGAGCAGCATATCGCGGTTGCGCGACGCCAGATCGAGTATCGCACGGTCGGCGGTGATCGAGTATTCGATCGACTGGCGGAAATGCCATTCCTGCGGCTCGATCGGATAGGGCAGATCCCCGCTCGGCAGCTGGCGCTGCGGCACGAAGGGGATCCTCATCGGGGTGGGATTGCCGATCGTCTCCGTCAGTATCCCGATCATGTTGTGAAAATACGTGGTCGTGCGCAGGCCGCCGTTGTACCAGGTCGAGTAGTTGGCGCCGCGGCGCATGGTGGCGCCGGGCTTGCCCTCGGCGATGAAGCGCGCGTGCATGGCCGCGCCCACCATGTCGATGCCGATCGGCAGCAGCGGGTCGAAGTTGTAGTTGAAGGGATCGCGGAACGGCGGGGCGAACAGCACCGTGCCCGCCGGGCCGGTCTGGTGGTGGTTGTACATGATCTGCGGGAACCATTCGCGGAACAGCGCCCGGCTCATGTTGATGGTTTCCGGCATGTTGTTCATGTAGAAGTCGCGGTTGTTGTCGTGGCCCACGTACTTCTGGTAGAGGCGAGGGATGTTGCCCGTCGAGCGCCTTTTCGGGTCCGGCTCGCGCATGTACCAGTCGGCGACCAGGTCGTGGCCGTCGGGGTTGGCGTGGACGGCGAGCAGGATGACGTCGCGCAGGATGCGCATGGTCTCGGGATCGGTGCGGCTCACCATCTGGTACACCAGTTCCATGAGCTGCTGCGCGCCGAGCACCTCGGTGGCATGCAGGCCGCCGTCGATCCAGACGACCGCCTTGCCCTCGCTGGCGAGCTGGCGCGCCTGCTCGTCGGTGAGACCTTCGGCGAGCGCCAGCCGGCGCGCGATTTCTTTATAGCGCTCGAGCCGGGCGAAGTTCTCCGGAGCGGTGATGATGCACATCAGCTGGTCGCGCCCTTCGGCGGTCTTGCCGATGCTCACCACCTGAAGGCGGTCAGACTCCTTGTCGAGCTTCCGCCAATAATCGGAAAGCTGCTTGTAGTTCGGCAGCACGTAATCGGCGCCGATCTCGTGGCCGAACTGCTCCTGCGGCGTCGTGACCTTCGGCGCCTGCGCCTGCAGGGGCGCGAGCGCCAGGAGAATCAACAAAGGAACGAAGCTCAATGCCTTCGGTGAAATCGTTTTCTTCATACTCTCTTCCTGCGGCTGGGGCGACGCCCGCCGGCGCCGCCCGATGATTGGGGAAGCGGGGTTCATGTCGCGCACCCCTTACCTGAACTATCAATACGGATTTCGATTATAAGCAATTCGCCCGGGTCAAGCACTCGCAAAGCGTTGCGGCGCGGCGGACCTACTCGCGCGGCGGACCTACCATCCGGCCCCGGAGGGGCCCTGAGCCGGTAGCCGGGGGTGAGCCGGAGGCGAACCCCCGGAAAGGGGCGTATCGATCAGGCGAGCCCCGGAGGGCCGGCAGACCTGGGCTTCTGATATATCCTTCTGCCGGCCCTTCGGGGCTTGTCGCATGCCGTCCCTTTTCTCCAGGTTCGCTTGCGCTCACCTGGAGCTACCAGCTTCCGTCCCTCCGGGACGGATATGGCCCCGGCAGGGGCCCTGGGCCGGTAGCCTGGGGCGAGCCGCAGGCGAACCCCCGGAAAGGAGCGCATCGATCAGGCGAGCCCCGAAGGGCCGCCAGACCGGGGTTTCTGATATATCCCTCTGCCGGCCCTTCGGGGCTTGTCGCATGCCGCTTCCTTTTCTCCAGGTTCGCTTGCGCTCACCTGGAGCTACCAGCTTCCGTCCCTCCGGGACGGGTAGGTCCGGCGCGGCGCGGCGGACCCCGAACGAGCTGTCCGCACCCTCACGGCTGCGGCTGCCTGGGCGCGGCCGCCGCCTTTCCGAAAAGCTGTATCAGGAGCTGGTTGCGCCATTCCTCGAGGTCCTTCATCGTGCCCTCGAAATCCGCGCGGAAATCGAAGGGCACCGACAGGCGGTAATCGTTGAATGTGATCACAGTCCGGCGGATGTGGATTTCGAGTTTGCGCACCTGCTTCGATGCCAGATCCTTCGGCCCGGCCGAGGCGCGTGCCGGCTCCTGGCGGGCCAGGCGCGCGAGCGCGCTGATTTTGTGCAGGCTCTCGGCGACCTGATCCATCTCCATCTTTTTCAGGTGGGTGCGCAGCCGGCCGGCGAGCTGGTCGAACGCCTGATGGTAGATCTCGATCCGGTCCTTGTATTTGGGCCGGCTCTGGTACTTGGCCCACAGCTGGGCCGACATCAGATCGGCGAGCTGCGGCTCCTGCTGCCCGGCCCGGCCGGCGCACAAGGGCGGGCACAGCAAAGAAAGAGCGGCCAGCGCAAGCCCGAGACAGGGCAGGCGCCGACGCGGCGGGCGCGCGGTGGCGCCATGAGCGGATTGCGGGCATCGTGCCATGGCTTTTTCGTCGAAGATCGTTCCTCGGGTTGCGGCTTTGCGGTCCTTGCCGGCGCGCGCCGAGCGCCGGTCGACAATAAGGTACCCGGGCGGATCCCATATTGCAAGCCGGCGCCGCGCCCGGCGCCGCAGGTTCCTGGATTTTAAGTGTTTGACTTGGCTCGGGCGCGCCTGATATGCTGCCGGAAATTCCACTCATGGGATGACGACATGACCAATGCCAAGGAGCTTTACGATCGCGGCCGGTTGTCGGCCGCCATCGAGCAGCTGACACAGGAAGTCAAGTCGAGACCGACCGACAGTTCCGCGCGCATCTTCCTTTTCGAGCTTCTGTGCTTTGCCGGCGACCTGGACCGGGCGGAAAAGCAGCTCGACGTCGTCGGCCACCAGAGCAAGGAAATGGAGGTGGGGGCCGCCGTGTACAAGGAGGTGCTCGCCGCGGAAAGAAAGCGGCGCGCGGTCTTCGCCGAGGGCGCGCCCCCGGCCTTCCTTACGACCCCTCCGGACTATGTCCCGTTTCACCTGGAGGCCCTGGCGCTGCAGCGCGAGCACCAGCCGGAGAAGGCGCGCGTTTTGCTGGCGAAGGCTCTCGACATGCATCCGGGGCTCAGCGGTCGTGTCGACGGCGAGGATTTCCAGGAATTCGAGGACTCCGACCTTTTCCTGGCCCCGTTCCTCGAGTTGTACGTCAACGACAAGTACGCCTGGCTTCCTTTCGAGCAGATCAAGAGGATCGAATTCCGCCGGCCGGCGCACCTGCGCGATCTCATCTGGGCCCAGGTGAAGATCGAAGCCCGCGGCGGTGATCTCGGCGAGGTTTTCCTGCCGGTCCTTTATCCGGGCTCGAGCCTGCACGCCGACGATGCCGTGAAGCTCGGGCGGCAGACCGACTGGATCGACGTGGGTGCCGGGCTGGCGCGCGGGGCGGGCCAGCGCCTGTTCATGATTGACGGCCGGGAGCGCGTCATGCTAGAAATAAACGAAGTTGTTTTCGATGCTGTGCACCAGGCGGACAAGGCCTAGACATTGCGCCCATCATCGCGGGGTGAAACAAGCGCGCCGGCCGTGGTTACCCTCGAACTCGAGCGCGCCGCCGTGCGTCTGAGCGCTGGCGGCATGGCCGACGCTCTCCGGGCGTCCCGTGCAGGAGGTTAGAGCGTGCCCTACGAGCCCGTCGTCGATCTGAACCAGCTGCTCGCGCCCATACCGGGTGACAATCCCGCCGGCGCCAATCTCTTGTACGAGGGCCTGCACGACCGGATCCGCGAGGCGCGGCGCGCCGACGATTTCCTCGAGCAGGGGGAGTGGAAGCGCGAGCCCAAGGTGGCCGACTGGCACGAGGTGGTGCGACTGGCGACGGACGCCCTGGCGACGAAGACCAAGGACCTGCAGGTGGGGGCTTGGCTGACGGAGGCGCTGGTGAACCTGCACGGGTTTTCCGGCCTCCACGACGGGCTGGCCCTGATGCGCGGGCTGATCGAGAACTTCTGGGACCATCTCTATCCGGAAATCGAAGACGGCGACATGGAGGGCCGGGCCAACGCCGTCGACATGTTCAACCGCCCGGAGTTCATCTTCACGGTGCAGCGCATCCCGCTCACCGACCGCGCCGCGGGCTTCGCCTATTCCTACGCGGACTGGAAGGATTCCACCAGGTTCGTCATCCCCGAGAACCTGGAGCAGCTCCCCCACGAGGAACGGGAGCGCGCCCTGGAGCGCAAGCGCGCGGCCGAAGAGGAGAAGAAGATCACCAGCGAGCAGTGGCGCATCGCGCTGAATGCCGGCAAGCGGGCCTTCTACGAAGACCTCTTCGGCCTCGTGGAACGGTGCCGCGAGGCATGCAATGCGCTCGACGCGGCCATGGACGAGAAGTTCCAGCGGCAGACGCCCGGGCTGAGCGCGTTCAAGAAGGGGCTCGACGAAATTCACACCCTGGTCGAGAGGATCGTCAAGGAAAAGCGCGTGCTCGAGCCTGACGCCGTCGCCGTGCCGGAGGAGACCCCCGGAGAGGCGGCGGCCGAGGGCGCGCCGGCGGCGGCCGTTGCCGGCGGCCCGATCCGCACGCGCCAGGACGCCCTGAGGCGGCTGGCGGAGATCGCCGATTTCTTCCGCCGGACGGAGCCGCACAGCCCGATTTCGTACCTGCTGCAGCGCGGGATCAACTGGGGGAGCATGTCGCTGGATATGTGGCTCGAGGAAGTGATCAAGGATGCCAATGTCCTGGCCCATCTGCGCGAGACGCTCGGCATCAGGAAGACGGAGGGAGAATAGGGAACATACCGGGGTCCGCAGGGCGGGCGACCCGAAACGCTCCGATTCGGTGACCCGCCCGGCGGGGAGCCGCCATTCGATACCGCAAACCGAGAGAGGACGAAAACCATGGCAAGAGAGAGTACGCAACACAAACTCGACCGCGTGCGCGCGCCCCGCGTCCATATCACCTACGACGTGGAGGTGGGCGGCGCCATTCAGCTCAAGGAGCTGCCGTTCGTAGTCGGGGTCCTGGGGGATTTCTCCGGCCAGCCGGCGGAGCCCCTGCCGCGCCTGAAGGAACGGAAGTTCGTCACCATCGACCGCGACAACTTCAATCAGGTCCTGGCCGGGATGAAGCCCCGCCTGGCGTTCAAGGTCGACAACAAGCTCACCGATGACGACACCAAACTGGGCGTGGAGCTCGAGTTCCGCAGCATGGAGGACTTCGAGCCCGAGCAGGTGGTCAAGCAGGTGGAACCGCTGCGCAAGCTGCTCGAAGCCCGCCAGCGCCTTTCGGACCTGGTGCACAAGATCGACGGGAACGAAAAGCTGGAGAACATGCTGCAGGAGATCATCGGCAACACCGAGGCGCTCAAGAAGGTGGGAGAGGCGGCTGGGGTGGAGGTGAAACCCGGCAAGGAGGAGAGCAATGGCTAAGGAAAAAGCGGAACCGCAGGGCGCCAAAGAAGCGCGCGCCGTGGAGCTCGAAGGGTCCGCCCTGCTCGACAAGATCATCGAGTCGGGAAGGTGGAAGGGCGACGCCGGCCGCGCCATGGCGCGCGACATCATCGGCGAATTCGCCAAGCAGGTGCTGGAAGGGGAGATCACGGTCGCCAAGGACACGGAGGCCATGATCAACGCGCGCATCGCCCAGATCGATGCGCTGATTTCCCGCCAGCTCAACGAGATCATGCATGCCGAGGAATTCCAGAGGCTCGAAGCCTCCTGGCGCGGCCTGCATTACCTGGTCAACAAGACGGAAACCAGCCCGCTGCTGCAGATCAAGGTGCTCAACGTCACCAAGAAGGAGCTGAGCCGGGACCTGGAGAAGGCCGTCGAGTTCGACCAGAGCGCGCTGTTCAAGAAGGTGTACGAGGAGGAATACGGCATGTTCGGCGGCGCGCCCTTCGGCGCGCTCATCGGGGACTACGAGTTCGGCAAGCATCCCCAGGACATCTCGCTGCTCGAAAAGATCTCCAACGTGGCCGCGGCGGCGCACGCGCCCTTCATCTCCGCCGCGAGCCCGGAGCTGCTCAACCTGGAGAGCTTCACGCAGCTCGACGACCCGCGCGACCTGGCCAAGATCTTCGAGACCACGGAGTACGCCAAGTGGCGCTCCTTCCGCGAGTCCGAGGATTCGCGCTACGTCGGCCTGTGCCTGCCGCACATCCTGATGCGGCTGCCTTACGGCGAGTCGACGCAGCCCGTCGAGGCCTTCCGCTTCGAGGAGGAGGTCGACGGCAAGGACCACCGCAAGTACCTGTGGGGCAACGCGGCGTACGCCTTCGCCACGCGCCTCACGGAGTCGTTCGCCAAATACAACTGGTGCGCTTCGATCCGCGGTGTCGAGGGCGGCGGGCTGGTGGAAGGGCTGCCCACGCACACCTTCAAGACCGACGACGGCGACATCGCGCTGAAGTGCCCCACGGAGATCGCCATCACGGACCGGCGCGAGAAGGAGCTCTCCGACCTGGGCTTCATCCCGCTGGTCCATTGCAAGGGCACGGACTACGCCGCGTTCTTCGGCGCCCAGTCCGCCCAGAAGGCCAAGAAGTACGACTCGGACGCCGCCAACGCCAACGCGCGCCTGGCGACGCAGCTGCAGTACATCATGGCGGTCTCGCGTTTCGCCCACTACCTGAAGGCCATGATGCGCGACAAGATCGGCAGCTTCATGTCGCGCAAGAACGCCGAGGATTTTCTCAACCAGTGGATCGCGCATTACATCCTGCTGGACGACGACGCCTCGCCGGAAGCCAAGGCGCAGCGGCCTCTGCGCGAAGCCCGGATCGACGTCAGCGAGATCCCGGGCAAACCCGGCTGCTACCGTGCCGTGGCTTTCCTCAGGCCGCACTACCAGCTGGATGAACTGACCGTGTCGCTGCGCCTGGTGGCCGACCTTCCGCCGCCCGCGAAAGGATGATGGCGCCCGGCAGAACGATGCGCTCCGCGGCGGCCGGACGTGCCGCCGCGGAATCATGAAGGCATAGCGGAGCAGAGAACCACACACCACCAACACACCCAAGGAGGTTGCACCTATGGCATTCGATGCCTTTTTGAAGCTCTCGACGATCCCAGGGGAAAGCACGGACGACAAGCACAAGGACTGGATCGAAATCCTTTCTTTCAGCTGGGGCGTCAACCAGCCCACCACGGGCGCGCGCAGCACCGGCGGGGCGGCCTCGGCCGAACGCGCGAACCTCCAGGATCTGAGCATCGTCAAGGTTCTGGACCGAGCCTCTCCCAAGCTCTTCCTCTTCTGCTGCAACGGCACGCACATCCCGACCGCTTCCCTTGAATTGTGCCGCGCCACCGGCGACAAGACCCGATACATGGAATACAAGATGTCGGACGTGATCGTCACCTCCGTGCGGCCCGGAGGGCAGGCCCAGGGAGGCGAGACGCTGCCGCTCGAGGAGGTCAGTTTCAACTACGGCAAGATCGAGTTGACCTATACCGAGACGGACCACGCCACCGGCAAGCCCAAGGGCGACGTCAAGGCCTATTGGGACCTGAAGGCGAACAAGGGCGGCTAGTCGATCGAGGCGCTCCGGCGCGCCCGGGCGAGAGGGTGCGCGCCGGAGGCGCCGGCCGCCTCTGACAGGGGAGGAGCGCCGGATCCGGACGGATGGCGAGAAGCGGCAGCCAGATTCGCATCACCAAGTCGGTTCTCGACCGACTGATCGATAACGAACCGGGGATTCTCTCGGATGCGCCGGAGTCTCCCCTGAAGAGCCTGCGCGAACTCAAGAGCGCGGTGCGGCGCGACTTGGAGTGGCTGCTCAACACGCGCCGCTCGATCGAGAACATCCCGCCGGATTACGAGCAAACCGCCCGCTCGCTGGCCGCCTACGGCCTGCCGGACTTCACGGCCGCGGGGCTCAAGAGCCCGTCGGTCCAGGAGTACATCCGGCGCACGATCGAAGAAACGGTGCGCCTGTTCGAGCCGCGGCTGATGGATGTCACGGTTTCGCTCGATCCGCGCCTCGAGAGCGAGCGCGCACTCCGGTTCCGCATCGACGGGCGGCTGCGGGTCGATCCGGAGCCCGAACCCGTCACTTTCGACACCACCCTGCAGGTGTCGAGCGGCGAATACGAGGTCAAGGCACAGGAATGAGCGATGAACTCCTGCCCTATTACGAGCGCGAGCTGACCTTCCTGCGCCGCATGGGGGCCGAATTCGCCGAAAAGTACCCGAAGATCGCCGGCCGGCTGGTGCTCGAGGAGGACAAGTGCGAAGACCCGCACGTCGAGCGCCTGATCGAGGCGGCCGCCTTCCTGGCCGCGCGCATCCAGCGCAAGCTCGACGACGAACTCCCCGAGATCACCGACAGCCTGTTCGGCGTGCTCTACCCCCACTATCTGGCTCCCATCCCCTCGATGTCCATCGTTCAGTTCGTCCTGGACGCAGGCCAGGCCAAGCTGCAGACCGGCCAGACCATACCGCGGAACTCCATGCTGTCGTCGCGCCCGGTCGACGGCACGCCCTGCCGCTTCCGCACCTGTTTCCCCGTGACCATCTGGCCGGTGGAGGTCGCAGCGGCCCGCTTCGAAGCTCCGGCGGGGATCGGCCTGCAGGCCTATGACGTGCGCTCGGTCCTGCGGCTGGAGATCCAGGTGCTGGGAGAGGCGTTGCTCTCGGAGCTTTTCGAGAAGGTTTCCGAGACCGAGAAGCGGCCCATCGACCGCTTGCGCTTCTACCTGCACGGCGAGGGGCAGGTGGTCTATGCGCTCTACGAGGCGCTCTTCAACAACGTGGTGCGCGTCGAGCTCCGAGCCGGCGCCGGCAAGAAGGGACCCGCCCCGATCGTGCTCCCGCCCGACTGCATCCGCCCGGTGGGCTTCGAGCGCGACGAGGGCATGCTGCCTTACTCCGACCGCTCGTTCATGGGGTACCGGCTCCTGCAGGAGTACTTCGCCTTTCCCGAGAAGTTCCTCTTCTTCGATCTCTGCATGCTGGCGCGCGCCGCGCAGGCCGGCTTCGGCAGCAAGCTCGAGGTCCTGATCCACCTGAACCGCGACTTCCCGCTCGAGAAGGGGGTGAACGCCCAGACTTTCCGCCTCAATTGCACCCCGGTCGTCAATCTCTTCCGCCAGGTCGCCGAACCGATCCAGCTGACGCATCTGAAAACCGAGTACCGGGTCGTGCCCGACGTGGCGCGCCAGGGCTCGATGGAGGTCTATTCGATCGACGAGGTCTCGAACGTCGCGCCGTACAACGAACGGCCCATCACATACCGGCCGTTTTACTCGTTCCGGCACGCGAGCGACCGCGAGAACCAGCGGGCCTTCTGGTACGCGCACCGCCGCCGCTCCCAACGCAAGGACGACGCGGGCACGGAGGTCTACCTGTCGCTCGTCGATCTGGATTTCAACCCGACGCTTCCCGGAACGGAGTCGCTGACGGTCACGACGACCTGCACCAACCGCGATCTTCCCGGGCGGCTGCCCTTCGGCAACCCGGCGGGCGACTTCCAGCTCGAGGGCCCGGGGCTTTTCACCGCCATCCGCTGCCTGCGGAAGCCCACGCCGACGATCCGCCCGCCGCTGCGCCGCTCCCTGCAATGGCGCCTGATCTCGCACCTGACGCTCAATCACCTTTCGCTGATCGAGCAGGAAGGGGCCGGCGGGCCGGAGGCGCTGCAGGAGATCCTGATGCTTTACGATTTCGCCGACTCGGCGGCCACGCGGCGCCAGATCGCCGGCATCACGCACGCGGCGGCTCGCCGCGTCTTCCGTTCCGTGGGGGCGTTCCCCGGCGCCGGCTTCGTGCGCGGCCTCGAGGTCAGCCTCGAGTTCGACGAGCAGCAGTACGTGGGCAGCGGCGTCTACCTGTTCGCCTCGGTGCTCGAACGGTTCCTGAGTCTGTATGCGTCGATCAACTCCTTCGTCGAGCTGGTGGTCTCCACGCGGCAGCGCGAGGGCGTGCTGAAGCGCTGGCCGCCGCGCGCCGGCCAGCAGGTGCTGGTATGATCGATTCGGTTCTGGATGCGGGCTGCCGTTTCGAGTTCTTCCAGGCGCTGCGCGTGCTCGAGCGCCTCTATCCCGACCGGGAACCCGTGGGCTACGACGCCGAACCCGGGCGCGAAGTCGCGCGCTTCATGGCGCATCTGTCGCTGTCGTTCCCGGCCAGCCAGATCCAGGAGGTCGAGCTCGACGACAGCCCGGATCCCCAGCCGCGGGTCACGGTCAATTTCATGGGCCTGACGGGCCCGCTCGGCGTCCTGCCGCACCACTACACGGAGTTCCTGATCCAGCGTTCCTGGGCCAAGGACAACAGCGCGCGCGAATTCCTCGGCATCTTCGACCACCGCTTCATTTCTCTTTTCTACCGGGCGTGGGAGAAGTACCGCTTTCCCGTGGCCTACGAGCGCGGCCGGTACGATTACTTCACGTTTTACCTGAGCTCCCTGATCGGCATGGGGACGAAGGGGCTGCAGGGCCGGCTGGCGGTGGACGACCAGGGACTGCTGCTGTACGCCGGGTTGTTCAACCAGCACCCGCACTCGGCTTGCGCCCTCGAGGGGATGCTGCGCGATTACTTCGGCTGCCCGGTGTCGGTGATCCAGTTCGTCGGCCGGTGGATCCGGCTGGGCGCGGAGAATCGGACGCGCCTGGGCGTGCAGAACCACGTCCTGGGCTTGAACACCGTGTGCGGCGAGCATGTCTGGGACCGGCAGTCGAAATTCCGGGTGCGCTTCGGCCCCCTCGGCCTGGAAGCGTTCCGCGATTTGCTGCCGGGCGCGCCCGGTCACGAGCGCGCCGTGCAGCTCGTGCGCCTGTTTGCGGGGGCGGAGTACGATTTCGACGTGCAGCTGGTGCTGCGCGCCGCGGAGGTTCCGGCGTTTCGCCTGCTGTCGCGCGGGCCCGGCCGGGTGCAGCTCGGCTGGTCGTCGTGGCTGAAGACGCGCGAATTCCGGCGCGATGCCGAAGATACGGTTTTGCGGTGCCCGGACTGACCCGGATCGGGCGGCGGCCGGGCCGGGAAGGTTTCCAGGTGCGGGTGCGAACCGCACCATATTCCTGAGGAGGCGAGCGTGTTCACCAATCTGAAGGCGTTGATCGCCAGGCTGAATCCCACGAGCCGCAGCGCGCTCGAAGCGGCCGCGGGCTTGTGCTTGTCGCGCACCAACTACGACGTCGAGATCGAGCACCTGCTGCTCAAGCTCATCGAGAGCCCCGATTCCGATTGCGCGCGCATCTTCCGCCGCTTCGAGGTCGACCCGTCGCGCGTGGCCAGGGATCTGACACGCGCGATCGACCGTCTGAAGACGGGCAATGCGCGCACGCCCGCTCTGTCGCCGCGCCTGCCGCACGTTTTCGAGCAGGCATGGTCGCTGGGCTCGATCGACTACGGCGCCTCCTCCGTGCGCAGCGGTTTCATCCTGCTGGCCCTGCTGGCCGATCCGGACAGCGCCCGCCTGGTGCGCGACCTGTCGCCCGAGCTGAAGAAGATCTCCGTGGAAACCCTGCAGAAGGAACTGCCGGCGATCGTGTCGGGCTCGTCCGAGGATCGCGAGGCCGGCGAGGTCGCCGCCTTTCCCGGGGAAGGCGCCGCGCCCGGGGCGCGGCCCGATTCGAAGACCCCCGCGCTCGACCAATTCACCATCGACCTGACGGCGCGCGCGCGCGCCGGCGGGATCGATCCCGTGCTGTGCCGCGATTTCGAAATCCGCCAGGTGGTGGACATCCTCACGCGGCGGCGCCAGAACAACCCCATCCTGACCGGCGAGGCGGGAGTGGGCAAGACGGCCGTGGTCGAAGGCTTCGCCCTGAAGATCGCGCAGGGGGATGTGCCTCCGCCCCTGCGCAACGTTTCCCTGCGCAGCCTGGACCTCGGGCTGCTGCAGGCGGGCGCGGGCATCAAGGGCGAGTTCGAAAACCGGCTGAAATCCGTGATCGCCGAGGTCAAGGCGTCGCCCCAGCCCGTCATACTGTTCATCGACGAGGCGCACACCATGATCGGCGCCGGCGGCCAGGCGGGCGCGGGCGACGCCGCCAACCTGCTCAAGCCCGCCCTGGCGCGCGGTGAGCTGCGCACCATCGCCGCGACCACGTGGGCGGAGTACAAGAAATACTTCGAGAAGGATGCCGCCCTGGCGCGCCGCTTCCAGGTGGTCAAGGTCGAGGAGCCCACCGAGGAGCAGGCGATCATCATGATGCGCGGCATCACCGGCGCCCTGGAGAAGCATCACAGGGTGCGCATCCTCGAGGAGGCCGTCGAGGCTTCGGTGCGCCTCTCCCACCGCTACATCTCGGGCCGCCAGCTCCCGGACAAGTGCGTCAGCGTGCTCGACACGGCGTGCGCGCGCCTGGCGTTGAGCCAGACTTCCACGCCGCCCCAGGTCGAGGACTGCCAGCGGCGCATCGCCCAGCTCGGCACCCAGATCGAAGCCCTGCAGCGCGAGGAGGTCGCGGGTGCGTCCCACGGCGAACGCATCGCCGAACTCACATCGGCCAAGAGCGCCGCCGAGGAAGAGCTGCGGCGGCTCATGGAGCGCTGGGACAAGGAAAAGAACCTGGTCGGCCGGCTGCGGGAACTGCGCGAACAGCTGGAGACCCGGTCGGTCAAGAGCGACGGCGGCGAGCCGCGCCGGCTGAGCGATGCCGAGATCGAGGCGCTACGCGCCGAGATGACGGGCCTGAACGAGGAGCTGCGCCGCGTGCAGGGCGAAAACCCGCTCATGCAGGTGTGTGTCGACTCGCAGACGGTCGCCGAGGTGATCTCCGGGTGGACGGGCATCCCCGTGGGCAAGATGATGTCCGACGAAATCAAGACGGTCCTCTCCCTGCACGAGCGCCTGGCGGAGCGCGTCATCGGCCAGGACCACGCGCTCTGGGCGATCAGCCAGAGGATCCGCACGGCGCGCGCCAATCTCGTCGATCCGCGCCGGCCCATCGGCGTCTTCCTGCTGGTCGGCCCGAGCGGGGTGGGCAAGACGGAAACCGCGCTCGCGCTCGCCGATACGCTCTACGGCGGGGAGCGCAACATGGTGACCATCAACATGTCGGAATACCAGGAGGCGCACACGGTTTCGAGCCTGAAGGGCTCGCCGCCGGGCTACGTAGGCTACGGGGAAGGGGGCGTGCTGACCGAAGCGGTGCGGCGCAAGCCCTACAGCGTCGTGCTGCTCGACGAGGTGGAAAAGGCGCATCCGGACGTGATGGAGCTTTTCTTTCAGGTGTTCGACAAGGGCGTGCTCGAAGACGGGGAAGGGCGCGAAATCGATTTCAAGAACACCGTGATTCTGCTCACCTCCAACGCCGGTACGGAGACGGTGATGAAGCTGTGCGCCGACCCCGAGACGCGCCCCGATCCCTTCGCCCTGGCGGATGCCCTGCGGCCCGATCTGCTCAAGTTCTTCAAGCCGGCGTTTCTCGGGCGCCTGATCGTGGTGCCCTTCTATCCGATCACCGACGACGTGATGCGCTCCATCATCAAGTTGCAGCTCGGGCGCATCCGCAAACGGGTGGAGGAAAACCATCGCGCCCAGTTCACCTACGACGAGGCGCTCGTCAGCGCCATCGCCGGGCGCTGCAAGGAGGTCGAAAGCGGGGCACGGAACGTGGATCATATACTCACCCGCACCCTGCTGCCCGAGATCTCGCAGGAGGTTCTCAGCCGCATGGCGGCCGGAGGCAGCATTACCAAGGTCCACGTGTCGGTGGATGATCAGGGGCAGTTCCTCTATCAGATATCGTGAGCACAACCGCCTCTCGGGGCCGGCGCGGGAACCCGGGAGGATACGAGGCGGGAACGACCATGGCGCGCTACACCCAGGCAGGCAGGCCGATCGCGGTTACCACTCCCTTGGGAGAGGATGTCCTGCTCCTGAAGGGGTTCCAGGGCTTCGAGGCGATCTCCCAGCTTTTTCACTTCCGGCTGGATCTGCTGGCGGAAAACACCTCGAAGGTCGACTTCGACAAGCTCATGGGCCAGAAGGTCACCATCGAGATGGCCCTGCCCGAGGACAAGAAGAGATACTTCAGCGGCATCTGCGTGCGCCTGAGCCAAGGGGATCGGGACCAGGTTTTCACGCACTACCGCATGGACATCGCCCCGCAGTTTTGGTCGCTCACCCGCGTGGCCCAGTGCCGCATCTTCCAGCACATGACCGTCCCGGACATCCTGAAGAAGGTACTGGCCGGCCTGGACGTCAGCTTCCAGATCGTCGGCAGCTTCGAGCCGCGCGACTATTGCGCGCAGTACCGGGAGACGGACTTCAACTTCGCCAGCCGCCTGATGGAAGAGGAGGGGATCTACTATTTCTTCAAGCACACGGCCCAGGGGCACCAGATGGTCCTGGCCAACAGCCCGCAGGGGCACCCCGAGCTGCCCGAATGGAGCAAGCTGGTTTACGAGGGGATCGCCGGCGGCACCCAGCCGGAAGACCGCATCTATGACTGGGAAAAGGCGCAGGAGTGGCGCTCGGGCAAGTTGACCCTCTGGGACCATTGCTTCGAGCTGCCGGGCAAGAATCTGGAGGCCGTGCAGACCATCGTCGAGAGCGTGCAGGCCGGCAAGGTGACGCACAAGCTCAAGGTGGGCGGCAATGAGCGGCTGGAGATCTACGATTACCCGGGCGAATACGCCCAGCGCTTCGACGGCGTCGACAAGAGCGGCGGCGCCCAGCCCTCGGAGTTGCAGAAGATCTTCCAGGACAACGAACGCACCGCAGGGATCCGCATGCAGCAGGAGGCGCTGCCCAGTCTTCTGATCCGCGGCCGGAGCAACTGCAAGCACCTGGTTTCCGGGCACAAGTTCACCCTCGAACGGCATTTCGACGCCGACGGCGCGTACGTGCTCACCGGCATCGAGCATACGGCCATCCTGGCGGGCGACTACCGATCCGGGGAAGATCTCGAGTTTTCCTACGAAAACACCTTCACCTGCATCCCGGCGGCGCTGCCTTTCCGGCCGCCGCGCATCACGCCCAAGCCCACGGTGCAGGGATGCCAGACGGCCACCGTCGTCGGGCCCGCCGGCGAGGAGATCTTCACGGACAAGTACGGGCGCGTGAAGGTGCAGTTCCACTGGGACCGCGAGGGGCAGTACAACCCGGACAGCTCGTGCTGGATCCGGGTGGGCACGGCGGTGGCGGGCCGGCTGTGGGGCATGATCCATATCCCGCGCATCGGCCAGGAGGTCATCGTCGATTTTCTCGAAGGGGATCCCGACCGCCCAATCATCGTCGGCAGTGTCTACAATGCCGACCAGATGCCGCCCTACCCGCTGCCCGATCACAAGACCAAGAGCACCTTCAAGTCCTACTCGTCGCTGGGCGGCGGCGGCTTCAACGAGATCCGCTTCGAAGACAAGAAGGGGCACGAGCAGGTTTTCATCCACGGGCAGAAGGATCTGGATGTCCGCATCAGGAACGACCGGCGCGAGTGGATCGGGCGCGACCGCCATCTGATCGTGAAGCGCGACAAGCGCGAGACCATCGAGCAGGACGACAAGAGCACGGTGAAGCGCGACCGGATCGTGAGCATCGAGCGCGACCATCATTTCAAGGTCGAAGGGAAGCAGGCGATGAAGATCGGCGGCTCCCGCTCGCTGATGGTGCAGGGCGACGTGATCGAGGAGTTCAAGTCCAATCACTGGCAGCAGGTCGCCGACCAGTGTTACATCAAGGGAAAGGACGTCATCGTAGAGGGAGCGACCAATCTGTGCCTGCAGGTGGGAGGCAATTTCATCACTATCAACTCGTCGGGAATATACCTGCAGGGGACGATGGTTTACATCAACAGCGGCGGATCGGCGCTGCCCGGCACTCCTCAGCCTCTGGTTTCCCCCATCAGCCCCGACGAGACGCGCATAGCGGATACCGCAGATCCCGGGGAAAAGTCGCCCACTTACAGGAACCAGGCCCCGGTTTCCGAGGCGCCCCGCCATGATCCGAATGCTCCCGAGAACAAGGAGAAAAAATCCTGGATCGAGATCGAGCTGGTGGACGAGGACGGCCGGCCGGTGCCCGGCGAGCGTTATGTCGTGATCCTGCCCGACGGAACCACCGTTGCCGAAGGGACGCTCGACGAAAAGGGCTTTGCGCGCGTGGAAGGCATCGATCCCGGGACCTGCAAGGTCTCGTTCCCCGATTTGGACAAAGACGCCTGGGAACCTGCGTAGTACGTCCCGCGCGGCGCGCGCGACCGGTAGCTTCGGGGAACAAGCTCGCGATCCGGCCCCGGAGGGGCCCTGAGCCGGCAGCCGGGGGTGAGCCGCACGCGAAGCATGGGAAATCGCGGCGATGCGGTTCGGGGCGATCATCCGGCCCCGAAGGGGCCCTGAGCCGGTAGCCGGGGGTGAGCCGAAGGCGAACCCCCGGAACAGGGTGGCGATGAATATTCAGCCCCGGAGGGCCGACAGACCGGGGTTTCTCAAATATCCTTCTGCCGGCCCTTCGGGGCTTGTCGCATGTCCTCCCCTTTCTCCAGGTTCGCTTCCGCTCACCTGGAGCTACCAGCTTCCGCCCCTCCGGGACGGATATGGCCCCGGAGGGGCCCTGAGCCGGTAGCCGGGGGTGAGCCGCAGGCGAACCCCCGGGAAGGAGCGTATGGATCGGGCGAGCCCCGGAGGGCCGGCAGATCCCGCGCGGCGCGGCGTCCCCGCCGCCGTCACACGGCCTCGCCGTGACTGCGCGCCAGCGCCGCGAGCCTCTGCCGGAAAGGATCTTCCGTCCGCCCGATATCCTCCAGCCGGACGATCTCCTCGAAGACGGCAACGCCCGAAATCTCGGTGCTTTCAATAATCACGGGATCGGGCGGGAGGAAACTCGAAATCGAGCACGAGATGGTCGTCAGCGGCAGATCCCCCAGACCCGGCGCGGTTTCCCAGGCGACCGGGAAGCGCAGATCGCCGAGGATGTTCATCAGACCCGTCTGGTGGGAAATCACGGTCTTCAGCACGAGGAAATGCAGCAGAAACTCGGCGATTTCGCGGCTGGCGGCGCGCCGGTTTTCCATGAGCTCCCGCAGCTTGGGAACGCCGAATCCCGCGTAGGTCAGGATCCAGCGGAAAGGGGAAGTGACCGTCACGGTCTTGCTGTCGCTTTCGGATCTGGCGACATGCGCGTATTCCACCGGCAGGATTTCCGGGGTCGAACTGAGGATCTCGATCGGAGCCTGCAGGCCGCCGTGGATTTCGAAGGGTTTCTTGGGCGCGATGGTTTCGTAGAGATTCTGCAGTTCCTTGAATGCCCTGTCGGCGCCCTTGACGGTGACCTTGCTGCTTCCCTGGACGTACTCCCCGAGGACATGCGTGGGGCGCAGCAGTGGCGTCAACGTCGCCAGGTACTCCTTGAGCTGCGTGCGCAGATGGTCGGCTATCGCCCTGGTCAACTTGCGGAGAACCAGCAACCGCTGCGTCGTGATCTGTTCATCCATGGCCTGCCTGCCTTCCGTGAAGTGAACCCGCGTTTCCTTCGGGCCGTTCTCGAGCGTCCGCGATAATCAGACGAAACCTCCCGGGATCATGTTGCCCACCCCCCCGACCACGGGTCCTGCCGGCACGAAGGGGGGAGCGAAGGTGGGAATCGGACCGGTCCCCAGCACGTTGGTGACCATGGTGGAGGTCTGCCATACCAGGAAGCATTTTTCGAAAGCGTCCGCGATGCAGTCGAACAGCTCCTCGTGATGCGCGGCTTCCGGGTCTCCCAGGTTACCCACCATGGCGTTTTTCAGTTGCGCCTTGGAGATGCCGGTGGTTACCTGGGTCAGCGCCGCCACCGGAACCGGCGTGTTCGGCATCGGCGGTGCCACCGGGCCTGGAAAGGCGGCGAATGCCGGGTACCAGGGAAGGCCGGGGACCTTGATCGAGGACTGATACGCGAGCCACCCCTGACCGATGGCGTTGGCGATGGCCGTAGCGTACTTCATCTCCTGCGGCGTGGCCTTGGGTGCGGATGCGAGGATCAAAGGGGCGAGCGGCGGCCCGACCACCTGGCCCCCCGCGGCCACCACCGCATTGATCACGACTCCGGTCAATGTTGCCGTCTGCTGCCACTGGCTCCAGGCGCTGCAGATCGCCTCGCACATGCCGTCGATGAATTCCGTCAGCTTGTCCGAAATCTCCTTGGCGGCTTTGCAGTGGTACTTGTTGAGGGACGCGGGCAGGAAAAGGGCCGGAGGCATCGGCTCGGGTACGGCCGCCAGCTCGCCGGGCTGGAAGGCGCGCGCGTACTGCCTGGCGGCCTCCTGTTCCGTCGGGTCGGACCAGTCCACGGGGAGCTTGATGGCAAACGTGCGGAACTGGGCCTTGGCCAGTTCCTTCATCATGGCTGCTTGGGGAGCGGGCACGACTCAGATTCTCGGGCAATGGTCCGATACATGGCGCCGCCCCTGCGGCGGCTCCGCCTGCGAACGCGCGCACTATCCTCCGATGATGACGTCGGGACTCCCTTCGACGAGATAGCCCACCCCGCCGCAATGCGCGGTCATGTCTCCAAACCGATGCGCCGGCATGCCGCCGATGATCACCGTCGTAGATCCCATCTGGGCGACCCACATGTTGGGCCCGCAGCAGGCTGCATGGATTCCCTGGTCGCCCACGCGCAAAGCGGGCATGTTGTTGATAAAGACCGTCGGGCAGCCCGTGATCGCCGGCCCTATGACAAAAAGATGGGGGCAGGCCGGACAGCCGTGAGCGTCTGCCGGTGCCTGGGCCTTGTCGCCCAACCTGCCCGCAGGAGGCATATCGATCTCTCCTATGTCCTACGCAGCTTTTCGGCCGCAACTGGGCACAGCATAAAGACAGATCGCCCGGTTTGTCAACAGGCAGAGCCCGCATGTGCCGGCGAGTGCGGTTTCAGTTGAAGAGATCGACGAGCCGACTGAACTTGACCGTCAGGCTGCGATCGGGGATCCCCAGGGCCGTGGCGTGCAGGTCGCGGATTTCATTGTAGACCACGAACAGCCCCGTGTTGGCGGCCTGGATCCAGTTGAAGCGCAGGTTCAGCGACCACTGGTCGGCGCGGTCGTTGTATTGGGCCAAGCTCTGCACGAAAACCCGCGGCGTGAACGAATAGGAAAGCCTCATGCGGATGAGATTGGTCTGGAACTCGCCGCCGGGAAGATCGATGCTGTTGATCCCCCATGCCAGGCTGCTCGAGAACGTCTCGCCCTTGCGCAGGCTGAGCGCCGGCTCCCAGGACACGCGTCTGCCGCCGAAAAACCCGCCTGCCTGAAGCCACGAAGTGAAGCTCAGCCACTGCGCCTGATTGGTATGGAAGACGATCTGGGCCTCGGCGTGGCGGTAGATCCCGGGCGGCACAATAACCCCGGGATAGATCTCGAAAGGTTCCTTCAAGCCTTCCTCGGTGAAGTTGACGGCGGTATGGAGCTCGTAGCCGTTCTTCCATTCGGTATGGTTGTCGATATGGAAGAACCCCGACTCCTGAAATCCCTTGAAATCCCAATAACCCCGGTAGGAAACGTGCGGGCGGAACTCCAGGATGCCGAGCAGACCGGCAGGCCGGTATCGCCGCAGGATGCGGGCCTGCATGTAGCGGTATCCCTTGCGGGCGAGGAATCCCATTTCGGGATTGAAATCGTCGGCCACTTCGGCGTACTCGGCCGCCAGATCCCAGCGCGGCGAGTCGTAGGCCGAGTTGATCTTGAAGGCGTACTGGTCGGAAGAGACGGCCGGCGTGGCGGTGCGCGCCGCGAAGCCCGAGATGAGCCCGTAGGTGCCGATGCCCAGGCGGCCGTCGACGGCGTAGGCGCGATTGTAGTCGTCGCCCGAAACCGCACTTCCGCTTCCTTGCCGGTTGGTGAAGATGGCGCCCAAGGCGGAGCGGTTCCGAAACTCGCGGCTGGCGCGCACGACGGTGAAATTGTTCGCGGGTGCCACGCCCGCGACCTCTTCGGTCTGCATGTTCAGCAGCCCGACGTTGATGCGGCCGATCTTGCCCGAGAGGCGGGCTCCACCCAGAATGGGGATTCCGGTGCCGTCGGCCGCCAGGCCGATGCGCCTGCTGAAGAAGATCTCGGTCTGGCCGCTGCTGCCGACGGAAAAAAGGCCGGCGTTCTCCAGAAAGAACGGGCGCTTCTCCGGGTAGAACAGGTTGAAGCGGTCCAGATTGATCTGGTACTCGTCCACCTCCACCTGGGCGAAATCGGTGTTATAGGTCAGGTCGAGCGTCAGGGCCGGCGTGACGCTGAACTTGGCGTCGGCTCCGAGCTCGCCCGTCCAGGCGACGTCGCTGCCGCGAATGCCCGCGCGCCGCACCCGGCCCAGTCCATAGGGGATGACTTTCAGATTGCGTTGCTGCGCCACCTCGATCGACTCCAGGGTGCCGGCTTCGGACAGGCGATAGAGGTTGAACTGGCGCGCCAGGGGGGCCCAGAAGGCGACCTCCTTGCGCCGCCGGATGTTCCGCTGGAAATTGACGCCCCAGGTCTGGTTGCGCCCCCGCGGGTAGCGGAGCGTGCGGAACGGAATGGCGAACTCGGCGCTCCAGCCCGGCGGCGCAATTCTGGCCCGCACCAGCCAGGAAGCGTCCCAGTTCAGGTTGAGTCCCGCGCCCGAGCCGCTCTGCATGCGCATGCCGGCCTGGGCGCGCTCGCCGCTCTGGCCCTCGTTGCTGACCTGGGCATCGTATTCGATGCCGGCGGGGTTGGTGCCGAAGATGAAGCCGTTCTGGTGATCCCGGTAGGTGTCGAGGATGATTTGAAAACTGTCGGTTTCGTCCAGGGACGAGTCGCGCCGGCTGTCGGTGACGATGATCCCGGCCGGGTCGCGATCGTAGCAGACCACGCCGAAAAAGAGCGTGTCGTCGGTGTAGACGATTCTCACCTCGGTGCGCTCCGAGGCGGGACGGCCCTCGTCGGGGCGGGTCTGCCAGAATCCCTCGATGACCGGCGCATCGCGATACGCCGGGTCTTCCAGCACCTCGCCGTCCAGGACGGGCGGGCGCTCGACCTTGAGCGCGCGCGCCACGGGCCGCTCGGCGGGCGGCGCGGGCCCGCGCCGATCGTCGGGCGCGGACTTCTGCGGGCCGCCCGGCAAGGCCGGCAAAGAGTGAGCGAGGAGCAGCAGAGCCGCAAAAAACGTAGTGGCGATTCCGGTCTTTCCGTTCATCGTACCTTCCGGCAAACAAAGCGCATAATCTACCCGATTCGGCGCGCGTATCAAAGAACTCTCGTTCGCACTGCTGCGACTCAGGCGCTGGCATTTCGATTCAGATAGCGGCAGCCGTAGGTGAGCCGAAGTAGATCCCGCGCGCCGCGCTAGACCGGTAACTTCGAGTAACAAGCCTGCGGTCCGCCGCGGCGCGGCGGACCTACCCTCGCGGCGGACCTGCGGGCGTGCCGGACTCCCGCCGGTGCCTGAATCGCGGATCGGGTCCCTTGCGAACCTTGGTTTTCGATGAACCGGTTTTACACCGGTCGCATCTATGAATTGCGGGAGGATTGAAATGATGCGCAGAACATTTGTCTTGGCGGCGATCTTGTCCATGGGCATTTCGCTCGGCTGGGCCCAGGGAAGAGGAGGTCAGGCCCCCAGGAAGGGCGCGCAAGCGCCTCAAGGACAGGGCCAGCGAGGAGCCGGCACGGCGGAGCGCGACCGCGATCGCGTGCGGGCTTCCCGTGAGCAGATGGACCAGGTGCGCGCCTGCGACCGCTCGGCGCAGGAGGTGCGCAACCGGGCGCGGCGATTGGCGGCCGGCACGTCGGGTTCTTCCTTCGACGCGGACCGCACGCGCAGGGAATGGGACCAGCTGCGCGAGCGCGTCCGTTTCATGCAACAGGAGCACGAGCGCCTGATGCAGGGCCTGAGCGATGAGCAGCGGCAGGCGCTGCAGGAGAG
>CAZHQK010000223.1:0-9060 GCA_964534795.1 uncultured Acidobacteriota bacterium
TGCCGGGGCCGGGCCAGTGCCGGAGGCACGGCAGCGGGTAGCTCCGGGTGAGCCGAAGGCGAACCCGGAGAAAAGCGGAGCCGCCGACGCCAAGCCCCGGAGGGTCGCCAGAACCTCGCATCCACGGCCCCTGCCGGGGCATCACGATCACCTTGAACCGCATCGCTGCGCGTTTCGGGGGTTCGCCTGCGGCTCACCCCCGGCTACCGGCCCATGGCCCCTTCCGGGGCCCGATGGCAGGGCCGGCACGCCGTGCCGGACCGGGACCTACTGCGGCAGGATCCCGAGCCGGCACAGCACCCGGTAGAGCAGCGCGTGCCGGATGCGCGCCAGATGCTCGGCCACCCGGCGCAGCTCGGCGTTGACCCGGTCGATCTCCGCGTTGGCCTGCACGATCCGGCGGTCCCGCTCTTCGATCTCCCGCTCGAGCGACCGCGCCCATGCGGCGCGCTCGGCAAGCTCCTGCTGTTGCCCCTCGATCGTCCGGTCGCGCAAGACCATCTCCCCCTGCAGGCTCTCGATCGTCCGGTCGCGCGCCTCCACCTCGCGCGCCATCTCTTCCCGCAGCGCTTCGATCGTCCGGTCGCGCTCCCGCACCGTGTTTTCCAGCTGGCTTCCCCACGAGCCGAGCGCGCGCACCTCGCCGTTGAGCTTTTCTATTTCCTGCAGGCTGCGCGCCTCGGCTTCCGCCCACTCGGCCAGGAGAGCGTCGGCGGCATCCAGATAAGCCGAATGCGCCGGCAGCGGCATCTCGGCCTCTCCCAGCGAGCACAGCGCCAGGTAGTACAGGGGCTCCGGACATTCCCCGCCGGCTCCGGGTGCCACACGCAGGTGTACCTCCGCCGCCTCTCCGCCGCCCGCTTCGATCAGCGATCCCGCCCGCACCCGCTGCCCGGCCAGCCGCACCTGCCGGAAGTGCCGCTCGAGCAGTGCAACGAACTCATCCCGGTAGAATTCGCGCACATGGTATGGATTGCGGTAATTCCGGCCGTCGCTGTAGGCCGCCTTGTTGGGGGTTGAAACGACAAGCAGGCCGTCCGGGCGCAGGACGCGCGCCGCTTCGCGCACCAGCGATTCCGGGTCCTTCACATGCTCCAGCACTTCGAATGCCACGACCAGACCCACGCTGGCCGATGCGAACGGCAGCCGGCACGCATCCCCGCGGACGAACAGCAGGTTCCCGTCGCGGTAACGCGCACGCGCGTGCACCGCCGCCGCGCCGTCCAGCTCCAGCCCCCAGACGCGCCGGGCCGAGGAGGCCAGCAATGCCGCGCCGTATCCCTCGCCTGAGGCTACATCCAGCACATCCTCCCCCCGGCTCCAGCGCAAGGCGAACAGATAGCGATGCAGGTGCTCGTACGCCATTCGCGCTCCACCCCGGCCCGGGACGTACCTTTCACCCGTGAACTCGAGAGATTCCATGGCATCCCCTCATTGCGGCCCGGGCCCTTGCCCCCGCGCGCTCACCGGCCCGCCGATCCCGCTGCGGCCCGCACCAGCCGCACGGAGGCCAATGCCAGCCAGTCGGCCGTCAGATCCCCCTGCGGGCCGCCCGAAAGCTCGAAGCGCAGCTCGGCCGCTCCGCCTTCGCCGAGCTCGAGCGGCACATCGAGCACGATCCAGGCGCGGTCGGAGGCCTTTCGTCCCGGATCGTAGTAGCGGCGGCACACGGTCTCCCGCCCGCCCGCGCGCCGCAGCGAAATCTCCAGAAGAAATCCGTCCCCCATGTTGAACACCGGCGCCGTCAGGCATTCGAGCACCGCGCGACCCGCCTCTCCGCCGAGCGCAACGCTCGCCGCCACGGGCGCAATCAGGACGGTCGCATCCCTGGTCTCGCCTGCGCGCCGCACCGGTACGTGGGGGCGCAGCGGAGATTCCCCGCCCGCCTGCACGGGCGATGCGAGGCGCAATCCGCCGAGCAGCTCGCCCTCGGGCGGGCGATCTCTCACGGCGGGCCGCGGCGTCCCGCACGCCGACGGCCACAGCGCGGCGCACAAAAGCAGGCACAGCGTGCCCGCACCGACCCTTGCTTCCATCCACAAGCGACTCATGGACCGGCCGGCCTCACGACCGCATCGGCAAAAGCTCCCACGGGCCGGCGCCCGCCGCCGGCCGTGTAGCGAAGCTCCAGCTTCAGGACAGCGCCTTGCTGCGCCGCCGGGAGCGCCAGGGAAAGATGTCGCCACCCGGAACTCCCCGCATCCAGAACGGCGCGCGCCCGGGCGCGTGTTTCGCCCGCGCCGTCGCGCAACCGCACTTCGAACTCGCACGCCTCCATCGCCTGCGCCCCGTCGGCCGGGCCGCACCATACCTCGAAGCGGGCCGGCGCCTCCAACTCCCAGCCATAGGCGACGCGCGTGCCCGGCTCGAGGAGCACGGCCGGCCGGCTCACCCCGCCGATCGCGACATATCCCGGCCAGGGCCGTATGCCGCCGCCTTCCACCTCGGCCCATGGCAGGCGCTCCACGAGATAGTTCACCTGGCGGATCTCGGCCGTCTCGAGCGGGCCGCCGGACACGGAAAAGGGTAGCAGCCCCCAGCCGGTCGAGTAAAACCCGGCCGGCGTCTGCCCGCCAAGCAGGCGCAACGCGGTGTCCGGCACCATGGGCAGCTCCGCGACCGGCGCCGCCATGGAAGACAGATCGGCGGGCAGGTGGTAGGGCACGGCCAGGCGCGGCGTCACGATGAAGCTTCCGCCCGTCACGCGCGACTGATCGCGCGGCAGTTGCCGGCACCCCGCCTGCTCGAGATAGTAGCGGAAGCCCCATTCCCCTCCATAATAGCAGGGCAGGCCGCCGGCCGCGCGCGCCGCCGCGCGCGCCAGCCGCGGATAGACGCGCGCGAACTCGGCGTCGGCGCGCGCAAGCGCGAGTCCCCAAGCCAGGGATACCACCACGGAACCGCTGGCCACGGCCGCGGCGCGCAGCCACGGCCGGCCCGCGCGCCGGTACTCGGAGACCTCGGCCATTTCCAGCTGCCGGAAGTAATAGAGCAACAGCGGCGGCACCAGAGGCAGGACGTAGCGCGCCGAACCCTCGGTGAAAAGCGACAGGCACGCAGCCGCCGCGCCGAAATACCAAAGGGCGAGAAACCGCCCTTCCGTGCAGCCGAAACCCGTGCCGTCGCCCCGGCGCGCGAAGGCCTGGCGCGCAAAAAGCGCCATGCGCAGCATCACGAGCGCGCCCGCCGCAGCCCCGACCACAAAGATGGCCTTGTCTACCAATCGGTAGACAGGGACCATCGCCTGCGCGCCATAGATCGAAGTCAGGATCAGCAGGGCCGCGAGTCGCCCTTTCGCGCTGCGCCCGAAAAAGCAGATCACGAAAAGGGGGAAAACGATCAGCCATCCCTGATACTGCAGGAGTGCGACGAACTTGGTTGCCAGGCTGCCCAGGGAGGCGAAGTCGCGCGAGCGCACGTAGTCGACGGTCCCGAGCAGGATGAAGCGACCGTAATGAACGTAGTTCGCGCCCAGCCAGGCCGCCATCGCGAGGCAGGGGGCGGCCAGAGCCGCGCTCCCGGCCCGGCTCCCGCCCCTTTTCGCCAGATAGAATGCGAGCAGCAGCACCAGGAGCGCCGCCTGGTAGCTCGTGAACATGGCGGAAAAAAGGGAGACGGCCGCCGCGGCGTACAGGATCCCGCGGCCGGTCTCCACGGCCCAGAGGAACGCCGCAACCGCAGCCAGCACAAAGGCCAGCGCAGGTATGTCGGTCATGAGATTATGCGACATGACCTGGAATACGGGCGATGCGGCCAGCATCAGGGAGGGCCACAGGGGGCGCTCGATGAAGAGCGCGGCGAGAAAATAGAAGGAGAGGACCGCCAGGACGGGGAAGACGAGGAAGACCGCATGATACCGCCATTCGCCGCCCGGGCGCTCGCCGAAGACCGCTTGCAGCAAGGCGAGCACATAGGTGACGAGCGGCGGGTGCGAGTGCGAGGCCATGTCGCCGAGATACTCGCCGCCGAAGCCGTAGGGCCGATCGTTGGGGAACAGGGGCGACACGCGCACGTTGCGCGCCATGTCCATGTAGAAGTTGTCGTCCATGTGGAACGGCTGGCCGAGAAAGGGCAGGCCGCACAGAATCACGGTCAGCAGCAGCAGCACCAGCTCGCCGCGCACGCGCGCCGAGCCGGGCGATGGCACCTGGGTGAAGGCTTGCATGGCCGTCTACAGCGGGGCGACCCGCCCGCGCTCGATATAGTAAAGTCTTGCGCCGTCCCCGTTGGGCAGAGGATAGACCCCGAGCAGGCGGAAGACCTCGGGATGATCCACGATGATCCGGTTCAATTCCGGCGCCTCGCGCGTCGTCCAGGGCATTCCCTGGTCTCTCTCGGTCATGACGACGTAGTCGACGCCCGCGAAGGACCGGATGCCGTTCGCGGCCGACTGCATGCGCCCGATGCGCGCGGCGATGCCTGCCAGCCGCGCCGCGAGCTGGAAATTGGCCCCGTTGAAGCGCGCCAGGTCGGGCACGAGGGCGAGCGTCGGCACCCCGCCGTTTCCCTGCGCATGGCGCGCCATGCGCGCGAGTATCTCCTCCTGCTTCCAGTCCTCGCGCCGCGGAGGGCCGAGGATATGAAAATAGTGCTGCAGGAAAAAGTTCCAGTCCCAGCGCAGCGACCCCTGGTAGCCCCGGGCGATGACGATCTCCTCGGGCAGCCACGATATGCCGAAGTTGACGGCGTAGGCCTGAACGGCGAGCACGATGACGAGCGCGCTGCGCGCCAGGGCGGCCCGCCATGTGTGTTTCCATGAATGTATCCAGGCGCCGCACACCACGGCCGTCAGGCCGAGCAGCGGCATGGTGAAGCGCGGATCCTTGGTGCGGAGCAGGGTCATCAGCAGCCAGCCGCCTCCGAGCGCCGCGAGCAGGAAGGTACCGTCGCGCATGAGCTTCTTCCGCCACACGGCTGCGGCAGCCAGGACGAAAAGGAGCGCGAGCACCCCGAGCAGCTGGTAGCCCACGAGCAGCCTGAAATAGTAGATCAGGGACTGGAAGGAAAGGACCGGCGGTTCGCCCTCCAGTGCGCCGATACGCATGTTGTCGGCAAAATAGCCGAGCAGACGGGGAATGTTCGGGAGATACCAGAACCCGGCGCCGAGGCCCGCGATGAGGGCGGCATCGGCAAGGTTGACGAGCCGCTCGGTGCTGCGCCACACGCGGAAGCGCACCGCGACCCAGAGCAGCGGTGCGGCGGCGAACGCCGCGAAAAACCACTTCGTCAGCATTCCCAGCGCCATGACCGCGCCCAGAAGGAGCGCCGGGCGCCGCGCTTCGAAACCGCAGGTCTTCCTGAGAACGACCAGGAAAAGGGCGAACCATGCCGAAAGCCAGTAATCCAGGATGGTCTCGCGCGACATCCACATCGTGTAGGGAGTGACGGCCGCGAGAAAGCACGCCCAGCGCGCAGCGCCCGGCGATGCCAGCTCGCGGCACAGCTCCGCGATCGACCAGAGCAGCAGCACGGTCGCGGGCAGGTTGGCGAGCGCCGCGCTGTCGGGACCCGGCCCGAAAAGGAAACAGCACAGGGCGATTACCCAGTGGACGAAAGGCGGGTAGTTGCCCGAGCGCTCCCAGTAGGCGCCCGCTTCGGGCGCCTCCCCCGGCATGTAATTGAGGGCGTAGAATTGGTGCAGGGCCATGTCCCATACCGGCGGGCGCGTGTCGGCGGCCAGCCAGAAGCCGTTGACCGCCCACAGGGCCGCCGAAAGCAAGAACACGCAGAGCGGCAGTTGCCGGCCGCCGGTAATCCCTCCATCTCCGGTCGCCCGCACCATCACGGCCCTTCCTTGACGGCGCGCACGCGGAAGCCGAGCGTGAAGGACTTCTCGCGGTCGAGGCCGTCGAGAAAATACAGGGCAACGGGAAACAGCAGCCCGAGAAAGGGCGCGAGCGGCACGAACAGCACCCAGCGCCACCCGCCCTGCAGCAGCGCGAGCAGATTGACGCAGCGCCGCGCGCACACCCAGAAGATTCCCCCCACCGGCTCCAGGAGCTCGATCCTGAAGGGAAGGCCTTCCATGAGCGAGCGCAGGCCGTGGCGGGTGAAGCGGAAGTAGTCGTGGGGCGCCTGATGCTCTTCCCAGAGGAAGGGGACGACCATGAAGAGGCGGCCGCCGTGCTTGAGCACGCGCGCGAACTCGGACAGCACGCGGCGCGGGTCGCGGGTATGCTCGAGCACGACCATGCACAGGATGCGGTCGATCGCGGCGTCGCGCAGCGGCAATCGCTCGAGGTCGCCGCGCACGTCGAGCCTGGAGTAGTCCCAGGACGGGTCTCCCCGGCCCGAATCGAGAGCGAGGTAGCGGCCCTGCGCGAAGTATCTCCCGTGCTGCGCCCGTCCGGCACCGGCATCCAAAGTTATTTGGCCGTCGCCGGTCTGCGCGGCCGCGCGCTGCACCTCCTCCTCGATGACCGCCTGAAAGGGATCCAGCCGGTCGAGCAGAAAGCGCGGCAGAATCTTCTCGGCAAGTGCCTTGAGCCGCGAATCGAGCACGGTCGATTCCCTCCCATTCCCAACAGCCCCGCGGCAGCCGGCCGCCGGCGCCCGCGGCCCGGCCGATCGGGCCCGGTCAGTCGCGCAGGGCGAGCTCGCGGGCCGATATGCGATGCCGGCCGAGCAGCCTGCGGAACTCGGCGGAGCTGAGCCGGCGATTGCGGAATACCTCGCGCCGCTTCCTCCACACCGCCGGACTCCCCGCCATGCCGGAGGCGTAGGCCCGCAGAAGAGCCGCCATGAGGCTCCAGGCGCTGTGATCGCGCGCGACCCCGCCCGCCAGCCCGCGCTCGGACAGCATGCTGCGCACATGCCAGGCGAAGCGCCACAGGGTGCGCAGCGGCGACGCGATCAGCATCGGCAGCGGCAGGAGCTTCAGGGCCACCCAGAAACGATTGCGCTCGACGAGGAACGCCTTGCGGGGCGAGTATTTCCCCAGGCTGCTCGAATGCCGGTGGTAGACCCTGGCCTGCGGCGCGTAGACGCACTTCCAGCCGCGCCAGCGCGCGCGCAGCCCGAGGTCGGCGTCGTCGCCGTAGGCGAAGAACTGCTCGTCGAAAAGCCCGACGTCTTCGAGCATCTTCATCCTGTAAAGCGCGGCGCAGCCGTCGGGGAAAAGGACCTCTTCGACACGGTCGAACTGCCCCGCATCCGGCTCGCCCGCGCCGCGGCCGCGGTTCAGGCCGTCGGGATAGAACAGATGCCCCGCCTTGTCGATCACGTTACGCCGGTCGTAGAAAAGGATCTTCGAGGCCGTCATCCCGACGGCGGGATCCGCCATCGGCTCCACTAGATGCCGGAGCCAGTCGCGATCGGCCACCGCATCGTTGTTGAGCAGGGCCGCGAACTCTCCCGTCGCCGCCCGGATGCCCGCGTTGGCGCCGCCGGCGAAGCCGCGGTTGTCACCCAATTCGATCAGGCTGAAGCGCGGCCCGGCCGGCATGCCGCGCAACCATTCGCGCGAGCCGTCGCCGGACGCGTTGTCGACCACGATGATTTCCGTGTCGGGGTAGGACTGGTTGCACACGGAATCGAGGCACTCGCCCAGGTATGCCATCCCGTTCCAGTTGACCACAATCACGGAAATCCGACCCGGTACCATGCAGCCCGCCCTCCGCACCCTGCCCGCATGCCGCTTCCGCTGCGGCGGCGCCGGGCTCAGCGGAAAATCGCCTCGTGGTAGTACTTGCTGATGACCTCCGGCAAGGTCCGGTCGAAAACCCGGAAGCGCGCCACTCCCAGCCGCTGCAGGGCGAAACAGAGCATGACCCAGAGCGTCTTGAAGCCGTAGATCAGGCTCACCCTGAAATTGACGCTCGAAGCCTCGGGGAAATAGCGTGCCTGGACCGGGATCTCCTTGATCGTGAATCCCGCATGCACGGCCTGGGCGATCATCTGGGAATCGAAGACGAAGTCGTCCGAGTTCAGCAGAAACGGGACCGTTTGCAGGAGCTTGCGGCTGTATGCGCGGAAGCCGCTGTGGCAGTCCGTCAGGCGCGTGCCGTAGACGAGGTTCTCGGCCTTCGTCAGAAAGCGGTTGGCGATGTATTTCCATATCGGCATGCCGCCCTCGAGGGCGCGGCCGTTCAGGATCCGGGACCCCATGACCATGTCGGCCTCGCCCTCGAGGATCGGTCCGACCAGTTCGGGAACGAGGCAGGAATCGTACTGGTGATCGGGGTGGAGCATGACCACGACGTCGGCCCCTTCCTTCAAGGCCTCGAGGTAGCAGGTCTTCTGGTTGCCCCCGTAGCCGCGGTTCTGGATGTGGATGACGACGGAAAGCCCCAGGGCACGGGCGATTTCCACGGTCTGGTCCTGGCTGACATCGTCGACCAGGATGATTTTCCATACCCGGTCCTTGGGGATGTCGGCGTAGGTCTTTTCCAGCGTCCTGGCCGCATTGTATGCGGGCAGGACGACGACTACCTTGGGCTCGGCACTCATGCGCACCTGATCCTAACCTTGCCCGCGCGCATCTTCAACGGGATAGTGGCTCCGGCACGCCGCGGCGGACCCGCCGGCTCATTGCTTCAAGTCGCCGGTCCCGCGCATTGCGGGGCCTACCCGGAGCGCGGGACGCACCTACGCGCGGGGTCTGCCGGCCCTCCGGGGCTCGCCTGATCGATACGCTCCTTTCCGGGGGTTCGCCTGCGGCTCACCCCCGGCTACCGGCTCAGGGCCCCTCCGGGGCCATATCCGTCCCGGAGGGACGGAAGCTGGTAGCTCCAGGTGAGCGGAAGCGAACCTGGAGAAAAGTGACGGCATTGCGACAAGTCCCGAAGGGCCGGCAGAAGGATATATCAGGAACCCCGGTCTGCCAGCCCTCCGGGGCTTGCCTGATCGATACGCCCCTTTCCGGGGGTTCGCCTGCGGCTCACCCCCGGCTACCGGCTCAGGGCACCTCCGGGGCCGGTAGGTCCGCCGCGCCGCGGCGGACCGCCGGCTCATTGCTTCAAGTCACCGGTCCCGCGCGGCGCGCGCGACCTACTCGCGCCTGAACAAAAATGGTTGCGCCGCAACCGCATGCGCTCTCCAGGAGCGCCGGCGGCAGGCACA